>CAJJAG010000003.1 GCA_905182135.1 uncultured Acidimicrobiaceae bacterium | reverse complement strand
ACAGCGGTGGTCGGGAAGTCTTCGTAGTTCTGCACCGCTTCGTCTGTATTGACATAGCCCAGGAAGATGTCATCGTCGGTCGCCATCAGCGCAACCGTCTGCTGGAAACCAATGAAAGGACCACCAGCACGGATCTCGATAATGATCGAAGGATCAGCAGCCAAAGGACCAGAGAAACGACCCGACTCAGCATCGATGGAACCTTCGCCAGCCGTCAAGTTGTACAGCGCACCATGCTCGGGCTCAGGGAACCAATCAGTCTGAATGACCAATGGGTTCGGGCATGAGGCCAGGCCAGAGAGGTCGGCCGAATGGCCTTCGTCATCATCCACAACATCGGCGTCAGCATCGCTGTCCGATATGTCGACGACGTCAGGCGTGTCGGACGCGGTGTCATCGCTGCCACCACAGGCAGCTGCGATAAGGCCGAACGCGGCGAATAACGCCACAAACAGAAGCCAAGGGCTACGTCGTGTAGTCATGAATCCCCTCCAGGATCATGAGGGGCGTCGCCCCTCTGAGAACGAACATAACTTAGTGGCCCAACACGACGGAAAGACAACGATGTTGCCTGTGTTCCTGGTGTTAACAAACAGGAAACAAAAGCTGCTGGATCAAAATGGCGATCAGGTGTGGTTGGCCTCGGCCCAAGATGAGGTGAAGCGGTTGCGAAGGAACCCGAAGAACCAGAACACAGAAATGCCCAAGCCGGCCGAAAGTGCGATGGCACCAATGAGTTCCTCGGCTCGAAGGCGCGCCGCGTAGAGCTGAATCCGATTGCCTAGATCGGTGGCGCCTCGGCCAAAGAAGAAGCCGCCAACGATCTCACCGATCACCGCCAAGCCGGCCGATATCTGGAAGCCGGTGAACATGGCGGGTAGGGCGCTAGGAAACTGCAGCTTGAACAAGCGAGTGACCCTGCTGGCCTTGTGCAGGGTGAACAGGTCGTGGTGACCCTGCTCGGCTGTCTTGAGTCCAAACAGGGTGTTCGTAATAATCGGGAACAACGAGATGATCACCACAACGATCACGCGAGCGCCGATTCCGAAGCCGAAGCGAAGGCCGATGACCGGCACCAACGCCAGAATTGGAATGGTCTGCAGCAATACGGCGTAGGGGTAGAAAGAACGCTCGATCCACTTGGCCTGACTCATCAGCACCGCGAAGAACAAGCCGAGAGCCACCGCTATCGCCAGGCCGATGCCGGCGATCCAGGCGCTCGTCCATGTCGCACTAAGAAGCTCGCTGCGGTTCTCTCCATCGAGGAACGCTATGTCGACAACATTGTGGAAGTAGGGCAGCGAAATGTTGCGTTCGACCTCGTCCAGGATGACGCCGCTGTAGAAGTACCAGACGCCGATGAACCCAGCGAATACGGCGAGTGGTGGCCAGGCGGTTCCGAGTCGCTTCTTCATTAGTGGAATGCCGCCAGGCTCTTAGAGACCTCGCCGCTCAGACGGGCGAACTCAGGGTCGTACCGCAACTCGGCTGTTCGTGGGTACTCAAACGGCACGTCGAATTCGTCGATGATGCGGCCAGGCCGAGACGACATGACGAGCACCTTGGTCGACATGAAGACAGCCTCCGGAATCGAGTGGGTGATGAAGAGCCCGCCGAAGTTCAGTTCTTTGAACAGACGGCCAACCTCTTCGTTCAGGTTCTGGCGAGTGATCTCATCGAGAGCACCAAATGGCTCGTCGAACAAGAAGACCTTGGGGTTCAGTGTCAAAGACCGAGCGAGCGATACACGCATGCGCATGCCGCCGGACAGTCGTTTGGGGTGATGGTTCTCAAAGCCGCCAAGTCCAACGGTTTCGATGACTCGTTGTGCATTTGCACGCCGTGCTGATTTGTCGCCCTTGCGAAGCTCGTCGAACAACTCGACGTTCTTCATCACCGTCCGCCAGGGCAGCAGCGTGGAGTCTTGGAAGACGTAACCCAGGTTGTCGTCGGCCAGATCGTAGGAACCGTCGGTGTGGTCCAGCAGGCCCGACGCGATCTTCAGGATCGTCGATTTCCCGCAGCCCGATGGGCCCACGATCGTTACGAACTCACCCTCGTCTACGCCGAAGCTGACGTCGTCGAGCGCGTGTGTGCCGTCTGGAAAAACCATGGAGACCGAATCGAACGACAAAAGTCGATTCGCGCCGCCTCGTGCTTGCTGCCCGTCACTCACCGACAGATCATGCCAGATGGACGCCGCGCCCGCTACTTGTCTTTTGAGAGTTCACAAATTGTCTTTTGAGAGTTCACAAACTTCTGCACGCATCCAGGTTGAGTTGGTCACACACGCCCACTACGGGCACCACCAGCGAGCAGCCGTTGTGTCACTCAGGGCTTGCTGTGACGCGAGGGCATCGCATGGCCCGTACAGGGTGTGGAAGAACGCATACCGCCCCTCTCACCACCGGCATTCTTCTGGCTCTGCTAGCTCCTCGTCGCCCACTCGAGAACCGTTTCGACCAATGATCGACCCACCCCGTGTCCCCATGTTGCGGGTGCAGTCCACACCGACACCAGTTCCACCGGGCCGCCAAGAGTCGGCAGGTGGGCACCGCAAACGCCGACGAACTCGTTGTTCAGAACAGCCACGAATGTTTGGCCTATCTCGCTGCCAGCTGCTCGTTCTATCCAATGGTCCTCGCCCCAATGGTCCTCGCCGGACGCTGCTTCCTCCGCGTGAGTTTGGCCAAAGGCTGTTGGATCAGCGTCGAGGGCTGCGAGTCGAATCGTGCCGAGCCCAGCAGCCTTGGCCGAGCGGACGGCGCCGATGACTACGGCCCCATCAACCCATCATGGCCCAGCTGCTCTTGCGCACGCGCCGAGTTTCCGAAACGATGCCTGGTGCGCTCTAGCGGCGTTTGGTTTTGCGCAGATCGGCCAGGACAGCATCGGCGGCATTGCGACCAGGTGCGCCGAAAATCCCAGCGCCGGGCCACGTGCCAGCGCCACTGAGATAGAGCCCCTCAACGGGGCTGCGATAGCGACTGACCTCGGGCGATTTGCCGAGCAACGTCGCCAGGGGCGACGCCGCGTAGGACGGCGCGTGGCCGCGTGGCATGTGGAAATCAGATTCGTAGATGTCCGGCGTCATGGCCCGCCATTCATGCTCGGCCGGCTCGATGGCCGGATTCCAGAACTTGTTGGCAACATCGAACCAGCGTCGCGGTTCGCCTGAAGCTGGCCAACCACCGGGTAACGAGTACGGCGTGAACAGGACCTCCAGGCTCAGGATGTGCCTGCCGTCTTGTGACCTCATTGTCGGGTCGAGCACCGACGGGATGTTCATCAGGATCGTCGGGTTCTCGGCGACACGACCGTCGGCCCGAAGTTTATGAGCGGCGGTGAGCTCATCGAGTGAGGGCGACACGATGACGGTCGGCTCAAGCATGTCGGTCGTTGGGAATCGTTCCTGCAGCGCCTCCATGCCCATGAGCGCCGAGCGGTCACCGATCACGGCATCGATTTTGGACTCATAACCATCGTGGATGGGTTGGTCGCGATAACGCTTCTGCGTCTTTCGGGCCGCTGCCGGCATCTCATCGAGCCATTCGAGCATGACCTGATTCGGATCACATGCAGTTACGACGATGCCAGCGGTGAGGCGCTCGCCGTTTGTCAGTTCGACACCGGCAACCGCATCATCTTTAACCAGCAGCTTGGTAACGATCGCAGAGGTCTTGGTGCGACCGCCGGCTGCGGCGAAACTGGCAGCAACCGCGTCGGTCAGTGCGCCGCTTCCGCCTTCGGGGCGGCCGGTGCGAATCAGGTGCCGAGTCGCATAACCAAGCGCAGCCATGCCGGTGCCAGGCGTTTCTGGCGGAACGCCCCACACGGTCGGCCCAGCACTAATCGCGGGCAGGACCATATGCCAATCATCGAAGTAGCTGGTCAGCACGTCGAGCGCACTCATGCGGCTCCACTTGAGCAGTGTTGCGATGCCCTTAGCCCGGCGCCCGATTGCGGTCTTGGCCATCGCAGCCAGTGTCGTACGACTGCGAGTCATGTCCAGAACCATTTCGGCAACCGGCATCACCTCGTCGAGATACCGCTGGTATGCCTTCACCTGATGAGGGTGCGAGACGCTCAGCCCGTCGAGGGTTTTCTGTTGATC
Organism: uncultured Acidimicrobiaceae bacterium; assembly: GCA_905182135.1. GTDB lineage: Bacteria > Actinomycetota > Acidimicrobiia > Acidimicrobiales > UBA10347 > UBA10347. The sequence goes on along the minus strand of CAJJAG010000003.1, from coordinate 407,128 downwards.
CGAAAAGAACAGCCACGGCGAGGTCTCGTCGTGGAACATGTGCAGGTAGCTGGCATCGCCCTCGAGGTAGGTCAGCCCGTGACCTGACAGGTCGAGATCATCGATAACCGGCATCGCCCGAATCAGCGTGTGATCACAATTGCAAATATTGAAACGTGCGCCTAGCGCATCGACAGTCGAGGCGCACCCACCAACAGCGTCGCGGGCCTCGACCAGTAGTGTGTCATGGCCAGAGCGAGCTAGATAGGCCGCACAGATGAGGCCGTTGTGACCACCACCCACAACGATGATGTCGGCATCTACTTTTCTGGTTCCCACGCTGCGAAGCCTAGGGCTGGTGACGCAGGGTGGCCGCGCCGGGCGGGGTTGCGGTTGAGTTAACGTCTGGACGTGACCACGTTGGTGGTGCAGGCGCACCCACTCGAACAGAGCTACAACTCGGCGTTGCTCGATGCTGTCGTTGCTCAGGCCCCAGGTGCCCGCGTCGTGCGACTTGGCCAGGGTGACCGTTGGACCCCCTATGCCTGCATCGATGCGACTCGACTCGTTGCGGTGTATCCCACGTGGTGGGGTTCGCTTCCTGCGATGCTTCTCGACGCGTTGAACGACCTGATCGGGCCATGGGTCGACGGTGACCAATCGAGAGACACGAGTCCACTGCGCACGATCGAGTCGCTGACGGTCCTCACATCGCATGGCAGCACAAAGCGCATCAACATGCTGCAGGGTGAGCCTGGTCTGCAGTTGTGGAAGCGCACCATCGTGCCGCTGTGCGCCCCCGGGGCCAGCTTCAGCTGGCAGTCGCTCTACAAGGTCGACCGCGTCAGCCCCGCCGAGCGCATCGCGTTCGTCGACTCACTCACGATCACCTAAGTGTGCATGGAGGGTCAGACCCTAGGTGCGCACTAACGCCAGGAGCGCAGAGATCGGTTGAGACGGTCGGCGAAGCGCGCGGCTGGAGCGCCAACTGGCATGCGGACGAAGGTGCGACGGCAGAGCGGGTGACAGTTCAAACGGAGGGCGCGCATCAACGTGCGATAACCCAGGTCGCGGGCCCGCATCGTGGCGCGACGAGAATGCGGTGTGGTCGTGACCACACCGATACGACGCACATTGGTCAGGCCTGGCCGCACTCGCTGCTTGTTATCGAAGACGAAGGCAACACCCGTCACCATGACTCGTTCAAGCCAACCCTTTAGCCGAGGTGGCACACCGAACAATGTTGTCGGATAGCAGAACAAAAGTGCATCGGCGCCTTGCACCCGGGCTGCACTTGCCTTGGTCTCATCCGCGATCAACGGCTCGTCAGTCTCATACGCGGCCCGTTCGTCAGCGGTCATCGCGGTGCTGAACTCGTCACTCACCAGCGACAGGTAGTCGACCTGATTGTCCTGCTTCTCGAGCATCTCGATGGCCTGACGAACGACCGCTGCATCGGGATGGGCGGCCGGATACGCATCGACGACGAGCACTCGCATCACGTGAACAATACAATCCCAAGCACCGGCTCAACGCATGGCGTTCACTCCTACCGAGGCTTCGTAGCCAGCCCGCCCCGATCTACCGCTGTTGAGAATCACCATGGTTTCTGTTTCCCCACTGCCCAACCGCCACAATGCTGGCGGACTTCTTGTCATCAACGCGGCGGTGGTTACCGTCGATGACGCTGCCACCATCCATGACCCCGGATGGGTCCACATCGTCGGCGACACGATCGTCGGCGTTGGCGACGGCGAAGCGCCAGCTGCGCTTGTTGCCCAAGCTGAGCGGGTGATCGATGCCGAGGGCAGCGCCGTGATGCCAGGCATGACCAATGCCCACACCCATCTCTTCCAAACGTTCTTTCGTGGTCTGGCCGACGACAAACCATTGCTCGATTGGCTGCGGCAATGCATCTGGCCTGGTGCTGTGCATCTCGATGCCGAGGCCGGCTACTTGGCGGGTATGTGCGGCATGGTCGAGAATCTGCGGACCGGTGCCACCTCGGTGCTGGACCATCACTATGTACACGTCGATGACGCCATCGACGACGCCGTGCTGCAGTCGGCGAGTGACTCGGGCGTTCGTTACATGTTGGCCCGCGGTTGGGCCGACCGGAACTACCCGCCCGAGATGCAAGAGACGCCCGAGCAAGTGCTATCGCATACAGCTGGTTTGCGGGAACGCTGGCAGGGCCACGACGACGATCGCATTCGTATCGAGGTCGCTCCGCTTCTACCCTGGGGTTGCACCGACGAGGCCATGAAAGAAACGGTCGCAAAGACCCGCGAGTGGGGCGCCGGCACTCACATTCACATTGCCGAGTCCGAGGAAGAGGTTCGCCTCAACGTCGAAGAGCGTGGCACCCGTCATGTCGAATGGCTCGACGAACTCGGGCTACTTGGCCCCGATATGCAGTTCGCTCACAGTGTGTGGCTCGATGACAATGAGCTCGATCTGATCGCGGCGTCAGGCGCCTCGGTCGTCAGCTGCCCGGTCAGCAATATGTTCTTGGCGTCTGGGGTGCCGCGCATCTTGGACATGCGAAGCCGCAACATCAATGTGGCGCTGGCAAGCGACGGTCCTGGCAGCAACAACCGCCAGGACATGTTCGAAGTCCTCAAGACGACCGTGCTGTTGCAAAAAGTTCATCATCTCGACGCCATGGCACTGCTTCCTGGCGACAGCATCGAGATGGCATGCCGTGGTGGCGCTAAAGCGTTCGGCACCGAAGACAGCACGGGCATGATCGCCGCGGGTCGCAAGGCCGACGTGGTTCTCGTAGATCTGAACTCCATCTTCATTGCACCTGTGCACAGCATCGAGAGCGCTCTGGTGTTCAACGCGTCACCGGCCAACGTCACCCATGTCGTGGTCGATGGTCGCATCCTGATTGATGACCGCAAGGTGACCTTCGTCGACGAAGACGAACTTCTCGCCGAGGCACGCATCGCCGCTGCCCGCGTGTTCAAAGCAGCGGGCGTCGAAAGCCGCCTCAACCGCTAACCACTGCGAATTCTTGACACCCCTGGGGTGTCAAGAATTCAGCGGGCAGCGATGATCGCTATCTCCATGAGCCATTCGGGGCGAGCAAGTTCGGGTACAACGACGAGGGTCGACGCGGCGTGATGGTTGTCGAGCGCGTTGTCGCGAATCGCCATGATGGGACCCAGATCGTGGCCGGGCGTGACATAGGTCGTTACCGAGACAACGTTGTTCGGCGCCATGTTCGCTTCTGCCAGCATGGCGGCGACGTTCGCCCAGATCACCTCGGCCTGAGCAACAATGCCGACGGGCACTGACCCGTCTGGCGCAATCGGGATAACGCCGGATGTGTGAAGCCATGCGGTCGGGTTCTCGCTCAAGATCGCGTGTGCATAATTCGCTGCCGGCGCGCTGACCAATGCCGGGTTGATCGACCGGGAGACGCCGCTCATGCGTTGGGCCGGAAGTCGAAGCCCACGATGTCTCGCAGCTGCTCGATGATGAACGACACGGAGTCTTCGAAAAGTTTCTCGCCGAGCTCAGCGGTCGCACCGGTTGGGTCACCTATGTGGCCGTCGCCGCCGAAGTCATTGGACAGCCAACCGAACTGAACGCTGCCCCCGAACTTGACGTGGTCATGCTCGCTCATCCACTCGGGCACATTTCGCACGGCCTGTGACATGTCCACATCGTCCGGCCGCAGGTGCAACATCACTGATGTCTCGTCGAGACCCCCGTGGATGCCCATGCCGAGTTCGGCCGAGTTTGCTGCGTCGGGATCAGGTGGCGAATAGGCGGGTGGCACGAATGGGTGCACCAGGAACGTGAGTAGTCCATAGGCCAATCGAAGCTCGCGGCAGACAACGTTGAGTAGCGTCGAGTTGCCGCCATGTCCGTTCAGAAACACGATGCGCTTAGCGCCAGATTCAGCGACACATCTACCGATGTCGTCGAGCACGTGCATCATCGTTTGCTGTGACAACCAGATCGTTCCCTTGGACCAGGCGTGTTCATTCGACTTGGAGAACGGCATGGTTGGCAGCAACCAAACCGGCAGTTCCTCGCCCGCACGATCGACCACGGCCTGCGCTACGGCATCCGCAATGATCCAGTCGACCGATAGCGGCAAGTGCGGCCCATGCTGTTCGATTGCTCCGATTGGCACGAGCACCGTGGCATCGTCACCAAGCGCAACCGCAGCTGCTGGTCCGGTCAATTGCTCAAGTCGTCCACCCACGACGCCGACTCTACTGCTACGCCATGAAGCCCCAGTCTCAGATGGCGAGGAAGCGGTGGAGTTGGTCGGACCAGGAGGCGTAGTCGGCGCGGGTTGAGGCGACTGACACCTGCACGTTCGGCAACGTGTCACGCAGCCGCTCGGCCGTCGAGACGGGGTGGCGGGGGTCGCCGCTCCATGCGAGCACAAGAGTCGGTGTCGTGATCGTGGCGATGTCATTGGGCACTGGCAAGTTGGCGAACGCAGCGCCGCGGTAGCAAGCGGCGAGCAGGGCAGGGTCGTAGCTACCGAGGCTTCCGGCACGACGGTCGCCGTGTTCGCTTGTGCCAACAAAGGGGTCAGGAGGAGGCATTTTGGCTGACGATGCAATCAGTGCCTTGGGGCCTCGCTCCTCGGCCACACGTGCCATCTGCTCGTACAGGTCAATCTGTGACGCCCGTTCTTCCCAGCCTGTGGGTGGAATAACGAGCACCATCTTCTCGAGGCGTTCCCGTAGTTCAAGCGCAGCGTGAAGCGCCGTGCCCGCACCCATTGAAACACCACCGATGACAACACGCTCGTAACCAAGATGGTCAACCAAGCCAATCTGATCCTGGGCCAACTCGGCCCAGCTGCCCTTCGTCGCGTCCTCGATCAGCCCCGACATGCCGTGTCCCCGGGCGTCGTAACGCACAACGGGCCGGTCGACTTCGGCTGGCTTCAGGTTGACCAAGGGATAGGCGGCCGAAATGCCACGGCTGCCCGTCAGGCCATGCCCCCAGATCAACGGCGATTGTGTCCCGCTTCCGGCGACGTCGTAGTCAAGGTCGAACCCACGGATGGTCAGCTTTGCCATTGCGGAATCGTACGGGCGAATAGCCCCTCTGACGAAACCGCCGCGCCGGCAAAGACCGCCGCACGACCAGCAACCCCATTCATCGCACGGTGGCATAGGTTGCAACAGTGGTTTCAACAACCGACCTGACAAACCTAGCCAGCGCCTTTCGGGTCAACCAGGGCGAACTGATTTCGCTAGTCGGCGGCGGTGGAAAGACCACCACGTTGTTCACCCTTGGCGAGCAGCTCGCTGGAACAACCGTCCTGACGACGACCACCAAGATGGGTGCGGAACAGTCGAGCAACTACCCAGCGCTAATCGACCCAACCGATGACGAGCTGCGCAACCGGCTGACCAAAGTCGGTCGAGCCTTGGCGTGGAAGGCTGCTGATGAACGTCGCGCTATCGGCGTCAGCGGTGCGACCTGTGATCACTGGTTCACGATTGCCGACAATGTCGTGGTCGAGGCCGACGGTTCGCGCAAGCGGCCATTCAAGGCGCCAGCTGCACATGAGCCGGTCATCCCAACTTCAACGACATTGTTGTTGGCCTGTATCGGTATCAGCGCCTTCGGACGCCCAATCGCCGACGGCTGCCATCGTCCTGAGTTGGTCGCGGCATTGGCCACGTGTGGGGTGGGCGATGTACTCACGCCGCGACGAGCAGCCGCTGTCTTACTCAGCCCAGCCGGTTCACAGAAGGACCGGCCGCCCACCGCCCGCTTCGTAGTCGCGCTGCATCGTGTTCGCGAGGTGGATAGCGACACGGTCACCGAGCTAGCTGAGGCGCTTGGCGATAAGGCCGAATTGGTCGCTGTCCGCGAGCGAGCGTCATAAGCCACCCCAAGAGGGTTCATGCACACGCGTGCCCCAACCCGTCTCAGGACCCCGACCCTCTTCAGAAGCGTGGTTTGCCAATGAACGACAAAATCTGGCACCGACGTCTCGTGGCGAGTCTGACAACCAGTGACTGACTCGCGACCCAAGATCTAACTACGCGTCCCCATCCGGGTTGGGAGAATGCCGGTCCTGCGTATCGGCGGCCAGTCGCCACCCCCGGAGGTCGCAGACAGTGGACCTCCTTGATCTCAAAAAACGGCTTCGAAAAGGGTCCCGAAGTCCAGCCGGTCAGGGCCAAGGGTTCGGGCGCTCGAACTCAGCGACGAACGAGCGGGCTACCCGTGGGCGGTGATGATGGTCGTCGAGACGTGGGTATGCGTTTTTCCGCGCCCTGCTAACTGAGACCAGCGACTGCAGCGACGACACGTTGTGGGTCCGCCATCGGGTTTGCTGCAACAGAGCGCAACCAGGGATCACCATCGATGATGGTCGTCGAAATGAAGACGTCGGATGGAAGCTGCCGCTGCACCTCGCCTGCATCGATCGACGTGTGCCGCCAGTTCACAACCCCTGCCTGGGGAACCGTTCGCACCTCGAGGTCCGGCTCAACATCAATCTGGCGAACTAGCCGTGCCGCAAGCTCCATGGAATGATCAATCCACCCGGCGACACCTTGGCGGCCATATGCCAGCAGGGTGGCCAACAACGGCACAGCACTGGCGCCATGACTGCCGAGAACGCCTACGTTTGGCACGGCGAGATAGTCAGCGCCGAAGCTCACCGAACGATGGGCTGCCACCACGTCAGCGAACAGAACCATCGCCGACTCCTTTGGCTGGAACAGCCATTTGTGTGCCGATACCGAGACGCTGTCTGCCCGTTCGATGCCATCGAGCAGATGTCGATGGCTGTCGCTGAGCCGAAGCGGACCGGCCCATGCAGCATCGACATGACGCCACAGCGCTCCTGACGCTGCGTCGAGCGGCTCGATCTCGCCGGTGCTCGTGGCACCAGCGGTGATCACAGCGCAGCATCCGTCAAGTGAGATCGCAGCATCCCAATCACGAATCGGCCGATGAAACATGCCAAGCAGGTGTGCCGCCTTGGCCACGCTGAGATGGGCATTACGCGTTGACACAACCGTGTGAGCGCCTGCTTCGCGCGCTGCCCAGATCGCCGTCAGGTTCGCAACCGTGGACCCAGGTGTCATATGGCCACCCGACATACCGAAGCTCGGCGCCAACCAGTCGATTACCCGAGCCTCGATGTCGCGCGCTTTGGGAGCGGTGTCGGGGTGCAGAAGATTCTGATTTTGACTCGACGTCCACAACTGCATCGCCCAGGTGATCCACGGTGTCGGCGGGTCCATATGAGCAAAGAAGCCAGGTGCTCCAAGATCGCGTGCTCCGGCCAATACCGACGGCGCCAGTGCGTCCAGCGTCTGCGCCCCGCCCAGTCCAAGGTCAGGCAAGCCCGATGGCAGCTCAGGCGTCGCTGTATCCGGAGCGGTCGCCATCAAGCTGATGGCTCGACACAGCTGTTCGGTATTGACGGCGAAGGCTGCGTGCATGTCAGTCGAGTCGGTCACCGCCGCATCGTAGGTTCAACGCCGCCGCCATTGTCGCAACTGTGAAAACCACGAAACCCAGAAGACGACCCGGACTACCCGCGGGCCTACAAGCCCCGGGACCTTGGACCTAATCAGCTCAGACAGGACGAGCGCAGCGAATCCGGACTACCCGCGGGCAGCTTTGGCGAGGCGTTCGAGGATGTCGGCGAACATCGCTCGTTCGCTGGGCTCAATCAGGTCGATCAGGGCGGCGCGGACATCGCGCACATGCTGGGGCGCGGCTTCAACAATGCACTTCATGCCCTCGTCGGTCAGCACGGCGAACGTTCCTCTTCCGTCCTCGGGACATTTCTCGCGACAGACCAATCCACGCTTGGCCAGCCGGTCGATTCGCTGGGTAAGTCGGCTTTGGGAATTAAGCAGCTGGTGCGACAACTCGGTCATCCGGACCCGGTGCGGGTCGGCCTCGGACAAGTGGACCAGGACTTCGTAGTCGTCCATAGTCAAGCCGGTCTGCGCCTTGAGCGAATCACTGAGCTGTCTGCTGATGAGACCGGACGCGTGCAGGAACGACCGCCAAATAAGGTTCTCTTGCTCGTCGAGCCAAGGTGTGTCGTCCTTCACAACCGAAAGCGTAGAACAGAGGTTGACATTGTTCAACTTTTAAGTAGTCTTGTTTTTGTACCGATACTTTAATATTTAAGTATCACGCAACATTCGCTTCACGCTCAGGAGAGCACTCACATGACAACCGCAACCACAGAACTCACCGGACTTACCGCAGGCACCTGGGACATCGATCCCGCTCACTCCGAAGTTGGCTTCACGGTTCGCCACCTCGGCCTGTCAAAGGTCCGCGGCCGCTTCAACGCATTCTCGGGCACCGTCACGATCGCCGACGATCAGACCGCCAGTAGCGTTGCTGCCTCTATTGACCTGTCCTCGGTCGACACAAACAACAAGATGCGTGATGGCCATCTAAAAAGCGCCGACTTCCTCAACGCAGAAGACAGCCCCACAATGACTTTTGTATCGACTGGCGTGACCGAAACAGCACTGTCGGGCGACTTGACGATCCGTGGCATCACCAAGCCGGTCACGCTCGACCTGTCTTACAACGGCGTCGCCGTCGATGGGTACGAGGCAACCCGAGCCGGCTTCAACGCCAGCGGCCAGATCCTGCGCAGCGACTTCGGCATTGCGTTCAACGCTCCTCTGGGCATCGACGGCATGTTGGTGAGCGACAAGGTCGCCATCGAACTCGAGATCCAAGCAACTCGCCAAGCCTGACCCGCGAAGCCAACTCTGCCCGCCCGTCCCGAGAGGAACCGCCATGCTCAGCACGATCGATATCCGCCCTGCATCTGATCGTTACCCCACCACTAGTGAATGGCTCGACAGCCGCCATAGCTTCAGCTTCGGCCCTCATCAGGAGCCGTCGAACAACGGTCATGGCCTGCTGATCGTCTCGAATGATGACCGAGTGGCACCAGGCGGGGGTTTCGGAATCCATGGACACCGCGACATGGAAATCGTGACCTGGGTCCTCAGCGGCAGACTCAAACATGAGGACTCGACGGGAAATCAGGGCGTGTTGTATCCCGGCCTGGCGCAGCGCATGAGCGCTGGGTCCGGGATACAACACAGCGAAATGAATGCCAGCAAAACCGAACCGGTCCACTTCATGCAAATGTGGGTTCCACCAGACACCGCCGGCCTGACCCCGGGGTACGAACAGCGCGACATGAACGGCCTCCTCGCTGCGGGCGGACTGGTCGCTGTCGCCTCGGGAAAGGGTCACCCCGACGCCATCATCATCCACCAACGCGACGCCGCAATGCATGTGGCCCGCCTAACGAACGGAGAGACCGTGACGGTGCCCGACGCGCCGTTCGTCCACGTGTTCGTCGCCCACGGAACGATCGAACTCGGGGATGACCCACGGCCCCTCACCCAAGGTGATGCGGCCCGACTTACCGACGCGGGCCGCGTCACCATCACCTCCGACGGTGCAAGCGAAGTCACCGTGTGGGAATCTGACAAAGAGGTACAGCGATGAACAACACAAACAAGACCACCGGCCCCGCACCCAAACACGGCGAAGACGTCGACCGCCGTGACGAGTGGGAGGCCATGCGGCAGAAGTATCTGCGTGCCGACCGACCTGCCTCGTCGGCCCGGGGCGTGCATCACCTGGCGCTACTGTCGTCGAGCGTGCCCCGCACAATCGAGTTCTACCAAGACGTGCTCGAGTTCCCGTTGACCGAGTTGTTCGAGAACCGCGACTACCAAGGCTCTACTCATTTCTTCTTTGACATGGGCAACGGGAACGCACTGGCATTCTTCGACTTTCCCGGGCTTGACCTGGGGCCATACGCCGAAGTACTCGGCAGCATGCACCACCTGGCCATCTCGGTCACTTCTGAGAAACAAGCTCACTTGCGAACCAAGTTAGAAGCCGCCGGCGTGCCCATCAACTTTGAGCACGGAAGCTCGATCTACTTCAGCGGCCCCGACGGCGAACGCCTGGAGTTGCTGGCTGACGAGCTCGGCGAGATGTACGGCGAGACCATCCTCTAGCGCCCAGCGGGCTGAGTTGTTTGAATTCGTTCATGACAACCTGGCATTAGCGACTTCAACCCCGCTGGCTGACGACCGGACCCAGGCAACCACTGACGCGGTGAAACCAGCTGAATCGAAGGCCATCTAGGCTGCCGTGATCCCTGAAGTGGCTTGCTACATCTTGTTGCACCCGATCAAGTTCTTCAGTGGCTGAGCTATCTCATCAGGGTGCAGCATTGTCGAGCGACTGACGCCATGTTTGGGGATAGAGCTTCCCGGCTGACACCATGGCGGCTGTGGCCTACCAGTTCGATGAAGAAACCGCCCTCGTTCAAAGAGATGACACTCACTGGCAAACCAACCTGACCAGCAATTGGAACATCGGCGACAACCCCAACGGCGGCTATCTGCTTGCGCCACTCGCCAAAGCCATGGCTTCGGTGTCGGGGCACCCGGATCCGTTGTCGATCACCACCCACTATCTACGCCCGGGAACCGCTGATGCCCCCGCAGAGATCGAAGCCGAGATGATCCGCACCGGCCGAACAATAGGTACGGTCCGCGGTCGCCTCGTGCAGGGCGGCAAAAGTCGCATCGAATCAATCGCCGCGTTTACGGATCTGTCGAGCACCGAGTCCGTCGTGGATATCGACACCCCCGTTGCGCCTATTCCTAATCCCGATGATTGTGTGTCACGAACAGAGTTAGAGCAGGGCGTCATCCTGCCCATCATGAATCGACTCGACGTGCGTATCCACCCAGATCACGCGGTCGCAGTCGCCAGTCGAGAAGCAGCGATCACCGGCTGGATCCGGTTTGGTGATGGCCGCCCGGTCGACGCTCACGCATTGCCCCTCTTCGCTGACGCATTCCCGCCACCTCTGTTCTCTAAGGTCGGTTACATCGGCTGGGTACCCACAATCGAGCTGACCGTGCACGTGCGCCGACGTCCCGTCGAGGGCTGGATCCGGGGCCACTTTCGCACGAGCGACGCTACAGGAAACCGCACCATTGAGGACGGGTGGCTCTGGGACGAGTCGGGTGCATTGGTCGCCGTAGCCCGCCAGGTGGGTTTAGTGCTTTCGACCCAACCAAATGCGCCTCGATAGACCCGAATCTGAATGGTACGTGGGGAATGACCCAAGTCTTTGACAACCCGATGCTCGGCGGTACGAACGCCGTCACTGGGTCGGTCACAAGCCTTTTCATCAAGAGACTTCATGGCTTCTTCGCCACGTCCATTGCGATCACCGCTTAGCTAGAACGCTCAACTGCCGGGCGCCCGGCCAGTACGTATTTCTGTGGCTAGTTGGCCGTGGCCTGAGCCAGTGTCGCTACATGGGCGAGGCCAGACCGATGATCAGCCAAGTCAGGACTGCTGACCCCAACAACAAGCTGGTCGGCACCGGCCTTACGCCACGCCTCCACGGCTGCGATGTCGGGGAGGTCCGTCACGTCGACACGCGGTGCGACAGTCAGACTCGTTCGTTCACGGCCTTGCGATTCGAGCGCCTCGACCATTGCCGGCATTCGATGGGCAAGACCATCGACCGAACACATTGGGTGCCAACCTGTCCCGTAGGCCGCGGCGCGCCGCCGAGCAGGCGCCCCGGATCCACCAACCCAGACTGGCATTACCGCCTGCGCCGGTTTGGGCGACGCGATGACATCGGCGAACTGAAAATGCTCACCCTCGTAACTGGCGGCTTCCTCTGTCCATAGGGCTTGCATGACATCGATGAACTCGTCGCCAAACGAGCCACGCCCGTCGTAGATCACGCCGAGGATCTCATTCTCTTCGGGAAGGCTTCCCACACCCAGGCCCGGGATAACGCGCCCGCCGCTCATGAGGTCGAGCGTCGCCAGTGCCTTGGCGGTCGCCATTGGATGCAGGTATGGCATGACCAACACCGACGTGCCGAGCTTGATGGTGCTCGTCTGAGAAGCAACCCATGTCAGCACAGTTAGCGCATCGTGATACGGCCTGTTGCCCAGCCGGTCGGCGATGTAACCGGCGTTGACGATGTGGTGGTTCACCCAGACTGACTCCAGACCAAACTCCTCGGCTTCGACACCCACATTGGCCACTGCTACAGGGTCCGCAATGCCCCAATTGTTCGGCAATATGAATCCAAATTTCACGGCAGCTCGTTTCGATAGCGTGCAACAACAGGTCACGTTCACACTAACGACTGGCGACCCCAGCGCATAGCAATGTCGGCTGGAGCCTCTCCCCAGCAGATCGGTGCGCAGGACGCCGAAATCCAACACAGGAGCACTACAGGGGAACCGCCAGTCGTAGGCCGATGCGCTGCGTGGGCGAAAGCGGATACGAGAGGCTACTGCCACAACTCAAAGGCTTCGAACCAATGTCCACCCGCATCCCCGACATCGGTCACTGAATTCATATCCCTGCACAGAGGCGCAACTTCACGGGCTGCCCAACTCGTCCACGTTGTTCGACTGGTCCATGACCATATGCATCGTGCGTTGCGGGAACGGGATCGTGATGCCGTTTTCATCGAACGCTTCTTTAATTCGTAGGCGCAATTCTCGTTGAACCTGCCACTGCGACATCGGGTCTGTCTTCACAACCAAGCGGAGGATTACGGCATCATCGCCGAGCGCTTGCACACCTTGTACGACGGGGTCCGCAATAATTGATCCGGATCCAGCCTCGGACTCTTGCCACATCGTGTCGGCCACACCATCGAGGACCGCCATTGCCTGACGCACATCGGTGTCATAGGAAACCCCGACGTCGATCACACAATTTGACCACAGCTGCGAGTGGTTACCGACCTTGTTGATTTCACCGTTGGCCAGATGCCAGACAGTGCCCTCAACATCGCGGAGTCGTGTCGCTCGCAGCGAGATGTTCTCGACCGTGCCCGAAACATCGCCGACCTCGATCACATCGCCAACCCCGTACTGATCTTCTATCAGGATGAACAGGCCAGCGAGGAAGTCGCGCACCATGGACTGGGCACCGAAACCAACCGCAAGTCCGGCGATGCCAGCACCCGCGATGAGTGGCGCCAAATTAATAGCGAGTTCGCCAAGAATTAGCAATAGCGCCAACACCCATATGACCACCGATACAACGCTCTTCAGCACAGCCTCAATGGCCTCGGCTCGAGCCGGCGCCCGACCAGCGAGCGCAGCCTCGTTTTCTTGATCCCCTTCGGCTCCAAGGCGGCGAAGCTGTGCGAGATGCGGGTTCTGCGGTGTGACCCTTATGCGATCACTCAATGAGCCAATCGCCCGACGAGCCAGATGGTTCAAAATCCAGGCGCCAATCGCAACAATCACGATCCGGAATGGCCGATCGATAAACCATTCGGACAGGCCAGCCAGCGTCTCGTTACCGCTCCAGTCGAATACTCGACTGCACACCCGACTTACGTCGTCGACGCCACACGCCTCTTGAACACCTTCGAGCTGTACTGACATTGTGAACCTACGGTCGTTGGGCTTGATTCTGGCTGTGTCTTTAGACCCGTCGGCGAACTAACTGCATCGGGACCACCGGAGACCTCACCGTAGTTTCATTGGTTCAGACCCTGGCGGACATTCACCGGTTATGGGTCTGGCATTCGTATCGACCCACAAATGTGTGGCTGGTTAGGTGGCACCATGCTTGTCGACCACTGCCTGTCGTCGTCCTCTTTTAAGCCACACATTTTTACGCCGTAAGCTTCGCCACGCCTCGTGCTTGAGGTAGACGAACAGCATGAATCGCAATAATCGCAGGTGCCACTTCTCATCGGCGTCCCGATCTAGTTGGACGTTCGTGTCGCTACAAGTGTCATCAGGCTCTCCGATTCTGGCGCCAACCCTCGGTCCATAACTTGGTGCACCTCGAGACCCGAGTCGTGCACCAGATCAACCAACTCGGTTACATCGAATAAGCGACAACGCTGCACATAAATCGCGCCCGTCTCAAGTTCGGCCCGCTCGGTCATAATCGAAGTTCGCGTATTGAACTGGCGGGTGACCGCCGCTGTGCCGAACTGTTCCTGTTCAACCAACTTGGCAACCATTCGATCTCGATCTGGCAACTCGATCACGAGCTTCGCCGATGGACGCAACGCCTGCTTGATCTGCCCAAGCATGTCGAGGTGCAAGGTGTCCTCGCTCGTCGCGTTAGCCAACTGGCCAAAGGTACCGAACAAGCAAATCGCAAGGTCATAACGGCCGACCTCGCGGAGGTCCCTTGCGGCGACACAACTAAAGTCAGCGAATTGACCCGCTGCGATCGACCGCTCCCTGGCTGCCGAGATCATTGCAACCGATCGATCGATGCCGGTGATGTCGGCACCACGAGATGCCAGCTCAATGCTGTGCCGACCAAAGCCACAGCCAACATCAAGGACCCGACCCGAGATTGATCCAATCAGTCGCTCAAGCTGGTCTATCTCAGCCGAGGTGCGCTCGGCGGTCAACAACGGATGCGACAAGTAGGGCGAGCCATCGCTGAAGAAGTCATTCACCATGCACCACACATCCCGTCAACTGAAACTGTAGGGCCTGCGACGCGAACCACCAGTTACCCAAGACAGGTAACGCACCACGTTTCCTCACAGCATCTGAAATCATGCGCCAGTCTTGTCTATGAACTTGCTTCAGCGTTGCGGGTTTCACGATGAACGTGCTCTCAGAGGCCAACAGCTGTGTCCAACAACCCCTTTATGCCTCGGGGTGCTCCAGCCAGACGGTGTCCGCGATCAAACCACAGTGACCGCTGGCTTGAACGTCGGCGATTAGCTCGTTAGCAACCACGCAGTCGTCAGGGATTCGGCCAGCATTTCGAGCATGGCGAAACGGATCGCCAGTCGCTGGTGTACCCCGCTGCCATCGTCGCCGGCCACGACCCACGCATTTTGAAAGAAGACGGTGCGCAACCAGGCGTTAGCCGGCAGTAGCGCCAAAACAAATCGCCAAATCCGAAGAACGATGCAGGTGAGCCGCGATGCTCCAAACCTGTTACACCAGCGAGTCGAACCAGACGGAGATCGAGGACCCTTGCAGGCATGGAATCCGACACGACATGACGGTGATGCCGGCAACCAATGAATCGCACAAGACAGTCTGCATCCTGAACTCAGCGAACTGCGGTGTCGGGCTTCGCAGCGAAGGGCGCGAGATCACGTGCCTACGCGGGAACAAGTCCCGCCTGGCTTCGCTCGGGTACACATGCGAAAAGGCCCTGCGTCTCAACCACCATCAAAACGGCATGAAGCGGCTGCCGTTGCCGATGATGCGTTCTACTACGACCCGTTCTTTGGCCCCGCGTTGGAAAAAGGAGCCTTCCGTGAGTCCATGGCTCACACGGAAAAGATTGCGCCGATCAGTGGCACACATTTTAATAATTGACGAGTCGGTGTCGGCCCTATGGCGATGTGCCAGCTGGTCACCGCTCCGCCGGATCAGCACCCTCAGCGGCTTCTCCGACAGCGCCACCGGGCACAACGCGCCACCTTGCGCCAGCGCCGGAAGATGTCACGTCTTACAACATGTACGTCTAGATGTCCCAAGTACAGCGCGGTGATGCAACGCCTCTGCACATCATTGTTGACCTGATGTTCATTCGGTGCACCGAAGGCCCGGGTCTCTGTGATTGGCAATGTCGCAGACGAGTAGTCTCGGTCGAATGACTAATGCGATGAAGTTTGGATGGCTCTCTCCGGTGATCGGTAACCGCTGGAGCGACCATAAACCCATCGTGATGTTCCAAGAGCGAAACATCCTGCCGACTGCGCTGGAACACTTCGATTCGTTGTGGATCGCGGATCACTTCTACGGCTTCGACGCAAAGACCGATCCGTTCATGGAAGCCTGGACCACCCTGACGTGGCTCGCGGCCAAGTTCCCCGACGTCATGTTGTGTCATCACGTACTTGGCCACGGATACCGCCCTCCAGCCCTCACGGCGAAGATGGCCTCGACGCTGCAAGTCCTGTCGGGCAACCGTTTCATTCTGGGCATAGGCGCAGGGTGGCGCGAAGACGAGTACGCCGCTTATGGCTACGACTTCCCAAAACCATCAGTTCGCTTCGCCCAACTCGATGAAATGTTGCAGATCTGTAAGCTCATGTGGACCGAGGACGAACCATCATTTACGGGTACTCACTTCTCGATCGAGGGAGCATCGGCACCACCGCTACCTGATGTAATTCCACCAATTTGTATCGGTGCTTCCGGCGAAAAGGTTGGCCTCCCGTTGGCTGGCCGGCATGCCGACATCTGGAACGGGTCCGGCCGCGCCAGCGACGAAGACTGGCGACGCAAGCTCGACATCCTGCACAACGCCGCCAGCGACGCCGGCCGCGACCCAGCACAGATCGAAATCAGTCAGACAATCGAGCATGCCCTCCCGGAAACCGACGCTCAGTCACAGGAGCTACTCGAACGGCTCGCGCACAAGGCCTCTCTGGGTATTACCTATTTCGTCATGGACTTCGGCAATCCGCTGACCACCGACCACATAAGCCGATTCGTCGAGCAAGTAAAGCAGCCTTTGATACGCGGCTGAACCGCCCGCCGCGAGCCTGGCCGTTACATGAAGTGATTCACCGTCGCAGCATTGCACTACAACCAATACCAAGGTGCCCCTCACCCGACGAGACATACCCCGCACTGTTCCTGCGGCGGTTGTCACGCCAATCGAAGTACTCAGAACACCGTCATCAACGCCATCGCCTAAAAGATTACGACCCAGCTCAATCTCCTGCTGGGGCTACCGCCGTCAGCTGGCAAACTACTTGGTATGAAGACGTTCACCGGGCGAGTCGCTGCCATCACCGGTGCTGGATCAGGAATTGGTCGAGCACTGGCAGAAGAGCTTGCTCGCCAAGGTGCGCATCTAGCGCTCAGCGATATCGACGAATTTGGGTTGGCCGAAACCGTCGATCTATGCAAGGGCGCCGGCATCAAGGTGACATCAGATGTACTCGACGTTGGCGACAAAGACGCCGTGTTCTTCTGGGCCGACAAGACCGCCCATGACCACGGCAAGATCAACCTGATTATCAACAACGCCGGCGTCAACTTAAGCGCCACGTTCGAAGGCGCTAGCTACGACGACTTCGAATGGCTGATGAACATCAACTTCTGGGGCGTCGTCCACGGGACCAAGGCCTTCCTGCCCCATCTCCGCGCTGCTGGCGAGGGTCATGTCGTCAATATTTCCAGCGTCTTCGGGCTGGTCAGCATCCCGACGCAGTCGGTCTACAACGCTGCCAAGTTCGGTGTACGCGGCTTCACTGACGCGTTGCGAATCGAACTCGACATTGAACGATGTGGGGTTTCGGCCACAACGATTCACCCTGGCGGGATCAAGACGAACATTGCCCATAACGCCCGCATCGATAAGAGCGCAAGCGCTTTTGGTGATGACCCAGCAAACTTCGGCACTCAGTTCGACAAGATGGCTCGCACCACGCCAGAGAAAGCAGCACACCAGATCCTGCGCGCCGTGTCACGCAACCGGCGCCGGGCACTCATTGGGCCCGACGCTGTCGTGTTTGATCTTGTCTCGCGCCTACCCGCTGGGCTCTATCAGCGACTGCTCGCCGCAGGAGCCCGCCGGAACATAGCCAAGAGTTAATAACCCGCTTGACATAGGGCCAACAAAGGTCGGCAAAACATTTCTTTGATCGTTGCGATCCAGATTGAGGCCGGGCCTCGTCGTAACCAAGATGAAGCAGCCAGCCGGTTCCATCATCACCTCGGCAGGCTCACTCCGTCGTCTATTCACAACTTCCCTAGCGCTCTCCATGCTTACTGCACCCTGCGGTGGCGATGTCGAAGGCTTGTTCTCACTAGCAGCCGAAGATGCCGTATCCGAGTTCATCGAGCCGCCCGAAGAATCACGTCTGGTCGCCAACCCCTGCACCGGCTACGGCTACCGCCAGTTCATCGACACCATTGAAGATCCCTTTCTCACATTCGGCTGCTCCTGAGACTCACCAGTTCGCTTTCTCGCTCAGATATCAGTGATCCGGGCGAGCCTGGTGGGATCAAGCGAAAGACGCACCATGGAGCCCGGTTCCACAGCCACCGAGTGGAATAGACGCCATGGCCCTCCATCTACATCGATAGTAAGTGCGTACCGATCACCCTGAAATGCGCATGTCTTTACTCGCCCGACCAACTCACCTGACGTTGCTATCGAAACCGCATCAGGGCGCACCGCGAACCGCTGACCATCGCGCTCGATCATCGCCTCGTGCCCAACGAACCGGGCGACAATCTCGAACTGAGGGTCACGCCACACGTCCCCCGGCGAGCCAACACGCAATACCTGACCTTGATGCATAACCCCGACATCGTCAGCAAGTGAGAAGGCTTCGTCCTGGTCATGGGTGACGTAGACCGCCGTCTGCTCCAGCTCCCTCAACAGGCGAGCAAGTTCAATATTCAGCTCGATTCGGCGGGCTCGGTCAAGCGATGCAAGGGGTTCGTCTAGCAATAGAAGTGCCGGTTCAGGAGCCAAAGCGCGGGCCAACGCCACCCGTTGAGCCTCGCCGCCCGACAATCCCTCCACACTGCGTGGCCCAAAACCTTCGAGGCCAACCAGCACCAACAACTCTTCGGTTCGAACAGCTCGTGCGCCGGCGCCGACACCGGCCATCTTCAGACCAAAGCCAATATTGTCGGCAACATCACGGTGCGTAAACAGTGCATGGTCCTGAAACATCAGACCGACTCCCCGCTGATGCGTCGGGACGTGGGTGATATCTCGACCTTGCCATTCAACCCGACCTTCAGCAGGCTCAACTAGTCCAGCGATCGCTCGAAGCAACGTTGATTTGCCACAACCACTAGGGCCAACCAGCGCCAGCACGTCGCCGACTGCGATGTCCAAGCTGACATTGTCAACCGCTACCTTGTCGCCGTATAGCACCGTGAGCGACTCGATAGACAGCGTCATAGCATTCCACCTGCCTTCGGATGCAGGCGATCACCAACGAAGACCACGACCGCTGTAACAAGCATCAGGATCACGGACAATGCCATCGCTTGGCCCCGTAACAGATCACCCGGCGTACTGAGTAGTCGCTGGATCGCGAGCGGAACCGTCAACAGGTCCGACCGACGGCCAACGAACGAAGTCGCACCGAACTCGCCCAAACTGATCGCGAACGCAAAGCCCACTCCTGTAGCCAACGCACGCGCACCAATCCGAAGGTCGATCTCGCGTCGCACGCGGGCCGGCGCCGCCCCAAGCGTTGCGGCCACTTCGCGCAGCGCCGGATCGATAGCTCGCAGTACTGGCACAACGCCGCGCACCACAAACGGAATCGCAATTAGCGACTGGGTAATCGGGACGATCCACCAGGAGCCGCGAAGGTCCAAAACCCCACGATCCAACGAGATCAGGACACCAAAGCCCAGAGTTACCGCCGAGGTCCCAAGCGGCAGCAACATGCCCAGATCTAGTACACGGCTGACCGATCGAGTGCCGTGCACGATGGCAAGTGATGCCATGCCGCCAATCACCAAAGCAATGCCTGCGGCTACAACAGCGAAGGCGAGCGAGTTCACGAGCGCATCGGCGGCACTGATCGGTAGCAGCCTGACCCGCTCACCTAATGCCTGATAGTTCGCAAACGAATAACCACCACCACTGGCAAGAGAACGCTCGACCAAAACAGCCAATGGCAGACCAAGTAGCAGCGCAGTGCCAGCCAGCATGGTCACAAGACGGGTTCGTTGCCGGCGCGTTTGGGCAGGCACCGCGCGATCGGCCACCAGCCCTTGACGTCCAGCGACGCGGCGTTGCAGCCATCCATTGGCTACAACTAACGAAACCACAGCCACCATCTGCACGATCGACAACGCAGCAGCAGTTGAAATGTCGGAGCGGGTCACGGCATAGCGGTAGATCTCCGTTTCAATGCTGGAACGCCGCGGCCCACCTAGTAGCAAAATCACGGCGAACGAGGTGAAGCTAAACAGGAAGACCACCGAGGTCGCGGCGACAATCGATGGCCGTAACCGTGGCAAAGTAACTTCTCGAAATGCGAGCCATGGTGATGCGCCGAGCGTACGCGCTGCGTCCTCAGGCCGCCGGTCGATCTGGGTCCAGAAGCCGCCAACGCTGCGCACGAAAACCGCAATATTGAAGAAGGCATGGGCGAGCAGGACCGCCCACACCGTGTGACGAAGACGAATCGTCCCCTGGTCCAACCCAAAACGATCCATCAATCCTATGAACGAGCCAGCTACAACAACGGTTGGTAAAACGAACGGCACCGTCACCAGCACACGCGCAAGCCGCCGCCCGGTGAACTGTCGATTCGCTATCGCCCATGTCAGCGGCACGGCCAACGTGCCAGCAAGCAGGGTGGATAACCCTGCTTGCCAGGTGGTGAACCATATGACCTTGAGAAATCGCGAGCCGGTGATGACGTCGAGCAATCGACCAGGGTCGAGCCCAATCCCGCGGACCAACAACGTGGCAACGGGATAGGCAAAGAACACCGCAACAAACGCTGCCGGCACAGCGGCCAGCGCCATGCTGCGCGAAGTTCTCATACTGTTCTTGCTAGCAGAGCGGTAACCGACCGCACGTGCACCAAGTACAACTGCAGTTCACTACTACGGGCTTTCCGTGGCCCCAGAGGCTCGCTAACCCAGAACAATCTCGACCCACCGCTCAGTCCATGCCTCGCGGTTGGCTTCGATCTCTTTTGGGGTGAGCGTTGCAGGGTTGTCGGCCAACTGACCGAACTCAACAAAAGCGTCGGGCAGCGCAGCTTCGCTGTTTGCCGGGTAAACAAACATATTCAGAGGGATGTCCTCTTGGAACATCGTGCTGAGCATGAAGTCGATCAGTTGTTGTGCTTCATCGACATGCTCGGTCCCCGCGAGGATGCCAGCGAACTCAACCTGGCGAAAGCAGCTGTCATAGAGCACTGCACTTGGAGCCGTATCGACTGGTGGGTCAGAAAAGATGACTTCAGCTGGCGGGCTCGATGCATAACTGGTCACGATGGAGCGGGCACCACCCCCAGCGATGTACTCGCCATAATAGGCATCGCTCCACCCAGCAGTAATCGAAACGCCATTGTCCACGAGCGACTGCCAGTAGCCCTCCCAGCCATCGCCGTAACGAGCGATCGTGGCGAGCAAGAACGCAAAACCCGGTGATGAGGTCTCAGGGTTCATCGTGACGAACTGATCTGCATTCGTAGGGCCGATGAGGTCGTCAAGGACTTCTGGCGCATCGCCTGGCAATCGATCGATCCAATAGTTAACACAGACGTCGCTGTAATCAATTGGCGTGACCCGCTTCTCGGGATCGAGCTGCAGTGCCGCATCAACCGTGGCGAGCAGCGGCGATTCGTAAGGGACAAAAAGCTCGGCATCGAGACCCCGCTGCAGAAACGTGTTGTCGATGCCGAACATAACGTCGGCGGTTGGGTTGTCCTTGGTCAGAATTGCGCTGCTGACCAGCTGGCCGGCGTCGCCTACAGCGACCTGTTCGACTTCAATGCAGGTCGTCGCGGTGAACGACTCGAACACACCGTCGGAGACCACGAACGAGTCATGGGTGGCCAGCGTGATTGAGGTGGTGGATTGGCACTCTTCATCGGCGATGCCGACCGCAGGAGCCTCTGGCTCTTCACCAGTGGCTTCGGTCGTGCTGGAATCGGGCTCGGGAACACCTGCTGGTGATGCAACAGACGTTTCGGTTCCCGTCGATACTTCGGTTCCGTCGCTGCCACCACACGAGACAGCAATCAGACTTACTAGCAACAGCACGATTACTGATCGGATGGGCGCCGTTAGTCTGGTCAAAGAATTATTCACAATGTTCCTCCGCTGGCATTACCCAGATCAGGTGTGCGGGTCGACGAGTGATCGTCCTCTCAGCCCGGTGTTTCCCCGAGCTCCCCGTTGTTAGGTTGGCCGTCAGTATAACAACAGCAGATCGCTAGGAGGGTGCAAAAACACATACCGCACGTCTCAACGATTATTGACCACCGCTCGCGTCGTCCTAGAAACCGCCATTGGAACTACCGAGCGAAAGCCCCTGCTGCCATAGGAGCGGAGCGACATGGCCCCACTAGGCCACACTGAAATTCTTCCAGAAGCTGCTACCCGTCGAGGTGTGAAATGACTGCATCGATGGCCAGCTTGTAACTGGTCACGCCAAACCCACAGATTACGCCTACACACACACCGCTCAGCAGGGAGCGCGACCGAAATTCTTCACGTGCATGCACATTGCTCATGTGGGTTTCGACCACCGGAATACCGCATCCGGCAATCGCGTCGCGGAGTGCCACACTGGTATGGGTGTAGCCACCGGGGTTGAACACGATGCCGTCGGCCCAGGTCATGGCTTCTTGGATGGCGTCGACCAGGTGACCTTCAACATTGGACTGATGATCACGCAATGCTGCGCCACGTTCGCCGGCGTAAGTGCGGAGATCAGCGACGATGTCGTCAAGCGACCGGGTGCCATAGACCTCGGGTTCACGAGTGCCAAGCATGTTGAGGTTCGGCCCGTTCAGGAGACCAATCTTGCGCATGATCAAAGGTTACTCGCCACGACCCATTCCACTGGGACGCCCAAAAACGATCACAACATAACTTTCTGGGACTACCGAACACTTGCGTTCCACCAAAAATAAACGCCGGCCTGCAAACCCACTCGTGGAGCGGGCTGCAAGCACAGGCGAATAACTCGTTTCGTGAGCAAAGCCCCGACCGCCAAAGCCAGCGCTCAGATGTGCCGTCGACGAGTAGCGGTCAGACAAGATATGGAGCGAAGCCGCAAATTCGGTCTAGCCCTATCAGCCTCCACCAATTCCGCCGTCGGTGTAAACCGTGAGCAGCACGATGACAACGGCGACAGCGATGACGAGGAATGCGCCCAGCGCATACCACTGCAGCTGGGCCCGGCGATTAGCCGTCCTCTTCGCTCCCTTCTTATCGGTCGCATTCATCTTGGTGCCGCGATTTTTTGCGTGCGATTCAGTCGTGCTCATGATGTCCAAACCCATGGTCGTGAAGAAGTTGTTCCCGAACAAAATCAGAATATGCGCATTTGCCGCATTCAGGAACCCCAGTTCCTAAACTCTTCTTATGCCAGACGCTCCCGATGGATCAGCCAAATCAGCGTCCGGGTCCCCCAAACATACCGAACCTCGCCCAGTAACTGCCTACCGAAACATCATCCTGACGGGCTTTATGGGCACCGGAAAATCAACCGTTGGCCGCATCCTCGCGCACCGCTTGGGCATGGACCATATCGATACCGACAAAATGATCGAGCGCCGCCACGGACCTATACCTCGCATATTCAAAGAGCAGGGTGAAGACGGTTTTCGAGAAATCGAGCGTGTAATCGCGAAAGAGATCTCGACCGACAAGGGCTACGTCATCTCGACGGGGGGTCGCTTCATGTTAGATCCAGAAAACGTGGCGGTCTTGCGCGACGCCAACCGCATCTTCTGTCTGGTCGCTGGACTCGAGGTCGTCATGGAACGGGTTATGCGTCGACGTTCCAGTCGCCCCATGCTTGCTGGCGATGATCCACAGGCCCGCGTCAAAGAGTTGCTGCTCGAACGCGCCGATGGTTACGCCCAGTTCGAAGCCGTATCGACCGACGAACGTCCACCATCAAAAGTGGTCGAGGACATCGTCTCCCGACTGTGAGTAAAGCCCAAGATCCAACCCTCTTGCGGTCCGTGTAGCACTCATTCGACAAGAAAAACCAGTTCTACTCGGTTGTCGTACTCCGCACCCGGCACTGGTGGTGCGTGCCATGTCGCTCTGTGCCGGCCTCGCCGCCCAGGTCGCTCGGGCCCGAGTCCGTTATTCGGTCACGAGTTCAGCGAAACGGGCGGACGTGGTGTTGCCACCGCTGATAGTGACAGCAACGGTACGACCCTCGACGGGAACATGGCCGTGGATGACAGCGGCAAGTGCGGACGCTCCGCTTGGCTCAGCAACGATCTTGAACTGCTCGAATAACAGGCGCATGGTGGCGACAATTTCGGCGTCAGTCACGCCAAGAAAGTCGGTCACATAGGTGTTGTTGATCGGCCAGGTCAGCTCTCCAGGCGACGTCGTCTGCTGGCCATCGGCAATCGTGACGGGAACATCAATAATCACCCGGTCACCAGCTATGCGCGACAGCTTGTGATCATCACCCGAGTCAGGTTCTACGCCAAAGATCTCGATCCCAGGGTTCATGTCCTTCGCTATCGTTGCCGACCCCGATAACAGACCACCACCACCCAGACAGACAACAATGGTGTCGATCTCGGGAACATCGGTAAGTGCCTCATACATCGCAGTGCCCTGCCCAGCCATGACGGAGGGATTGTCGTATGGCTTGATCAACGTTCGGCCTTCGCGCTCACTGAGATCGGCACCGATCTCCTCGCGACTCTGGGTGTACCGGTCATACGTGACTACCTGAGCGCCATAGCCACGGGTCGCGGCCAGCTTGTTCGGCGGCGCGTCGGTTGGCATCACGATTATGGCGGACACTCCCAACAACTGTGCCCCCAACGCCACGCCTTGGGCATGATTACCTGACGAGAAGGCAACGATGCCCGCCCGTTGTTGAGCGTCGGTCAAAGTCGCCACAGCGTTGTAACCGCCCCGGAATTTGAACGAGCCTGTGCGCTGGAAATTCTCAGCCTTCAGCAGTACTCGGCCGCCTAGCTGGGAATTTAGACGGCGGGACTCAAGCAGCGGTGTGCGATGCACGATCCCGTCGAGCCGCTGTGCCGCATCGCGTACGTCGATCGGGCTAATAGCGAAGTTCACGAGCTGAGGTTATGCGCAGACCACTAGCCCGTGTGGTCAGTGGTCTTCTCACGAAGAAAACAAGTCCTAGGGTCAAGAGCGTGACTTCCTCCGTGCCGCTCTCTTTCGTTCTGATCTCACAGAACATTTACCCCGACCCAGCCAGGGTGATTGCCGAGGCTGGTCGCCTGGGCCTGGGGCTGGCCCACGAAATGGGCGAGCCGAATGTGCTCAATTTTCGTATCGAAGGTGGCGGTGATCTAATTGTTATGCCTGTCGATACGCCTCATCCTGATGCAGCCACAATGCCCGTTGGGCCCGCATCACCCGAACCGTCGATTATTGCCGACCACGTCGGCCACATCGTGGCCACGGCGCTCAACTTGCCCGAAGAGCCGATGTCCCATGACGTCGTAATGGGCATCGTGACAACGGCACTGATTCATTCAAGTCCAGCCATCGCTGCCATGCTCGGGCACGGCGCCATCTTTCACCGCTCCGATATGTTCGCCGCCTTTGTCGAAGCAGCTGGCACCGACATTGCAACGGAGATCACGGTCGACATCACAGCTGCTCGGGAAAGCGAGGATCGTATGTCGTTCTTAACCCACGGCCTCGGGCGCTATGGGCGCGAAGAGTTCTATGTCACCTCTTTGGTCAATAGCAATGGCGCGCTGGATTATGTAATGGCATTGGCCAAGTTGATGATCACTGATCAAAACAAGGTTCTCCTTACCGGCGACATCGTTGGCCGCACGCCCGAGGAACACATCTTGGTACAGCGCGTGCCAAGCCCAATCGAAGGCAAACCACCCGTGATACGACTGGACATGGACGACAGTGCAGCATTCGCGCCTAAGAAAACGAGCTGGTTCCGATCCAATGTCGGGCTGCTTCGGAAACGCCGCTAACAGGCGGGTTGGATCTAGTCGGGGCCAAGTTCACCGACGTTCGCAGCGCCAATGAGCTTCACACCCTTCGTGCCTCACCCTTCGTGTCTGACACAGATGGTTACACCCTTCGTGTCTGACACAGATGGTCAGCTGGTTAGGCGTGTTGGATGTAGTCGGGGCCAAGTTCACCGACGTTCGCAGCGCCGATGAGTTTCATGGTCCTCTCAAACTCGTCATGCAGGAACCCGAGTGCCTTGTCTACTCCTCGTTCGCCACCTGCGCCGAGGCCGTAAAGATAGGCACGACCGACCATGCAGGCAGTCGCGCCCATGGCAACCGCCTTTGCAATATCTGCGCCTCGGCGAATGCCGCCGTCGACTAAGACTTCGACACGATCACCAACGGCATCGACGGTTGCCGGCAGAAGCTCGAACGGAGCTGGCGAGGAATCGAGCTGGCGCCCGCCATGGTTCGATAGCGCTACCGCCTCGATACCCATGTCGGCGGCCTTCCGAGCATCATCAACATCTTGTATTCCCTTCAGCATGATTGGCCCTGGCCAAATATCGCGAAAGAGTTCGATGTCTGCCCAGGAGAGTGATGGATCGAGCTGCTCAGCCACATAGGGACCGAGCGCCACTGCATCAGTGCCATCTCGACCGTCGCCAGTGCCGGTCACGTTCGCAAACCGAATCGGTTCCGATGTCGCAAAATCCAGGGTCCATCGCGGGTGGCGGATGCCGTCGAAAATCGTGTCAAGACCCAGCTTGGGGGGCAGCGTAAAACCGCGGCGAATATCGCGCTCGCGGCGACCAAGCGTGGCGAAGTCGACGGTGATCACGATGGCTTCGTACCCGGCAGCGTCGGCCCGGTTGATCATCTCTTTCACGAGGCCCCGGTCTTTCCATACATAGACCTGGAACCATTTGGGCCCATCACTGACTTCGGCGACCTCTTCGATGGAACGGGTACCCAGCGTCGACAGGGTGTAGGGCAAACCCATTCGCGCTGCAGCGCGGGCAACCGCTAGTTCACCCTGCGAGTTAGAGATGCGGCCAAAGCCAGTCGGCGACAGCGCCAGCGGCATGGGGATCGTCTTCCCGAGCAAGGTGGTTGACAGATCGACATGGCTCATGTCGCGAAGCACACGTGGTCGAAACAAGACATCATCGAATACTCGGATGCTGCGGGCCAGCGCTACCTCATCCTCGGCGGCGCCATCGATGTAGTCGAACACCCCTCCAGGAAGGTTGCGCTTTGCCATACGGCGCAGGTCGTCGATGTTCGCCGCTCGTTCAAGCTTGCGCTCGACGCTGTCGAGGTTGAGCGAACGAAACTTCATCGTGCTGCGAAGGTTCTCGAACATGTTTCCAACCTAGTGTCCTGGCCGGTTGTTCCAATCACTAATTCAGTGAGCGGTCTGTGCCTCGAGCTCCTAGCGCAGACTTACCGGAACTGCCGATCAACACACCAGAAAACAGCGGGGCCCAAACCGCCGTTGAAGCGGCACTATAAATAGTCAGACAGAACACACGCCAAGCATGTTTCCCACAACCAGTCAGCATTGCGGTTAACGTCCTCGGCGATATGTCGAATTCTCCCACCGGCGTCGTCAATGCAATCCCGCGAAGCGCATGGCGAACGCTGGCCATCACATCTGCAGTTGTGTTCATGGTCAGCCTCGAAATCACGATCATCGCGTTAGCGCTACCCCAGATTCGCGAAGCGTTCCCCGAAGCCTCGGACTCGACCCTCTCGTGGATCCTGACCGTCTACAACATCGGCGTGGCCTCGCTATTACTGCTGTCGGGGTGGTGGGCCGACAAGTCAGGCCGTAAGAAGGTCTTCCTTATCGGGCTGTCGTTCTTCGCCATTGGCTCGGTCATCGCTGCGATGGCGCCCACGGTCGAACTGCTCATCGCAGCCCGTGCCATCCAGTCCATTGGCGGAGCTATCCAGTACCCAGCGGGTCTCGCTCTATTGTTGCCGGCCTTTCCCGTTGAACGGCGTCAGATGGCCATTGGTATCTGGGGAGCCATGGGAGCACTCGCCGCATCGGTTGGCCCATCTTTAGGCGCAGTGCTGGTCAACGCCCTGGGATGGCGCTCTATATTCGGTATCAATGTGCCGGTAGCAATCATTGCGCTTATAGCGGGCCGCATCTGGCTCGACGAGAGCAAGGGTGAAGTCCCCGAAGGTCGGATCGACGTCGTCGGCGTACCACTAGCCTCGTTCGGCGTTGGCGCCATCATTCTCGGTATTGTGCAAGCAGGCGAATGGGGTCCCGGGTCCCCAGCTCAGATCATCACGATGCTCGTCGGCGTCTTACTGGTCATCGGCTTTGTGGTCCGGTCACGCAGCCATCCTGCCCCCCTCTTCGACTTGAATCTGCTCAAACTTCGGTCATTCAGCGATGCAAATATCGGGATGATCGCGTTCACTATGGCGTTCTTCAGTTGGCTCGTCACCCTGCCAACGTTCATTCAGGACGAGTGGGGATGGTCGGTACTACAGACTGGTTTCGCCATTGCACCCGGGCCACTGATCGCCATGATTACGTCACCGTTGCTAGGTAGACTGGCTGACCGCGTCGGGCCGGCCCCGGTCCTGATGCTTGGCGGCATTTTTGGCGTAATAGGACTGATCCTGCAGCGCATCGTGACCACACTTGAGCCGAACTACCTGCTCATGATCCTGCTTCCCGGCGCATTTGTTGGTGTCGCTGCTGGCTGCAGTTTCGCCATGCTCGTCGGCGCAGCAATGCGTGACGTCCCGCCCAGCCAATTCGGTATGGCAGGCGCTGGACGAAGCACGATCTTCCAACTCGCAATCGCACTTGGCGTCGCACTTGGCTTCGCTATGACGGTCAGCGCTGAAGGCAGCCTCGAGATGCTCACCTCTATTCGCCGTCTCTGGTTGGTGTGCGCTGGCTTCTACTTACTCGAGTTCCTTATCTTCTGGAAACGTTACCCACGTAACCAGCCATCAATTGCCGCCTACAAAAACGGCAGGTGACGTCACATCACAGCCAGAGCCACCTCAGATCACGTCGGGTCGAGTTCGCTGATCAGGTCTCGAATAGTCATGTCGATACGTTCGTCGAGCCTGGCCACCTCGCGTGGCGTGAACGCTCAATTCCCATGGTTGCTCTCCGTCGTTACGAATGCTCCTCATAGACAAATACCTATTTGTGAAGACTCCCAAAAGGTAAGGCCAGTCGTCAAGGGAGCTATGGAGGGGGTCCGGTTCATCGCTACCCTGCCGACCGTGACTACCCCCGTTGAGCGCCTCCTCTACCGACTCGACCTTGAGCAAGGCGCGACTGATGAAGCCAGCACCACCTGGCACGGCGAGGCCGGCGAGAACGCTCTCAACTTGAGCAATCGGCTGTTCGGAGGGATCGTGGTAGCGCAGACGATCGTTGCCGCTGGGCGCACCCATGCCGATCGCGACCTACATTCAGTTCAGCAGGTCTTCCTGCGGGGCGGCAATGCCTCTGACCCACTTCATTATCGCGTCGAGCGGCTGTTCACGGGGCGGACGTACGCTTTAGTCCGCGTCGAGGTGCACCAGGGCGACCACATCATCAGCCATGCCCAGGTCGGCGTCACCGCTGGAATAGAGGGACCTGACCGCCAAGACAGTCCGCCCACCATGGTGGGACTCGAGACAACGGTGAACCGCGACGAACTACGCAAGCGTGCCAACTGGGACGATCAACCGGTTGAGATGCTCATCGACCCAGCAAGCGAGGGCGACGGCGCCCCGGATCTGTCCGGATGGATCCGGCCCGCTGGCCCGATGCCAGATGACCCCATCATGCACAAGGCCGTGCTGGGGTTCGTGAGCGATCGAGGTCTCATGAGCGTCGCATGGCGTCCCCACGGAGGACATGGCAGTTTCAAGGGCGCAACGCTTGATCACTCGATCTGGTTCCACCGACCACTGAAGTTCGACGACTGGCACAGCTACGATATGCACAGCCCTACGATCGCGAACGGCCGCGGACTAAACCACGGCACGATTCACCATCACGACGGAACCCATGTCGCGACCACTGCGCAGCAAGGCACCTTCCGCCCAATCTAAGGTCACCCTTTGATCATTCGTCTCGCCCGTCTCATCGCTGCACTGCTGTTGCTAGCGCTTGTAGCCTCGGCATGTAGCGACGACCCCGAGCCCTCTTCGGCCCCGGTTGACGCCGCTGGCTTTCCAATTGATTGGCCCGTCGCTGTTCCACCAGGCAATGTGAACGACTGCGACAATGGCACGGTCATCCAAGGAGGCGTATTTTTCTCCGTCGTCATGTGTCTTGCCAATGAGCCAGACCCATTCGCTGCCTCGGAGCAATACCTGGCCACGCTCGAGGCCGAGGGTTTCATCGAACGCCAAACCGGCGCGTTCATCACTAGCCAAGAAACCTTCCTTGACGGCAACAGCATTGAGATCTACTTCCAGTTGATCGGTAACGAAGCCACCATCGTCCTCATCAAACCCGGCAGCTGAACTCGACCCAGAGTTTGTGATGCAACTCAGGTGATGACTCATCATCAGCTTCAGGACCTAGGAATACCCCGTCAATGATGCGACTGCACAGCCACTTCCCATGGTGATCCAAGTGCTCCCATCCGCCGCTGCCAACACAAGTTGCGCCACTCGCCGCAGGCACCGTTCATCGGGGCTTCTGGCACCCGTAGGTCAGGCACCGGGCGACACAATCTGGGTGGCTTGGGCGACAAGCGCTTGCCTCAGCGCCGTCACGATGGCGTCTTCGACGGGCCCTTCGAAGAGTTTTTGGACCGGCCCAAGCTCAGATCGGCCGGACCCTGAATCAAGCATTCACAGCGGCAAGTCGATTGACGCTCGGTAGGCCGTAGCAGCGGACATTGATTGACCTGTGGCAAACGACTACAACACCGGGTCATCGACAAAAGGAAGCCCCTGCAAACGGCTTCCAGGTCTCTTCGGAACGAAATGCCTGGTACACGACCTGGCTTGAAGCATCAAACTGTTAGGTGACCAGAAACTTCTTCACGGGTGTTAGGACCGCTTCGATTTCATATGTAGCAGCCAGCCCCAGCGCAGGCCGGTTGCACCAAACCCGTTCAAAGAAGACCCTTTGTCCTGCGACCCAGAGTGCCAAGTGACGACCATGTGACGTTGCGAGTAGCTTCGAAATTCCCGGCGCCAAGCCCAACAAGGTTGGTTTCGATGATTGCGGATTAGCTGGTTGGAACACGGGCGGCAAGCGCCGGGTTCACCAGATCACCAAGCTGCGCGTAACTTACGATGGTGGAGGTGCCGGGTAAGCCACCACCAAGACTGTTTCGGTCGGTGCCAAACTCCACACCTTCGGGCCGCAAGGTCAGCGAATCAAAACGAGGCGTCTGACCCGACAACAGATCGACAATGTCCGGAATCAGGCCTTGGTTGTCAAGCTCGGTGATCCATAAGCGGCTGATCTCGCCAATCTGGTCCATGTCCAGGATCTCGCCAATTGGGATCAGCCGTCCGGCCGTCAGGTCGAGCACTGCAGACACGGACCCATAGTTCGGGTAGGGACGACAACACACATAGTCGTAGAAGTCGAAACGTACCGAGGCCAGGTCTGCAGTAACCAGCGTGACCTCATAGCTCACTTCGTAGCTGCCGCGGCCCTCAGCGTATTCGCTGACGTCACTGATCCAGTCGTCGTCGAGATCAGTCACGAAACGTGCCAGAGCGTCGTTCGCCGCGCCTGTACCTGGCTGATCTGATGCAAACACCGGCCACATCAGCGAACTAGCTACGTAGGGCTCTTCGGTCACAAGGACCTGCTCGGTAGCTTCGGTCCAACTGGCGAGAGTCTCTGCATCGCCATCGTCGATCACCATGTCGAGTGTTGTTTTTTCGCCTCGTTCTTGATCGAACGAGACAACAACCTCGTAGACACCATCAGCCGGCAACACCATTTCGGCAACGCCCGACGTGACCTGACCAGTCGTTACCAATGTCACCGAGATATCAGCCGGAGCTGGCCCATTGACCAGGGCAAACGTCAGCCGCTGGTTTTGCGAAGCCCTAAACGTAAACACCTCGTTGGTCTCGAAGCCGTCGATGACCACCATCGTCGAGTTCGTACCGGGCAAAAACTTGACTTCGTCACCCACAGCAACATCGTCTGCCGTGACTTCGTCACCCACAGCAACATCGTCTGCCGTGACGCCGCCTTTAGAGACCGTGACCGTGGCTGCAGGGGCAGCTGTGTCCTCGATCGCGGCCGGTACCAGGTCCGCCACGATGAAGTCGTCATTGCTACATCCGGCGTTCACCCACGCAGCGAGACCAACAACAAGACCGAGAAGTAGACGCCGAGGCATATTCATGTAACTATTTTATACCGTCGGCGCTGCCACCTCGTTAGGGATCGCTCCCCGTTCCCGTGGAGCCGAGATACTTCGCTGCGACGAGTCCGCGGCCGTCTAAAACAAACTGGCGTGCGAAAAACCGAAACAGTCGAAGGCCTAGTAAGTCATTTGCTGGCCCATGTCCGTATTGGCTTGGCAGCCTTGCACGCCATCGAAGCGGCTCACCCCGGCGCATTACCGGCCTGACTCGATAGTGCTTCTCAGGCCTGGTGCACAACCTCTCTCAAGCAGAACCGCAGCGCTTCGGGCCATCAGACGCGCGTTACCGAGCGACATGCTCGCGCTGACCTAACGAGGGCTAAAGGTCAGGGCGGACCAGAATTTTTACATGTTGTTCGGGGTCACCGAGGTCTCGGAACGCTTGCGGCACACCATCAATGCTGACATGGCCAGTCACCAGCTTGGAACCATCGATGTGACCGTCAGCCAAGTTGTGAAGCGACTGACCGAATTCTTCGGCCGACCAACCCAGCACGAAGCGCAACGACAGCTGTTTATAGATGCCAATTGATGGGCGAAAGTTGTCGGGCGGGATGCACACGCCAGCCACCAAAATCTCGCTACGTGGAGGCGCCTGCACCATGAGCTGATCGATCATGCCAGGCACACCCACAGCGTCATACAACACCGGTGGTGTGATGCCATCGCTGGCGGCCCGCCAGGCATCGATGATCGAATCGGTCGCGGGGTCAACGACCTGGTGTGCCCCCATCTGGGTGGCAACACCTCGCCGAGTCGGCGAGAAGTCTGCGGCGATAATGGCTTCGATACCTGCGGCAGCTAACGCAGCGATGATCGCCAGGCCAACGGGCCCTGTTCCAACAACAAGCGCCACGCGGTCGGGTGTGATCGAGGACTCGTTTACTGCGTGAAGGCCAACCGCCATCGGCTCGGTTAATGCTGCAAGCTCGGGATCGAGTCCGTTGGGGATGGGAAGCAAAGCCGCAGGACTCAGCAACATTTGTGAGCTGTAGCCGCCAGGAAAACGATTGTTGTAGCCGGGCACGACCCGGCCGTCCGGTGTTTCCAGGAGCGGCATGGCTGCGAACTCGTCGCCCTCGGCAATACCTGTAACCCCAGCCCCTAGCCCGATCACGCGACAAGACAACTCGTGGCCCATCACCAGGTCTTGGTCTGGGTCAAAACCCCGGGTAAACGTTACGACGCCGGCAGCTTCGGCGGCCGCAACCAGATCATGAGCATGATCAACGGTGTGCAGGTCCGATCCGCATATGCCACAAGCGATCGGTTCAACCAGAACCTGACCGGCCCCCGGGGTGAGGTCATCTAGATCCTCAACTACCATCTGTCCAGCACGAAGAATTGCAGCTCTCATGACTCCACTCTGTCAGGTGCGTTGAGTGGTCAGTTTGCTGGAACTCGCACCAGCGACTCATCGGCTGGGTCTATAAGACCGGCCACCTGCTTCGACGCCGTCACTACCCCGTCGAGTGTCAGTGCTTCGTTGTTGGCCGCAATATCCTGGCCCGAGTACAGATAATTCACGAGCAACCCGTGTGACTCGGCCATTCCCTTCGCCGACGTATCGCCCCGCCAATTGATCTGTTCGACACTGGCGCCGTTGCGAAGATGGAACCGAGCAACCGGGTCTTGAGGCAGGCCACGGCGGCGCACAGTCAGCAGATACGTGGCGCACGATTGCACCATCTGAACATCGTCTGTCGTGTCGATGCTTGGACGATTTTCCGCAAGCCATGCGGCAAACCCTGGGATGGGCGACAGAGTGGAAAACGTAGTGAGTGTGGGCTGTTCGACAGCCAGTCGTTCCGTGACCTGTTTGATCAAAAAACTGCCAAACGAGATGCCTCGTAGACCGGTTTGGCAGTTTGTTATTGAGTAGAAGATGGCCGTGTCGGCATCGTTAGCCGGTTCTGCTTCAAGCGCCAGCGTTGGTGCATCGATCACATCTTGAATAGACGTTGCCAGTCCCGCGGTAAGCGCAACCTCAACAAAGATAATCGGCTCGTCAGGCAGCGCCGGGTGGAAGAAGCCAAACGAACGACGATCAGGCGCCAGTCGGCGACGCAGATCAGTCCATCCACGAATCTCATGGACGGCTTCGTACTTGATCAGGCTCTCAAGGATGTGCGCTGAGGTTTCCCATGTGAGTTGCTCAAGGCGAAGAAAACCGCGGTTGAACCAGGAACCGAGCAAGTGCTTCAGGTCTTTCTCGACCGGCTCAAGCTCAGGAACGTCGCTCCCCTGAGCGAGCAAGACGGTGCGCATATCAAGCAGGACAGCAATACCGCCCGGCGCTGTATTAATGGCACGGAATAGTTCCAAACGCCGAGAGTCAGCCGCCTCTGCGAGCGTCACGAGAGTCTGCTCGGTCGGATCGGCTTGATAGTTCCCAATCGCAGCATCGACCGCTGCTCGATCAGCGCCGAACTCGTCGAGCAGCACGCGAAAGAACTCGATCTTCTGATCCTCTGTCAACGATCCATAACGCCGGACCAGCAATTCGGCAAGTGCTCGGCTAGCGGTGTCGCCGCGAAGTCGAAGCAGCGCTCGGGCTGTACTCGCAGTTACTGCACCAATCTCAACGGCTTCAGTCACATCCTCAGGCTACGGCTAAAGCGGACCTCGACGTTTCTCCAAAACTCTGGTCAGACCCGCCTGCTGCGAACAAGCACGAACAGCACCCGCAAGCCGAAACCAAGCGGAGAATCAATGAGTGGAAACCTTGCCAGTGACGTTCGAGTGCAGCCGTTCTGCGTGGCGGTTCAACCCGATGAGTTCACATTCAATGCCGCGTTCG
Source organism: uncultured Acidimicrobiaceae bacterium (assembly GCA_905182135.1). GTDB lineage: Bacteria > Actinomycetota > Acidimicrobiia > Acidimicrobiales > UBA10347 > UBA10347. The sequence continues at coordinate 372,285 of CAJJAG010000003.1, read as the reverse complement.
GCAAACTTGGCAACAACAGCGTCGAGAGCCGCCACTGCGCTGGTGTCCCAGATACGAGCATTGGTGAGATCTACCTCAACCCGTTCCATCTTCACCGCGTCGTAGTCGAAGGAATGAACCAGGTCGTTGGTTGAAGCAAAGAACAGTTCGCCACGGACGTCGTACAGGCGTTCGTGATTATCAGGGTCCACGACGCTAGTAACCCGAACAACATGCGATACATGGCGCACGAAGAAGACTGCCGACAGCAAGGTGCCGGCGCCCACACCCCAGGCGAGGTTATGCGTGACCACAACGACCGCCACGGTGGCAAACATGACGGCGGTCTCGGTGCGAGGGATGGACCTCAGTGCGTCGGGTCCAACGCTGCGCCAGTTGAATGTTCCGACCGAGACCATGATCATGACGGCAACGAGTGCGGCCATAGGGATGACGGCAACAACATCGCCGAGCACCAGGATCAGGATCAGGAGGAAGACGCCCGAGGCAAGTGTCGACAATCGGGTACGTCCGCCAGTCGAATGGTTGATCATGGACTGGCCGATCATGGCGCAACCGGCCATCCCACCAAGGAAACCTGTAGCAACGTTGGCGATACCTTGGCCTCGCGCTTCCATGTTCTTGTCTGAATCGGTGTCGGTCATATCGTCGAGCATCTGTGCTGTGAGCAGCGACTCGAGCAGCCCGACCAAGGCAAGCGTGAGTGCATACGGGAAGACGATCTTCAGCGTCTCGAAGTTGAACGGCACATCGGGCAGTGCCACCCATGGCAGCGCGCTAGGTAGCTCGCCCATATCGCCAACCGTCGGAATTTCGAGATCCATGGTGACGGCGATGATTGTTAGTCCGGCGATTGCAACAAGCGGCGAAGGCACCACCTTGGTCAGCCGCGGCAATAGATAGATGACGCCAAGACCTGCAGCGATGAAGACCATGTTCATCAAACGCTGGTCGCTGTTGCCATTCTCGTTCAGCAAGATGTGTGGAACCTGTGCGAGGAAGATCAGAATCGCTAACGCATTGACGAATCCGAGCATGACTGTGCGAGGCACGAAACGCATCAGCGACCCGACGCGCAAGGCACCGAACAACATTTGGATAATGCCAGCCAGAATGGTTGCGGCGAACAGGTAGCCAAGGCCATAGTCGGCAACGAGCGAGACAACCACCAGCGCCATGGCTCCCGTCGCTGCCGAGATCATGCCAGGGCGCCCACCTGTAATAGAGATGATGATGGCGATCGAGAACGATGCATAAAGCCCGACCTTGGGGTCGACACCGGCGATGATGGAAAACGAAATGGCTTCGGGAATCAGTGCGAGGGCTACAACGAGCCCTGACATCAGGTTGACTTTGGGGTCCGAAAACCAGTGGGAGCGGCCAAGCTCACCTGGGCGAGCGACCCGCGCAACGGTGGTTGAGGACATGAAAGCCTTCGAAAGTGGGGGTGCGCTGCTGTAGCGGCGCGAAGCGCGGGAGCCTACGAGCAAACTAAGTGGAGACCTCTGTACCTGTTGTCACAGGCGCACAGTTCAGTTGCAATTCGATCGCTCAAAACAACAGTCAGTGAGGCTGCCCCATCCGCCTTCTTCTATCGGCGGCCCCACGACTACGTTAAAGAGATGTCAAAACTTTCACTCATCGCAAAGCTCCCCTGTGCCGAAGGCCAGAACGAAGAATTCGAGGCCGCACTGGCTGACCTGATTATCGCCAGCAATGAAGAAGCCGGGCTCGAGATCTACTCGGCTCACAAGGGCGCCGATAACAACTACTGGTTCTTTGAGCTCTATACCGACCAGGCTGCGGTCGACATCCACGGCAAGGGAGATGGTATGAAAATCGCCATGCGCGCCATCGGCGCATTCATGTCTGGGGCCCCCGAAGTCCATAGGCTCGAGCCTGTCGTCGCCAAAGGCATGGACATCTAACTGGCAGTACCCAACCACCTTCAAATCCCCGGTACCACAGAATCCTCAGCTCACACAGGGTTTCGACGAGGGACGAGACGAAAGCCGGACTACCCAACCACGCTAGGGTCGCCCACATGGCGTTGCACCAGAAACTGGAAGGCCAGCTCTTGTGAGTGTTTTCCGAGTAGATCGTCGCGAGCGATCCGGGCCGACACTTCCGAAATTGGTTCAGCGTTCGGGACCTTCATGTGGGCTTCGGCAACGCGCTCGAGCGTGACGAAGGCAGCGATGGTTTCAGCGACCGATGTGCCGGTGGTCAACAAGCCGTGGCTACGGAGCAGCATGGCCTGGTTCGTGCCCATGGCCTGGGCGATGCGCCTACCGCCTTCGACTCCAAGCACCTGAACTTCTTCGTCATCGAAGAATGCCCACCGGCCATAGAACTGGCAGGCCTCCTGAGTAATCGGCTCGAGGCCCCTTCCACTCGCGCAGAAGGGTGTTCCCCAGGGTGTGTGGGTATGGGCAACACCGATCACGTCATTGTTCGCCGCGTGAATCGGATGGTGGATGTGATGGGCGGTCTGGTTAATCGGTCGCCCGTCAAGCGTCGTGCCATCGGCGCGCACCAGGACAAGGTCGTCGATCGTCGCCCGTTCGAACCCGACCGGATACTTCAGTAGCCACATGCAGTCGGTATGTTCTGGATCGCGAGCGGTGATGTGCCCGTCGCCAAGATCGCCCCACCGTAGGCTGGCAAAAATGCGATACCCCAGCGCGACCTCGCGCTTGCGTCGCAGCCGTTCGGCATCGATCTGAGCCGTGCTCATCGTTGTGGTGTCGGTCGCAGTCATGCCATCAGTCTCGCACGGTGGATTCTGCAACGTTGTGCTGGGGCAATACCAAGAAGCCGGCCCCCCGGAGGGAGAGGGCCGGCTTACTCCTAGGGCGCCTATGCGGCAGTGAATTGCGCAGCGGCAGCGTGCACATCAGCAGCCTTGACCCTGATGTTGCCGCCCAGGTTGTAGGCGACAAGCCGCCCAGCATTGATTAGCTGCAACAGGACATCATCACTCACACCCAAGACGGAACCGGCCTGCTCAGGGGTGACCATGTCGATCGAGCACGCCCCTAAATTTTCCTGTTGGATGTTCTGAGTCATGGCGGCGCCTCCTGTGAAGCAGTAGTGATATCGAGCATCGTCGCAGGTTGATTCCCACCGTTTCCCCATCCTCTTCCCATGGAAAGTTCCCTATGAGAAACCACAGATACCTATGAGAAACCACAGAGATACGTAGTGAGAACACGCTTCCCATGCCATGTGGGGTCAGCGTGAGACCATGTCTTTGTACCGTCTCGTTATGACCGATTTTCTTGATGCACCAGCCACCAATTTCCAGTGGGGACCACAAACCCGCTCCTGGACATACCTTCAAAAACTGCTTCCTAGCCTCGCAATTGGTGCCGGGCTCACGTTCACCCTGGTCGGTCTTTTCTGGCTCGTTCCAACATAACGGCGACGACCAACTACGGTCAACGCATGCGCTTCTCTGTATGGCCTGCCCCCGGACGCTCTGTCGACGAAATCCTCGATCTGGCCCGCCTGGCCGACAAACTCGGCTGGTTTAGCTTCTGGTTCGCTGACCACTACATGGGGAACACCGGCACTACCGAACTCGTCGAAGGCGATACCCACGAAGCCTGGTCGATCCTGCCCGCCGTGGCGGCGGTGACCTCCAAGATCCGGCTTGGGCCGCTCGTAGCACCAACGTCGATCCACCACCCTGCCCTTCTCGCAAATCGTGCCGCCACAATCGACCACCTTTCGGGTGGGCGCATGGTGTTGGGCCTGGGCGCGGGCTGGCAGATCAACGAACATCACGCTTATGGCATCGAACTCGAAGCACCCGGCGCACGGGTCAACCGGTTCGAAGAATCCATCCAGATCATCCGCTCACTGCTCGATAACGAGCACACCGACTTCGACGGCGACTTCTACACCTTCACCAATGCGCCCTGTGACCCGAAGCCAATCCAGGCCAAGCTGCCATTACTCGTCGGCACCGGCGGCCCGCGCATGTGCCGCATCACTGCTCGACACGCCCAGGAATGGAACACGTGGGGTGCTCCCGAGATGGCAGCTAAAGCACGTAAGACCTACACCACTGCGTGTGAAGCGGTGGGTGTTGATCCGGCATCGCTGAACACATCGGTGCAGGCCATGTTCTTTCTAACCGAAGACGAAGAAAAGATTGCCAAGATCAAGGCTGGTGACACAGGCGAACGTTCAATCGCTGGCTCAACGGCCCACATCATTGATCAGATCGGCCAGTTCGGCGAACTTGGTTTCGACGAGATCATCATCCCCGACTTCACCCTGGGTGCCACACAGGAGGAACGCTTCGCCGCGTACGAACTCTTCACCGCCGAAATCGTGCCCCAACTCAGCTGAAAGCGACCTACAGGCAATCCGCTCGCGATCGGCACTAGTGGCCAGAACGAAGCGAAACCGTGATTGCGAACAAACCGCTCATAAGCGCGATGACAAGATCACTCCATACCCCGGCGCCTCGGGTTCATCGTGAGCTATTTTGGCGGGGAACCCAGGCGCCACGATCCCATCACCAAGGGCATCTTCGATCCGACCGATGATGTTCGATGCCGACTCGCGATCACCAAAGCGTTCTTCACCATCCTTAAAGGTCTCAACTAGCCGGGGCGACGTTTCCTGTATCGACACGATGACAGCCACTAGAAACGGGGCAGTCGATAGGTTCACCCCCCAACTGCCAGGACCTTGGCACCCAGTCGCCTAATTTCTGCCTCGTCGGTAATGCTCATCTCGGCCCACGTTTAGCTTGTTTTGAGCCTGCTCAAGATGCCATCGTCGCCTTCCAAAACTGCTGCGCTCATTGTGGTGCTCGAAAGGCACATGATCATCAGGTCGACTTGCTGGGTCGTCGCTGCTGATCACTCGCCCCGGATCGCTCCGGGATCGAGCAACCGTTGCGCCGCGAACTTGTTCAGACCGCGAACGATCAGATCAGCCCCGTTGCGAAGCAAGTTGCCTGCCAACGTGGCCCCGACGTTGCCGAGCCCGATAAACCCAACCCGAATAGTGTCTCCCTGGCGTTGCGTCGGGTAAAAATTAGCCGACACAAAGGCCGTCACTATGCGAACTTAACGAATTCAGCCTTGATCAGCATGGAACGCCCGTCAACCTTGCCATCGATAGGGTGGTCGCCATCGACCAGGCGGATGCTCTTGATCTTGGTCCCCGCCTTAAGTCGCCCAGACTTGCCATTGATCTTCAGGTCCTTGACCAAGGTGACATTGTCGCCATTGCTCAGTTGCTTGCCGTTCGCATCAAGAACCGTGAGCTCATCAGGCTGAGCCTTATCCCACTCGTGGCCACAGGTCGCACACTCGTGGTAGCCGCCACCGTCGAGCAGGTCGGTCATCGTACAGATCGGGCACGCCGGCATGTCGGTACTAGGCAGAGCTTCCATCGTGTATTTCTATCCCCCGATTGCAAGGACGCGTCCGCCGATTTCTGCAGACGCAATCGCTGCAATCGAGGGCCATTGCGCCGCAACGTCACGGCCCGGACGTTAGGCCGCTGCGCGCTACTAGTGTGAGCAGACACCTCAGAGGGAATGACATGGCAAAGACAGTAGTTATCACCGGTGCGGGTTCAGGCTTCGGCAAGGGCGCAGCGCTTGCGTTGGCCAAGCGAGGTCATACTGTGATCGCCACCACCGAGACCGATGAACAGGCCGCAGCATTGCGTGGAGAAGCACCCCAGCTGAGCGTTGAAAAGGTCGACATCACCAACGCTCGAGACATCGCCAAGATCGGCGAGTGGCCTATTGATGTACTCATCAATAATGCCGGAGCTGGCAAGACCGGCCCGATGGTCGACGTGCCACTCGACATTGTCCGCCATGTCTTTGAAGTGAACGTGTTTGGCACTCTGGCAGCCACCCAGGCCGCCGTCCCGAAGATGATCGAACAGGGCTCAGGGCGCGTCATCATCGTGTCGTCGATCGCCGGTGTGATATCGGGCCCCTCATTCGGTCCGTACTCCATGTCCAAGCACGCACTCGAGGCCATGGGCAAAGCCATGCGCGCCGAACTCGCCCCACAGGGCATCGACGTCACGCTGTTGAATCCGGGTCCGTACGACACCGGCTTCAACGACCGTATGGCCGACTCGATGTGGGACTGGTTCGACGAAAATTCGTTGAATGCCCCTGCAACCGAACTGTTCCAAGCCATCGGCACCATGGTTAAGACCGATCAGATGGACCCCGCCGAAGTAGTTGACCGCATGGTCGAGCTGGTCGAGACCGACAACACCGATGAGAACAACTTCGTGCCACCCGGCATCATCGAAGCCATCCAAGCCCAACGCTCCTAGGGCTGAGGAACTGATGTTCACCGCGATCCGCCCGCACGTAGTCGTACTTGGGTTAATGGGTGTCGGCAAGTCCACCACTGCTCAAGCCATCGCCATTGCCCGTGGAGTTGCGACCCACGACTCCGATGTCGACATCGAAACGTTGTTTGGTGCTACCGGAGGGCAGCTCGCCATCGATCACAGCATCGACGAGCTACACCGGGTCGAGTCAGCAGTGCTGCTCGGCCGGTTGGCGAGCGAAACACCCTCGGTGATTTCGGCAGCGGCATCAATCGTCGAAGATCCACGCTGTTGTGAAGCTCTGGCGAGACGGGCACACGTCATCGTGCTGCAAGCACCTGTGGACGAGATCATGCGACGCATGGCCACAGGCCTGCACCGTAGGATCATGAAAAAGGACGAACTAACCGCACTAGCGCATCGCCGTGCACCGTTCTTCGCTGCGGTCGCCAACCTTGAACTCGACGCAACGAAAACGACACAAGAACTGGTCGCCATAATTTTGGCTTAAGACGCCCTGCTCAGTTCGACCGCAACGTTGTACCGTCGCGTGTATGGGTGGGCAGTCTCACTGGCGGGCCTTGCTTGGCCTTATTACGCCACATCGAAAGCGGTTATCGGTCATGATCGGCGTGCTCGCTATAGCGGGCGCGCTCCCATTGCTGGGCCCTCTGCTGATAGCGAGCTTCATTGACGAGGCCGAAGCCGGCGCCGTTCGTAGCGAGCTAATAACGATCGCCGGCATCTATGTAGGCGTTGGAATCGCTCGCCAAATCCTGTCGATTGCTGTCGCCTGGACCGCAACCGACCTTTCGTGGCGTGTCACCAATGAGCTGCGGTCACGGCTGACTCGCCATGTGCTTAACCTGGACCTTGCATTCCACCGATCAACCAGTCCCGGCGAACTCGTAAGCCGGGTCGACGGTGATGTGACAGCGCTGAGCGACTTTATTGCCAGCTTCGCCGTAAAGGCTGCAGCCGCGACGGTCACCCTGATGGGCTTGGTCGTGGTGCTGCTGGTTCGTGACTGGCAGGTCGGCCTAGGTCTCGCCGTATACCTGGGATTGGCAATCTCGACCATGTTTTTGCTTCGAAACAAGGCGGTCGACGAAGCCGCAACTGAACAAGCAGCGACTGGCCGCATGCTGGGCGAAGTCGAAGAACGGCTAACTGGCGCCGACGATTTGCGAAGCAATGGTGGCGGCAGTCACGCCGTGGCCACATTCCAGAAAGCCAGCGCCGCAGTATTGCGTTCAGCGCTCGGGCGAGAGAAACAAGGTGTCACCCTGTGGGTTATCTCCAACGCCGTATTTGTGATCGGCGGTTTGATCGCCTTGGCCGTCGACGTTGCGTTGCTCCGTCGAGGTTCAATCACGCTGGGCACTGCGTATCTGATCTTTCAGTACACCCAGATCCTGCGAGCACCGCTGAGTGCTCTGTCTGACGAGACCGAACGAGTCCAACGAGCAGCTGGGGGTATGGCCCGAACCCTGCAACTGCTCAACGAAGAATCCTTCATCAAGAACACTGGCACCTCTCGTTTACCTGACGGCCCACTCAGCCTGACGTTCGACCAGGTCAGCTTCACCTACGGCGACGAAGACACGCCAGTTCCCGTGATCGACGATCTCGACCTCACGTTGCAAGCCGGTACATCGATCGGCGTCCTGGGCAGATCCGGCAGCGGCAAGACCACCATGGCCCGGCTGTTGCTTCGACTGGTGGAACCAACCCAAGGGACCGTTCGTTTGGGCGGCGTGGCACTCGGCGATGTGCCATTGGCTGACCTGCGCGCTCGTACCGGCGTGGTCTCACAGGATGTGCACCTGTTCGGCGCCACTATCCGAGACAACCTGACCTTGTTCGACGAAACGATCACCGACGAGCGGGTCCGCAATGCGCTGGCCGAACTTGACCTGCTCAGCTGGGTCGAGGCCATGTCCGACGGCTTGGATACTGAACTCGGTCCAGCTGGTAACGGTCTGTCGGCAGGTGAAGGCCAGCTGATAGCGCTGACACGGCTCTTCTTACGATCACCTGATTTTGTGTTGCTCGACGAAGCATCGTCGCGCATCGACCCACTAACAGAACAGCGCGTCACCCGAGCGATCGATCGCCTGCTCCAAGGCCGCACCTCACTCGTGATTGCTCACCGCCTATCCACCGTCGAACGCCTCGACGAGATCCTGATTCTGGATGCTGGGAAAATCGCTGAGCGCGGCCCTACTACCGACCTGCGCAACGACCCCACCAGTCAGTACTCCCACATGCTTGCGGTCGGCGCCGATGTACCGCTCGACCATGTTGCTGTACCGGTTACAGGGAACCCAGCATGAGCGCGGCGCCAACACCGCCACCGCAACGCTCATCAATTCGCCCCTTCAAGTTTGGGTGGCAAACCGGCACGTTCCGACGTGGCCTATGGCTTGCATCCTGGGTCGGGTGGACGATCTACTTCCTCCTGCCCTTATTAAGCGGTTGGTTCCTAAAGTTGGCCTTCGACGCACTCGCCACCGACCAGTCGGTCACCGGCCTGCTTGTATCGATCGGCGTGGTCGAAGTCGTGCGTTGGGCAGTTTTTGCGGTGTCGATTTGGGTTGTCGTGCGTTGGTGGGTTGCCGGCCTGACATTAATGCGAACAAACATGCTGTTCGCCCAGACCGTCAGCGGCGGACCTCGAGCGGCAACGCTTCCATCCAGCCCTAGCGAAGCCATCTCTCGCTTTCATCAAGACGCCCGCGATGGCGTCCTATGGGCTGACAGCTGGCTTGATGGATTGGCGAGCATCTCGTACGCCGCCGGCGCACTAATCATCATGTCCACCATCAGCAAGTCAGCTGCTCTTGTCGTGCTGCTGCCCGTGGGCTTCGTGACCATCGTGACGCGGTACCTCACACCACGGCTCTATGAAGCTCGCGCTGATGACCGCAAAGCCACCAGCGTGGTCACCTCGTTTCTGGGCGAGACGTTTGCGGGACTGCTGGCATTTCGACTAGCCGGACGAGAAGAGGCTGCGCTGACCCGCCTCGACCGCCACATGAAAATTCGACGCCGCACTGCTGTTCGAGACACCGTCCTTCAACAAACGATTGACGGCATCTCCTCCTCCACGACTGACGTCACCATCGGGCTCACGCTGCTGGCCCTCGTTCCAGCGGTTAGGTCCGGTGATTTCACGGTCGGTGACCTGGCCTTGTTCGTCGCGTACGCGATTGAACTGGGAACCGTTCCCCGCTTCATGGCGCGCCTTATCTCGGCACGAGAACAAGCTGTCGTGTCGTACGGACGCATGGGCGAACTGGTAGCCGATGGCCGTATCGAAGATGTGTTCGCGGACTGCGACGTAACGATCGAACCCAACGATCTTATGCGGGTGCGCGAGCCAGATCCTGACAGAGTTCCACTTAAGCACCTGCGGGTGCGCAATTTGACAGCGGTCTACCCATCGACCGAAGCCGGCATTCACGACATCGACTTCGACGTACCGGCAGGTAGTTTCACGGTCGTCACCGGAGGGGTCGGATCGGGGAAATCAACGCTGTTGCGAGCACTAATCGGCCTTGAGCCCAGTACGGGATCGATCGAATGGAACGGTGAGACGGTGTCAGATGCCGGCGCATGGTTCGTGCCCCCAAACGCAGCACATGTAGCACAAATCCCGCGTCTTTTCAGCGAGACGCTGGCCGAAAATATTGCACTCGGCCGAGACCAATCTCGCCTCGAAGCAGTACTCGAGCAGACAACGCTGACACAAGATCTAGCCGAGATGCCTGATGGCACGGCAACGACCGTTGGTTCTCGCGGTCTGCGCCTGTCAGGCGGTCAAGCCCAACGTGTAGCCACGGCCCGCAGTCTGCTAACCCAGCCCGAACTGCTCATCGTTGACGACCTGTCAAGCGCACTCGATGTCGCCACCGAAAGCGACCTATGGTCCCGGCTCAGAGACGAAGGCACCAGCACCGTGATTGCCGTCTCGCATCGCCAGTTTGTAATTGATCAAGCCGATCAACTGATCACACTCGAAGGCGGGCGCATCGCCTCGATCACCACACGTTCGACCAGGTGAATAACCCCAGACTGGTGTTGAACGACTGGGTTCATTAAACCGATCCGGTCAGCCTGGCCCCGATCGCTACTTTGCTCTCTGGAGCTCATATCACAGGCGATTCGTGTTCCACTTCACGGGCAGCGATTTAAGGCCTTGCTGAAAGTTTGACTGCAGGCGGATCGGTGGACCAGCAAGTTCGAGGCGTCCCAGCTGGGTCATCAATTCTTCAAGCATCGACCGCACCTGTCGTCGTGCAAGGTGAGCGCCTAGGCAGAAGTGGGGCCCGAAACCAAACGACACGTGGTCGTTGTCGTTACGCCGCAGGTCGAGCCGATGCGGGTCGTCGAACACGGCTGGGTCTCGGTTTGCGGCCAGGTGATACACCGCGACCTTTTGTCCAGCGTCAATGTGTTGACCTCCAAGATTGACCTCACAGGTTGTGGTGCGTCGAAAGTGAATGACCGGTGGCCAAAAGCGCAATAGCTCTTCCACGGCTCCTGGCAACAGGTCATGATTGTCGAGAAGCAGTTCATATTGGTCGGGGTGTTCGAGAAGTGTCAGCACCGCGCCAGGGATTCCGTTGCGGAGTGTCTCGTTGCCGGCGACGGCAAACAGGAAGAACAACGTCTCGAACTCATCGTTGGACAGAGTGCTGCCCTCGAAATCGGCCTCCAGTAGCAGCGACACGATGTCGTCGCCAGGTTGCTCGCGACGATGCTCGGCAAGCAAATGGGCATAGGCGTACATGTCAGCCAACCCGGCACGTGTCCGCGGGTCTGGCAGAATGCCGTGCTCATCTGGCTCAGGGCGAAGCGCCAACGCGGCCCGGGCCATGTCGCTACCAGTCGCAGGATCGAACAAAGCCGAAGCGGCGTAGTCGCTGTCCTGGTAGCCAATGACTCGATTGGACCAGTCGTAAAGCAACCCGCGATCTTGTTCGGGCAGACCAAGCACCGATGCCAGCACCGCAACCGGCAGGTCACCAACGATGTCAGATACAAGATCGCATTCGCCTCGATCGGCTACCGCCCTCACGAGTGAGTGTGCCTTGGTCGTGATCTCAGCATCAAGAGCAGCAATAGCGCGGGGGATGAACGCCTTGGAGAGCAAGCCCCGGAGTCTGTTGTGCGCTGGCGGATCCTGATTCAACATCATCTGACGGACGAAGTCGAGATCTTCAGATCTTGCTGGCGTGCGCAGTTGGGTGCCCCCGAGGTTGCTCGAGAACGTCGTGGCGTCGCGAAGCACCTGTTTAGTTTCAGCGTGACCCAGCACAGCCCAGTACCCATCGTCTGCTGGCCAACCATGAAGAGCCGGCTCTGGGACCCACACGACCGGACCCGCACGCCGTAGCCGATCAATTGCTTCATGTGGCGCCCCTCGCGCATAGGTCGCCGAGTCATATAACGATCGCAGGTCAGCTTCCACATCTACATGTTCGCGCACTTGTGACGCCGAGGCTCGGTGTCACAAGTGAACTCCGATCTAATGCACCGACAGAAACAGAAAAGACGAGACAGGAACCACTAGTGACCGCAGCGAGCGAGTTGACCAGCAGCTAAGCGGGCCTCATGTCCATCGGCCGAGCCAATTATTCGCGACACAACCCACAATCCGGTCAACCGATACTCACCCGGCGGATCAAGCGGAGGATCCGCTGCAGCAGCCGTCGCCGGCATAGTTTCCGTCGCCTATGAGAACGACCTAGATAGTTCGGTTCGCGACACCGCCCAGCGCTTGAGCTTCTCGTTACGCGCTGACCTGGCGACGCCGTAAAGCCCGTCTGACACGACCCTACGTTGCGTTGTTTGTTCCGGGGCCCGGGTAGACAGGGCCCATCAGCGGTGGCGCCTGAAATGGCTTCCAGCAATCGGGGTCCGTGCGCAGTCGGTCACTGATCACGAGCATCACCGCTGGATCTATGCCTAAAGTCAGATGAGTGCTGCGGACCTCGATGTTCTCGTGTCGAGGTATGCGGTCGTCCACCAGAGACTTGGACCAGGACACAACTCGATCTTTACGAGAGTAGATCGAGGTAGTCGGTACCGGTAGCGAGGGCAGTCGAGTTCCCTCGTTCAGCGGGCTGCCCAGCGTGATCACTGAGCGCACCAAATTGGGAGCGAACTCGGTAAGCCGGTGTGCATACAAGCCGCCAAGACTCCAACCGACCAAGGCGATTGGCGATTCATAACGTTCAGCAACGTCAAAGAATCTGGATCGAAGCGCGCTTTGAAGCTCTGGGGTTGGCCTGTTGCGGCCAAGCTTCCATCGGTGGACCCGGCAGCCCTGCGAAGCCAACGTCAACCGAATCGCAATAGTCGACCTGTCCGATGCTCCCATGCCGGGCAGAACCAGTACACCAACACGTTCAGCCACGCCTAAAGGGTACGTCACCAAATGGGTATATCGGACGGAGATAGAGCGGATCACCAGACATCGCTCCTATTGGCACAAGACATCGCCAGCCTGGCCGGGGTGCAGCACCGCTACCCCAACCTAGATCTCAATCCTTGCCGCTGGCAATGCTCAGTCAATGCACGCCCTGGCTGCGGTGACCAAATGAACAAAGTCGGCGCGCTCAGTCTTTTCTAGCGACTCAAAGGAGCGGGCGGCGGCCGCGGTTGTCAGTTCTTCGACGCGGGCCCGAGCTTGGATATCTGGTTGAGGGTGAGGCGATGTCCATCCAAACCCTTCGGCCCATGAAGCACCACCTCGGACCGGGTCGTCGGTCGACATAATTGTCGCATGTGGACCAAGACCAGCCGCATGACACGCAGCCAGGTGAGCGCAGCCGCGAAACTCGCGCAGCACGTTCAGATTGATAGCGGCATCGCCTGCTGCATCACCAGGAGTCGGGATGCGTGCGGATCCAGCGAACAAGGTTCCAATCGAAAGGTCAGCCTGGTCGATGACCTTGCGCGCCAAGTCTGCCAGGCGACGCACGTCGTCGTCCGCCATAGGCTCAAGTGCCTCTCGACCCCATGCGGCGGCGCAATCAAACCAAGCCAGGGCTGTATCCCAGGCCGAAAGCGAACTGCGGCGAGCATGCCAATAGTCGTGCACGGCTTGTGGTGCCATGAAACCAATAGCGGCAGCAGCCACAGCGCTATCAACCTCGCCGAGCACACCCGCCCGACCATTGACCCAGAAGCCAAACCGGCCTGCATCAGCAAGACCAAGCTGTGCCGCTCGAACAGCTGTCGTTGGCGCCACCATCCACCCACGCCCAAACTCAAGGATTGGTTTCCCTGTTGTCTCGGCTACCTCGATCGTTGTCATCATCGTCATACGAGTCGACCTTAGTTCCGTTGCAACAGGGATCAATTTACGATGCACACATAGTGAGGCCAATGAGCTGGCACTGCGGTCTCAGCTTTCCGATGTAGTCCTGGTAAAGCAAACACGGCAACACCAGTGTTGTTTATCGCCGGCACAATTCACATCTTTCGGCTGGGTACACCCGCTCTCTGGGGCTCTGAACTACACGAGCCAAAAATATGGCTTGAGGCGTCAGCGACCTGTGGATGAAAGAACTATCCGAGCAACGCTCTAACACTCTGTGTTAAAACTAGGAGGAAACTTAATAGTAGGTCGGGCAAATGTCCGATCTATCGACCGGACCTAAGGGCCCAAGGGGAACCAAACTATGTATACCGTCGCAGCTTTAATCGTGATGGCCATTGCGCTTGGAGGCGTAACGACCATTCTCGACTCCGTGCTCAATCTCGCTGGTGCTTCCGAAGCAGTGCGAAAGCTACCTTTGATCGGGGGCCATCTTGACGTAGCTGTTGCCATCGGGATGGTATGGCTCCTCGACATCCATCTTGTTACACAGTTCACTGGCGACATGCGCTCTGACTGGATCGGCTGGGTCGTCGATGGTGTCGTCATCGTCGGCATGATCCCGGTAAAAGATGCTGTCGTGGGAGCAATTGCAAAGGGCATGCGGGCTTAACTCTGTATCGCTGACCTCGCAGCGGCCCCTAGCTCTTTGAGCTGGGGGCCATTGCGCGTCTGACCAGAATTGTCGCAGCGATGGGCTGCTGAAAACGCTCCCCGCAGGCTGTGATTCGTTCACGGATCCAACTAGACGGGGATCACACCATAGGTAACACCTAGTTCGCTGAGCCAGCGGCGGTACGCAATAGCGATCTTGTCAGCCCGAATTGGGGTTTCGGCCCGCGGGTCGAGCGGCAATTCCTTAGGATACTGATTCTCAAGAATCGGCTTATCTTGCGCGAAAATCGTCTGTGCGAAATGGCGCAAGGCCACCAGGTCATTGTCCTCGTCAAGATAGCTCATCAGCATGTGGCCACGGATCTGTGTCGACGTCAACGGCTGATTGAACAGGGCGACGACGTCCATCCGCGATTTATCGGCAGGGCACGACTTGTAGAGAAGCGTGCAATACGGATGCGGCACTCTGTATAGGTAGTCGACCATCTGCCCACCAATCGCTGAGGCCGCGGCCATCGGCTGCCAAAAGATGCACTCGGTAGCCCACAAATCGCCGGTGTCAGCGTCGATGCTGACCTGGTACTCAAGTACCTCAGAGTGTGGTTCCTCGCCGAGATAACCAGTGTGCACAAACGGAAAATGCCCCATGTCCAAGAAGTTTTCCACAGCGCGCGGGGCCGAACAATGCACCCCGATCGACGCCGAATTCAAGTTGCGCCGGTCTGGTTCGTCGTACTCGGCAATATCAAAAAGGGTTGCTGGCGGCTCGCCAAGACACCCCCAGAGATAGCCAAATTTCAACAGTGTCGGAATGGACGTTGTAGACGGATCAGCAGCCACCCAAGCAGTCGCCTGGTCTTCGCCGTTGCCCTGATAACTCAGTCGTTGTCCAAGCAGCATGGTCTGACCAACAGCCCCCACAACGATCTCGTTAAGCGCCACGATCGGATGCCACTGATTGAGGATTATAGGATCCACGCAGATCTCATCAATAGCTCTCATGTAAAGACCCTGCCAGTTCGGGTGCCCTCTCCGCAATCCACATATCGGCAATCCACATATCGGCAATTCATCCACCAGCAACATGGAAATGCAAAGGCCCTTCACCGCCAGAACTAGCTTCACTCCATGACCTTGGACTCCGCATCACTTACGGCTGCATCCGATTCACCTCTGCGCCTGATGCCCAAGGTCGAGCTTCATTGTCACGTCGAGGGTTCTGCCCGAGCCCAAACCGTTGCCGAGCTCGCCGCCCACCATCAGATCGAAATTGGGGTCGATGACCCAGCAGATCTTTACCACTACGAATCACTCGCTGAGTTTTTGGCTGCGTTTGGCACAGTTTGTTCAGTGTTACAAACGCCCCAGGACTTCCACCGACTGGCATACGAGGCCGCTGAAGATGGCGCGTACGCCGGCATCAAATATCGCGAGATGTTCTTCTCGCCCGGGTTCCATCTAGAACGCGGCATTCCGTTCGATGTGATGTGGCAAGGCTTAGTGGCTGGAGTTGCCGAAGGAGAAGCCGACTTTGGTACCCGTACTCGCCTGATTCTCGATGTAGACAAGCCCAAGCTGTTAGGACCAGCAATGGCACTGCTAGAAATTGCTCGCGGCCTCGACCGTGACTTGCTGATCGGCATCGGTGGCGACTCGACCGAACGAGGTATCGACCACCGAGTCTTCGCTCCGCTGATGGCCGAGGCGCACAACATCGGGCTAAAGACCTGCTTTCACGTGGGTGAAGACGGGCCCGCGGAGAACATTCGGCACATGGTCGATGCCGGTATTGACCGTATCGACCACGGCACCCGCCTGCTCGAAGACCCAGAGCTCGCCCGGCAGGTTATCGACGAGCAAATCCCGCTGACGAGCTGCCCATCGTCGAATGCAGCTCTGGGCATTGTCGACTCGCTCGCCGATCATCCCTTCGCTGCTCAACGCGAAGCCGGCGCGTTAATCACACTCAACAGCGATGACCCGACCTTCTTCCAATTCGACCTGGCCGACGAGTACGAGCGCATTGCCGCGACATTTGACTTCGATCACGACACCATGGTCGCGATCAACGACGCAGCGATCACCGCATCGTGGCTAGACGACAGCGACAAGGCGGTGCTCCGCGCTGAATTCAGCAATCCCGACCTCGCAAGATGAGCATGTCTGGTGAATCACTAGCCGACCAGGGTCACCCTGACCGATGGCGCACACTGACGGTCTCGTGCCTTGGCGTCTTTCTGCTGGTTGTTGCGCTCACCGCCCTGAACGTCGCTCTACCGGACATCGCGGGCGACTTCGACGCTGAGATTGGCGACCTGCAATGGATCGTTGACTCCTACGCCATCGTGTTCGCTGGGCTTTTGCTCGCCGGTGGCGCACTCGGCGATCGCATTGGGCGTCGCACTGCACTCCTCGTTGGCTTCGCCATTTTCGGCGCAGGTAATGCCTTTGGAGCGACAGCAGATTCGGTCGAGGTCATGATTGCGGCTCGCGTGGTGGCTGGTTTGGGTGCCGCTGTCATGATGCCGGCAACGTTGTCATCTATCAGCGAAGTGTTCAGCAATCATGACCGTGGTCGCGCCATTGCGGCATGGTCGGGTCTAGCCGGTGCTGGTGGTGCCTTTGGTCCGGCCATCGGCGGATGGTTGCTCGCCGTCTCGGGTTGGCAGGCTGTCTTCCTGCTAAACGCAGCCTTTGCGGTACTTGGTCTAGTCGGCGCTCGATTGTGGGTGCCGGTACTACCTGGTCAACGAACCGGCCACTTCGATCTGGTTGGCACGGTGCTGTCGGTCGCTGCGGTCGGCTGCCTGGTCTATGTAGCCATCGAAGGGCCAAGTGAACCATTCGCGCCCACAACTATCGCTGCATTGATCGGCGCTGTCGTGTCCATCAAAGTGTTCTTCGTCCACGAAGGCCGGACGACCGACCCGCTGCTTCCTTTATCTCTCTTCGACGATCGAGACCGCATCGCGGGCGCGGGCACACTTGTCATCGCTGCGATTGGATTCAATGGCGTGTTATTTGTGGCGGCATTGTTGTTGCAAATCAGCTGGCAAGAAACAGCGCTTGCCACCGGGCTCTTACTTGTTCCTATCGGCATGATCGAGGTCGTTGCCGCCAACAGCTGCGTGCCACTACGCGAGCGTTTTGGTCTTGAGAATGTGATTACAGCCGGCCTCATACTGATGGCCATTGGTTACTTGGGTATGGCACTCGTCCCGCAAGGGAACCGCCCGCTGTTCATCGCCGCTGGGCTGATCGCGGGCATGGGCAATGGTTTTGCCATCCCACTATCGGTTGACCGGATTGTGGGCGACGTCGAACCTGCATTCGCAGGGGTAGCTGCCAGCGTGAACGACATGGCGATCGAGCTCGGGGCCTCACTCGGCGTGGGGCTGCTAGGTGGGCTGCAGCATGTCGTCTTTGAGCGCCAACTCGATGAAGGCCAGTCGAGACTCATCAGCCAGGTCGCCAGTGATGAAAGCCGTTCTGCGTTTCGTACCGCATCGAACGCTGGCCTGTTCTTCGCCGCGGGCGCCATGATCGTAGGAATCGCTGTGGCTCGCAGCACTAATTCTGGGTCAGTAGACCCCGCCACAATCGCCGGCACGTAGCCATGAACGCTTCGACCGACAGGGCGGCCTCGTCAGGCCCCCATCTAAAGCCCCACCGTCGGGAACACTCGACATACCAGCAGAGATGAAACAGGTCCTCAGCTGTCTCTAAAAGAGAAAATGCCGACTTCTTCGCGACGCGGCCCGTTACCTACTTGCAGCGGTCAACCTTTGATACGCGTCGACTCCACGAGAAAATTCGGCAGTGTGCTTCGTCACTCAACGAACGTTTTCATTATCGATAAGTGACGGCTGTTAAGGTTCGTTGATACCCGAGAACTTTGTTCATAAAATACTAACGAAACAGGCTGGAAGCCATAATGCCACTCATGCAAAAGAGTCCGCGTACCCATTTTCGACTGCTCACAGCTCTCCTTCTAACTTTGAGTGTGATCGCGGCAGCGTGCGGCGGCAGTGACCCGTCCACCACCGAGGCCTCGACCGAGATAGACCAAGCTGCAGCCGACGATTACAGCGACTTCAAGGTCGTCATGATCCTTGACGGGTCAGCCGAAGATGGTGGTTGGAATACGACCCACCTGCGCAGTGGTCGAAAGGTAGAAGCCAATTTCCCCGGTATCGACTTCAGCTTTGTTGAAGAGATTGAACCAGGACAGCCTGCAACGAACGCTTTCCAAGACGCCGTCGACGCCGGCGCAAATCTGGTGATCGGCACCACCTTCTACCAGTTCGACATGATCGATGTTGCCGCCGAAAATCCCGATGTCTACTTCTTGACCTGGTCCGGCTTCGAGCCCCAGCCCAACGTCGGGCACTTCTCCCAAGCCTCCGAAGACGGTCGCTACATGGACGGGATTGTGGCGGGCAGCCTCACCAAATCGAACATCATCGGTTACCCGGTCGGATTCTCATTTGAAGAGGTCAATCGTGCGTTGAACGCCTTCACGCTCGGTGTTCGTGAAGTGAACCCCGACGCCGAAGTCCGGGCTGTCTACCTCAACACCTGGTTCGATCCTGCAATCGAGCAGCAGGCCGCTGAAGCTTTGGCCAATGCCGGCGCCGATGTGATTGCTCACGAGGTTGGCTCGCAGGTTTACGCCACCGTCATGGCACAGAACGACGGTTACGTCATTGGCTACACCAACGACTGGTCCGACTTCGAACCCGAGGCGTGGGCATCGTCGTTGCTCTTCGACTGGAGCACCTACTACATCGAACAGATCGACGCCATCCTGGCAGGCGAGTTCGAGGCCGGCATGTCTTATGGTGGTCTCAAAGAAGGTTGGATCGAGTTCGCGCCCTACGGCCCCGACGTCACCCAGGAAACCCTCGATCTCATCGACGAACGCGTCGCGGGAATCCTCGACGGTACCTTCGACATGTTCGCTGGGCCCATCAAGGACAACCAGGGCAACATCGTCGTCGCCGAGGGCGAGACGATTGCGTTCGGCGATCGCAGTGCCTGCTGCCAGTGGTTGGTAGAAGGTATCGTTGGCGAGATACCAGCCGGGTGATTTCGCGTTGACTGCTGGCGACCGCCTCGTGAGCCGGCTATACGTGATCGAGCGATATGGCTGGTGAAGCACCCCACCTCAAGGTTCGAAATCTGACCAAGTCGTTCTATGGCGTACCCGCCATCGACTCGGTCGATTTCGACCTTCGGGGTGGCGAAATTCATGGCTTGCTTGGCGAAAACGGTGCCGGGAAGTCGACGTTATGTTCGGTGCTGTCGGGTTTGTATCGGCCTGATTCGGGCACGGTGTCACTCGACGGTGAAGCAGTACAATTTCGCTCACCCCAGGACGCCTCTAGACACGGCGTTG
This sequence comes from uncultured Acidimicrobiaceae bacterium, assembly GCA_905182135.1. Classification (GTDB taxonomy): domain Bacteria; phylum Actinomycetota; class Acidimicrobiia; order Acidimicrobiales; family UBA10347; genus UBA10347. Next base: position 352,555 of record CAJJAG010000003.1, on the reverse strand, counting down.
GCATGGTCTATCAACACTTTCGTCTTGTCGATAGCTTCACGGTGGCGCAAAATATCGTGCTCGGTATGCACAAGAAGCAGCGACCCAGATCCATGCGCCAAGTCGAATCGATGGTCGCCGACCTCGCCGAAGAATTCGGGCTGCATGTCGATCCAACGGCATCGATCTGGCAACTCTCAGTCGGTGAGCAACAGCGGGTCGAAATCCTGAAGCAACTCTTCAGAGGTGCCCGGATCCTTATCCTCGACGAGCCCACCGCGGTATTGGCGGCGCAAGAAACCGACCGGCTCTTTGAAGCGATCTCCACCATGGTCGCCAAGGGACACTCGGTCGTACTCGTTTCACACAAGATGGCCGAGACCATGGCCTACACCGACCGCATTACCGTCCTGCGGCGAGGCGTCAACGCTGGCTCGGTTACGACCGCCAGTACTACCCCAGCCGAAGTCGCTCGGATGATGTTCGGCGATAGCAACGCCGCCGAGAGAACCAACTATGACGCGGCCCAACAGGTAGGCGAGCCGATGCTGTCGCTGTCGGGCGTGAGCGTGCAGGGTGACCATGGGCTCCTGGCGGTCGACGACGCCACCTTTACGGTGCGGCGCGGTCAGATCGTTGGGGTCGCTGGGGTTGCTGGCAATGGCCAGCGAGAACTCCAAGAGGTCATCGCTGGACTCCGAAGCCCGGTCAGCGGCACCATCGAAATCGCAGGAACCAACTGCACCTCGGCTGGGCCGAAGCAGACCGCTCAAGCCGGACTCGCCTATGTGCCCGAGGATCGATTGGGCGTTGGGCTCGCTCCTGGGCTTCCACTCGAACACAACATTGTTCTCAAGAGCTATGACCGTTCCCCGCACTCTCGCCGCGGAGTGTTGTCCGATAGCGCGATCGAGAAGACCATGAACGAGTTGGTCGAAAAGTTTGACGTTCGCGGTAACCGCAGCGGTATGCGGGTCAGCTTGATGTCAGGCGGCAATCTGCAAAAAGCAATACTTGCGCGCGAACTCAATGAGGACCACCAGGTGCTGTTGGCCGCAGCCCCAACTCGCGGTCTGGATATGGCGGCCGCCGAAGCGGTGCGGTCACACATCATCAACGAACGGGCCACACGGGGTGTCTTGGTCTTCTCCGAGGATCTCGACGAGATCGTCAAGGTGTCCGATGTCGTGCTGGTGATGTTCAAAGGCCGCATCGTCGGATCCTTCGCCAGCGATGAACTCGATCTCGACGAGATCGGCTTGCTCATGACTGGATCTGGGGCCGAGATCGCCTCCACAGACACCCCGACAGCAACATCGACGAGGGCGGGCTCATGAGAAACCGTCTGCGCGTCATGCCCAGAGGCGTCACCGGACCCGAAGTGCGATTTGGCGTGCCACTGGGAGCGCTAGCTTTCGCGTTACTGCTGGGCGCGATAATTCTTGCCTTCGCCGGCAATGATCCGATCGAGGCGTATCGCACGATGTTCGACTCCAGCCTCAACGGCTGGAAGGCACAGTCACGCACGCTGGCACTTGCCACGCCACTGATTCTGACCGGCCTTGCCGCTGCGGTTGCGTTTCAAATGCGGGTCTACAACATCGGTGGCGAAGGCCAGCTCTACCTGGGAGCTATTGGCGCCAGCTGGGTCGGACTTGCGTTACCGGCCAGCACACCAACACCGCTCATGCTGAGTGCCATGCTCATCGTCGGTGCATTGGCCGGTGCCTGCTGGGCGCTACTCGCTGCAATTCCCAAGGCGTACTTCAACGCCGACGAGATCATCACCACCTTGATGCTCAACTTCATCGCGCTGTCGCTGATGAACTGGCTGATCTTTGGTTCACGCAGCTTCTGGCGAGATCCTCGGCGTCCGGTACCGGGCGGAAAGCGTCTGCCTGAATCCGCCATCATGCCAAGTATCTCGGGGCGTCTTCATATTGGGATCATCATCGCGATCGTGGCCGCCATCTTTTTGTGGTGGCTGTTGCGCAAGACATCGTGGGGCTTTCAGATCCGCACTATTGGCGACTCGCCCCGTGCTGCGCGTTATGCCGGCATGAGCGTTCGTCGCAAGACCATGGCCGTGCTTGCACTCTCGGGTGCGCTCGCAGCAATTGCCGGCGTGAGCGAGGTCAGTGGCGTGACAAAGGGCCTCGAGCCAATCGCTTTAACCAGCAATATTGGTTTCACCGGCATCATCGTTGCGGTAGTCGCCCGGTCCAACCCACTTGGCGTCGTTCCCGTCTCCATCTTCTTGGCAGCGATCGCTACCTCTGGTAGTCGGCTTCAATCGATCGGCATTGACGTCGAAGTTGTCTTCCTGCTTCAGGGCCTGATCTTCCTAACCGTGACTGCAGGCGAGTTCTTTGTCACCAATACCGTCAGCCTCGCCCACCCAGACACGAGCGCAACCGGGTCGCCTCCGACCTCGGAGATCAAGGCAGCAATATGAACGACAGTGTCGTGATCCTCTCGATTGCGAGTGCCATAGTCGCCTCAACGCCCATCTTGTTCGCCGCGCTTGGCGAGATCATCACGAATCGATCAGGGGTCATGAATCTGGGTATCGAAGGCATGATGCTCATGGGTGCCGTTATTGGTTTCTGGGCCGGCAACACAACAGGCAGCCTGATCGTGGCCATCATCATTGGCGGGCTAGGCGGTGTTGCGCTCGCACTCATTCATGCGGTGCTCGCGGTGACCTTACGCGTCGACCAGACAGTATCGGGGCTGTCACTTGTAATCGTTGGATCCGGGTTCTCATCCTTTATCGGCACCAGTGGCGAACCCAGCTTGTTGTCAGCCCGTAACGGTGTCGATGTAACACCACTCTTTCCGAGTGCCTTACGTGACCTTCCCGCCATCGGGCCAATCCTGTTCGGCCATGACCTGGTCGTCTACCTCGGCGTAATAGCCGTGATCACTGCCACCTATGTGCTGAACCGCACGGCAGTCGGTCTGGCGTTACGAGCCGTTGGCGAAGATCCAGCTTCTGCCGACGCTGCCGGCATCTCGGTTACAAAGATGCGCTACATCGCCACGGCAATCGGCGGGTTCGGGGCGGGTGCTGGCGGCGCCTATCTTACCGTAGCCATCGTCGGTACCTGGCAGAACGGGCTGACGGCTGGCATTGGTTGGATCGCTGTCGCACTCGTGATCTTGGCCGGATGGCGACCGTGGCTGGCATTGATCGGGGCACTTGCATTCGGTGGATTGAACGGACTGGGTTTCACGTTGCAGTTGGCGCAAGTCAACGTGCCATCTGACTTCTTGAAGATGATGCCCTTCATCGCCGCCTATCTCGTCGTCATCGCCGTCTCGGCGAGTCCAAACCGGGCCAGACGGCTCGCCGCTCCAGCGGCGTTGGCCCAACCCTATTCCCGCGAAGCTCGATAGATATCAGAGGCAACCATGACCAGTTCAGACGAGAATTTCATTCCTCTCATCGATCTCGCACCCTGGTTCGACGGTGACGACTCGGCACGCGCTGAACTTGCGGCGACGGTAGACGCCCAGCTGCAGCGATGCGGCTTCTTAGTCGTGGTTAACCATGGGATCGACCCGCTAGTGCTTGCTGAGGCAAGAGCTGCTTGCACCGACTTCTTCCATCAACCCGAAGCCGAAAAGGCAAAGTTGACGCCGATCAATGATGCGTACCGAGGTTGGATCGGTGGAGGCAAAGAGTCCAACGCCGCTACTTATGGTGTCGACACACCGCCCGACCTCAAGGAAACCTTCGCCTATGGAACGGTCGACGTTCGCGATGAGTCGCTGCGCGCCGAACACCCGACGTGGTACGCCCCGAACCAGTGGCCTTCTGCGCCGTCGACTCTGCAACCGGCTGCAGAACTCTTCTGGCGTGAAGCTCTGCGACTCGCTGATGAGTTGCTCCAGCTGTTTGCGCTCGCATTGGGCCTCGAGCAAGACCACCTGCTCGACCACTGTCGCAACACCACAGCGACCGGAACGCTGAACTGGTACTGGCCGTTCACCCGAGAAGATCCAGCCGAAGGTCAATACCGGATTGGCCCACATACCGACTTCGGGACCCTCACGATTCTTGATCGCCAACCTGGTGTAGGCGGTCTGCAAGTGCTCAACGACGATGGGAACTGGGTCGACGCACCTTGTGTCGATGGGAGCCTCATCATCAACACCGGCGACATGTTACGTCAGTGGACCAACGATCGCTGGTGCTCAAATGAACACCGCGTATTGCCGCCGATGGCCGGAGCGCCAAACGAGGAATTAATCAGCCTGATTTTCTTCCACGAACCCGACGCCGATGCCGTTATCGAACCCTTCGAGACGTGCGTGAGTACCGAGAACCCGGCACGCTATGAACCCATCGCAGCCATGGACTACCTCGCCGAAAAATTCGCAGCCTTGACCGTAGGCAGCTAACTGATCCCGTTTGTATATTTCCAGAGGGTTAACTGAAGGGTTAACCACTTTGACACTTTCGCGGTCCGGCGATAGCTTCCAATCATCAACCTGGGATGAGGCCCCTTTGACGGCAAACGTTGCAACTACATGCACAGATCCGGTCATTCTTGACCAGTGGCACCCGCTGCTACCGCTTGATGAAATAACCACAGACCAGCCGAACACCGCAGTGTTGCTGGGTGAGCAACTCAGCTATCGACTTGATGCTAATGGCGATCCTGTGGTGTGGCTAACCGCTGATGCAGACGCCACGCCACTGCCAATACTCGTCGAGTACTTGTACGTGTGGACATGTTTGGGTTCGCCCCCCGACAGACTCTTCGCCATCCCTGAATTCAGCGAGCCTGATCGCCGCAATGTGCACGCAGGCACCATTGGTGTGCACGTATCTGCTCCACGGGCGGTTGAGAACTTCCTAGACATGGGCCATTTCCCTTTTGTGCATACCGATGTGCTGGGCGCCGAGCCGCACACCGAGGTCGTCGAGTACGACGTGCACATCGACCCCGACACCAACGACGTGTGGGCAACCGAGTGCGTCTTCTATCAACCTCGTGCAGCGACAACCTCGACCGAAGGGCAGATGAGCGACTACCTCTACCGGGTACCCCACCCGTTCTGCGTGATCTTGTACAAAACCACACCACTTGACAAAGACCGCATGGACGTAATCGCTCTGTTCTGTCGACCAACTGCGCAGGACCGAATCGAGGCACACATGTTCTTGTCCCTGCTCGACCCGGATAATACCGACGCGGCCATCCGCAAGTTCCAGCAGACAATTTTCGGCCAAGACAAACCAATCCTCGAGAACCAGCACCCCAAGCTGTTACCGCTGGACTCGCGGGCAGAGACGCCCATCCGAGCCGACAAGGTCGCCATCGCGTACCGGCGTTGGCTGTCGGACCTTGGTGTCACCTACGGCGTAATCCCAGTGAGCCCAACCTCGGCAAGCGTGACCTCATGACCGACCCAACGACACTGACCGACCCAACGACACTGACCGACCCAACGACACTGTGGCATCCGGTGGCAACCATGCTCGATCTGCCGCACCGCCATATTTTCCACGGCCAATTACTTGGTCGCGAAGTCGCGATCTGGCGAGCCGACGATGAGTTCATCAACGTGTGGGAAAACCGCTGCCTACATCGCGGTGTACGACTATCGATCGGCACCAACGACGGCACCGAACTCACGTGTCGCTATCACGGTTGGCGTTACTCGAACCGATCGGCTGGCTGTACGTACATACCTGCGCACCCCGCCGACGCTCCCGCTCGTACGATATGTAATCGCACGTTTGCCGCCGTCGAGAAATACGGGCTGGTGTGGTCAGGCGAAGACCCAATCGGCAAACCGCCCATCGTGGCTGCGCTCGACGACGGCACCCCATTCACGCTGCGAAACCTGCCCGTGAACGCTCCTTCTCAGGTCGTGCTCGACCAGCTCCGCCAACATCGCTTCCAACCAGTCGCATCGCTTGATGCCAACACTGCGCGAATGACGGCGACTGAGGTCAACGACTACGCCATAGCCCTCACCTCAACCGCCCTCACCTCAACCGAGACGGACACTACGGAATCAAGTACTGCAGTGTTCTTCGTGCAACCGGTGGACTCGGATCGTTCGATCATTCGAGCCGTGCTGACCGAGGTGCCCGCCCAAGTCGAACAGCTTGGGGTGCTTCGCCATCACGCAACTGCACTCGGCAAACTAGTGATCGCAGCCGAAACCGCAGCGGCACAACTGCCACCGCCAGAACCGATGGTGGCCACGATCAACCAGGTGTCGCTCGCACTCTCGGTCATGCCAGAGCCAATGCTCGATCGCCAAGCACCGTTGCGGGTACAGGTCGCTCGCAAGTGGATAACAGCTCAAGACATCGTCGGCTTCGAACTCGTGTCGGTTGGCGACCCGCTACCTACTTTTCAGCCGGGCGCTCACCTCGATGTGCACCTACCTAACGGTTTGGTACGTCAGTACTCACTCACCAATGGCCCAGGCGACACATCAAGTTATCGCATTGGTGTCAAGCTCGAAGCCGACTCAACTGGTGGCTCACAATGTCTACACAACACGGTGCGCGAGGGCGATGTGCTCGCGATTTCGGAGCCTCGCAACAACTTCCCTCTCCGGCGCGATTCACTTCGCACAGTGCTAGTTGCCGGCGGTATTGGCGTGACGCCCATGCTGGCGATGGCCCAAGCGCTCAAGCCCATGGGCCTGGCGTTCGAATTGCACTACTTCGCACAAGCCGATGAACATCTTGCATTCGAAGAGATCCGCTCCGAGCTTGGTGATGCGGTGACCACCCACGTTGGCTTATCTCCCGACGAGACCGGCGCTGAACTTGCACGCCTGCTCGACGGCTACGGGCACGCCAACCAGGTATACATCTGCGGACCGGGCCCAATGCTCGAAACAGCCCGCACGATTGCAACTGCTGCCGGCTGGCCTGACCAGGCTGTGCACTTCGAGTACTTCAAAAACACCACCGAGATCGATAACTCGTCAAGCTTCGAGATTGCGCTCGCCCGCTCCGCCGTCAACCTGCACGTACCGCCCGGCAAGTCGATTCTCCAGATCCTTCGCGACTCGGGCATCGCAATGCCGTCGTCCTGCGAACAAGGAGCGTGTGGCACATGCGTAGTGCCGGTCATCGAAGGCAAGATCGATCATCAAGACGTTCACCTGAAACAGAGCGAGCGAGACGCCGGCGACCAGATCATGACGTGTGTGTCACGGGCTGCAGGCGACCGCCTCGTGCTCGACATCTAGGAGCAGAAGCGACAAATGATCAAGCTGTACGACTATGAGCTCTCGGCGAACTGCTACAAGCAGCGCCTGATGATGAGCCTTCTCGATGTGCCCTACGAGTCGGTACCTATCGACTTTTTTCCCGGCCTCGAGCACAAGACCGACGAGTTCAAGAAGATCAACCCACTTGGCCATATCCCGGTCATCAATGATGACGGATACGTGCTGTGGGACGCCCACGCGATCCTCGTCTACCTGGCCGCTAAGTACGATCCCAGCGGCCACTGGTACCCCATCCGCGATCCAGCGCTGCTCGGTGAGACAGCATCATGGCTGCTCTTCGCCGAGGGCACAACGAACACAGCATCTGCCGCACGCCTCTATGTGAACCTGAGCTACGACTTTGACATCGAAGCATGCCGAGCCGGGGCACACCGACTATTTCGGATGCTCGACGAGCACCTCTGGTTCCGCGAGCGCGAAGGTTTGAATTGGGTCTGCTCGGCTTCCCACCCAACCATCGCCGATATTGCAATCTTCCCCGACGTTGTGTTGTCCGAAGAGGGTGGCGTTTCACGACTGGACTATCCCGCGCTGCGCCGCTGGACCGACCGGGTCAAGGCCCTGCCCGGTTTCTCGATCATGCCTGGCATCTTCCCGATGGGCACTAGCTAGTAGCCACTGCAGCCTGGGTGCTGCATCAGCAGGCACACGTAGTGGGCCCATCGACGCGGCCAGGGCTGAGAAGCAGTCCGTATGACCCCACTCGACAACGGCGAATACGCTCCACTGATGAAGCGCCTAGTCCCACAGGTGCGCCTGAGTGGTGGCCGGTTCTAACTAGCCAGCAATAGTGACGCGGTCACTATCAAAGGACCAATAGCCAGCAATCCGCACTGACTCATCAAACGGGTCAGCGTAGATCCACGCAATATCAGCGCCTGCTTCGGTATCGGCCAGGCTTCGATAGTTGGTATCACCCTTATATGGGCAATGGGTGCTGGTATTCGAGGTTGTAAAGAGCTCTGCACGAACGTCGGCCTCGGGGATGTAGTAACGGTTTGGAAGTCCCGTTTCAGAGAGCACATAGGCGCCAGTCGTTTCAGCGACAACACGTCCGTTAATCGACGCGGTGATGGCTCGGCTGGTCGGTCGAATATCGATGCGGTGATACGGATCACGCAAATGACCAAAGACTTCTTCGTCTTCGTCGAGCCACTGGTCGACCCGCTCCCAATACAACGCCATGAAACCCTTGATGAACGCTGCACTCTCAACGGGTATTTCGTATCCCCAGACCGCATTCTGTGACGTATCGCCGTTTGCGGTGATCGTCCAGTAGGACGCATCGCCTTTATAAGGACAATGCGTCGTGTGCTCTGCCTTGGTCAATAAATCGGTCCGGACATCGGCGACAGGAACGTACAGCGCTGGTAGCAGCCCACTTTCGTGCAGCAGCATGCCATCGTCGGTATCAAGTACGACCTCGCCGCCAAAGACCGCTCGGACGCGCCGAGGAAACGGTGAGAACAGCATCTTGTTCTTAGGCCCATCGAGTGTGTAATTCACCGTGGCGGGCGGGGTTGGCGACAGTGGACCATTGGTAATGGTGATCGTCATGAAGTTCCTCCGAAGTACGTGTCGATACTGACACCTGCCGCCCCCAAAGGCACCGTCAGATCGAAATGTGCATGTCTTAGTTAGAGCGGACACAACAGCAAGCAGGCTAAGGAGCGAACCCGACCATGACCCAACCTGCTTATTGTCGTGCTTGTTGAAGCCGCATCACCCGGAACAGACGAGCTCGTGTGTTCGTCATTTCCGGGAGGCGAATACACACCCGTGACCGCGCCGCTCAGCTATGCACTCTGACCCACCTGCGTTAGAGGGAACAGGTTTCGGTCTTGGCGAACCAGCTACCAGCGAATTTCGAAAGCGGCAGCGTTGATGCCACTTCCCATACCGACCAACAGCACCTGGTCGCCGTGCGTGACGCGGCCAGCGTCGACTTCTTTGGACAGCACAGTCGGCACTGACGCCGGTCCGGTATTGCCGAACTCGGGGTAGATCCGCGGTGTGCGTTCAGGATCGAACTTAAGCAGATCGACCAGCATGTCGGTGTGAACCTTGCTGACCTGATGGATCGCAAAGGTATGAACGTCAGGGATAGACCAGTCAAATGCTGTCGCGGCTTCGGCCCATCCGTCTTCGGCCAGTTCAAGGCCCCCCATCAATAAGGCCTGCGAATCAGTACGACCACCGTCGTAGTTACCAACACTGAGCGCATGATGGTGCGTTGCCGACACGCTAAGTCCACCCATGAAACGCGGCAGGCCGTCATCGGGTTCGGCGAGTGACAGCACCATTGCAATACCAGCCGATCCCAATGTCAAACAGGCGAACTGCTCGCGAAACGAAGGATCGTCGGTGGTCGTGTCTTGCAAGTTCCGGATGGTTTTTTCGACGATTGGACGACCGTCTTCGCCCGCAACGATCAGGGCATGCCCGATCTCACCACGCTCGATCATCGATGCAGCCAGCGCCGCCCCCTGCATGAACCCCAGGCATGCGCTGCCAATATCGAAGTTGATGCAATCGCGTCCAAGGCCGATCTTGCCTTGCACGATCGCTGCAGTTGACGGCTCGAGATAGTCACGGCTCACCGATGTATTAATCAGTGCACCAATCTTGGACGGGTCGACTGGCGTCTGCGTCAGCACCTTTTGTGCGGCAAGCGCAGCGGCGTCGCTTGGCGCCATTCCTTCAGACCAAAACCGGCGATTCTTGATGCCAGTCAGGCCTTCAAGCAGGCCCGGCGGCATGCTCAGTCGCTCCATTGTCTCGGTAATCTGGCTCTCAAGGTCAGACGACGAAACCTCGACGTCGGCATCGACATGGGCCAAGCCAGAAACGGCGACATTAAAAAAACGAGATCTCGGGGCTGCCACGGTTCACTCACACGACCAGGTAGAGACCCGGGAGGGTCGACGGGCTATCCGGTACTATATGCCGTTAAGAATGAACACCAAAAGCAGAATGGCGCGACTTCCGCCACGCGACCTAATCGGTCTGGACCCGGCATGGTCAAACCTGGTATCTGCCATCGATGCCGACGGCGTAAAACGCACGTGGCACGTACTCGATAGTGGCCGCGAGTCCGCCCGCGGAACCGTGCTCTGTATTCACGGAAATCCTAATTGGTCATACATGTGGCGTGGGCTCGCTCAATCGCTGACCGACTGGCGGGTGATCGCTGTTGATGCGCTGAATATGGGATTCTCTGAACGCACTGGTGGACCCCGGCGCCTCGCCGACCATATTTCAGACCTGGCTGCGGTAACGCGAGCACTCGACATCGAGGGTCCAGTCATCACGATTGCCCATGACTGGGGTGGCCCGATCTCAATGGGTTGGGCGCAACAAAATCTTGACCAACTTGCTGGGGTTGTCTTGATGAACACTGGCGTCGCTCGCCCACTTGCCGTCAAGGTGCCGCCGCTGATCTCGATCGCCCGAGCGACGCTTCGAGCCACGTGTAAGACAACCCCGATGTTCTTGCATGGCGCCCTTCGCATGGCGCGGCCACAACTGACGCGTGAGGTCTACCGCGGGTACGCCGCTCCGTATCGCACCGCTGCGTTGCGTACCGGCGTCCGCGACTTCGTCGAAGACATCCCCATCGAGCAAACCCATGAGTCCTTCGAAACTCTCGCCGGGGTAGCCGCTGGACTCGACAAGCTGCAAGACGTTCCGGCACTGTTGATGTGGGGAGCCAAAGACATCATCTTCTCTGACGCGTTCCTGCACGACCTGATGCAACGGCTTCCCCATGCCGACGTTCATCGTTATCCCGATGCCGGCCACCAAATCGTCGAAGACACTGACGCCATCGACCTCATCGACACCTGGATCAATGACCGGGTTAGCGGTGCCCGGGTGCCTATATCGACCCCGAATGGGCCTCGCACCTCAGCGCCCATCTGGTCCGCCGTCGAGTTAAGACGCAATGACGATGCCAAGGCAATCATCGAGATGAGGTCAAAGGCCACCGAGCGTGTCGAACGCTCGATCAGCTTTGGCCAGCTCGACGAACGTGTGCAGTCCCTTGCCCGAGGTCTCCTCGTTGCAGGCATTCGTCCCGGCGACCGGTTGGCGACGCTAGTTCCACCCGGTATCGATCTGACCGTCTTGGTCTATGCCTGCCTGCGGGCGGGAATCATCGTCGTAGCGCCCGATGCTGGGCTTGGGCTCGATGGCCTGCGCCGAGCGCTTCGATCATCACGGCCCGACTATGTCGTCGGCGATTGGCGCGGCCTGCTGTTGGCCAAAAGTTTGCGACTGCCCGCCACGCGCCTGCGGCTCAGCAGCCTCGATGAGCTTGCTGGCTCTGGGTCGACGGTGACCACACCAGCTGAACCGTTGCCCGATGACCCAGCAGTAGTCGTATTCACCTCGGGTTCAACCGGTCCGTCCAAGGGCGTTGTCTACACCCACCGTCAACTCGAGGCGCAGCGTGACGCTCTGCACGGTGCTTTTGGAATCGAGCCGTCAGATAAAGCCGTCGTAGCATTCGCGCCCTTCGCTGTGCTTGCTCCAGCGTTGGGTATTCCGTCGGTCGTACCACCGATGGATGTAACCAAGCCCGCCAAGCTGACAGCGCAAACCATTGCCGATGCAGCGACGGCCATCGAGGCCACCATCGTGTTTGCCTCGCCCGCAGTGCTCACCAATATCGCTGCCACCTCCGATGATCTCCAGGGCCCTAGCCGCAGTGCGCTGCAGTCGATTCGTGCGGTCGCCACGGCCGGCGCACCGGTGTCGCCACAACTGCTTGCGGCGATCCAGCCAGTGTTCCCCAACGCCCATTTCTTCACTCCCTATGGCATGACTGAGCTCATGCCGGTCACTATTGCTTCAGCCAATGAGATAGGGGCCGATGCGTCCGATGCCGGTGTTTGTGTCGGTCAGCCACTGGCGACAGTCGATCTGACAATCCGCCCGATCACCGCTCCGAGTGGGACATTTCCTGATCCGCTGGCTGCCGGAATGCTTGGTGAAGTCTGGGTTCGGGCCAATCATTTGAGCCAGGGCTATGACCACCTGTGGCGCAACCAAAGCCATGCGTTCACGAACGATTCGAGCGTCAACCATAAAGGCCAAGCAGCCTTGTCAGCAAAGCCGACAAAGAGTGGCGACATACCCCTGGCGGCTTCCACGATTGGGCCTACCCGAGCGGCCTCCTGGCACCGAAGCGGCGACGTTGGTCATCTGGACGAGTTCGGACGTTTATGGATCGAAGGGCGGGTCGATCATCTGATCCATGCCGCCACTGGCGTATTTGCACCGGTAGAGACCGAACTGCAAGCCGAGTCAGTGTCCGGTGTCGACCACGCCGTCGCTGTGGGGGTAGGGCCAATCGGCAACCAACAGCTTGCAGTGGTCGTGGCCGGCGAATCTGTCGGGTCAACTGTTGTTGCGGACGCCCTCGTTACCGCTGCTGTTCGGGCGGCAGTCTCCGCCGAGATCGCCGCAGTGCTGGTGACCCCGACAATCCCGGTCGACCGGCGCCATAATTCCAAGATCGACCGCACCCGGGTTCAGAAATGGGCCGAAACGGTGTTACGTGGCGGCAAGCCACCCCGCCTATGAGCGTCATTCAATGAGAGTGCTGGTCACTGGAGCGAGCGGGATGCTTGGCCGAGCAGTTGCGCAGACGATCGGGCGCAATGGTCACACGGTGACCGTCCTACAACGTCGCCCCAGTGGGCTGGACTACGCAGAAATCCAAGGCGACATCACCGATCAACAAGTTGTTCGCTCTGCCGTCAAAGATCAACAGGCCGTAATTCATCTTGCAGCTCGAGTCTCACCCGCGGGCAGGTGGCGTGACTTCGCCGACGTCAACATTGGTGGTACCAGCAACCTGATCAACGCAAGCCAACAGGCAGGCGTAACCCGATTCGTCTATGTCTCCTCACCCTCGGTCGCCAGCTCAGGCAAGGCACATATTGGAGAGTCGGCGTTGCCGGCCGACCCGGCCTCGACTCGTTCGTACTACGCCCGCAGCAAAGCCGAAGCCGAACAACTCGTCCTTGCCCGCGCCGGTGGCGAGATGGCGGTTACGGCCGTTCGCCCACATCTCGTATGGGGGCCCGGCGATGAACAGCTCGTTGCTCGAGTCGTAAGACGTGCTACTAGTGGCAGCCTGCGACTGATCGGATCCGGCGCTGCACTCGTCGATTCGACGTACGTCGACAACGCCGCCGACGCGCTCGCTGCTGCACTCGATCAGGCCCCCGCTATTGATGGCCAGGCCTTAGTCATCTCCAACGGCGAACCTCGTCCGGTCACCGAATTACTGCGCGGGCTTTGCGATGCCGCAGGGTTTGAACTGCCAATGCGGTGCGTACCGACATGGGCAGCGAAGGCCGGCGGAGCGCTCGTCGAGGCCGTGTGGGCGGCCGGGCGGCTCACCACGGATCCCCCAATGACCCGTTTCCTTGCCGAGCAACTCAGCACCGCCCACTGGTACGACCAACGCCTGACCCGCGAACTTCTTGACTGGACACCAACGGTCTCCATCGACGATGGCCTAGCCAGGCTCGCCGACTGGTACCGCTGACCGCTCATTGACCGAAGCCGGTCACATGTCAATCGCCGTCCTGCGAGCTGCGTGGTTTTTTCTTGAAGCGGGCCAACAGGCCAACGACACCGTTGGGCGCAACCATAATCACAACCAGGAGGCCAAGGCCGAAAGCTAACGATGGGCTATCCAGCAAACCAAGAACTTCGTTGAGCCACGGCAGGCCGACGTAAATCACCGCACCCACGACCGCACCCAGCAATGATCCGAGCCCGCCGATCACAGCAGATGTATAGAGCTTGAGCGACAGGGTCCAGTCGTAATCGTTCGTATTTAGATACGGGTCAATGATGGCTTGTAGTGCCCCGGCGGTTCCGGCCATCGCCGCAGAGATCCCAAAGGTTCCGGTCTTGGCCATCGATATATTTATACCGAACGCTGCAGCGGCATGTTCGTGGTCCTTGGTCGCCCGAATAGCTCGACCGATCCGGCTATTCAATAGGTTCCTGGTAAGCAGAAACCACGCCGCCACCACGGTGAGGCACACCACGTAGTTCCAGATGTGCGGGCGTTCATCAAGCCGAAGAAAGTCGGGTGGGTCGAACCCATCGACTTCCACTGACCGACCGAGCGCTGAACCAGTGATTTTGCCAAGCCGTCGACCAATCGGCGGAAACATGACCGACAGACCCAAGGTAATGAGCGCCAGATAGGGGCCCCGAACCCGGAGAGCGGGTAGCGAAACGATCATGCCCGCAAAGCCAGCTACGGCTGTGGCGAGAACCAACGCCACGATTACCGGGATGTTCTCATCGAGCAGATTCGCCATGGCGAAGGCGCCAATGCCAACAAAAACGCCATGACCGAGCGAAATAAGCCCGGTCGTACTCGTTAACAGGTTCACCCCTAGTACAGCCAGTATCAGCACGAACACTCTCGAAAAATCTTCGAGCAAACCTCGATTCACGATCACCGGTAACAACACCGCTGCGCCCAGTGCTGCGGCGGTTGCGGCCAACCGAGCTCGACTGTTTTGAGATTGGGGTGGGCGGCTCATACACGCACCACCCGTGAGGTGCCAAAGAGCCCGGTCGGCCGAAACATCAACAGAATCGTCATGACCAGAAAGGGCGGCACAACGGCGAGCTCACTTGGAAACGGTGTATATCCCGGTACGAGAGACTGCGTCAGGCCCACGATAACCCCACCCACCACAGCACCCTTCGGGCTGTCCAGACCACCGATCGTTGCGGCAGCGAACGCCAGAATGAGCACGGTCACCATCATTCCCGGGCGCAAGATCGTCGACGCCGCCACAAGTGACACCGCTAATGCCCCGATACCACACGACACCGCCCACCCAATGGCCAGCGTTCGCTGCACCCGGATTCCCATGAGCGAGGCGGCTTCAGCATTACTCGTAATGGCCCGAAAGGCCAGACCGGTCTTCGTTCGATTTATGAGGACTCCCAGAAGCAGCAGCAGGAACAACTGCACCGCCCATGCGCCAAGTGTTGTGTAACGAAGCCGGCCACCAAACACATTCACATAATCGGTGGGTTCGTTGGGAAAAACCGACGGATACCGCTGCGCAGCGCCACCCCATACTTCGCTCACAAGGCCTGTGAGCGCGAGTAATAATGCGATGGTCGCATTGACTTTCACAAAGTCGGATCGGTTGCGCAGTCGATAGAGCACAAGCCGCTGAAGCAGAACGCCAAGTAGCGCGCTGGTTAGAACCCCAACAGCGATGGCAACCAAAACGGGATAGGGGTGACCTGGCAGTCGTGACGCAAACGAGGTTCCCGCTACTGGAAAGCGGAACCCGCCGCCGCCGGCCGCGGCCGCAGACACCCCGACAGCCGGAGTCAGCATGACCAGCGATGTGTATCCGCCGACCATACCGATTTCACCCAAGGCAAAATTCAACAGTCCGGTGGCCCGAAAGAGCATGACGAGCGCGAGCGCCAGAGATGCGTAAATAGCTCCGTTGAACAAACCATCGAAGCATCGTTGGATGAAGAGGTCCATCCGATCACGTCCCTTGGGGAAAAAACAAGATCAACTGAACAAACCCTCGGCCATGCCGGTGGCGACCTCTTCGAACTCGTAGCCCGCCACCTCAGTCCAGACATCGAAGTTGTGCTCACCCAGGTACGCCGGCGATAAGCGACCAACCCCAACGCGCTGGCCGTCGATCAATGAAGGAAAAGTGTCCATATGCCGGTGGCCGAAGACCGCGTGTTCGCCCTCCTGCCAAAACCCTCGAGCTCGATGCTGTGGATCATCGACAAACAACTCGCCAGCGTGTTGTACCGATCCTGCCGGGATGCCTACGGCCTGCAGGGTCGACATGGCCTCGTCGGCGGTGCGATCACTTGCCCATGCGCTCAACACGGCATCTATTTCGGATCGGCGCTGCCGGCGGGTTTGCTCGTCAGCCAGCGCAGGGTCAGAGAACTCGGCGCCGACGATGTCCACGAGTGACGGCCATTGCTGGTCACAGGTCACCGACACGGCAACGAAGCCATCTGAGGTCGCGTACACCTCGTTCGGAACATGGTCATGTAGTCCATCAGTATTACCGGCTGGTTGTGCTGCTCGGTCGTTGGCGAAGTGGTCGATCAGTGCTGGCCCGATGCAATAGGTACCAATCTCGAGCTGAGCCATGTCTATCTTCTGGCCCCGGCCAGTGCGTTCACGTGCTGCAAGCGCAGCAAGTGTGGTCACCGCCGCGCTGTAACCGGCCAGGTGATCGTTGAGAGAAAACCCTGCTCCGACATCACCTCGGTCGGCGAAATTGGTGAGATGGGTGATGCCGCACAGCGCGTGCACCGTCGGCGCGTACGAAATGACATGCTTCCATGGCCCATCATGACCACAACCTGACATGGTCACATAGACCAACCGCGGGTTCCACACATGCACCGTCTCGTAGTCCAGGCCCCACGCCTCGAGCACCCCTGCGCTGTAGTTCTCGATCAACACGTCGCAGTTCTCGATCAGTCGTCGAGCAGCCGCCAGAGCCTGTGGATGTTTCATGTCAATAGTTGCGCTTCGCTTCGACCGATTCCAGACAAAATAGTACGGATAGTCGGGGCGGTTCACGAGTGTGGAGCGTTCCTCGTTCTGGAGACGAATCACGTCGGCCCCCAGGTCACCCAACATGCGTGTGCAGAACGGGCCGGCCAGCACCCAGGTGAAGTCAGCAATACGGAGGCCCTCAAGTGGCCGTGCCAGCCGATCGCCCGGTGCTGCAACAGGCGAGGGCGCTGCTGCTCGAGCTGCGCCCCACTCCGCGAGCAATTCGTCCAGGGCGGTGTCGTCGCCGGCTGGCGGTTTAATCGGCGAGGCAGGTGTCTCGCTCATCACCACCATGCGGGCGGGGGCCCGCACCACGGTGTCATCAAGTTCAGCGTTCTGGAAAAGTTGGCGATGCTCGTACTGCGGGACCTGGGCCACCGCAGGCACATCGTGCACTCCACCAAGAGCGCAGTGCCGAGCTTGTGCCTCCCACCAGAGGTCCATGGCGTCGTAGTTGATGACGAAATCGCGGATGCAACTCATGAGCTCGTCGACGCGATCGAGCATCTCGGCTAGGTCCATCCCAGTGAATGCAACAGCAGGCTCGTGACCAGCCTCAACCATCCAGTTCACGAACAACTCGGGTGTTGGTGTGGGTGTAATCATGGCGTAGCCCGTTTTACATTCGGCTAAATCGTAGGCCCGCAACCAATGCAGCGCTCCTTGTCGTTGGGCGACCTTCGACATGGTGGGCAACAGGTCGTCGAAGAAATATTGCATGAAAATATTCTCGATCGAACCGGTGACCGACTCGTGTATCGACACATCAAAATGGCGTCCGTGCCCATCGACCCGAGCGGCACGGACACCCGAGAGACCCGCAATCGCGGCAGTGAAGCCAGCGTGATTATACGCCTGACGGCCCCAGACGTTTAATGGTCGATCGGGCAAACCTGTGACTGCCATAAAGCCACCGTGTGCTGCCGACACCAGGTCTGAAGTGACCCAGTTGGACTTTGGTCCAGTGCGCCCGAATGGTGTCAGTGAAACCTGCACGAGCGTCGGTTGAAGGGCCAGCAGGTCGTCATGATCAATGCCATACGAGGCGAGTCGGCCGGCTGGCTCAGTCTCGATGACCAGGTGAGCAGCAGCACACAGCTGCCGGTACGTGTCGCGTCCTGCCTCAGTATCGAGGTCGGCGATGCAGCGACGCTTGCCGCCGTCGTACCACCAGTCAAGTACCCCACCCCGGGCAGCAGCCACCGGGTCAACCATCGTTTTACCGGGTGAGCCCGTGGTTGTCACTCGAACGACGTCAGCGCCGAGTTCGGTCAACAGCTTGGTGGCAAACCGCCCCGAGTCATCGGTTAGATCGACGACTCGTAATCCCGCTAGTGCTCCCTCAGCCATGTCCGCGTCTCTCATGTCGTTGCCCCCGGGACACTCAGACATGATCGATCCTCTGAGTGACATCACAATCGTCGCACGGTTGCGAGTTGTGGACACAAAAAGGTGCAACCGGTTTTCTCGGGCAGTACACGGCGATCTGCACCGGCACCTGATCCCCGCCAGGCTTCTCGTAACCAGTTATCGGTATTACTCGTCGATCATCAAAGTTGCTCGTCGGTCATCGAAGCAACCTCAGGTCGAAACATCACCCACGCTCCAAGCACGACCGCGCCCCCAATCGCATTGATCAGCAGTCCGGTCGTTGGGCTGGTTGCTTCGGCGACTTCGCCCAGCACATACATGCCAAGCGGCAACCCTCCAATGGCCATCGACAAGAGTCCCAGGGCCTTACCCCGAGATGCCTCGGGTACTGCTGCGACTACCAACGTTGACTGGGTGGCACCAAAGACGCCACTTCCGACGCCCGATGCGACAATGGCAGCGAACACAAACCAGTAACTCGTTCCTATCGCAAACAAGATGAGAAAACCGAACGCGACCACCAGACCAGCAAGGTAGGCCCGGCCCCTGTGGCGTGGTGTCATCCGGGCCATCACTAGCGATCCGGTCATCATGCCCATACCCGTACCGGCGGCCAACAAGCCGACTTGCAGGGGTGATGCATCGAGGTCCTCGGCGATCACGGGGATGATCGGGAAGTAGGCAAATAAGAAGAAGTTCGCGATCACCGTGACACCAAGGATGCTAATCAGCCCACGGTGACGAATCAGCTCACGCACAGTCGGCCCGTCGCTCGGCGTCTTTTCGCGTGCGGCCCGAGGTGTCGGGCTTGTGACCGGCATCAGCACAAGCATCGCCAAAAACGCAAAGCCAGCGATAGCAAAGTACGCAGCGCCGATACCGACCGATTCGACGGCGTACCCACCAACCAGAGCGCCGAAGACCATCCCCATCGCCAGGCTCATTGCCTCCATAGCCATGGCCTTGTCGAGCAGAGCATCGCCAACAAGGTCAAACACGAGCGCCCGCCGACTGGTCATGTCGCTTACCCACCCAAAGCCGACAATGAACATGTAGATGTAGAGCATCCAGACCGCGATGTGGCCCGACCGCACCAGCATCCCGATCAAGACAGTTATCGGCACCATCGCAGCCATCTGGATTCGCACCGTGGCGAGTCGGTCGATCCGGTCAGATAGCACGCCGCCGATCACGCCACCAATCAGCAGAGGGGCGTACAACGTTGTGCCTGCCAACTGCACGAGTCGGGGTGAGCCAGTCAGCTCGTTGATCAAGTAGGTACCAAGAAACGCCACGCCCCATCGGCACAAATGCCAGATGAGTCCGCTTAACCAAACCAACCCAAAATGGCGCGCTCTAAACGCCAAGAAGGGCGTCGTCGCCAGGAGGACAGCAGGAGGAGGATTGGTGATAGTCACAACAGCCCGAAGCTACTGGCTATCGGCTTTACCACTAGCTTCGTAACACCACGTACGTTCAGAGGTAACACCATGGATCCGACTTATTCAGACGAAGCCGAGCAATACCGTGCGAAAATTCAGACATTCCTGACCGAACACCTGCCAACCGAATGGTCGGGATTACGCGGGCTTCCTTATGATCAACGCGAAGCCTTCGTCGACAACTGGCGAGCACTTCTGAGCGATAACAATCTGATAGCTCCCGCATGGCCGACGGAGTATGGCGGTGGTGGATTATCGGCTATCGAGCGGGTCATCCTCCACGAAGAATTTGCCCGAGCCGGCGTGCCCACTGGTGGACCCAACGATGGTTTCGGCATCGGCATGATCGGCCCCACCCTTATGGTGCTCGGCACCGAAGAACAGAAGAAGACGTTCTTGCCTCGGATTCTTTCCGGTCAGGACCGCTGGTGCCAGGGTTACTCCGAACCGAACTCCGGTTCAGACCTTGCATCGCTCAGCACCCGTGCCATTGCCGACGGTGACGAATGGATCATTAATGGTCAGAAAATATGGACATCAGAGGGTCACACTGCGAACTGGATTTTCGCACTCTGCCGCACCGACCCCACCGCTCCAAAGCACCGCGGCATCTCCTTCATCCTGTGCCCCATGGATCAGCCCGGCATAGAAGTCAGGCCGATCATCAATATCGTCGGCAGCCACGATTTCAACGAGGTGTTCTTCACCGACGCCCGCGCACCAATTGCCAATGTCATCAGCGACGTTAACGACGGCTGGCGAGTCACCAACCAACTCCTCGCCTATGAACGCGGCGACGACGCAACGACGGTCTCGCTGCGGATGCAAGGTGTGTTTGACCGACTTGTAGACATAGCTCGATCAACAGGCAAAATCGACGACCCGATTGTTCGCCAAGATCTTGCATGGTGCCACTCCAAGGTCCAAGTCCTGCGGTTCTTGGGCATGCGTTCACTCACCCAGATACTTGGCGACCAGGTTCTCGGTCCCGAGAGTTCAATCAACAAACTGCTGTGGAGCGAACTGTTCCAGCGCATGACCGAGATTGGGCTGCATCTCTACGGATCTGCCGGCATGGCCCCCAGCGGGGAAGCTCCCCTGTCACCGGTATTCACCGAAACCAAGGGTGACCCCCGCTCATCTAAGGCCATGGCCGACCATTTTCTCGGGGCTCGCCCAGCATCAATTTATTCAGGGTCCAACGAAATCCAGCGCAATATTGTCGGGGAACGAGTGCTGGGGCTCCCCAAGGAACCCCGAGCCGATGAAGGCCCCTGGAACGAAACCCGCCGCGCCAACTAGCAACCAACGCCGCGTCACATTCGGTAGTGTCGCTTCCTAATGCAGATTCCGTTTCGACTGGGCAACACTCTCGACATACGTCGTTCGGCTGGGATGCTGCTGGCACTCGGCTTTTCGACAGTTGTCCTGGTCAGCACACCGTTTTTGATCCCCGAGGTTGCCAACGACTATGACGTTGGTTTAGCTGTCGCATCATTGATTGGCATGTGTCAGCTCGGCGGTTTCGCAATTGCGTCATGGGCAGCTGGCAGGTTCCTGCAAGCGAGTCGCCGCGTGTTAGTGAGTGCTCTGGTCCTCGCTATTGTTGTCAACGCGTTATCGGCGTTACTGCCACCCATCCCACTATTGCTTGGGTTGCGTTTTGGCAGTGGCCTAGCCATCGGCACAATCACCTGGTTCGCGTGGGCAAACGCGTTCGGCCAAAAGAACACCATGGCCCGAGTCGCGGTCGTAGGCCCGGTCATCGCTGTTGGCGCCACACCCACTGTCGCCATAGTCATCAATGCGTTCGGCATGGCTGGTCTATTCGTGCTGTTGGCGCTCTTGCCTCTGATCCCATTGATGTTCGCTCGTGGTGTTCCACTCGGTGTAAAGCAGCAGCCGAAGTCACGCCACGGCGCAGTGATCCAAGCACGAATTGTCTTGCTTGCACTGACCATGTTCAGTCTCGGTGGCTCGGCCGTAATTCAGTTCGGCGTGACGATTGCAGCTCGCGAGCTTGGGCTCACAGCCTCGGCGGTAGCCATTGGCTATACAGCGAACGCCATCGTCAGCATCCCTGCCGCAGGCTGGACTGGTCGCCGTACTATCCCCAGCCCATGGATGGCGCTGGCAGCACTCTGCGCATTCTTTGTGGCTACTGCGTTTACCAGCGTCTTGTTCTTCATCGCAGTGACTGCGTGGGGCTTCTTCTATTGGATGGCAATACCGGGCGTCTTCGAAGTGTTAGCGCAAGCGTCTGTCTACCCCGAAGAACGGGCAGGCGATGCTCAAGCAATGATGGCGATTGGACGAGTCGCGGGGCCTCTCATCGGAGGCCTGCTGCTGGACAACTCTGGAACCATGGCGCTCGGACTAGTCAGCTCAGGCCTGATGCTCGGTGCCGCAGCAGCAGTCTTCACCATCAGAGAAATAACGCCTGACTCGCGGGTTGAGTCATGAGCGGTGCTACCAGTCGGCCAGAGCCTCTTCCATCGCCGCAAGGTCTAATCCAACGACAAAACGATCGCCAACCTGTAGGGCAGGCGTCGTGCGAATGCCGTGCGACTCCAAGAGCTCACCAGCCTCTTCGTCCATCATCACATCTCGCACGATGAACGAATAGCCACGTTCCCTGAGCCACGCCTTCATTTGCTCGCACGGCCCACAGAGCGGCGACGAGAAGACCGTCAGAGTTCGAGATGTTACGTCGTCGTTCACAGTTCTCCAGCAGCCTTCTTGTCGCGGTAGCGCTGTTTGGCGGCCATCCAATTTTCGAGCGCCTCGCCGCTGAGGAAGGGCTGATCGTCGGTGAAGATCAGCCGTTTCCAATCGTCGTCATCACTCCAGATATCGTTGGCCTGCACGGTGGTGCGCGGCGCCGTTGCGTTCTCTAGTAGGTGCATGCCGAGTTCCAAGGTCTGATGCTGATGGTCGGCGTCAAAGCTACGACCGCACGAATTGCCGAGCGGAAAGTCAAGGAAGACGAACCGGGCAACTCCACAATGCTCAACGATGTCCTTGGCCGTGCCGAACATGACGGTGGGAATGCCGTTCGCTTCGAGATGACGTGCAACCAGACTCACGGTCTGGTGACAGACCGGTCAAACCGGCGTCATCACCGCCACGTCGACCTCGTCTTCGATACATCGTCGCAGGACTTCGGGTGCGTCTACCTCGGCTGTCTTACGTTTCGAATAGCCCGTGTATACGCCATGAAACCGTGGGGCAAGCTCACCGATCCGGCCCCGTTCCACGAGTTCACCTAGTCGACTCACCGGGTAGTACGCATTCACGTCGTCGAGAGTCGTCGCATGCTGGTCATAGTGCTCTTGGCGCGAATAGAGCAGATCGATTGGTGTATCAGACGGAAGTGAATAGACATTGCCAACGGCGAAATCGTTGTCGCGATCGCGATCCCCATTCGGCTTTTTAATTGCGATGTCAGACGTCGACACAATCGCAACCCGAGACTCGGCCAGCGGCTTAATCAAGGGGGTAAACGGAGCGTCGTCGTGATGCGCCCACTCGTACGGTTTGTCGTACCCCTGACCCAAATAATAGTCGCGAGTACGGTCGATATATCGAACAGGTGCGCTCATCGCTCCCCCAAGCTTCGTTATCTCGACAGTAGCGACTTGGACGACGGCGGTCGAATCCGCCGGGCCGCCCAGCGAGATCCCCGAGAAAACAGACGGTAGATCGAGACACCGAAGCTCGGCTGAGAGCACTGGCTGACAAGGACGGAATCAGCGATGTGCTCATGGGCTGGAGCCGTGGCGTTGAGCGAACCCACCACACCACGAGGGTGGTAGCCAACGTTTTGATCGAGTTCGAGGCCATTCCGAGTTGGTCTACACCATTTGATGACTAGCCCTCAGCCGGGTTTGGTAGATAGGAAGTAGCTGTTGCTGCGGTCATCGCGCACACCGGTCACCTCGATGTCAGCGAAGCCAGCAAGCGTCAGCCGTTCCACCGCGGTCTGGTGGCCCCATGCAGTGCCAAGCCCTTCGCCGCCGTAGGCCATCGATACTGTCATGCAGTGCATCGTTGACACGCTGTACATAAACGCTGACATTGGCTCGTCGATGTTGTCGGCCAGTTCACTCGATGACTTCGGCTCGACACACAGATACGTCCCACCGGGTCGCAACATACGGTAGATACCGGCCAACACGGTGTCGGGATGAGCCTGGTCATGAATTGCGTCGAACGTCGTCAGGAAGTCAAAACCGTCTACCTGATCGAGTGCCGCAGCATCGGCCACCTCGAAGCTGAGATTCGTCAGGCCGGCCGCCGCTGCTTCCGCCCTGGCAACCGCAATGGCATCCTCGCTGATGTCGAAGCCGACGAATCGACTAGCTGGAAACGCTGCTGCGAAGATACGCATCGCTTTGCCACTGCCACAACCAACGTCGCCAACATCAATGCCAGCTTCCAGTGCTTGGGCCACCGGCAAAATCGGCACGACCTGAGCGATCAACGTTCGTTCATACCGCTGACCACTCGACTCAGCCATGAGCGCTTGGAAACGGGGGTAGCGGTCATAGGGCACGCCTCCTCCGCTACGAAAAGCTTCGACGATCTCATCTTCGACTTCGCCAAGCAACGCCACGTACTGGCACTGCGTACTCAGGTTGAGCGGCCCAGCTCGGCGGGTGAGTAGCCCGGCATGTTCGACCGGTAGAGCAAAAGTCTGCGCATCGACGTCGTAGTCAACAATGGCACCGCACGCCATAGCACTAAGCCACTCGCGCACATAACGCTCATGCAATCCCGCGTCGGTGGCAATCTCAGAGGCAGTGCGAGCCGGCTTGCCGTCCATCGAATCGAAGAGCCCTGTCTTGTGGCCCAAACTGATCATCAGCGCCAACGCCCCGCCGTTCATAATTCCAACGATGTTCGCCTGAAAGAGCTTGGCGCGGGTCTTGTCAAACTCAGCAGGGCCACTCATGGTGTCAGTCATGAGCCCATCCTGACATCCAACCGGCGGAATCGCCGATCCGAGTCCGTCCTGCTAGACAAGTGATGACCAATAAAACTAGGGAAGGCGACCCATGGGCCTGCTTGAGAACAAGGTGGCGATCGTAACTGGCGCCGGTTCAGGAATCGGCGAGGCGAGTGCTCACCGGTTTGCTGCCGAAGGAGCTGCCGTTGTAGCGGTCGACATCCGCGCTGGCAAGGCGGCCGAGGTGGCCGAGGCCATCACCGAGGCCGGTGGGCACGCGATCTCACTGGGAGCGAATGTTTCCGAGGCAGACGACGTAGCAGCAATGGTCGATGAGACCGTCAAGCGACTCGGCGGCCTCGATGTGCTGTTCTCGAATGCGGGCACCATCCGGCTAGGCACCGCGGTCGAGTTAAGCATCGAAGACTGGGACCTTGTCATGGCGGTAAATGTACGGTCGGTCTTTTTGGGTGCCAAGTTTGCGGTACCAGCTATGCGTGAGCGCGGCGGAGGTTCCATCATCAACACCGCTTCGATCTCGGGCTTACATGGCGACGGTGGAGCGGTCGTGTACGCGGCAAGCAAAGCGGCGGTTATCAACCTGACCCGGGCTATGTCGACCGATCACGCCGCCGAAGGAATTCGTGTAAATGCGATCTGCCCAGGCACGATTGAGACACCACCGGTAAAGCGCATGATGCAGGACGAAGCCGCGCTGCAGATCAACCTGGCTGCACACAGCCTGGGTCGCCTAGGTCAACCAGAAGAGATAGCAGCCGCAGCAGTCTGGCTCGCTTCAGATGAGTCATCGTTCGTGACAGGCGAACACCTTGTTGTTGATGGTGGACTGCACTCGCGTTCACCGCTTGGACGGCTTGCTGACCCTCGACCCAAAAATATGCGCTAGTTCGGGTAATCCGCCGTTCGAGTTGAAACCGCGCTGGTCGCGGCGGTCTAACCTTGGGCATGAAAGCTGTTGCAGTCACTACATACGGTGGGCCCGAAGCCCTCGAACTCGTCGATTTGCCCGAGGTTCATGCCGGACCAGGCGAGGTCCGACTGAGCGTCTACGCCGCCACAGTCAACCCGACCGATACCTATGTGAGAAACGGTGATCGGGCCAAAGCACAACAGGCCGACCCTGGCCCCTACGTGCCAGGCATGGATGCTGCCGGCATCGTCGATGAAGTCGGCGACGGTGTAACAACCGGCATCGCCGTCGGAGACCGAGCAATGGCCATCGTTGTACCCAAAGGCACCCACGGAGCGTATCGAGAGAGTCTGGTTCTCCCGGCCGAGTCAGTTACTCGTGCGCCCCAGGGAACGAGCCACGCCGAAGCGTCGACTCTGCCGATGAACGGACTGACAGCTCGCCTCTCGCTGGACCTGCTCGGGCTGCAACCAGGGCAGACAATAGCGGTCACTGGCGCTGCGGGATGTTACGGCGGCTACATGGTGCAGCTCGCTAAAGCCGATGGCCTGACCGTCATTGCCGACGCAACCGACGCCGACACCGAACTGGTCGCCTCGCTCGGCGCGGACATTGTCGTGCCTCGTGGCGCTGACTTCGCCGCCGAGGTGCGCAGGCACTACGCGAACGGTGTTGACGGCTTGGCTGACGGCAGCGTGCAGAACGACGAGGTCATAGGAGCGATAGCCGATGGCGGTGCCTTTACCTCCATTCGTGGATACGAGGGAAAACCCCAGCGAGACATCACATTTACCGCCACCTGGGTAACCAGCTACGCAAAAGAGCACGCGAAGCTTGATCAGCTCCGTGAACAGGTCGAGGCGGGCGAAGTCACCTTGCGTGTCGCCCAGATCTACCCAGCTGCTCAAGCCTCTGAGGCCCACGCCCGGCTCGAAGCCGGCGGCACTCGAGGCCGTTGCGTCATCGTATTCGAGGAAAAAGACCATACGAAGAAAGAACATGACAATGGATCTTGAACTCACGGGCAAACGGGTACTCATTACCGGAGGAAGCCGGGGTATTGGTCTGGCCATAACCAAGGCCTTCCTGAACGAGGGCGCTCGCGTCGCGATCTGTGCCCGAGACCAGACTGGCCTCGTCGCAGCTGCCGCAGAGCTGGGCGCGTTCGGTGAGGTCCATCACCGCCCGGCCGACATTGGTGTGGTCGGTGAACCCGCGGCGCTGGTCGACTGGGCGGTCGACACGCTCGGCGGTCTCGATGTGCTCGTGTCCAATGTGTCGGCCATGGCTGGGCCTGACTGGGAAGCATCATGCGCGGTCGACCTCGTCGGCACCGATGCACTGATTCGCTCTGCTCTTGGTCACATGCAGGACGACACCGGCGCCAACATCATCTGCATTGGATCGCGGGCCGCCAGCACCGGCGCGCCGCGTATTCCGGCCTATGCCGCAGTCAAGGCCGCAACGGTCAGCATGATCAAGTCGTTGTCACGCGAGATAGCCCGCCGAGGTATCCGCGCCAACGTGGTCTCACCTGGGGACATCATCTTTCCAGGAGGCTCCTGGGATCAGGCCCGCATCGAAGATGGCAAGCTCTGGAACACGATTCTGCGCGAGAACCCCTTCCGCCGCCTTGGTGAACCCGAGGAGATCGCAGACGTGGTTGCCTTCGTGGCCAGCACCCGCGCTAGCTTCATGACCGGTTCGAACGTGCTTGTCGACGGCGGTGCCACCACCGGCATCCAGATCTAGACGCTACTGGGTGGCGCTAAGCGACAACACAGCCGGCAAACCAGTCACGACCTCGGTCCACACCGCGTCGTTGCTAACGCGCCATACCTCGCCGGTATCGGTGCCCACGATCACGCCGCCCACTTCGTCGGGGTCGACCATGAGACCATGAATATTGGCCGCGCTCGGCGAGTGGGCCTGGTCACATAACGACCGCCAACTTGCGCCGTGATCATCGCTGCGAAAGAGCATGGCTTGGGCCCCACCATCATCGGCGAAGTTACTAAATGCGGTGGGAGCGCTAGCGACAGTCAGGCTAAAAGGTTCGCGAACCTCGATGCACATCGGCCGTGAATAACGGGGCGTAACGCCAGACCAGGCATAGTTCCAGGTCTGGCCGTGGTCGTCGCTACGGAAAACACCTGCATTTCCCTCAGCTTCCTCGGCGATGTGATCCTCACGCCCGTAGCCGGTCGACGCGAACAACATGGCGGGCTCGGCGGGATGGGCATACATCATGTGTAGATCAGGGTTGTCGCCTGGCCGATCAAGCGTCCAGGTCACTCCGCCATCGGTGGTGCGCATGATGCCGCCAACTTCGACACCGACCCAAATCTTGTTGGGGTCTTCGCGGTCGACCACGATGGCACGAGCTCTACCTGGCAAGGGTGGATCAAGCGGGATTCCCCAGGTCGAGGCTTCGGGCACCTTCGCGAACGATTCAATTTCGGTCCAGCTATCACCGCCATCGGTACTGCGAAACAAACTGGCGGGTTGGGTGCCGGCGTAGAGCGTGCCGTCCGGTGCAGCCCGTACCTGCCACACCTCGTACTCAGCGAGCCCAACACAGGACCAGGTATCGCCCCCGTTGTCGGACACGAAGAGCCCAGCACCTGTGCCAGCAAATATCCGGCCGTTGATATCGATCAGGTCACGCACACCGCGACTCTCGAGCACCGAGTGGGCGCCGTCGTGATCGATCGCAAAAACCCCTCGACTCGTTCCAGCCAAAATCATGTTTACCCCCGAGATCGGAATACTTGAAACATAGCAAGCGGCAGCATCGCCCGTTAAGACAGTACGACATCTCTTTGGGCGCAGTGTCTTAACGCTCCACCAGCGCTGCGCTCGACCAACCGTAGAGCCGTCGCTAGTCGGCGAAGCCACTCTCGGCTTCGACAATCACACCAGCTTCACTCAGGGCCGCAATTGTGCTGTTGTCATAGCCGAGTTCGTTCAGGATCTCAGCGGTGTGCTCTCCCATCACAGCGGCCTGGGAATGCACAACCTCCGGGGTCAAACCAAAGCGCCAAGGCGGGCGGGGGTTACGAACCCGGCCCAAGGGTTCTACATCATGTTCCAAAACCGACTGGCGGTACTGAGCTTGGGGATGTTCGTGCACCTTGTCTAGTGCAACAACGGGTCCAGCTGGGACGTCGTGACTGGCGAAAGCAGCTAACGCCTCCCTGGTGTTCATCGTGCCGACTTTGGCGGCCACTAGATCCTGGAGGGCATACATGTCAGGAACGACACTTCTGTCGGGCCAGCCATCAAACCATTCAGGATGTCCCATGGCCCGGCACACTCCTTCGACTGGGCCCATGAAGGGCATGACCACAATCTCACCGTCGGTTGTTGGGTACACGCGGTAGTAGTCGCCTGGGTAGATCGCTTCGACGTCGGCTTGGCCAACGATGGTCTGCTTCATCATCCCATCGGGCCAGAGGAAGGCCAGATTGGCTTCGTGCATACTGATCTCGACATGCTGGCCTCGTCGTTGCGAATCCCGTTCGCGAGCGAACAAAGCTGCCAAGATCGCCTCACTAGCAGCGTGAGAACTGAGCTTGTCCGCGAGAAAGTGCCGGGTCAGGTCAGCTTTGCCCGTTGCCGCGTCGCGTTGGAGATCGACCATGCCCGAGACGGCCTGAATCACGTAGTCATAAACCGGTTCGCCCGCCGCTGGACCGGTTGAGCCATAACCAGTGATGCTGGCGTAAATCAGCGACGGATTACGCTCCAGACACTCATCAGGGTCAAGGCCAATCCTTGCAGCCTTGCCAGGCCGCATGTTCTCGATCAGCACATCAGACTGATCAGCCAATGCCCGCAGGATGTCCTGTCCTTTCTGTTGACGGCCATCGACGGCCAGCGAACGCTTCCCCCGATTCAGGTTGTAATAAAAAGCGGTCATGCCGCCGCGGCTGTTCCCGGTCGCTCGGGTGAAGTCCGGAGCCGAAGGATTCTCTACCTTTATTACGTCAGCACCCATGTCGGCAAGCAACATCGCCGTCAAAGGCCCTGAAATCACACTCGACACGTCGAGTACCCGCAGGCCGGCCAGTGGTGCAGCACTCATTGTTTTCTCCTGATGTCATGTCCACGCCGGTAAGTCGACCCGGCGCTGCTCGGTACCATCGTCGACCAGTTTGCCAGTTCGATCATCACAGACCCAATGAGCTCAGAACCGTTTTGGGTTGTTCAACAGAGCAGGCACGCAGAACCGGACTCCGGCGTTCAGCTTCGGAACCTGGCGAACAGGGCTAGAGGAACAGCGGTAGAGATCGTTGCTGCAGCATGCGTGTGGTCCTGAGGTTTCAAGAACTTAATCGTCCTGTTGGACGATCTGACACTCGGACCAGCGATAGGGCTGTATGACGAAAGCTGTGACACACTTTCGAGTGACCTGAGCATGAACAGAGGAGCACGCCTTGACCACTGTGACCGACATCGAACTCATCCCGGTACTCGATCTCTCGGACCTGACGGCCGGCGATCCCGATGCGATCGCGGCACTCGGCCATCAACTGCGACGGGCGCTCGAAGACGTTGGCTTTTTCTTCATCACCAACCACGGTGTTCCCTGGGACCTGGTCCAGCAGGTATACGACCACGCTCAAATCCTGCACCAACAACCCCCTGAGCGGTTCGAGAACTGTCTGATGGATCGTGACCACGGTGGCTACCTCGGTTACGCAGGGGGCACGTCGTACGCGTCCGACATCGCCGGCAAGGTGCGAACCCCGAATCTGAACGCGGCCTTCTTCGTACATCGCGGCGGATACCGGCTCGGCAACCACTGGCCCGACCTGCCCGACTTCAAGCCGGTGGTCGAAAGCTACATCGACTCCGTCACCGAGCTCAGCCGCAGGCTATTACCGGTGTTGGCCGTGTCGCTCGACCTGCCGCCCAACTACTTCGACCCGCACTTCGATGTACCGTCATGTTCGCTGCGGCTTTCGCACTACCCAGTGGTCGACTACGGCGAACACGATTGGGGTTTGGCCCCGCACACCGACTCGACGATCATCACGCTGCTTCCAGAAAATGATGTACCAGGCCTCGAGATACGCCCAGCCGGGCACGATTGGGTCGTGCCGCCGCAGTTGCCTGGTTCGTTCCTGATCAACAGCGGTGACATGTTGAAGCGGTGGACCAACGGCCGTTTCCGCTCGACGGCCCATCGGGCACGCAACGGAGCCAAGGTTGACCGTTATGCGATCCCGTTTTTCTTCGGGGCCCGCGACGACGCACTAATTGAGGCGCTACCGACGTGCATCAGCCACAAGAACCTGGCCCGTCACGAACCGATTACCTATGGCGACTACCAAAGGTGGTTCCTCAACCGAAACTACTCGAACGCAACAGGTGAGGGCGCAGGCGAAAAGGCTCCATAGAGAGTGACCCAAACCCCGCATTCAGCTTGCCAGGCTGAAGAACCGCGATGAGAACCACTGCAATTACAACGACTTGGAGTCCTGTAGGCCACACCGGGTCTACGGAAGACCACTATCGGCATCGGTTAAGTAAACCTGCAGGGTGTCGAATGCTTCGGCAACAACGAGGAACCGGTGGCCATCGAACAGTTTGATGTGAGTTTCATAGTTCCAGTCCAGACCCTCACCTACTGATCCCGCTACCCGAGTGGCCGAAGTGCTGATCTGCACGTAAGATCACTGCCACCAGCGGGTGTAGTTCAATGGTAGAACATCAGCTTCCCAAGCTGAATACGGGGTTTCGATTACCCTCACCCGCTCTGTTGAAAACCGGCCGATTAGGCCGGTTTTTTGCTGCAACGGTACGGATTTCGCGTTCTTGGCGAGTTGTCTGTGATTGCGAACATTTGTACGACTATGCGAGTGTTTGCGAGGCTCTCACGGCCCATCCGCGGCCCACGGCCGAGCACTATGACACTGGTTTCGATGTCTGGTGGTGTCGCCCCGGCTCGTTGCTGGAGCTCTGCTGTCGGGCTCGCATCTGAGTCGCAGATCGGGTCATGCGACGCTCCACTGAAAGGAACTGCGCAACTAAGCTCCTTGCGCGGCTGGGTTCAGACGCAGAAGTGGACACCGACACTATGCCATTCGGATCGTCAGAGGTCGAGGCCGGTTTGAGTCGATGGACGCACCATCGTCGTGGCGGAAGTGAGCGTCATCACGATGGGGCCAGACGTTGACCTCGTCGCGGCGCGGGCCGGTTCCCCCACGCCCGTCTCGACCCGCCCCAAGATCCCGGTCTCGATCGGCTGACACCGAACGCGATCGGCGAGTCCAGAGGTTTGCTGCATCGTCACCGTTCGACCTCCGTCGCCATGTCGACTAGTCGAACTCCAAGCGGTGATCTGTCAAACAGAAGCGGACAATGCGTACTGAGACGATCGATTGCTCGCCCATCTGTTCGGCGAGGACGTGGGGCCTGTTCGCCGAACAAATCAACTACTTCTTCCACCACATTTAGGACCACACTGAGCATCTGTCACTATCTCCTTACACCGACTGACTCAATGTGTACACGCGGGACAATTTCGCACACGCGAACCACACCAAATTTACCCCCGCTCTAGAAGTAACCTCAGCCTTATGGCAAAAATCGTCTTGGTTCATGGTGCGTGGGGTGGATCCTATGGATTTCGTAAAGTCCGTCCACTTCTGGCAGCAGCCGGGCACGAGGTCTTCACCCCGAGTCTGACCGGCATCGGTGAGCGCTCCCATCTTGCGGGGCCCGAGGTCACGCTCAGCCTGCACATGCAAGACGTACGCAACACAATCTTCTGCGAAGACCTCGACGACGTCATCCTGCTTGGTTTCAGTTACGGCGGCATGGTTGTCACTGGTCTACTCGACGAGATCGGCGACAAGGTCCGCCATCTGGTCTACCTCGACGCGTTCGTACCTGCCGACGGCCAGAGCATCGTCGACATCAGCGGGCCCGTCGGTGGGCTACTTAGCAACGCTGTTGACGGCTGGGCCATCCCCCCAATTCCTCGTAACCTCGACACGCCCGAAGCCACCGCCTGGTCAAACGCTCGACGCGTCAACCAACCAATCGGCACATTCACCGAACCGGCGGCGTTGTCCAAGCCCCTCGAAGACTGGGACTTCACCCGTACATTCATTAAGGCCAGTGATGATCCTGACGAAGCTGAGAATTCCGCCTTCTGGAATGCAGCTCGATACGCCGCCGCGTCACCTGCGTGGAACTATCACGAGATTGCCACCAATCACATGGTGCCAATGAACCGGCCCGAAGAGCTAGCAACAATCCTGTTGGCCCTTACCTGAGTCACTGTTGGCTAACAACAACGCCATGTGAGCTCAGCTGCCCCATCCGGCAGCAAACTCGACGATGAGAATTGAAATCAGAGAATCCTCGGCACATGCCAGGAGTAGTCGAGGACACCTAGGCCAGAATTTTCCTCTGACCCTTTGTTCTCTGAACCCCTATTCCCAGATCTAACGACGTCTGGTGCCAGCGCTGCGTTATTACGATTGGACCATGGTGCTCTCGCTGACTCCTCATCACTCCCTGACAAAACCTGCTGGACCCGTCGTAATTGTGGTTGCTGACGGCGTCGGTCATGCACCACACGGCCCATCCAACGCGGTGACCGAAGCCAACACCCCAACGATCGACCGTCTCATAGCCGGACCGCTCGCAAGTACCCTCATCGCCCACGGCACCGCAGTCGGGCTTCCATCTGACGACGACATGGGCAACAGCGAAGTCGGCCACAACGCCATCGGCGCCGGCCGGATCTTTGCCCAAGGCGCCAAGTTGGTGAACCAGGCAATCAAGACCCGTCAGATGTGGGACTCACCAACATGGCATGAGCTAGTGCGTCATGGCCGCAAAGCCACGTTGCACCTGATCGGGCTGCACAGCGACGGCAATGTGCACTCTCATACCGACCATCTCTACGCGATTGTCCATCAAGCGGCCATCCAGGGTGTGACCCAATGTCGGCTCCATATTTTACTAGACGGTCGCGACGTTGGTCCCCGTTCTGCCCAGCTCTACATCGAGACCACCGAGAAGGTGCTTGCAGCGGTCAACGCTGACCACAACGTCGACTTCCGAATCGCATCGGGCGGCGGTCGCATGACCATCACAATGGATCGTTATGGCGCCGACTGGCCCATGGTCAAGCGTGGCTTCGACTGTCATACCCACGGCGTTGGTCGACAGTTCGCGACCGCTGCTGAAGCCGTCGATGCGTTCTACAACGAGTCCGACAGTGATCTGAAACCAAAGGGCGATCAGTACCTGGACTCGTTCATCGTTGCCGATGATGGCGTGCCCATTGGGGTGATGGCCGATGGCGATGCGGTGTTGTTGTGGAATTTTCGAGGCGACCGTGCCATCGAAATCAGTCAGGCATATGAATCGACGACGTTTACTGACTTCGACCGCGTTGATCATCCTGACGTGTTCTACGCCGGCCTGTTGCAATACGACGGCGATCAGCAAGTTCCCCGTCACTATCTGGTCGAACCACCTGCCATCGATCACACGATGGGTGAGTATTTAGCGGACGCTGGTATGCGCTGCTTCGCAATCAGCGAGACGCAGAAGTTCGGGCATGTGACATTCTTCTGGAACGGGAACCGGTCCGGATACATCAACGAGTCACTCGAAACCTACGTCGAAATTCCCAGTGACAATGTGCCGTTCGACCAGGCACCTGCCATGAAGGCAGCCGAGATCACCGATGCCACTATCGAACTATTGCGCAACGGACAGTTTGACTGGGGTCGGATCAACTACGCCAACGGTGACATGGTCGGACATACCGGTGACCTGGACGCAACCATCGAATCAATGGAAATACTTGACGACGCCTTGGCACGCTTGGTCGGCGTGGTTGTTGATGAGCTTGACGGCATGATCATCTTCACCGCTGACCATGGCAATGCCGACATCATGTACACGGAGAAGAACGGCATTCGTTCGCCTAAAACATCTCACACGTTGAGTGCCGTGCCGTTCGTAGTCCACTGCCAAAACCCCGAGCGATACCAGTTGGTCGCCGACGGCACTACTGGACTGGCCAACATCGCTGCCACCGTCATAAGTGTTCTGGGCTTCGAACCACCAACCGACTACCAGCCCAGCTTGGTGATATCTCGCTAAAGGCAACGTCTGGCAACTGTAAAAGTGTTGCGGCTCCGTTGGAAGCACGCCTTCGAATGCCTGCGAAATAGTCAAGTTTCGGGCAAACGCCGACCTGGTTTACGCGCTGAAATAGTCGACTTGAAGGCGAGGATTTAACCCTGATTTCGTGGCGCTACTCGCAGCGGTCGCTACCTGACCAATCGCTTACGTTCGGCAAGTCGGCCTCGGCCAGGTGCGCCCAGCACATCAATGCCGGTCTCGGTGGCACGGGCAATAATCTCGCCGCGGCTGATCGTCAGTTCGGGCCAGCCAGTTACCTGCCAGCCGTCATAGGGCGAATAACCAGCGTTCGAATGCATGGTTGAACCGTCGATCGTGCGCGTGTCGTTCGGGTTCCAGATCACGATGTCGGCGTCAGAGCCGGGAGCGATAGTGCCCTTGCGGGGATACAGGCCGAAGAGCCGTGCCGCGGTCGTGCTGGTGACTTCCACGAACGTGGCTACCGAAATCCTGCCCGTCGCTACGCCTTCGCTCCACAGCACTGGCATCAGGGTCTCGAGCTCGGCCATGCCATGTCGGAGATCGCTAGCAGTCAATGTCGGATCCAGTTTCTCATCAAGTGTCCACGGTGCATGGTCGGTACACACCGTGCTCACCGTGCCATCGTTCAGTCCTGCCCACAGTGCATCGCGGTCGGCATCGCTGCGAAGCGGCGGTGCTCCTGCGTATTTGGCTCCGTCAGGTTCGCTGAAGCGTGACTCGTTCAGGTGCAGATAGATCGGACGTGTCTCAACATGCACAGGCAGACCGCGAGCCCGAGCCT
This sequence comes from uncultured Acidimicrobiaceae bacterium, assembly GCA_905182135.1. Lineage (GTDB taxonomy): Bacteria > Actinomycetota > Acidimicrobiia > Acidimicrobiales > UBA10347 > UBA10347. The sequence goes on along the minus strand of CAJJAG010000003.1, from coordinate 317,065 downwards.
TGCGGCATGCCTCGAGTGCCGCTGCGCTCGACAGGTGAACAACGTAGGTTGTGGCTCCTGTTGTAGCGCAGTAACCAACTGCACGTTCGGTCGCGATACGTTCAGCCTCGACAGGTCGAGACTTCGGGAAGTGGACCGCCTCTGTGTGGCCAGCCTCGTCGAGCGCATGCCCACAGCAGTTCATGACCGCTGGATCTTCACAATGCACAAGCACCACGGTTCCGGACGCGGCCGCGGCCTGCATAGCTCGCAGGTACCCATCGAGGTGACGGTCGAAGCGGCGGAAGGACATAAATATCTTGATGCTCGGGTGGCCCGCAGCGGCAAGCTCTTCGATCTGGGCGATGCCCTCGTCGTCGGGTGTCAACAAAACCGTGTGCTGGAAATAGTCAACGATCGCGTTGGCATCAGCATCAGCGTTATCGCGTTCGAGCCCAGCCTTCATCTGCTCACCTGGCTGTGGGAACGACATATTGCCAACCGTCGTTACCCCGCCAGCAGCAGCCGCCCGAGTCCCGACCTCGAAGTCATCGACCCACCGCCAGCTATCGGGCCCCGTGCCTGGTGCCGTCAGGTGGACGTGCGCGTCGATGCCACCAGGTAAGACGTAGCGATCGGTCGCGTCGAGTTCAGTCGTGCCAGTCATCTCGCCCCCAAGCTGCACGATGACACCGTCTCGAATACCGACGTCGGTCACGGCCTCTGACCCACCGGTCACCACCATGCCATTACGGACCACTACATCCATCGGTTCAGGAATCACAGCTTCAGACCGTCTGCAAGAAAGCGGCGAGGGCGTCGTTCACGATGTCGGGATGGCTCATGTTCGGCGCATGGGCAGCACCATCTACGACAACTACACCGCGGCTGTCGGCAACGGCATCAGCAAACAGGTGGGCTCGATCGACCGATATCGCCTGATCGTCACCACCATGAATCACAAGCACTGGGCAGGTAATCTCAGCGGCGCGGGGTTGCACATCGTCGCGTGATAACAAGGCTGTACCCGCCACGTTTAAATCATGTTTTTTAAGGTTGGCGAGCCACCGAGGTATCCATTCGGCTGCCAGGGTCTCATCGCCCAGGATCAGTCTCGAAACACCTTCGGCTACAGCTTGCTGCGTGGCTGGATCACCGCCGGTGAAACCGGCCAGCATGCCGTGATAACCCTCGATTGTTTCGGCATCGTCGACGTCGGCACACGAATCAATCAACACCAAGGCTCGAACCCGACCAGGATGAGTCAGCGTTGCCCGGATAGAGAGGAACCCACCCTGACTCATTCCAACAAATACTGCCTTGTCAACGCCACAAGCGTCGAGCACGGCGACCGCATCATCAGCCGAGTCCCAGTAACTGAACTCACCAGTAGATGGCGTATCACCAAAACCTCGCTCGTCCCAACGAATACATCGGTAGTCACTTGCCAGGGCTGCGACCTGGGCATCGAACATAGTGTGGTCCATCAAGAACCCGTGGCTGAACAAGATCACTGGCCCATCTCCGCCACTGTCTTCATAGCGGATGGGTGTGTTGTTCACCGTCACTGTTGCCATGTACCGACCTTAGTAGTGCCCAGGTCTTCTAGCGGTGGCCAAGCCCGGCGTTCTAGTGTCGTCCGCATGGGCAAAAGTGATATTCCAGGGTTCGATCCAGACAATGCTTCGATCCCAAAACTAATTCGAGCGTCAACCACTCACTTCGCAGATCGCGACGCCATTCGTGATGGCGCCGTCACCCTCACCTACCAACAACTCGGCGACCGCATTGACCAGGCCGCTCGGGCGTTCGTGGCATCAGGAATCCAGGCCGGCGACACGATTGCCGTATGGGCGCCAAACTGTTGGCAGTGGGTCGTCGCTGGGCTTGCCGTGTCACGAGCTGGCGCAGTGCTGGTGCCAATCAACACACGGTTTAAGGGAAACGAGGCCGCCTATGTGCTGAATGCAGCCTCGGTGAAGATGCTGTTTGTGGTCGACGGTTTCCTCGACACTAGCTACAGCGACTCGCTGTCCAATCAAGATGTTCCACAGCTGAACGTCACGGTCGACTTGAGCAACGGCGGAGCGTTGGGAACCACTAACTTTGATGACTTCCTGACGCTCGGCGATGGTCCCAACGCAGCTGAATATCAGATCGAAGTTGAACGCCGCACCGACGCGTTCCAATCTGACGACGTCGGTGCGATCATGTTCACGTCAGGCACCACTGGCCATCCCAAAGGTGTCCAGGTAGTGGGTGGAGCCATCATCCGGGTGTTCTACCCCTATGGCGAAGCACTTGGGGTGCAACCAGGAGACCCATATCTGCTGGTGAATCCATATTTCCACGCCTTCGGCTACAACTCTGGTGTGATCGTGTGCCTGATGTTTGGCGCGGTGAATCTGCCGGTAGCGATCTATGAAGCCGGCGACGTACTAGCTACGATTGAGCGCGAAAAAGTAGCTGTGTTCCCCGGTCCACCGGCATTGTTCCAGGGCTTACTTAACCATCCGGACCTAACCCGATTCGACGTGTCGTCGCTGCGGTCATGTGTGACCGGCGCCGCCTCAATCCCAGTCGAGATGATTATTGAAATGCGAGATCGCCTGGGCTTCGAAACCATCGTGACGGCCTATGGCATGACCGAAACCTCGGGCCTGGCTACCTATACCCGTCCAGGCGACCCGCCAGAACTCATTGCGTCAACCTCAGGCTGTGCTGCGGCAGGTGTGGAGCTTCGTATTGTCGACCCATCGGGAGTTGACGTCGCCCCAGGAGTCGAAGGCGAACTGTGGGTTCGCGGCTTCCAAGTAACCCCCGGTTATCTGGACGCACCCGAACAGACAGCCGAAGCGATCGATGCCGATGGATGGCTACACACCGGTGATATTGCGGTGATGGACGAGCAGGGGTACATCGACATCACCGACCGGATGAAAGACATGTTCATAATGGGCGGCTTCAACGCCTACCCCGCCGAAATCGAACGCATGCTGATCGAGCACCCGTTAGTGGGTATGGCTGCGGTAATCGGTGTGCCTGACGATCGTATGGGTGAAGTCGGCACGGCGTTCATCGTGCCGAGCCCCCAAGGAGCCCCCGATCCTGACGAACTCATCGCGTGGTGCCGCGAGTGCATGGCCAACTACAAGGTTCCTCGCCATGTGTTTATCGTCGATGATCTTCCGCTAACGGCATCGAACAAAGTTCGCAAACCCGAACTACGAGCCCTCGCCACCGAACTCCTCGGCAAATAATAACTCCTCCCCCATAAGTTGGGTTTAGCGGCCCAGGATGCGTTCGAAACGTTCGCCACTCCATCCGTTGAACTCACACTGGACTTCGGTGATAACGGCGGTAGCCGCATCCGGAATATCAACGTTGGCTGACCGCGCGAACCGCTGTTCATCAGCAAGACAGTGGTGATAAACCAACTAGCAATACGACCCATGTTCAGCAATAGGACCCATCTTCAGAACGCACTGGTTAGCGTCCTATTCGTGTCTGCGCCTGCTTCGAGTCGATTTACATCGCAGGGTGCAAACCAGGGGAACTTCAGCCAGACCGACTGGGCCTTCCTACTGACCATCTCGCTCATCTGGGGATCGTCATTTCTTTGGATCGCGATTGGCCTCGACTCATTTCATCCCGCATCCATCGCCTTATTTCGTGTGGTCTTCGGCGCACTCGTTCTCCTCTTCGTCCCAGCATCGCGTCAACCTATGCCTCGATCGACATGGCCAGCGCTTTTGGTTGTCGCCATCGCCGGAAACGCCGCACCAGCCATCTTCTTCCCCCTTGCTCAGCAGCGAGTCGAATCGTCGGTCGCTGGCATGTTGAACTCAGTCGGGCCGATCCTGGTGCTGTTCATGTCCGTCGCCATGCTCCGCAAAGCACCAGAACGAAACCAGATCGTTGGCCTTGGCATCGGTCTGTGCGGTGCAATCACCATTGCAGCCGCGAATCTGGCTGGTTCCGACGCCCAGCCACTTGGACTGTTATTCGTCTTGTGTGCCATAACCGGCTATTCGATCTCCAATAACTTCCTGCCGCCCCTCGCCCAGGCTTATGGCGGCGCTGCGGTGATGGTGCGAGCAATGATCATTAGTTCTGTGCTGCTTGCGCCCTGGGGCTTGTGGGGACTCACCCGATCTACGTTCGAATGGCGCCCCGCGCTTGCGATTGTGGTTCTCGGCGTGTTCTGCACGGGCATTGCTCGATCCTTGTTCGCGACCTTGACCGGTCGTGTTGGCGCACCTCGAAGCTCGCTAGTCGGTTATCTGGTTCCGATCATGGCCATCGTGCTGGGTGTTCTCATCCGCGACGAATCAGTCGGTACTACCGAGCTCATCGGCACGGCATTGATATTGTGTGGCGCAGCCATGATCAGCCGCGGGTCTCGCTGACCCTCACCCGCCATCATGGGAGAAGTGCTGCAGCCAGTAACAGTGAGCGATCTGAACGAGGGCAGTAGCATCTAACCAGGGCAGTAGCACCAGAGTGTCGCTCACACCCATGGAAACGTTGCCAGTTGCGGTACTAGGGTTGAGCGATGGGACAAATTGAGGACCGACTTACTGCAATGGGGCTAACGCTGCCCCCCGAGATAGTCGTTCCCCCAGGTGTCAAGTTGCCGTTCGCATTCGTCAACGTGTGCGGCGATCGAGCAATCGCATCAGGTCACGGCCCGCAAGGCCCCGACGGCAAGGTTGCTGAGCCGTTCGGCGTCGTGGGCCACGATGTCACTGTTGAACAGGCCTACGAGTCTGCCCGGTTAGTGGCGTTGTCCATGCTCGGATCACTTCAGCGAGAACTCGGCACACTCGATCGCATCAGCCACTGGGTCAAGGCACTCGGCATGATTCGTTGCGGTCCCAACTTCGGACAACAACCAGCCGTCATCAATGGCTTCAGTGACCTGATCCTTGAGCTGTTCGGGCCCGACGTTGGACGCCATTCACGCTCCGCCGTGGGCATGAGTTCGTTGCCATTTGGTATGCCAGTCGAGATCGAAGCCGAAGTCCTCCTTCACCCGTAATATCCAGCGTGGCGTCCTTACCCACCCCTCTGTTTCTAGAGCTGGGTTTACCTCTGTCGATGGCTACGTGTTGGCCACGCTGCTGAAGATCACAAACCTGCTCGAAATCGACGCGATCGATCAGTCGATTACCGACCAATAGTTACAAGCAACGGCTACCGGGTAACTCCACGAGTCTGCTCAGCAAACCCAAAGTCAGATCGGCCTGGGGTCTGACGTCATAATCCTGCGGTATGCAGCCCTCTGGACCTGACTCTCATTATCGACATCTATCAATCACCAAACTGAGTGACTGCCTCTAGAGCGCTTCTGATGGTGCTCCACTGTCGAGATAGAGACGCACAAACGCTGACGTGCTGATCAGTCCGCTCGCCGCTTGGATCACGCTGCCGATCACAATCGCGATGATGAATTCACCGTTGGAAGGGAACAAGTCGATTAACGAGAAATCACGCACAATTACCACGTCGTTACGTACTTGAAGGATCTGTGAAATCACATCAGGATCAATAATTTGAGCGAACTGGCCAAGCGCTGCGGAGGCGATGTTTGCCGTGATACCGAGCACCATCGTGAAAAGGAACAAGCGACTAAACACTGGCCAAAAACGACCAGCGGAAACTCCTGCTGAGGCCCGCATCACCGACATCTCTGCAGGAGCAATGGCAACAGCATTGATGATAAACGCAAGCTTGACTACCACCCATACGACCAGTGGTATCGCTATAAAAATAAGAAATACACCAATGGGCGGGACCACAACCGTCAGGCCAATCAGCAGCGTCATGGCCACGCTTGCGGCCAGCATGAATACCAAAATGGTCACCAATAATCGTGGTAACCGCTTCAGGGCATGCATAAAGGCATCAGCCAAACTCGGGTCCGCTTGGAAATGTGCTCGATGAAAGTACCGACTCATGGCGAGCCAACCAAAGGCCAGCGATAGAACGAGCCAGACCGCGAGCACAGCGGTAAGTGCCCCAGTCGCAGCGGTGAAGTTCACGAAATTTTCGTTAATGACCTCCACGTCGCGGATCACGAACCGCAAGCCAACCCAGAACACCAGGCCTCCGGCGAGATTCACAATAAAACCCAGGATGGCAGCGCCCCGCCAACAGTTCCCAAAAACAGAAAACGTGCTGCTGAGCCAGCTTCCTATATCGGGCAACTTCCCCGGCTCATGAAAGTGGTTCGTCCACATCTCGCCATCGAAATATCGCATGCGCTCTGGCGAGTGCGGGTCGTCGTACCACCCTGCCGATGCTTGCCCTAGACCATCCGTCACCACGCAAACATATCGGCATCAGATCGTGCTGATAGAAACACTAGGTGGACAGAGAAACTGTGAACAACACTGCTGACAACCTATTTGGTCTCGTATTCACCAATCGATTCACCCGTGATCTTCCTGCCGACACTCAGATTGACAATGTCCGCCGCCATGTAACAGGCGCATGTTTCAGTCGCGTCATGCCCACACGTGCGACCACACCCCAGCTCGTTGTGTACTCGACCGAGGTGGCTGAAATGCTAGGTATCGACGACGAGCAAGCAGAGACCCCCGCGTTCGCTCATCTGGTGACCGGCAATCTGATCACCCCGGATATGGATCCCTATGCGATGTGTTACGGCGGGCATCAGTTCGGCAACTGGGCCGGCCAGCTCGGCGATGGGCGAGCTATTGCCCTTGGCGAGGTCCTGACCACCGACAACGGCCACCAAACACTGCAACTCAAAGGTTCGGGACCAACACCGTATTCACGTCGCGGCGACGGATACGCCGTGATGCGGTCCTCTGTGCGCGAATTCTTGTGCAGCGAAGCCATGTTCCATCTAGGCGTCCCAACAACCCGAGCGCTGAGCCTCACACTGACCGGCGACCAGGTCATGCGCGACATGTTCTACGACGGTAACCCTGCCGACGAGCTCGGCGCCGTCGTCTGTCGAGTCAGCCCGTCCTTTGTCCGCTTCGGAAACTTCGAGCTGTTTGCATCACGAGATGAGTTGGATCAGTTAGCCCAACTCGTCAGTTGGACGATACGTACCGATTTCCCCGACCTGGTCGAAGGCGATGACGACCAGCCCCTCGACGTTGTGACTGACTGGTTTGCTGAAATCGTTCGCACCACCGCAGAGATGATCGTCGAATGGATGCGCATCGGTTTTGTTCACGGGGTGATGAACACCGACAACATGTCGATTCTGGGCCTGACCATTGATTACGGACCATACGGCTGGCTTGAAGGGTTCGACCCTGACTGGACGCCCAACACCACAGATGCCGAAGCCCGTCGTTACCGCTATGGAAATCAGCCTTCGATGGCACATTGGAATCTCGTGCAACTTGCGAATGCAATCGCTCCGCTTTATGGCCACAACGTCGAACCATTACAGGAGGCACTCGACTCCTATGCCGACGAGTTCGGCAACGGCTGGAACGCGATGATGGCAGAGCGCCTCGGTTTTATCGGCTTTGCTGGAGACGACGACAATGCTCTGTTCGGCGAGCTGGGCCGGGTGCTGCAGATCGTCGAAACTGACATGACTATCTTTCACCGAAACCTGGCCCAGGTCGACGTCGAGAACGCCGAAGATCTCAGCGACTACGACCTGGTGCAACCAGTTGCCGACGCCTGGTATGCCCAGCCGACCGCGCGTGTGGTCGAAGAAATGAGTGAGTGGCTTCGTGCATGGGCTGACCGGTGTGGCGTTGACGGCCGCTCCACCGAAGAACGCAAGCTGGCCATGGATGCCGTGAACCCCAAGTACGTGCTTCGGAACTGGATGGCACAGTTGGCCATCGACAAGGTCGACCAGGGCGACTTCTCAGCAGTAAATCAACTGCTCGATGTGCTGCGTTATCCCTACGATGAACAACCAGAACACGAAGTCGAGTTCTTCACCAAGCGCCCGGAATGGGCGCGAGAACGGGCAGGCTGTTCCATGTTGTCCTGCAGTTCCTAGCTGGGCATTCGACCCCAAGAAACGCACGCTCATGAGCAATCAGATCATCGAAGAAACCGCCCGACGGCGGACCTTCGCCATCATCTCGCACCCCGATGCTGGCAAGACCACACTGACCGAGAAGTTTCTGTTGTACTCGGGCGTTCTCACCGCTGGTGCTGGTTCGGTCGCCGCTCGCCGTGGCGGTAAGGCAGCCGCCAGCGACTGGCAAGAGATCGAACAACAGCGCGGTATCTCGATCAGCTCAACAGTCATGCGTTTCCCGTATCGCGATTGCTTGCTGAACCTTCTCGACACCCCCGGCCACAAGGACTTCAGCGAAGACACGTTCCGCGTATTGGCTGCAACCGATGCAGCCATCATGGTTCTCGACGCAGCCAAAGGCATCGAGCCACAGACCCGCCGACTGTTCGAGGTATGCCGCGAGCGCGACGTGCCCATCGTGACGTTCATCAATAAATGGGATCGCCCCGGCCGCGACCCATGGGACCTGCTCGACGAAATCGAACGAGACCTGATCCTGGAACCAGCGCCAATCACGTGGCCTGTCGGCGAATCGACAACATTCGATGGCGTCATCGATCGGCTACGTAACGAGTATGTACAGTTCACTCGCGTCGCCCACGGATCGACCATGGCTCCCGAGAAAGTAAGCCCGATCGACAGTCCTGTATTGATGAATTCTGAGCTCGCTGCCGCAGCGCTTGAAGACGTCGAGTTGCTCGATGGGGTGGACCGAGTCTTCAATCGTGAAAAGTTCGAAGCTGGCGAGCTATCACCTGTCTTCTTTGGTTCCGCTCTTACCAACTTTGGCGTCGGACACCTGCTCGACGCTGTTGTCGACCTGGTGCCATCACCGCCAGCCCGAACCGACATCAACGATGATCCTCGCCCCATCGACTCACCCTTCAGCGGACATGTGTTCAAGGTGCAAGCCAACACCGATAAGAACCATCGAGATCGCATCGCTTTCTTGCGAGTCGCATCAGGTCGATTCGAACGTGGCATGACGATCACCCACGGCCCAAGCAAGCGTTCGGTCACAACCAAGTATGTGCACTCGGTTCAAGGGTCCGATCGAGAAACCCTCGACGAAGCCTTTCCGGGCGACGTGATCGGGCTGATCAATGCCAATGGCTTTCGTCCTGGCGACGCGGTCTACGTAGACGAGCCAGTCCAGTGGCGCCCAATGCCGGCGTTCGCTCCGACCCACTTCATGATCGCCCGAGCCAAGGACACCGGTAAGTTCAAGCAGTTCCGTTCTGGTGTCGCCCAGCTCGACGAAGAAGGTGTCGTGCAGGTTCTGCGAATCCCTGGCGTCGGCGACCAAGCACCAATCTTCGCAGCGGTTGGCCCACTGCAGTTCGAGGTCGCCAAGCATCGTCTCGAAAACGAATTCAACGCCCCGGTCGAACTATCGCCTACCAGCTACTCGGTTGCCCGACTGACCGATGACGAATCTGTACCTCTCCTTCGCGGACTCCGCGGTGTCGAGATTGTCGAACGATCCGATGGCTCAATCTGGGTGCTCTTCGAATCTGCATTCCGAGTCCGCCAGGTCTCCGAGGACAAGCCCGAAGCAACACTGGAACGACTCATGGCCGACGAGGCCGTCGACTCATTCGGTCGGCGGGTGTAGTGCGGTCACTAGGCGCCACCCATCATGTGGCTTACCACTACACCTAATTGGATTGTCCCCCTCGCCATCTTGACGCAGCGCCAGGCAGTGTTTGAATTTTTGCCGAGCCTAACTAGGTGTCTGAAGTACGTCCGCTGTCAAACGGTACCTACTCTTCGAAGTCAGCAGCACGAGCGTTGACGAGTGACGATGACACAGTCACGTTCTACGTCGCTCAATCGAATCTCGGACGCAGAACTACCACTCGTCTTCTACTCCATAGTTGGTGAACGTGGTCCCAGCTTCTTCTAGTGACGTCGGGGGCGCTAGCTTCTTTCACGGAGGATCTGACCAATGACTGCTATAGACACCACGCCCGACGCCGACATGGACGCCTTCCGTCAACGTTGTCGCACCTTTCTCGAAAAGAACGCCAAACAGTTAGTACTGGATGGCCCTGACCCTCGCAGTGACCAATCGGTTGCTCACTCGCGAGCCTTCCAGAAAAAGTTGTACGACGCTGGCCTAGCTGGTCTGACCTATGCCCAAGAGTTTGGTGGCCAAGGCCTGACCAAAACCCATGAACGAACCTGGCGCGAAGAGTACGCCCGGTTCCCTGAGTGCACGGGTGACCTGACCATCAGCCATGGCATGTGTATGCCAGTCATGAACGACTTTGGGTCCGATGAACTGAAACAAGAATTCATGCCCCGCGGCATTGCCGGCGAAGATATCTGGTGCCAAATGTTCTCAGAACCTGGCGCTGGCAGTGACGTCGCCAGCTTGCAGACCAAAGCCGAACGCGATGGTGATCAATGGGTAATCAATGGCCAAAAAGTTTGGACCACGCTAGCCCACCACAGTGAATACGGCATTCTGGTCGCCCGTACCAATCCCAATGTCTCCAAGCACGCCGGAATCTCCATGTTTATGGTCGACATGCGCGACCCGGCTATCGAGATCCGTCCAATCCATCAGATCGACGGGGGCAAGCACTTCAACGAGGTCTTTTTCACCGATCTACACATCCCGACGACCTGGCTACTCGGTGAGCTAAACAACGGCTGGAATCAAGCCACAGCGATGCTCATGTACGAACGCGTCGCTATCGGCACAGGCTCCAAGAGTGGTATCAGCACACCGTTCTACAACCGGCTGAGCAATGAGGCCACCAAGCTAGGCCTAATCCAGAATCCCATCGTTCGCCAGAAGCTGATGAAGATCTATTCGAACGAGACAGCTAAGTCGCTCGTTGCCATGCGGACCCGCGCCGAGATGAAGTCCGGCAAGGCCCCCGGTCCAGGTGGTTCGCTAGGCAAGCTCCACGGTTCGAACATCATGTGGGACGTCCGCGAGATGTTGCACGAATTTGTAGGCCCACAGATGGTTGCGTGGACCAAGGACGGCGACGGCTTCGACAGCAACGGCGAAAGCTGGAACCGTATGGCGCTTCAATCGTTCATGTCATCAATAGCCGGCGGCACCGACGAGATCCAGAAGAACATCATTGGCGACCGCGTCCTGGGCCTGCCCCGAGATGTCTCGATCGACAAGGGCATTCCCTTCAACGAACTCAGGGTCGGCACGCAATCAGATTAGGTTCACTGCACTCACAGCGCCCTTCGTCGGGCCCTGCTGCGCTTGATTGGTGCGGGGCATGAACACAACTTCGAATCTGGCCAATACCAAGAGCAGTCAAAAGCGAGCACCAGCACAGTGATCAATCGAGACGTTAAACGTTGCCTGGGGCAGATGGCCAAGGGTGTGCAGGTTGTAGGTGCGACCCACAATGGTGTGACTCGAGCGTATTGTTCCCACTGGGTCAGCCAAATATCTTTCGAAGAGCCGATCATGATGTGTTCGGTGTCACCGAAGCACGACACGTTCCCCCTGATGGAGGCATCTGGCGAGTTTTCGGTATCGATCCTGGCTGGTGATCAGGTCGCCGAGGGTCAGTATTTCTCTTACCCCGGTCGTAAGTTCGACTACATCGCATCCGAATACATCGAGATGGTCGATGGTCTGCCCATCGTGGTGAACTGCATCTCATGGCTCAAGTGCGAGATCTTCGATCGGGTCGAGCCAGACCGCATAGAAGGCCTGGACCATGTCCTCTTCTTTGCTCGGGTCACCGCTGTTGGCGAAGGACGCTTGGGTGAACCGCCGTTGGTCTATTCATCACGCCATGGCTGGCGGATCGCCGAGACAAAAGCTCGTGAAGCGGGTGTCTCGGTCCGTGACGCATTACTCGAACGACTGGCACAATCTGAAGCTGAGCAAGCCGAGTAGTCATCGGTGTGCGATAGTCAGGGTGTGGACAACAACGATGCCGAGAACCTGCAACGCTCGCTTGCTGCCAAAGCCAAGAAGCCACTCGACAAGGGCCTGATGGCACGTTTGGGCACTGCGGCAACGATCCTCGTTTTGTTCATTTTATTCGCAGCGCAGAACACTGAAAGTGTGACCATCGATTTCCTGAGTTGGAGTTTCCAACTCAATCAGTTTCTGATGATGTTGTTTTCGGCTGCTGCTGGCGTGTTCATCTGGGAGTTTGCTGGCGTCTACTCACGTCGGGCCAAGAAAAAGCGATCCTGACGAAGCAACGCAGCTGCACAGGCGTTTGACAACGAAGACGGTTCAGAGACCAGCAGTCCGTTCCTTGTGCGCCGGCCACCCCATCTCCAACCATCCCAGAAACGAGTTATCGATGGACGGTTCCATTGATTTTGACCAGATAACCGTCGGCACTCCCACCGAGAACACCTCACCAAGACCGCCCGCTTGAATCGGTCTTGGGTGTTCCACTGGCTTGAACCACGGCCAGCTTCCTACTGCCGTCATCGCCATCCGGCACTGAACATCTCGATATACAAATCGCACCGGCCTTAGCGGTTTGTTCAGAGTTCCCGACCATGCGATAGACAAGTTCGAATAGATGGCATGGCGCCTTCCCCAGCTCAATGACATTCTCAACGAGGCAAACCTAGGATTGACCCAGCCAGTCAACAATGTCGTTCTCGCCAATCTCACTTCTCTCATGCAGCCCGTGCGTCGTGGCGATGTGTAAAGGGTCGGCCCCATCTCTAACCAGTTGTCATTGGTTGTCTTCGGCATAACCCTGAGGGTTGCCCACAACTCAACTAGCACCGAAGGACTCACCTAGGAGGCCTTCATCGAGATGTGGCGCAGTGCCCCCGACACGGTCGACGAAACAATCACGCCCGGGCCCGCGCCTTTTCAGACCGGTGGAGGTGTCTGTTGCGTCAAGGAGCCTTCGCTCTCGATGTCCTCGCGGCGCACACCCAGCAAGAACAACACGGCATCCAAATACGGCAAATTCAACTCGGCGTCAGCCGCGCTGGCCACGCCGCTCTTGGCGTTGAAAGCAATACCAAGACCTGCTGTTTCAAGCATATCGATATCATTTGCACCATCGCCCACAGCAACAATCTGGCGCACAGCAAGACCTTCTTTGGCCGCGATCATGTGCAGCAGTTGCGCCTTACGCTTACGATCAACAATCGGTCCTTCAACACGGCCGGTCAGGATCCCATCAACGACTTCCAAGGTATTCGCGAACGCGTAGTCAAGGCCGAGTTCGTTCTTGAGTCGCTCGGTGATCGAAGTGAAGCCGCCACTCACAATGGCGATCTTGAAGCCAAGATGACGCAGCGTGGCAATGAAAGTTTTCGCGCCGGGCGTGAGTCGAAGCCGATCCCATCCTCGATCAAGAATGGACTCGGGTTGGCCTGCCAACAGTCGCACCCGTGCTCGCAGCGCCTCTTCAAAATCGAGCTCACCTTGCATGGCACGTTCGGTCAGTTCGGCAACCTGGCTACCAACGCCGGCTAGATCAGCCAACTCGTCAATCATCTCGTTTTGGACGAGGGTACGGTCGACATCGAGCACCATCACGCGTAAAGCCCGGCGTGGTAAGCCTTTGGGCTGGATAGCCACATCCATGGCTGGAAAGTCATGGCGCAGGCGAACGAGCTCTTCGCGGAGAGCTTGAGTATCCCCACCCGTCACTGACAGCTGATAGCTCCAGGCTGGATATTTTGAGAGCCGTTCCAGCCTGTCAATATTGCCACCCGTAGCCGTGACCACGCCGGTAACAGCAGCAAGTTCCGCTGCTTCTAGTGTTTGACCAAGCACGGTCACGATCGTGCCGGTCGGTTTGCGTGTTGGTGTTGCTTCCACTGGCTCAAATTCAATGCTCAACCCACGTTCATAACCAACAAGTAGGAGCTCTTTGAGCAGGTCCCTCCCGTCAGGAATACGGGCAACAATATTGAGCGAGATGTGATTGCGAATCACAATCTGCTCGACGTCCTCGATGGAAGCGCCAGCACCTGCCAACGTGCTCAGCACATGGGTTGTGATCCCTTCCTTATCTGGTCCGTCGACCTGGATCAGGAAAGTCTGATGCGGGTTCGATATCTCCGATTGCACGGTGTCAGCGTAGTCCTGCAACCCCCTTCATATTCACCTCGTTATTGGCCCAACAGTGACGCAATGGACTGCACCGCTTCTTCGGTGAGTTCGGTGAACGATTGGAGAATGCAGCGAATATTTGCCCGCTCGGTGACGAGGCCAGTCATGGCAAGCAGCAGCGTTACTGGCGTGCCACCTCCCATCACTCGAACGTCTGTGCAACAAATGAACTTTCGCCTTGACGCACCCATCCGGCATGCTTGTACTCGTGTCTAATCTGTTCCACGACTTGTTTATTGCTGATACCGAGCGGCCGTTTCTAATCGAGGGCGACCACACTCACACCTACGGTGCCTACCGCAGGCACGCACTGCGCCTCGGTGCGGCAGTTCTGGCACATGGTCTCTCCGCTGGCGACCGACTAGTGGCCCAGACCAATAAGTCGGCCGACGGGTTCGCACTATGGCTCGGATGCCTCGCCGCCGGTGTCGTCTATGTGCCCACAAACACGGCATATACCTCCGCCGAGATTTCGTACTTCTGCAGTGATGCAGGCGCATCCCTGCTCGTTGTTGATGACCCCACTGCCCTAGAGACGGTCACCACCGATCTTGGCCTTTCTACTGTGGCGATCGCGGACCTGGTGTCATCGTCAACGACACTCGCCCCTGTCAACGTTGCCGATGTCGATGATGCCACGCCTGCTGCGCTGGTCTACACGTCTGGCACCACTGGACAACCCAAGGGTGCCACCTTGACCCATGGCTGCCTGCTCGACAACGCCCAAGCCCTAGTGCAGGTTTGGCATTACGACGGCGACGACATCCTGGTTCATTCGTTGCCTATCTTCCATGTACACGGCCTATTCATCGCACTACACCCCACCATGTTGAGCGGTGCCCAGGTCCGCTTCCTTCCCCGCTTTGAACCTGACTCAGTGATCGATGCACTTGCAGGCGCCACCATTTTTATGGGTGTACCCACCTACTACCACCGTCTGCTGAGCAATGACCGCTTCGACCCGGCGGCATGTAAATCGATGCGGCTCTTTACATCAGGGTCAGCACCGATGACTGAACTCACCCATGGTGAATTCACCAAACGGACAGGCCGCCAGATCGTCGAGCGCTACGGCATGAGCGAGGCCAGCATCATCGCCTCAAACCGTATCGACAATGTTCTAGCCGGTTCGGTCGGTCATGCACTGCCGGGGTACGAGATCCGCATCGTCGACAATAGCGGTAATGCGCTCACTGCCGGCGAGACCGGCACCGTCGAAGTCCGAGGCCCAAGCTTGTGCACGGGTTATTGGAATCGTCCTGACGCCGACGCTGAATCCCGCACTCTCGACGGATGGTTCTCGACGGGTGACGTTGGTTCCCTCGATGCGACCGAGCGACTCACGCTCGAAGGTCGCTCCAGCGACATGATCATTTCCGGTGGCCTAAACATCTATCCAAAAGAAATCGAGATGGTCATCGACGAGGTCGACGGCATCGTCGAATCTGCCGTTGTTGGCCACCCTCACGAAGACTTCGGCGAAGTGGTAACTGCCTATCTTGTGCTCGAATCTGGCACGTCACTCAGCGCTCTTGACCTAGAAACCCCGCTGACCTCACTTGCCCGCTTCAAGCATCCGAAATCGGTACACGTGATCGCCGAATTACCACGCAACGCCATGGGTAAGGTCCAGAAGAACCTCTTGCGTTCAAACAAGGCAACCCCTCAATAGTCTTTCTCGCGCGGCGGGCTTCGAGCATTCCTGCCGAGTCAGCGTTGGCGCATTCGCGAGTATCCACGCTCGCCACCCATTCGAGCCGATTCGAAAGTGCTGCGTCGTCGGCAATACCAAACGCCAAATAAGAACCGCCAGTGGCTACCGCTACCTTATTCTGACGCCGTTCCATCTGCATCCTTCTCATCCTCAGCGCCCAGCTGTGGCCTCTCTGAGCGAACCGATTATTTTGCTTGATTACTATCTGCTAAGAGCTTCGAGAGCAGAACTACTGGATTGCCATTAGGGTCGCGTGGACTACAAAACCCGAAGCCCTCGGCTCACGCCGAGGCAGAGTTATCTGGAGAGATTCATGAATACCAAGAGCAAGCTCACAAAGCTGCTCGCGCTCCTGTTCGCTTTCACACTTCTTGCTACCTCATGTGGTAGCAGCAGTGACGGCGAAAGCACCGCAGCGCCAGCAGCCGACAATGCATCCGAAGAGGACAACGACGACGTTGAACTGACCCAAGGCGATGATCTTCTCGAACAGATCATTGCTCGAGGCACGCTCAACTGCGGCGTCGCAAGCGTTTCAATCGGCTTCGCCGTTGCCGACTCAAACGGCGTCTTCCAAGGCTTTGACGCTGACTGGTGTCGAGCAACCGCTGCCGCCATTCTCGGCGACGCAAACGCAGTAAACATCGTTCCTCTTACAGCGGCAGAACGTTTCACCGCTGTCCAGACCGGCGAAGTTGACCTGCTTCACCGCAACACCACATGGACCCAAAGTCGCGACAGCGACGTCGGTATGGACTTTGGTCCAACCACATACTTCGATGGCCAGCAGCTCATGGCTCGCGTCGGCGACGGCTTCACACCCAATAGCGGCGTGGCTGATCTTGACGGCGCTGTGATCTGTACCAACGCCGGTACCACTACCGAAAAGAACATCGCTGAAGCCGCTATTCTTGCGGGCGTTGAAATCACGCTGAACACCTTCGAAGACTTTGACATCGTGACCCAGAACTTCATCGATGGTGGTTGCGACGTCATCACCACCGACGGTTCAGGTTTGGTTGGTCGCAAGGCTGAGCAGCAACCTGCGGACCAAGAATGGGCGATCTTCCCCGGTCAACCAATCTCCAAAGAGCCTCTCGGTCCAACATATGGCCAGAACCAGTCACGCTTCGCAGACGCCGTCAACTGGACGGTCTACGCGATGCTGATCGCCGACGAGTACGGCGTGAACCAGGACAACGTTGATGACTTCCTCGGCGCTGAAGCTGAGCTTGGTCGCCTACTTGGTGGCGAAGGCGAAGTTCAAACAGCAATGGGTCTTAATGCCGATGCGTTCTACCAGGCGATCAGCCAGATGGGTAGCTACAGTGATTTGTGGAAACGTCACCTGGCGCCACTTGGTCTGCAACTTGAAGGATCAGCCAATGATCTATGGACCAACGGCGGTCTCATGTACCCACCGCCAGCACGCTAAATAAAACCCACACCATCGTCCGGGATCAGGTAATCGGTCCGGGTCGGTGACTCGAAGGCTGAAGTCTCTTTAACAGATTTCAGCCTTCCTGCCACCGTCTCTACGTAATTCTTGGGGAGAAGTACTGGTGACAGACACCGCAGACACATCGTTACTCACGACTGCATCCGGTAAGCCGCCGTTCTATCGAGACACCACCATCATCAAGTGGATTGTCCAGGTATTTACGCTCGTGGTTGTCATCTTCGCTCTGTACTTTTTAAGTAAACAAGCGGGCGACAATCTCAAAGCCAGAGACATCAACACCGGCTTCGACTTTCTGAGCGTCAACCCTAGCTTTGCCATAAGTGACGGCATTGACACCGCTCCCAACACTGGCGGGCGAGCGTTGTGGGTCGGCATGGTCAACACCATTCGGATGTCGCTCGCCGGCATTCTTGCCGCGACCATACTGGGCATCCTGGTTGGTGTTTCACGGTTATCGAACAACTGGATCGTGGCCAAAGTCGCCAGCGCATTCATCGAATACATGCGTAACATCCCCCTGCTTGTTCACATATTGTTGATCTTTTTCACGTTAGGCCAGCTCGGCGACTTCGGAAAAGAGATCAACGAGGTCACCGGCAAGCTCGAGCAAGGGCCCATTAACGGGTGGATTCATATATCAAACAAGGGCCTGTCAGTACCCCGAATACATATTTCTGACGGCTTTTACCAATGGGCCGTCTTCTTAATCATTGGCGCCATTGTTGGGCGTTGGGTAATGAACAAGCGCACCGCTGCTCGTGATGGCACCGGCGCCGAAACTTACCCAGTACTCAGTTTTCTGGGTGTACTGGCATTGTTTGGGTTCATCGGCTGGTTCTTGCATCCGTTCTTTGGTTGGCTCGGCGACGCAATCTTTGGCCCGATATCACGTCTAATTCCCAACATTCCCCAGATCGCGGTCCAGTTGGCTCTGACGGCTCTCGCCTTGGTGATGGCATCGCTTTGGATCCAACGCTTCCTTACTAGCCGCCGCACTCCAGCAGGGCTAGCCAGGCTCACCGACGACGACTGGTTCCGCATGATCTTTGCCGGCGCCGCAGCCGTCATTGCTGGCGTCGTGTTTCTCGTAATCTGGCCCGGCCTGTCGAGTTGGATAATCAACTCAAGCCGCGACTTCTTCGAGGTTGCAACCGACAAGTTTGGCGATGGCCGCGGGAACTGGCGCGAAGACTGGCCAATCGACGCCGCTCGACCCGACATCTCCAAACGGGGCAACTTCGCTAACCCCGGACCTGCTGGGCTCAACTTCAGCCAAGGCTTTGCGGCGGTGTTCTTTGGTGTCGTGCTCTACACCTCGGCATTCATTGCCGAAATCGTGCGTGGTGGAATCTTGGCAGTCCCTAAAGGTCAAACTGAAGCTGCCCAAGCAGTTGGTCTCAAACGTTCGACCATGCTGCGGCTGGTAGTTCTGCCCCAGGCGTTCCGGGTCAGTTTGCCTCCACTCGGCAATCAGTACCTGAACCTGACCAAGAACACATCACTCGCCATAGCTGTTGGCTACAGCGACGTTGTGCAGATTGGTCAGACGATTTTCAACCAAACCGGCAGATCCCTCGAGGTATTCGCCATTTGGATGCTGTTCTATGTTGCGTGTTCGTTGGCCATCAGCGCGGTCGTCAACTTCTTCAATGTCCGTCTACTAATCGTGGAGCGCTGAGATGTCGGTAGAAGCCCAACTCGAAGCTGCAGCCAAGGACCTCCTCGCGGCCACCAAGGCCGCCGACGCTGTTCGACCTGACGAACCAAGCTTGTCGCTTCGCCCATGGATGCGGAAAAACCTGTTTTCATCGATTTCAAGCGTCATCTTGACCGTCGTGTTCGCGGCAATTTCCATTTTCGCCTATCGAGGTGTCCTCAACTTCATCTTCAGTGAAGAGCGTCGATGGGATGCAATCCGAGTGAACCTGCGGGCTTTATTCACCTTCGCCTACCCCGAATCTCAGTACATCAGAATCTGGGTCACACTGGGCATCGTTCTGATGCTGACCGGGCTCTCAATGGGCCTTATGAAGTCAATCGGTCAAGGGTTTTCGATCAAACGCATCAGTATGTGGTTCCTTAGTTCCGGCAGCGCCATCATCGGCGGTCTAATACTTCGCGAACCATCAGTGCTCAAACACCCTGACGGAACACCAGTACTCGACGAAAACCTGCAGGTCATCCGCGAGAGCTTTAGCGCGGCAATGGGCGACCGAGTTTGGTGGTGGCTGGGTGGGCTAGTCGCACTGGGCATTGGCCTGGGCCTTTGGTTTGGATTCGGCGAGCTTCGTCGACGCACCACCTTCATCGCTGCTATCCCCCTGACCCTTGGCTTTATTGGGATGTTTATCTCAACTGTGTGGTGGTTCAAGTGGGGTCACTACGGAACCAACACAGCGGGCGACATCATCATCGAACCAGGTCGCACGGTCGCTGCGACCACCAAGGGCCCGTGGACCGTGATGTGGTTCGTGCTCGTGTTTGCTTACATAGCGGGTCGGGCAGTCTTCACGACTAAACGAGCCGCGACCGCTAGGGCATCGCTAGGGCTCGCATGGCTGTTGGCTCCCTTCATGACCTTCTTCGTAATCTTGCGTGATCCCGCTCTTGACTGGTCTCACGTATGGTCGACACACATACCAATGGCACTAGCCTTCATCATCGGCGGCGGACTCGTGCTATGGGCCCTAACCAATCCCAACATCGGCGAGATCGGCAGGCTCATCGCCATCGTCTTGATCACGCTGGCCTTGTTCCACTGGGTCGCTGGGTTCTTCGGCTGGTATCCAATGCTGCAAAAAGCTCGCATCAGTTTCTTGTTACTGGGTTTGGCGGGGGCGTCGGCACACAACTTTGCCGGCGATGCGCGCCAACGGTCTCGCATGGTCTGGGGTTGGGTTGGCCTGATGGTCATTGTCCATTACCTGGCCACCATGATCAATACCGCATCCACCCTTGAGGTGAATGGCGAATTCGCTGGCGGCTTCGTGGTCACGTTGTACATAGCAGCATTCACAATGACCTTCTCGCTACCACTTGGTGTGATGTTGGCACTCGGTCGCACCTCGACGATGCCCCTGTTCCGGATATTGTCAACGACCTACATCGAGCTCGTACGCGGCATCCCCTTCATTACCATCCTGTTTTTCTTCGCCGTGTTTGTGAACTTCTTCTTGCCCGAAGGAATGGAGCTCGCCAAATTGGCCGCCGCTGGTATCGGCTTCTCGCTATTCGGAGCTGCATATTTGGCAGAAAACGTCCGTGGCGGTCTTCAAGCAATCCAACGCGGTCAATACGAAGCCAGCGATGCGCTCGGACTCACCACGGTGCAACGAACCAGCTTTATCGTCTTGCCTCAGGCCCTACAAGTTTCGATTCCGCCTCTCGTTGGCGGCGCCATCGGTACCTTCAAAGAAACCTCGTTACTTTCAATCGTTGGAATCATCGACTTCACTCGAGTAGCAAATAGTTCCATTCCCGGCCAAACCGAGTTTGTCGGCGTCAAACGCGAAGGCCTGCTGTTCATCTCCCTGATCTATTGGATCGGCGCCTACTCGATGTCTAAATACAGCCAACGCCTCGAGAAACAACTGGGAGTAGGCGAACGATGACATCGGCCGGACCGCTCCGTTGGGTCACTGACCGACCCGCCCCTCACTCGTTCCAAATCCAATCCGCAGAGCAGCTGCTGTTCCCTGTGACTACAAAGGAGAACCACTAGCCATGACCAACACTGATGCAACCGTTGCCATCAATGAAGAACTGGGCTCTCGCGATGACATGATTGTCTGCGATGGTGTCGACAAATGGTATGGCGACTTTCAAGCACTCAAGGATGTCTCTGCGACTATCAAAGAACGCGAAGTCGTCGTAGTCCTGGGCCCATCGGGTTCAGGAAAGTCGACGTGGATCCGGTGTATCAACCGCCTTGAACAGCACCAAAATGGACGAATTATTGTCGACGGTATAGAACTCACCAACGACACCCGAAACGTCGAAAAGATTCGCAGTGAAGTTGGCATGGTGTTTCAAGGGTTCAACTTGTTTCCCCATCTGACCGTGCGCGACAACATTACGCTCGCCCCGTTGTGGGTTCGCAAAAAGCCTCGCGGCGAAGTTGAGCAACTCGCTACCGATCTTCTCGAACGTGTGGGGATACCCGAACAGGCCGACAAGTTCCCTGGCCAGCTCTCCGGTGGTCAGCAACAGCGTGTCGCTATTGCCCGAGCCCTTGCAATGGAACCACGCATCATGTTGTTCGACGAGCCCACCTCGGCCCTCGACCCCGAGATGATCAAGGAAGTCCTTGACGTTATGAAAGAGCTCGCTCGTTCGGGCATGACCATGATGGTCGTAACCCACGAGATGGGTTTCGCACGCGAAGTCGCCGACCGAATCATCTTCATGGAGAGTGGCGAAATCGTTGAGGTCGGCACACCCGAGCACTTCTTCACCAACCCCACCGAAGATCGCACCAAGCTCTTCCTCTCCCAGATTCTCTAATGCTTTTGTTTGCTTGCTACGCGGCCTAAACCACGTTGGCAACCAGTACTACCTGCACTGGTTGTCGCAGTCACAACGAGCTCGACGAGGCGACTCAGGGGGGTTTTACGCGGGGGTTTTACGCGGGGGTTTTACGCGGGGGTTTTACGCATTGTCGCTGACGTCCGCCTCGATAGGACGAGATTCGTCAGCTCCCCACTCGCTCCAAGAACCCACATACAAGTCCGCCTCGACGCCAAGCATCCTCAAAGCAAGCAGATCGTGACAGGCCGTGACTCCTGACCCGCAATAGGCCGCGGGTTGTGGTCCACCATCGGGGCTCTCAAGTACTTCGACGAATCGATGGCGGAGCTCCTCGACAGACAACATTAGGCCCGTCAGATCGTCGATGTTGTCTTCCCACGCCAGATTGATGGCACCAGGTACATGACCAAACCGAGGATCAATCCGGTTGGGTTTGCCCATAAAGCGTGATGTATTTCGCGCATCGAGGACAACACCACCTGCTTCAATCCGGTCGGCAACCTCGTCTGCGTTGATCAAGCGATCAGACGGCCATGGTTCCTCCTCAAAGATTGCTGGCACTGGTGAAACCAGACCAGACTCGAGTTCGCCATGCCATGCATGCATACCGCCATCGAGCACTGCTGCGGGAATATCCAGCAACGTCAACATGAACCACAGCCGGGCAGCCATCCCACCACCAACATCGTCGTAGATCACCGCAGGTCGCGCCCCTGCATAACCAAGTCGTCCCATCGCTTCGGCGAACGCCGTTGGAGTTGGGAACGGATGTCGCCCACCCGGCTGTGATGCAATCGCAGACAGGTCATCGTCAAGACTGACAAAGATGGCACCGGGCAGGTGTCCTTGCAGAAATGCTTCGGGTGCTGAACGCCCATCGAGATAGGACCGCGAGTCAAAAAGGTGCACGGAGTCAAGGTTGTCTGCCAACCACTCTGCCGAAACAAGTGGACCAAAATCTTCCATACAGGAC
Source organism: uncultured Acidimicrobiaceae bacterium (assembly GCA_905182135.1). Classification (GTDB taxonomy): domain Bacteria; phylum Actinomycetota; class Acidimicrobiia; order Acidimicrobiales; family UBA10347; genus UBA10347. The sequence goes on along the minus strand of CAJJAG010000003.1, from coordinate 294,293 downwards.
ACCGTAGCCGGGGACAACGCCGGCATTGAGGTGTCAGACTGCCCACCGTGAGTGAACGAGTGGACTATGGCGAATTACCCGACCAATACGGCGAGCTTCGCGTTCCTGAAGGGGCAAGCTTGCGGCCATTAGTCATCTTGATACATGGAGGCTTCTGGCGTGACCAGTATCACTGCGATCTGATGCACCCACTAGCCAATGCGTTGTACGACCGAGGCTATGCATCATGGAACATCGAGTACCGACGTGTCGGGCCAACAGGTGGCGGCTATCCAACAACCTTGCACGATGTGGCCGCCGCAATCGACCATCACGTGACCAAAAATTGGCCAGCGACAGTGGTAATCGGCCATTCTGCTGGAGGGCATTTAGCATTGTGGAACGCCAGCCGTACCGACGCTCTGGTTCGCCCCGATCTCACCATCGGCTTGGCTCCAGTCGCTGATGTGATAGCAGCCAACATCAACGCCGTTGGTGTCGACGCCACCACAAACTTCTTTGGAGGCACGGTCGCCCAGGTACCAGAAAACTACGCAAGTGGGCAACCGCTACCAGCGGCGTTCACCGGACGTGTTGTTCTGATCCATGGTGACAATGATGACTCGGTACCCCTTGCGCAGTCCTATGCCATTGCCAGCCACGCTGACCGTCTCGAGGTACTAAACAATGTTGACCATTTCGACGTCATCGATCCTGACCACCCAAGCTGGCACATCGTCTTGGATGAACTGGGACAACTCACAGATTGACATACCTGCTCGTGACGATATTCCCGTTACAAATCAGGAATTCTTGCCACAAGCGCTTCGGGATTAATGACCTCAATGCGAGAACGACGCAACCGAATTGATTCTTCTCGAACAAGATCTTGAAGCACGCGATTCACGGTAGGCCGTGTTGTCCCTGCCAATGAAGCCAGCGTCGATTGGCTAAGTTGAATCGTTCCGTTGAAGGCCGAACCGAGTGCCAATACCCGTCGACAAACCCGCTCCTCGGCGGTTGAATGAGCCGCCTCGGCTAACCGTCTCGACATCTCGCGCAGTCGACCGTCGAGGACCGAAACGAGGAATTGGTCGATCTCAGGCCGCTCAAGGCGAAGTTCGCGAAACTGTGTTGGTCGAAGTAGGCGAACCATCGTCGCTTGCACTGCAATTACAGTTGCGCTGCGAGAGGTCTGAGCCAACAAGGCCTGTTCGCCTACGACATCCCCCTCGTCGACAACACTTAAACCAACCGCGGCCCCATCGACCGTCGATGACTGAACAAGAACACGTCCTTGCTCCAATAAATACATGCCGTCAGGGGCATCGCCCTCGTGGCACAAAACCATATCGGCGCTATAACTACGCTCGACTGTTCGTGCCAGGACCGCCTCTACCAGTCGAGGATGTACATCCTTGAGTCGCTGGCGCCAGTGCATGTGGATCCCATCATCTAATGCTTGTGTGCCACTGAGGTGCCACCCACAGCCTGCGCCAGAGCCTAGCGGGATGTCCTGGATCGATACGTCAGCCGTTTCGCCAGCCTCTAATGTTGTCAGCTTCGTCGCCCCAGATAAAGCCCTTGATACCAAAGCCCGGACCCGTGATAGAACGCTCCACTCGCCAGATCAACCAGCCTCGCTGCACCCACGACCTCTGAACGAATCTGTTGGCAGCCTGTTCGCCAGAACTAGTTAGCCTTATCAATACTTGACGCACTCGAATGGCCAAGCGTAGAGGACAAGAAACAGCGCTCAGGATTGCTGATACAAAATTTCCTAGGTTAAACCGTGGAAATTCCTTGTTCTGAAGATATTCAAACCGCTAGCTAGAGAACAGTGCGGATGTCGGTGCTCAGTTCCGCGCCCTCGTCGAGGCGATCGCGCCAGTCACTGGCTTCACCAATTGCGTTTGCGTACTTCTTGCGGCGCTCAGCGCGAAGTCCTGTCTCTGAATCGGCTTCTACATCTTCGTAGTGCGAGGTGATTCCCTGACGCAACATTTCAACGGCATCAGACCGAAGCTGAGAAACTCGTGACTCGGTAACACCCAAGAAGCGGGCCAGTTCGGCCGAGGTCTTCTCTTCCAGAAAGTAACCCACAATAACGAGGCGACGCCGTTCAGGAAGGAGCGAGATTGCATCCTGCAAGTAAGCGTAAAGCTCACGTCCTTCGAGCTGCTCATCTGGCTCGAGGTTGGCCCGATCAGGCAGGATGTCTAACAGATTAAGATCTTCTCCACTTTCGCCACCAACATCATGCTCTAGGGCAAGAACAACTGATCGGTAAAGCTGCGAACGGAGTTTGGAGACCTCCTCGGGTTTCATGCCCAGTGCTTCCGCTGTTTCCTTGGTCTGAGGCGCACGACCGAGCTCGCTAGCGAGCTGTTGTTCCATAGCGTCAAAGCGGCGGGACAGGCGGCGGACCGAACGAGGCGCCCAGTCAGCAGCACGAACAGAGTCAATCATTGCACCCCGTACTGGGCGCGCAGCGAAACGTTGAAATGGGATGCCACGCTCAGGGCTGTACCTCTGTCCGGCTTCAACCAAACCAAGTGCACCTGCTCGCGCGAGCTCTTCGCGTTCGACGTGGCGAGGGAAATGAACAGCGACCTGGAAAACAATATGTTTCACCAAGGGTACGTGTTCCTCGATTAGCGCATTGATTTCAGCCGGCGTCATTGTGTTGCCGACCGGCTCGTCATCTTCGCTATCTACCAGTACTTCTGCTTCGTCCGCGGTGCTCACGTGGCTCGTCCCTTCGTACATGGCATCCCGTGGCTCAATACTGTATTCGTATGAGCCTCCACGCGAGGTAAGTAATTGGCTAAATGGCCTACTCCTTGAAGAAAAACTACCTTTTCGCGCAATGAATTGTCATAGCAACCTCGGTATTACGCCGTTTTCTCCTGGAATTCTCCACTTTCGGGCAGCCTGTATAGGCCCTGTTTCACCCGAAGTAGTCAGTATCTGTGTTCCGTCATACGTCCAAAGACGAACATCATTGGATACAAGTTTGATTAGTGAGATTAGATTCCCGCTAGAAGCGGCTGATTGAGAACCCACCCGAATCGATCGCTCGCCATCCTCGCGAGACAGTTGACCTGCTAGTTCTTTACAAAATGCTGCAGCCATAGCTGCGGCACCTGTTGCTTGTGACGCCGTCACGGCCATTGCCCGATGTTCGGCGCGCCCATCAACATGGCCACGCACTTCGGCCCAAACAGCGCCAAGCAAGCCCTCGACGTGAGGCGGGCGCAACATGAAGAGACGCGATGTCAGTCGATCTCGGCGAGTCGCCGCTTGGCGCGACTCAATCCGGCGCACAGTCGGGAAGGCCTGGTGCAACAAAAATGGATCGGCCAAACCAGCCCGATAACAGTCTGCGGCTCCTACAGGATCGGGAAACCACACCAGTTCACGTCCTGAACCCCCGCGCGAGGTTCGAAGGACACCCTCGTGAACTTCACGTGCGGAACTCCCCATCGCTCGATGATGCTCGTGAGCGCACGCTGGGCCACCGGTGCCGAACTGCGCAGTACTGATGGTGTCCACCGTGTCTAAGGTCCGAACAAGATAACTCGCCAACAGTGTCGATAGGCCAGGCGAGTAGGCAGCACCAATCACGAGAGTGACGCCTGCTTCGGTTGCGATGTCATCTAACGCCCACAGCCTTTCGATGTCAGCCGGGTTGTCTGCCGTGGTAACAACATGGATTCCAGATTTCACTAACTGAATAGCCATCGCAGGCTGACGGGCCGACTCTGTCGCCAACACGACGATCTCAGCATCTTGGGCAGCCGGGTGCGGCCATCCTTGTCCAACGATGACACCATCACAGGTCTTGGCTTCGCGAGTTTGCGATAGCAAGGCAACATTGTTAAAACCGTGGGCCACAAGCGCCATGGCAGTTCGCCGTCCAACCAAACCCGCTCCGACGACAGCAATCTGCACGAGAAGACTACTCAGTTGATCTTGATCGGTTGAAGTTCGCTCGGGTCAACCTCACGCCAACCACCGCGTTGGGGCGGCGCACCGTCACCACCAAATATACGCAAAATTGCCGCCGTCATCGCAGCAATCGCAGCGCCAAAAACAGCTCGTCGAAACATCATAAACATGTCGTAAGGCTACTCGCCTAAAAACAGGGTGGTCGAGCGGATTGATCCCGCTACGATGACGCCGCACTGTTCGGGGCTATAGCTCAGTTGGTTAGAGCGCACCCCTGATAAGGGTGAGGTCGGAAGTTCAAATCTTCCTAGCCCCACGAACAGCGCTGAAAATTAGGAGCGTGATGCACCCATCTGGGGCATCAGGCTCCTTATTTAGTTTTGACGACGGACCTCGCGAAGCCTTAAACCCCCAGCTGCCCCAAGCATTAGGCTCTCAGCTCGGACAGGTTCTTGTCGGAGAATGAGACAAAACCCTTCACTACCCGTTACCGGCGTTGGCGCCGCTTTGGCGGAGTGAAGCGTGCCGACTCTTCTTCGATCACCGTGATGCGAATGCCACCAGTCAGGTCACTGATCAGGTTGTACAGCGCAGCCAGCAACACATTAAAGGTCACACCGGCAATCGAAAGGGCCAATGTCATGACGCCATACGCACGAAATATCGTGCCGCCGCTCCAGAAGTTTTCAGCCTCGTCAAGTGCAAACAAGCTCTCAACCAAATCTTCGATGCTTTGGAGGGTTCCTGAGCTCTCAGCGAAACTCCACAACAACACGCCAGCGAGCACAAAGATTAGCCAAAGACAAAAATAGAACAACAGGCTGAACTTGAGCACCGACCACAGCTCGATGTGGCGGATCACCCGTCGGACTCGTCGAGCTTGGAGTTTGACACGGCGCCGTCGCTCGCGAACAGTCATCGGCCGTTCACGTGTTGGCGCAGGCGTCACAGAAGCAGGCGCCCCAGAGGCAGGGGCCACAGGCGGCACCGTTGGCGGAATGAAGTCCACTCCTGCATCAAACACACTGGTCGAACGTCCAAGCGTCTGCTCGTCATACGAAAAACTGGCTGACTGGACTCCGTCTTCGACGGATTCACCATCGCTAGAGGTCGGATCATCAACGGTCTTCGTTGGCTCATTGTCTGCCACAGCCCGCAAGTCTACGACAAGATGCGCACTCCTTTGGGCGCACCCCTCGGAATCAACACAATTCGAACCTCGTCATACCGGGCGCCGTGTCTATAGCGAGACCCTCGCACAAGCCCAATTCACCAGCCACAATTAGCATGTTCGCTGCGTCTACGTGAGAGAGCGTCACCGCCATGGCCTGCCACTGAACAGGCATAAAAATTGCGCCAACTAATTGTTCCGCACGAGAAACTATGGCGATTAGCACTGGCGCCGGTTTGGTTATTGACCGCTGGGTTGATGCCCATGCTGCGGCTTGTGACGGCCCACTCCGCGCGATCGTCTGCACCCCGTTCTCTTCGACCAAAATATTTCGTTGGAAATACCAGTCTCTGAGTGCGTCAGCATCGGTCTGGTCGATTGCTGCTGCTAACGCGACCGCATCAGCAGCATTGCGAGACAGCGCGCGATGCACGATTGCCTGCCCAACAATCGACAACCCGATCATGGCAACGCAAGCAACCGCGAGGATACCGACGAGTGCAATCGTGGCTTGCCCACGTTCGGCACGCCCGACAGTCGACCCCGTAGTAGCTAATTCAGATGAGTTACACATTGTTTCCCCGAGACATAACTTGTCATTGGGGAAGCAGATGTAGTGGCTACTTGTCCTCGTCAGATGACGAGTCAGTATCTTCGGTCACCGAATCACGACTGTCAACAGCGACTGCCCCTGGTTCGGCATCAGCATTAACAGCAGAACCTGTGTCGTTGGAGACTGTGCCATCAGAAATCCCGTCGACAGAAACCTCGTCGCCAGGACTGGCCTCGTCGTCGCCTTCAGGTTCGCGAACCAGAGTCACGGCTGCGACTTGATCATCATCAGGAACCGACATGACTCGCACGCCAGAGGCATGTGGCCCTTGCACCGACACGTCGCCGATAGCGATGCGAATAATGATGCCACTCTTCGCTATCAACATGGCCTCGTCGTCGGGAAGCACCCCAAGAGCTCGAACGACTTCGCCGTTGCCATCACGCATCTTCATAGCGGTCACACCTTGCCCTCCACGATGTTTCGAGTTAAAGGCATCGAAATGAGTTCGTTTGCCAAATCCTTCGCTAGAAATCAGCAACAAGTCCTGATCCTCGCTAGCCACAGAACACGACACGACCTTGTCGCCCTCTTTGAGCTTGACGCCGCGAACACCGGATGCGACACGGCCCATCTCGCGGACTTCGTTGGGATCGAAACGCATGAGGCGGCCGTTCTTGGTAACCAAGCACACATCGATCTCTCCATTGATCGGCACAACCCGTACCAGCTGATCGTCTTCGCGCATCTTGATGGCACGCAGACCATTCTGGCGAATATTTGCATAGGCGCTAAAGGCGGTCTTCTTGACAACCCCTTCTTGGGTTACGAAGAACAGGTAGCGCATGGTCTCGTAGTCACGCGTGTCAACGACCGCCATCACGGTTTCTTCAGGGCCAAGTTGCAAAAGGTTCACGATGGGTGTTCCACGAGCGGTTCGGCTCTGCACCGGGATCTCGTGCGCCCGAAGCTGGAACACGCGTCCAAGGTTCGTGAAGAACAACATGTAGGCATGTGCTGTTGTATGCAGCATGACCTCGACCAAGTCGCCTTCTTTTAACTGGGCACCCTTGACGCCGCGTCCACCACGACTCTGCGTGCGAAACTCGTCGGCTGGGGTGGTCTTAACGTAACCGCCGTCGGTCAGAGTGAAGATCAGTTCTTCATCGTCGATCAGATCTTCGATATCGAATTCGCCAGGATCGATGGTTAGTTCGGTTCGACGCGGATTGGCATAACCGTCGCGTACTTCGGTCAGCTCAAACGAGATCACTTCGCGAAGTCGAACCGGATTGCTCAGAATATCTTCGAGATCAGCGATCGTCTGCGCCAACTCGTTAAGTTCGGTCTGAAGATCAGCATGGCCGAGTTGGGTCAAGCGGCCAAGTGGCATGTCAAGAATGTGCGTGGCTTGGACTTCAGAAAACTCGAATGGAGCGACCTGCAAAGCATCGCGCGCTGCGGAGCGGTTCTCGGACCTACGGATCAACGCGATGATGTCGTCAATCATGCCGATCGCCTTAAGCAGGCCTTCGAGAATGTGAGCTCGAGCCCGAGCTTTATCCAAGCGGAACTGTGAGCGACGACTGATGACCTCGACCTGGTGAGCGACATAGGCCTGCAACACCTGCAGCAGGTTGAGTGTGCGAGGCACACCGTCGTCGAGGGCAACCATGTTCACGCTGAATGTGGTCTGTAGTGGCGTGTACTTAAATAGGTTGTTCAGCACAACCTTGGGAACTGCATCGCGTCGCAGCTCAAATACCAGCCGAGTCTTGCCCTTGGCTGATTCGTTCCGGATGGTACGAATGCCTTCGAGTCGGCCGCTGTTCACCATGGCGGCAGCTTTTTCTTCAATAACTTCGACACTGGTTTGGTACGGGATTTCGGTAACCACGATCCACGGCGTGCCGGTCTTACTCTCGACAATTTCAGCGACGGCTCGCATCCGGATTGATCCGCGTCCCGTCGTGTAGGCGTCATGAATGCCGCGGGCCCCCAGAATCAGACCACCGGTTGGAAAATCTGGTGCCTTAACGAATTGCATCATGTCTTCGACGGTCGCGTCGGGATTCTGAATCAGATGCAGGGTGGCATCGCAAACTTCACCCAGATTGTGCGGCGGGATGCTGGTGGCCATTCCAACAGCAATACCTTGGCTGCCGTTGACCAACAGATTCGGGAATTTTGCCGGTAACACCGATGGTTCTTCTTCGGTTCCATCGAAGTTGTCACTGAAGTCGACGGTGTTCTCATCAATGCCGTCGATCAGACGCATGGCAAGGTTCGACAACCGACATTCGGTGTAGCGCATAGCTGCCGGCGGGTCATTTGGTGATCCAAAGTTCCCATGAGGATCAATCAGCGGATGTCGCAGTGAAAATGTCTGCCCCATACGCACCAAAGAGTCATAGATAGCACTATCCCCGTGCGGGTGATACTTACCCATGACATCGCCCACGACACGAGCACATTTTACGTGGGACCGATCGGGCCGGAACCCACTATCGGACATCGACCATATGATGCGTCGGTGTACCGGCTTTAGACCATCGCGCACGTCGGGCAGGGCCCGAGACACGATGACCGACATGGCATAGTCGAGGAACGAATTCTCCATCTCCCTTTGGATAGTGATTGGTTCGACATTGACGCGAATGGCGCCATCGTCACCATCGCCAGGCTCTTCGGGATCGTCGTTATTAGGTGTGTCGTTATTGGTGGTGTCACTCATGAGGCTCTCTCAGTGGGGTTGGCTCAGGGCTAAGGGCTTGACTTGCCAGGACCGTCGACGGGCGCACCGTCGACAGAGTTTGCAAGCGCCGCGAATAAAGACGTACGCCCCTCAGATATCGAGGAAGCGGACATCTTTAGCATTGGACTGGATGAAGTTCTTGCGGCTCTGCACGTCTTCGCCCATGAGCTTGGAAAAGACTTCATCGGCGAGAACCGCTTCGTCGACCGATACCTGCAGCAGCGTGCGCTGCTCAGGATCGATCGTGGTGTCCCACAATTCTGACGCGTCCATTTCGCCCAACCCCTTTAGTCGGGCGAAGTCATTATTGTGCTTCGGGTTATCGACCAGAAACTGATCTTTCGCCCGCTCATCTTGCAAGTACACCTTGCTCTTGCCGACCTCGGTCGAATACAACGGCGGTTGGGCGATGTACACATGCCCACGCTCGACCATTTCTCTCATCTGACGAAAGAAGAAGGTCAGCAGCAGCGTGCGAATATGCAGGCCGTCAACATCAGCATCGCATAACAACACGATCTTGTGATATCTCAATTTATCGAGTTCGAACTCGGGGCCAAACCCGGCACCAATCGCCTGGATAAGCGCCAAAACCTCGGTGTTGTTAAGCATTTTGTCGATGCGGGCCCGCTCGACATTTAGGATCTTTCCACGAATTGGCAAAATGGCCATATTGTGCGGATCGCGTGCTTCTTTGGCGGAGCCCCCGGCCGAGTTTCCCTCGACGATGTAAAGCTCACACTCTTCAGGGTTAGATGACGCGCAGTCGGTCAGCTTGCCTGGCAGACCAGCACCATCGAGGGCTGACTTGCGCCGGGTAGCGTCGCGAGCTTGGCGAGCAGCAATTCGGGCCCGCTGTGCAGAAATAGCCTTGCTGGTGATGACTTTGGCTTCAGCCGGATTTTCTTCGAGCCATTCACGAAGCTTCTCATTGGTGGCACGTTCAACAAGAGAACGAATCGACACATTGCCGAGCTTTCCCTTTGTCTGACCTTCGAACTGTGGTTCAGCCAATCGAACGCTAATGATCGCAGTAAGGCCCTCACGAATATCTTCGCCTTGCAGACGGTCGTCCTTGCCCTCTTTCAAAATGTTCTTGTCGAACGAATATCTGTTGAAGACATTAGTCAACGACTTACGGAAGCCTTCTTCGTGCATGCCTCCTTCGCCCGTGCTGATGCCGTTGGCAAACGAGTGCAGACCATCACTGTTGAAGCCAGTATTCCACTGGAATGCAATTTCGACTTCCTGGTCTTCCTCAACAGCTTCGAAGAAACCGACCATCTCAAAGAGCGCCTCTTTTGTCGAGTTAACGTGTTCGACGAAGTCGCTAATACCACCGTCGTACTTGAACACGATGAACTCGACGTCGTCAGGATTGAGGCCTGGGTCATCAGTTGGAGCAATGGTGGTGGCTTCGGGCTCAGCGACGTAGTCACTAACCTCATCAGAGGACCGATCAACGTCGTAGTCAATCGGTGTGATTTGTGGCTTACGTTGGGCTTCGCTTCGCAAATCGCGAAAACGAATTTCGAGGCCCCGGTTAAGAAATGCCATCATTTGCAAGCGATCGAGCAGAGTCTGCGCCCGGAAGGTCAGCTCGTCAAAAATTGTTCCGTCGGGCCAAAAACGAACAATGGTGCCCGTCTGCTCGCTTGGCGAATCGCCATTGACTTCCAGCCGATCGTGTGGCTGACCACCATCAATGAACGACATCGTGTGGCGTTTGCCGTCGCGGTCAATGTCGACTTCAACGCGCCGCGAAAGTGCGTTCACGACAGAAACACCCACGCCATGCAGGCCTCCCGAAACCTTATAGCCGCCGCCACCGAACTTGCCTCCAGCATGCAGCACGGTCAGTACGACCTCGGCAGCTGTCAGATCATCAAACTTTGGGTGTTTCCCAACGGGTATGCCGCGCCCGTTGTCAATAACCTCGCAACCACCATCAGGTAGCAATGTAATATCAATACGAGTGCAGTAGCCGGCCATTGCTTCGTCGACGGCGTTGTCGACAACCTCGTAAACAAGGTGGTGCAGCCCAGCAGGACCGGTCGAGCCAATGTACATACCTGGTCGCTTGCGCACAGCCTCGAGGCCTTCGAGAACAGTGATGTCACTTGCGCTGTATGAAGCAGTTGAAGCGTCAGCCACAGTTGCCTTTCGGGGTCCAGCAGAGAGCGGTTTTCACCATGGCGTTCACCGCGATGACCCCCACTCCGCAGGGTGAAGCGCATGGTGCCGAATCTGGCACAATGCGAAGCTAAAACCAATCAAAAACTGAGTAATTTTAGTGTTGTAATTCTACCACTTAGCTGTGACAGTGTCTGGCAAATCAACCAAGCAATTCCGCACCAGTTACACCGCTGATTTTGGCTAAAAATAGCCGTTCTCAGCGAATGATTCGTACTTCGGTCACCGCGTCTAGCCCTAGCGCGTCACAACACCGCTCAATTAGTAATGACGTCATCCACTTCAACTCGGTTGCCCACTGCTGATCGCTGGCCTCAATCGTCAAAACCTGGTCACGAAGTGAACGCGGAACACAGTGCTTCGCCAGTTGCTCACCGACGATTTCCGGCCAATCAACAAACAGAGCATTAATGCTGTCCACATTGGTAAGACCCAAGGTCGACGCCAGGTTGTCCAGAGCGGACCTCATCGGTGTCGGCGCCTTGTTATGCGATGGCAGCGGCGTCCATCCCCGGGGCTTCCTCCCAGAGGGGGGCCAGCCTGGCCGTGAATCGTTCACGCTATTCACGCTAGCAGCATGCAAAAAAACACAAACGCCGGGTAACAACCACCTCCCGGCAAACGTCATTAGCACCAAACGCTATGAAAGTGTTCTCACCGTGCCCGGAATAGCTTCAAGGAGTAACGCCGGATCTGCCCCCACAGGCAGTGCTACTGCGGTTGTTAGAAGAGCCTGACCAACGGGAAGTGCCTCAAAAAGAGCTGCCGTACGAAAACGATCGAGTTCGCTAAAAACATCGTCAAGTAGCAGTAGTGGGGGCTCACCATGGCGTTCGGTCAACAACAAATGAACACCAAGACGAAGCGATAACGCCAACGTGCGTTGTTCCCCCTGAGATGCATGGCTGCGGCTCGGCGCCCCATTAAGCAACACACCAAGATCATCGCGATGGGGACCGACCAGGCTCGTACCTCGACGCAAGTCTTCCTTCCGAGTGTCTTTCAGAGCCGCCTCCAGCCCCTGGCTAAACCACAACGGTTCGTAGTGAAGGCTGACTGAGTCATCACGACGAGAGAGTTGCTTGTACGCCCGATCGACATATGGAGACAGATCATTGACGAGCGACACGCGTGCGGTACCCATTGCTTCGCCGGCAGCAGCCAAGCGCTCGTCCCAAATATCAAGCATCATGGATCCATCGGCATCCAAACGACCACCGCGCTGACGCAACAACGCGTTTCGCTGTCGAAGAACTTGCACAAGCGTGCGTCGCGTTTCGTCTTGACGCGGCCATAACGCAACAACCGAATCATCCAAAAAATCACGGCGTAAGCCCGGCGACCCTTTAATCGTGGCGAGATCGTCAGGCGCAAAAACCGAAATACGAGCTGCAGCTCCCAAATCGGCAGAACGTTGTAACCGTTGGCGATTGACCTGTACTCGGCTGCGTCCCGAACGTGGAATCTCTGCTTCGATCAGCATCTCGCGCCCCTTGCTCGCGCCTTCGCCTCGAACAATCGCTCTGTCAGCGCCAAGTGAAACCAATGTCGCGTTATCGGCACCACGAAATGACTTGAGATGAATGAGATAACCAATCGCCTCAAGCAAATTGGTCTTTCCAATACCATTTTCGCCAACAACACACGTGAGACCAGCAGGAAGATCGAGATCCAGTTCGGAATAACTTCGAAAGTCCTTCAACCACAGCTTTCTAAGTCGCATGATGGCACCACATCCTGCGCTGTTATTGAGTTACCGCGGCCCTACGGAACTCGAACAGGCATCAAAAGGTACAAGAAATTATCATTCCCGGGTGTACGCAGGACTGCTGGTTTAAGCGAATCAATTGTCTGCAATGCGATCTCTTCACCCGGAGCGACATCAAGTCCGTCAACCAAGAAGGCGGGGTTGAAAGCAACTGTTAATTCATCGCCGTCGTAGGACGCGTCAACTGTTTCGTGGCCTTCGCCCACATCTTGAGTAATCGCAACGATTTCGAGACCGTCGCTGTTCATGACCAATCGCAATGGTGTTGATTCTTGAGCCAACAAGCGCACACGACGAACCGCATCAAGCATGGTTTCACGATTAACCTTGAGCGAATTTGACTCGCCTGTGGGAATCAAACCTTCGTATTTTGGAAAATCACCATCGATCAGGCGGGTCGTTACGACCAGGCCATCAATCGCGAATGCCGCGTCGCTTTCACCTAGGCGGAGCGTGAGTTCAGGAGCATCGCCAACTACACGGCTGACTTCGGCCAATGCTCGAGATGGAACCAATACCGACTGATCGCCCTCAAGTATTGACGCACCAGGAATATCGGAAACGGCGAGCCGGTACGAGTCGGTCGCTACTAAACGCAATCCACCTTCGTTTGGAGTTAACAAAACGCCGGTCAGGATCGGCCGGGAGTCATCGCTACTCGCAGCAGGAACAACCTGTCTCAAAGCAGCGACAAACGACGCCGCCTCTATCGTGACTGCAGGTCCTTCGGCACTAACCAGTTGTGGGAACTCGTCGGTCGGAATCGTACGTATCGAGAACTCGGACCGCCCTCCCCTGATGGTTAGATCTAGTTCATTGAGATCCAACTCGATGGCACCAGGCTCTAACGATCGAACAACATCGATCAATAACTTGGCTGGAACTACAGCTGAACCATCGACCTCGCCATTGACTTCAAGTGTTCGAGCAATGGTTAGCTCAAGATCACTCCCAGTAACGACTAATTCATCACCAGCCAGTACAAGATAAAGGCCAGAAAGGACAGGTAATTGTCCGCCTCGACCAGAGACCGCTCGACCAGCAGTGGTGAGTGCCTCGACCAGGGTGTCTCTCTCACATCGGAGTTTCACAGGGGCGCCTAATCTCTTCTCTCGGATTCTTATGAACTAGTAGTAGTAGTAGTAGTGCTGTGGATTTGTGGAGAACCCTTAAAATCGTTCTCTTTATGCGAATGTCGGGTGTGGGAAACCTGACGGAGTATCCACAGCTTCGCAGAATGGTTTGACCCCGAGTGGGATAACCCATTGGATCGACCGCGAAGTACACAGCTCATCCACACGGTGTCCACTGGGGTCTGTGGAATGGTAGCGGGCTGCATGTGGTCATGCTTAGGCCGCTGACCGGCCGGTTTTGATGACCTGGATGAGCTCGGTGACCTGGTCATAGACTTGTCGGCGCTCAGCGATCAGCTTTTTGATCTTCTCGACAGAGTGAATGACAGTGGTGTGGTCGCGGCCACCGAATTCCCGAGCAATTGCTGGATAGCTCATATCAGTGAGTTCGCGCATGACGTACATCGCGACCTGCCGGGCGTTGACCAAAGGGCGTCGCCGACTAGCACCGCAGAGCTCGTCAATAGAGAAATCAAAGTACCGAGCAGATTCATTCAGAATCATTGGCGGTGTGATCATTCGTGGTTCAGGCTCGTGTACGAGATCCGACAAGACCCTTTTGGCTACTTCGAGGGTTAGTGGTTCGTTGGTGAGCTGCGCATAAGCGGTGGCACGAATGAGTGCACCTTCGAGTTCACGGATGTTGTTAGTGATATTGCTGGCGATGAAGTCGAGGATGTCAGGATCGATGGTGATCGCGTCGTTTTCGACGCGTGTGCGCAGAATAGCAAGACGCGTCTCGACGTCCGGCGGCTGAATATCGGTGAGCAAGCCCATCTTGAAGCGACTACGAAGTCGATCTTCAAGAGTTGGGATCGCGTCGGGAGGGCGGTCTGAAGACAACACGATCTGACGATCGGCCTGATGCAATGTATTAAAGGTATGGAACAGTTCTTCTTGTAGAGCGTCCTTGCCCTCGAGGAACTGGATGTCGTCGATCAACAACACATCGTTTTCGCGGTACCGACGTTTAAATTCAGTGGTGGTATTGCTGCGAATGGCATCAACGAATTCACTGAGCAGTGTTTCGGTCGTGACGTAACAGACTCGATAGGTCGGGTAGTTCTCGCCGACATAATGAGCAATGGCTTGCAACAAGTGTGTCTTGCCCAGACCAGCCTGGCCATGAATAAATAACGGATTGTAAGAACGCGAGGGTGTTTCGGCAACGGCAAGCGCAGCAGCATGAGCGAAGCGGTTCGATGAACCTGTCACGAAGCGATCGAAGGTGTAGCGGTTGTTTACCCGGGAACCAGCGGTGACAGTCTGACTAGACGATTTTGCTCCCGATACAGCGGGTGCGGTGAAGTCAGGTGTTGGGAGCGATTCAACAGCGGTGTTATCTGCTTCGCTAACAAGAACGAGTACGTCGAACTCCGTTCCGGGACCACATACGTCGTTGAAGGCATCTTGGACCAAGGCGTGATAGCGAGAATTAATGCGATCCTTTGCGATGACACTTGGTACTTCAAGCTGAATATGAGTTGTCCCCGACTCAGTATGAGTTGCGATCGTGTTCACCCCGGCAAAGGTTGATAGCCATACCGAGTCATTAAGTTGTGAACGAAGTTGGTCAGCAACCGCAGCCCAGAGGGTCTCTGGTGTAGACAAGTTTTCTCCCGAACGAGTGAAATCGTTTTCTTCATTTGATGGTCGCTTGTACTGCGGTGCAGAGCGGTCATCGGTCCCTGTGAATTACTATCTCGTCGGGTAAGACCGGCGAAGATATCCCTTGCACTGAATGGGTTCTTGGCCCATGCAGCTTTTGGGAACCTATCACCATGGACCCTGCCGCGTGCAAGGAGCTTCGCGACTTATGCACAGATGTGTTGTTGCTGTTGTTAGAAGGGCCTAACGTAAAGAGCTGAATCATAGAGAGGGGACCTTCGTAGCCTCAACCCCCTCTCGTTCCCATTCGTGGGTCATGGTTCAACCATTGCTTCTTTGATGTGTTCGAAGCGAGCGCATCGCGTTGCTAAGACACCTATCACTAACGATCGGGACGAATCGTGAAGAGAACTTTCCAGCCAAATGTGCGCCGCCGCTCAATGCGACATGGCTTCCGCCAGCGCATGTCATCCAAGGCCGGGCGCCGCGTACTTTCAAATCGCCGCCGCCGCGGCCGGACCAAGCTATCAGCCTGATTGAACCGCTTCGGTCTCGTGCTTCGTTTGCTGCGCTTTCATCGCATGGACGACGGCGTCAGGGACGATGGTGTTGGGTTCGGTACGCCCCGTTCTCAATGGAATCCATTGATAGTGACGATGAAGCAGTTGGACCAGAGCCTGCGTGTTCGCCGAATGCCCCCCAAATTGGGTATGCAATTGGCAAAAAAGTGGGGAATGCTGTGGTCAGGAACCGCATTCGTCGTCGTTTACGCCCAATCATCGTGGACGAAGCCCCTCATTTGGCCCCAGGGATCTATCTCGTTGGTGTCAAGAATGATCAAGCTGCACGGATATCACATGACAAACTCGATGATGACTTGCGAACCACCTTGGCCGCTGCATCACGCGCGGCCCGCTGAGAGGACGTTGTCATGAAGAAGCTTGTTCTTTTCGTGCTCGGTTGGTACCGCCAGTACCGAACCCTTCGACCCGATGCCTGTCGTTTTGATCCGACGTGCAGTGCCTACACCTTTCATGCGATCGAGGGGCATGGTGTTGTGAAGGGTTTTTGTCTTGGCACGCGCCGTGTGATGCGCTGCTCCCCGCTCGGGGGTCGCGGTTATGACCCTGTCCCGCCGATGAAGTCGACGCCCCGGTCTCATGTCTAAGGAACGTTTCCGTAATGCTTGATCCGATCTTCAACCTGCTGGCTGGCCTGCTCGAGTGGTTTTACTCGTTGGTGCCAAGCTATGGGTTCGCAATTATTGCGCTCACCACTCTGGTGTTGTTTGTTCTGTCGCCTCTGACGTATCGCAGCACCAAGTCGATGGTCTCGATGAGGCGGTTGCAGCCACAGGTAAAACGCCTGCAAAAGAAGCACAAGGGTGATCGTGAAAAGCTGAACCAGGAAATGATGGCGCTCTATCAAGAGCACAATGTCAGCCCATTAAGTGGTTGTCTGCCGATTCTGATCCAGTCGCCAGTCTTCATCGTGATGTTTCGTGTCCTTCGAGGTATTACTCGGCGTTCCTCTGAGATTGGTTTTGATGCCGGCCAAGGGCTCGGTTACGAGGCCGTGGACGTTTCAAATGCCGGGAGCATTTGGCAACAGTTCACCGATGCTTCAGCGAACGGAGCCCGCAACTTCAACCCCGAATACCTGCATCGTGAAATCGGCAACGAATCACAGATGTACCTGGATCTTGTGCAAGACAATGAGATGCAGTGGATCGGCTTAGATCTAAGCCGGACACCGTTTGAAGTCCTGCAAGACAATATTGGAGCTGCCTTTCCTTATCTGGTGATGGTTGCTTTGGTTGCCTTCCTGGGGTGGTATCAGCAGCGTCAGATCCAGGGGCGCATGACAGGTGAGGTCAGCTCGCAACAGCAAATGATCATGCGGATTATCCCGTGGATGTTGCCTGTCTTTTCATTCACGATGCCCGCCGGTCTGGTGTTGTATTTCATCGTGTCGGCCTTGCTGCGCATCTTGCAACAGGCTTATATCACTCGAGCTGTTTATGAGAACGAAGAGCTAAATAAACCAATCGAGTTCGACGGTGATGACGACGACGATGACGATGACGATGACGAGCCTGAAAACCCACTAGCTGCGCTGTTTGGTGGTTCTTCAAAGAAGAAAGAAGCTGGGCCAAGTGCTCGCCACGGTTCGCGCCGACCAACAGGCGAAGCAGCCGGTGCACAGAAGCGCACGCGCCCACCTGGTGCAATAGCTCAGCCAGCAGCCAAAGAAACTAACCGCAAGGGTCGTGGTTCGTCGAAAACAGCAAGTGAACCGAACAAAAAAGTCTCAGGGTGGGGACGCGCTAAGCGTTCTGCTCCACAAAAGAACGAAACACCGGAAAAACCGGTCTCACGTCGAGTAACTCCAAAGGGCGATTCAAGCCCTAATCGACGCGCGAAGAAATAGAAAGTGAATCCCATGGATTGGATTGTTACGACCGCTCGTACGGTCGAAGAAGCACAGACTCGAGCTCTTGATTTGTTAGGTGTCGATGATGTCGACGCCGAAATTCAGGTAGTCGAAGAAGGTAAAACAGGTCTGTTTGGTCGGACGAAGTCGGAGGCGCGGGTGCGTGCTCGCATCAAGCCAAAGGCGCCGCCTGCCAAGGAAGAACGCCGCCCGAGCCGAGGCGGGGGCGACCGCAATCGCAACCGAGGGGGCAATAGCGGTTCTGGTGGCGGCAATCGTGATGGCGGCGGCCGCAACCGCAGTCGTGGCGGAAATGATGGCGGTTCTAACAACAAGAGCGGAAACCGTCAAGGCGGCAACCGCGCCCCGAAGAAGGATGACGCATCAACCGTAGCCAGCGGCGCTGATGAGGGTCGCAACGGCGGTTCTAACAATCGTGGCGGCAATCGTGATGGTGGCGGCCGTGATGGTGGCGGCCGTGATGGTGGCGGCCGTAACCGCAGTCGTGGCGGAGGCCATCAACGCAACGATCGCGATCGCGATCGTGGCGGCCGTGACAACGAAGACCGGGTAGAGATGCCGGTCGACGAGCAGCGCGAGACACTCGAGGCTTTCGTCACTGGTGTGGCTATTGGCTTTGATCCTTCGGCGAAGGTTGTACTGGTCGAAGAGGGCACCACCCTGCAGGCGCAGGTTACCGGTGCTGAACTTGGTCGTTTGGTTGGCACCAAGGCTTCGACGCTGCAGTCACTCGAAGAGTTGGCCCGCACGGCTATGCATCGGGCTGCCGCAGGACGTCGCTACCACCGAATCCAGGTTGATGTTGATAATTACCGTGGGCGACGCCGTGAAGCGTTGGCCAAGTTCGCAACTGATTTGGCAGGCTCTGTTGTCGACTCAGGCGTAAGCAAGGCCATGGAGCCAATGGGCGCCGCTGACCGCAAGCTTATTCACGATGCTGTTGCTGAAATTCCTGGTGTAGAGACTGTTTCCGAGGGCCGCGACCCCCGCCGTTACATCGTGATCCTTGCTACCGATGCGAGCGACGAAGAAGAATGACCCCCGACCTCCAACGCGACCTTCTGGCCGCGTTGGAGCGCCCCTACCGCCTGGGTACCATTGGCGGTGATCTTGAAGAACAGCTGGCGCATTGCGCCAGCTTTTCTTCTGTTTTAACTGAGGTTCTGGCGGGAAGGATTCCTCAACGAGGATGTGATTTGGGTACCGGCGGGGGCCTTCCAGGCGTTGCATTAGCAGCGCTGTGGCCAATGATGCGCTGGACCTTGGTCGATATGCGCACCGCTAGAGCGGACGAGGTCGAACGCGTCGTTCTACGCCTTGGGTTGCATGAACGAACGGAAGTACAGGGTCTAGAAGCTCAGTACTTGGGTCATGATCCCGAGTATCGAGAATCCTTTGACGTTGTGGTTGCTCGAGCTTTTGGGCCGTCGAGCCTGACCGCAGAGTGTGCCGCCGGGCTTGTTTCGACAGGAGGCGTGTTGATTGTGAGCGAACCACCGTCGGTTCTTGAAGAGGATGAAGGCCGCTGGAGCGCCACGAGCCTGACTGCTCTTGGTTTCTCATCCGCCACATTTTCTGAAGTGGGAGGTACACGGTTTGTGGTTTTTGACAAGATTGCGCCGACACCTGAGAACGTGCCCCGGTTGCCGCCCCGAGCTAACCGAGGGTGGGTCTAATACTGGACCAGTGCGTATCGATTGTTTCACGTGAAACAATCGATAGCAGAGCCACCAACCATTCAGGAGCTTTGGCGCCTTCCTGTTTGGGTGTTTCACGTGAAACAGCACAGAGGCTGAAGTTCGCGCGCCCACCGGTTATGGGGCGACGCTAGAGTTGAAGTTGCCATGCATAGTGACCTGCCTAACGACGACCAAGAAGAAGCCCAGGCTCCTAATAATGATGCTTCCGAAGCTATTCCATTGGACAGGGGCGAACTCACGGCTGAAGAGTGGACCGAACTAGAGCGGGCCACAGATCCCAACAATGACTTCGATTTGATTGATGAATCGCATGGGTCGGGTTGGGTTGAGGTAGCCAAGAAGGCTGAAACCTTGGCCGAGGCAACGGTTAGCTCGGTCATCGTAGATGAATCAGCACCGGCTCTTGTGGACGAAGCAGCGAATGCCGCTGATCAGCCGGAAGTGTTTAGCGAACCAGATGTGGGAGAGCTGCTAGTTGAATTGAGTTCCGATGGCAGACCAGATGGCGGAATCGACCAGGCTATGCCAACGAAAGACGAGATTGAACCTGCCAATGATAAGCCTGGCGAGCCTAATAAACCGGTAGAGGCTGATCGGGTCGGTGATAGTGACAGAAAGATATCGATGGCACTCCCCCGAGTTATCGCTGTGGCAAATCAAAAGGGTGGCGTAGGAAAGACCACGACTACAGTCAATATTGCCGCTTGCTTGGCTGAACAGGGGTATCGGACCCTTCTGGTTGACCTCGATCCTCAGGCAAATGCGTCGACTGGGCTCGGACTTGAACCACGCGAGTTGGAATCTTCGGTTTATCACGTGATGTTGCACGACGCAGAAGTCGACAGTTGCATTGAGCCGACTGAGGTGAAAAACCTGTTCGTCTTGCCAAGTAGTCTTGATCTTGCTGGCGCCGAAATCGAGTTAGTACCACTTCTGAGCCGTGAACACCGGCTTCGGTTGGCTATTGAGTCAGTTATCGATGATTACGACTATGTGCTGATTGATTGTCCCCCGTCGTTGGGTCTGTTAACGATTAACGCCCTTACAGCGGCGCATGAAGTTTTGGTACCGATCCAGTGTGAATATTACGCGCTTGAGGGTTTGGGTCAACTCATGCGAAACGTAGATCTCATTCGCTCTAGCCTGAACCCTGATCTACAGATCAGCCATATTGTGCTGGTGATGTTTGATCCTCGCACCAAGTTGTCTGGGCAGGTCGTTGACGAAGTTCGATCGCACTTCGGGTCGACGGTCTGCGACAATGTGATTCCACGAACGGTACGGCTTTCAGAGGCGCCGTCGTTCGGTCAACCAATAACTACATTCGATTCTGACTCCCGGGGCGCTGCCGCCTATCGGGCAGTTACCCAGGAGGTACTTAATGGCCAATCGTAGGCAAGGTGGACTGGGGCGTGGACTTGGGGCGTTGATCCCGTCGGAACCCCCTCGACCGGTGGAAAGTAGTCCATTGCGTGACATCCCAGTGGTCGATATTGTGCCCAACACATATCAACCTCGGCAGGACTTTGATGAAGAAGCTCTAGTGGCGCTTACTGCATCGGTACGAGAGGTTGGCGTTCTCCAACCAGTGTTGGTGCGCAAACACGGCGACTCGCAGTTTGAGTTGATTGCTGGTGAACGACGATGGCGTGCAGCGATTCGTGCGGGGCTCGATCTAATACCGGCGATCGTGCGCGACGTTGACAATGAGATGTCACTGGCTCAGGCAATTGTCGAGAACGTTCAGCGAGCCGAACTTAATTCCATCGAAGAGGCAGCAGCATTCCAACAACTCATCGATGAGTTTTCGCTGACCCAAGAACAAGTAGCAACCCGCGTTGGGCGTAGCCGCCCTGCAGTTGCAAATGCAATCCGCTTGTTGCAATTGCCGGGTGATGTACAACGTCTGATTGTCGAAGGCCGACTCAGCGCTGGTCACGGCCGAGTTTTGGTCTCAGTCGACGCTGAAGATAGAGACGAGTTAGTACAACGAGTATTGGCCGAAGGTCTTAGTGTGCGGGTGCTTGAGTCAGTTGTGCGGGGTGCCACTGGCTTGGTTGATGAAATTGATGGGACGACCCCCGACAACAATGATTCTATGGGCGCCGAATCAGCCATTGCTGGGGAGGGCTTGTCTGCGACGCCGGACGGCGGTGCTGTTGGAGCTACTAAGCCACCAGCCCTCTTGGAACTCGAAGAGCTGCTGGGCGATCGTTTCGATACCAAAGTGGGAATCACACTTGGCACAAAGCGGGGCCGGCTTACGATTGATTTTGCAGATATTGATGATCTTGAACGTATCTATGCTTTGATGACAGGCGAGTAGAGCATCGGTCTCCAAGCAAGGCAGTGCCTACACGGTTCTTATATATACCCTATTTGGGGCATATATCATTGAGCAAGTCAAGGGTTTCCTCGATTTGCACAGCATGTGCACAAAGCTGTGTGAAACTTTTGGCCTACAAGGGCATACAGCACGCCTAAAGCAAAGATCGAGCTTTGCGGATCGATCGTTACAGAATGTAGGTTTGTATCACCTAATCAGGGGATGAGGCGTTGAAAGAGGCCTCTGAGAGAACTCTAGAGGAACTCAGAGATGTCTTCGAGTAGCTTTGCTTTGCCTGAAGCGCCAACCATGCGCTTAGCGACTTCACCATTCTTGAATACAAGCAGAGTTGGGATGCTCATGACCTGGTAGCGCTGGGCAATCTCACCGGCTTCGTCCACATTGACTTTGGCGATGGAGAGGTTGTCTCCCTGTTCTTCAGCGATTTCGTCGAGAATCGGTGCAATCATTTTGCACGGGCCACACCACTCTGCCCAAAAGTCTACGAGGACTGGGCCATCGGCGCCAGCCACCATTTCATCAAACGTCTCGGTGGTGAGGTGAGTGATTTTGTCAGACATGAAGGGCTCCTTGAAGGTTCGCTGTCCGAACCTAGTGGCTTAAAGGCATTTGGGGTGAACTTATAAAAACTGAAACTCGTGAAAGCCTGCTGGTATTCCGCAATGTACGGTTATTTAATGCAGGGCTGGGGTTTAGTCGTGGAGGCCTTCGAGCCAGCGCTCGGTATCGATCGCAGCTTGGCAGCCGGAACCAGCAGCAGTGATTGCTTGGCGGTAGTAGTCATCGACAACATCTCCGCAGGCAAATACGCCAGGGATTGCCGTGACGGTCGAATTGGGTTCGGCGACTAGGTAACCGTTTGGCTTAACCTCGAGCTGGTCGAGGAACAGGCTCGTCGATGGCTTATGACCAATGGCGATGAAAATACCAGTGATATCCATGGTGCCAGATTCGCCAGTCTTGGTGTTCTCGGTAGCAATACCGGTGATTTTGCCATCACCGAGGTAGCTAGTGACTGTGGTGTTCCAAACGATGTCGATTTTGTCGTTCGCAAACGCACGGTCTTGCATGATCTTCGAAGCGCGAAGCTCGTCACGCCGCACTAGCAGCGAGACCTTGCTTGCGAAGCGAGTCAGGAACATGGCCTCTTCCAAAGCTGAGTCGCCGCCACCTACGACAGCAATTTCTTGGTCGCGGAAGAAGAAACCGTCGCATGTGGCGCAGGTGCTGAGACCATGACCAATCAGCTCGGACTCGTTCGGCAAATCGAGCATGAGGGATTGGGCCCCGGTTGAAATGATTACGGCGGTAGCGGTGTAGGTCGGTTCCGGGGTGGTTGCGTCATTGATCCAAATTTTGTGTGGTTCAGTACCAGGAGTTTGTGAGAACGTGACCTTGACGACTTTACGGGTAACCATGGTGGCCCCAAAACGTTCTGCCTGGCTACGGAACATGCTCATGAGCTCGGGGCCCATGACACCCTCGGGGAAACCGGGGTAGTTCTCGACGTCGGTGGTCAGCATTAGTTGGCCACCAGGTTGGTCGCTTGTCGAAGAAGGTTCGCCTTCGATAACAAGAGGGGCTAGGCGAGCTCGGGCTGCATAGATTGCTGCTGTCAGCCCAGCAGGCCCGGAACCAATGATGATGACTTCGTGATGCTCAGCGGTCATTACTGCTCCTAAGAATGTGACTGGCTAGAAACCCGCAACCGTGCAGACGCATTCTGCGGGTGAATTGATCGTGCGATCGACGAGCGATCGGATCAGGATGCAGCGCCCTGAGGTCGCTTGGACCACAGGAATGAACCGATGGCTGAGAACATGCCGCCTAGGACTAGATATACAAGCCAAACATCCTTGGGAAGGACGTTATCGAGCAGGCGTACGAGACCAATAAGGAGCAGTATCAATGCCATTAGGCCAATAAAGGCGGCCATAATGCCGTAGACGAGTGCTCGCGAGACCTTGATCGCAGGGCCTGCGGTTTTGACGCGCACGGCATCGACGGCGGACACCACTTTTTCGGTGGCAAGCACATGCCAGTCAATCGGAAGTCCAGGGACGGGCAAGGACTCGCTGTGCTCTATCGGGTCATTGGTCTCAGACATGCGAACGAAAGCATATCGTCCTAACGCCTGGTCGGCGAAACAAGGCCGAGGACGGACGTGGAGCGGCTCTGACGGCGTCAGGGCGTGGTGGGAAGAACAACGCAGTCTGTAGCGTCGACAATCAGGAAAGTAATGGCATCGTCATCACCGGTAATTTGGTGGATTTCAACGACCTGGCCCAGAACTAGTGCTTGGCCAATCAGCGTGGGCGTCTCGATGTTGGCGAGTTCCAGCACACCGTGCTGTCGACAGTTAGGGAAGAGGCCAGATTCGAAGGGTTCGGCTCGCTTGACCAAACTCTCGTTGGACAAGGGTTCAAGTTCTAGGAGCAAGCTCTTTTGACTGGGGAAAGGCCCCAGGTATACAAACCGGTCTGCATTGAGGAGAACAGGGGCGTCTGAATCGGTGAGAACTAAATCTAGTGATTCATCACTATGACTGTCTAACTCATGACTATCTGGGTCGATTGTGGTGGCATCACCCACTTCGGTTTTCTCGGACTCGGCGATGTTTTCGGCTGGATCTTGCTCATCGCTCATGGCCTCTTCTGCCAAGGCCTCGACTGGCCGAAGTGGGCCAGCAAGAGTTGAAGCAGCGCTAGATTTGGGGTCGATAAGCACATTGTCAGAAGCAGCGTCGTCAGAAGCAGCGTCGTCAGAAGCTGCGTAGTCAGGGCTGGCCTCATCGGCAGTGTCATTGCTGGCGATTGAAAATGAAGATGCGGTGCCATTGGCGCGATCAGCGGTTTCCAGGCTGTCATTGCCACCCAAACCAAAGGATGCGAGTGCAACGAATAGCAGGGTCGCTGCTGCTGCTGCGGCAATGATGCCAGAGTTGAATCGACGTGGACGGCGTTGTTCTCGAGCAGAGCGCAGCGATGTAATTTTGGCGAAGTGGGGGCCAGCGAGCGAGGCCTCGGTAGCTGCCGGGGGAAGTGCGGCGCTGAGCGGAGCAGTTGATTGGTTAACTGTGGCGGTGGAGCTAAATAGCGAATCAAATGCATCGAGGGCAGCAGAGATGTGGGTTTCTTTTTGTTCCGGTGGGGCCTCAAGCAGTCCGCCAAGCAGATTCGAAAGACTTCGTAAGGCGTTGACGCGCTCCATCAGGTCAGGACTGGACTCAACAAGGGCGACTTCGTCGGGCGCGGCTTGACCATCGAGATAGGCCGAGACAAGCTCGTCAGCGTTTGGTGGGAGCAGTTTCATGACTGGTTGTTTTGACGTTTGTCAGCAGGTGATTGGTTCCCGGTGCGCATAATTTCTGCGAGTTTGGTTCGGCCGCGGGCAATGCGTGAGCGCACAGTGCCGGGTGGAATCCCCAGTGTTTCGGCAATCTCGGCATAGTTTAAGCCAGCGCAGTCACGCAGAATTACAGGCGCGCGAAACTCTTCCGGGACTTGCTCTAAGGCCGCTTGGATTTCATCACGGAGAACAAGTTGGTCGTCGAAAGCTGGCGCTAGGTCATTAATATTCTGGTCAACCCAACCGTGATGTTCGTCGACGAGAGCAGGTGTGGGGAGGCGTTTGCGGCGGCGCAACTCGTCGAGGCACGCGTTGGTAGCGACGCGATAGGACCAGGTCGAGAACGCGGCACGATTATCAAACTTCGACAACCCTTGCACGATGGACATCAGTGCTTCTTGGGTGGCATCAGCGGCGTCAGCATTATTGCCCGTAATACGGCGACAGATGGCGTAGATACGATCGTAGTGATCACGAAGCAGCTCATCGAGAGCGGCGCGCTCGCCACTTTGAGCTTGCGCTACCAAGGCGCGATCACTACCACTCATGAAAGCGACTCTAGTTCGTTCGGTGGTGGGGACTGCGGTAGGTACGAACTTGGAGTCGCCCCCAAAATCGTTAGCCCAGTTTGTGGGTGGACGAGAAGATACCGGTAATAATTGACGTGCATTGATAGAGAGGCGTTTGTCGCAGTGGACGCCAGATCATTTGGTTCAATGCAGCTGGAGAGATCCTTTTGCCGTCAGTAAGCACGTGGGTAGACGAGCACCTGACGAACAGGGACTTGAGCGGAGCTGAACTGAGCTGCGCTACACCGTGTAGCTCAGGCCAATCACGCGAGGGCCAGCGTGGGTGCCGACGACAGGGCCGATCAGGCTGACGCGGTCAACGTCAACATTGAGCATGCCGATGAACGTGTCGATATCAGGAGCTAAGCCATGGCCGATAGCTACGTTCGTTGCATTGGCTGGCAGTTCACTAGCAAGCCAGGCCAGTGCCTTTTTACGGGTGCGTTGACGCCCCGCCTCTTCGACAGACCCGGTGCTGAGATCTATGCATGGTTTGATAGACAGCAACGAGCCGATCATTGCTTGGGCGTTACCGATACGGCCGCCTTTTTTCAGGTTGTCGAGCGTGTCGAGAACACCAAGCACATGAATGCGACTGGAGAGGTCGTGGGTGCTGGCGATGATGTCTTCTGCGCTGGCGCCGTCGCGTGCAGCTTCTGCGGCGCGAAGTACGAGCGTGCCTTGTCCAACAGTGGCCGATGCAGAGTCGACGATGCGAATGTCGGCACCTTCGATGGTTTTCGCGGCAGTACGAGCGGCTTGAGCAGTTGCTGATAAGGCCTCGGACAACATGATGCTGACGATCGTGGTTGCGCCATCATCGAGCAGTGACTGGTATACCTGGGCGAACGATCCGGGTGAAGGCGCCGCCGTCTCGGGAAGCTCGTCGCTACCAGCCATTTCCTCGTAGAACTTCTCTGGTGAGAGGTCTACTCGGTCGGTGTATTCGGTGGCGCCAAAACGGATACTCAGGGGCACTACGGCGATACCTAGGGCGGCGCTGACTTCAGGGGATAGGTCACAACCAGAGTCGGTGACAATGCGGACAGACATGTGATGCTCCAGTGCGTCTGGGAGAAGAGAAGTGAAAGGACGAGGTGATGCTACGAGGTTGTGTAGCCGTGCGGGTTCTGATCTTGCCAGCGCCAGTGGTCAACACATGCATCGGCGAGGGTGCGTTGCGCTTTCCAGCCCAGTCGGTGTTCAGCTCGGCTGGGGTCGGCGTAGCTCATATCGGCGTCACCAGGACGGCGTTTAACGACTCGATGGGGGATGTCGCGATCTGCGGCACGTTCCGCCGCGGCGATTACTTCGCGCACGGAGGACCCCACGCCTGTCCCAAGATTTATGGTGTCGCTTGTAGAGATCTTGGCCAGTGCGTTTACTGCAGCGACATGGCCGTCAGCGAGATCGCACACATGGATGTAGTCACGCACACCAGTGCCGTCTGGGGTAGCGTAATCGTCGCCATAAATGCTTACCTCGTCACGCATACCGACCGCGACCTGCATGACATAGGGCATCAGATTGTTTGGTGTGCCCACAGGGTCTTCACCAATGAGCGCACTTGGGTGAGCCCCAACCGGATTGAAGTAGCGCAGGTTTATGCCCTTGAGCGACGACGCGGCGGCGGCATTATTGATGATTTGTTCGACCATGATCTTGGTGTGCCCGTACGGGTTGATTGGTCCAATTACGGCGTCCTCGCCGAGTGGGCTGGTCTGGTTCGGGTCGTACACGGTTGCGGACGAGGAAAACACAATGCCGTGTACATTGGCTTGTTCCATGGCCTTGAGGAGGCTGACGCTGCCGGCGACATTGGTCTCGTAGTAGCGCAACGGTTCGGCTACCGACTCGGCGACGGATTTAAGCCCAGCTAGGTGGATCACGGCATCGACCTTGTTTGTCACCAAGAACGAGGCGATGGCGTCGGTGTCGGCCAGGTCGAGTTCCGCGAAAGGCATGCTGGTGTCGCAGATGGTGGCAACCCGGTCAAGTACCGCGGGTGAACTGTTTGCGAAGTTGTCGAAGCCGACGACCCAGTGACCATGTTCAGCCAGCGCAATGGCGATATGGCTCCCGATATATCCCGTGACACCAGTCAACGCGACATTCAAGGTGTGCACGGCAGTGATGCTAACCGCATAGTGTGCAGGGGGGCTCGGGTTTGGTGACTCAGATGCCTGCGGATGACACCCGGTCGGGAGGATGCTGGTGCGAGACGAACAGCGTAATCGAGTCGAGTCGGCGCAAGGCTTCATTGCTGCGCTTGACCAAAGTGGCGGTAGTACGCCAGTTGCGTTGGCGGCCTATGGGGTAGCGGCTTCCCGCTTCAGTTCCGACGATGAGATGTTCGATCTGGTGCATGCCATGCGCAGTCGCATCATGACCTCACCCAGCTTCGGTGGCGATCGCGTAGTGGGTGCAATCTTGTTCGAGATGACCATGGATCGCCAGGTTCAAGGGCAGTACACCGCCGAGTACTTATGGTTACAGAAGCAGGTCGTGCCGTTTCTGAAAGTTGATAAAGGGCTGGCCGACATGGTGGATGGTGCCCAGATTATGAAGCTCAACCCTGGGCTTGGCGCATTACTTGAGCGCGCCAACGAACGCCACATTTTTGGCACGAAGATGCGGTCGCTTATTAGCCAAGCGGTGGTGACTGGTGTGCAGGCCGTAGTTGAACAACAGTTCGACGTTGGCCTGCAGATTCTTGATGCTGGGTTGATGCCCATTATCGAACCCGAAGTGTCGATCAACTGCCCCGACAAGGCCGAGGCTGAAGCACTGCTTCGCGAACAGATCGACAAGAACCTGAGTCGAGTTCCAACGGGCGCGCAGGTCATGCTCAAGTTGACCTTGCCTGACGAGCCCAACTTCTATAGCGATCTGATTGCCGATCCTCGAGTGTTACGAGTTGTCGCGTTGTCCGGTGGCTACAGCCGCATCGAGGCCAACGAAAAACTTGGCCTGAACAACGATATGATTGCGAGCTTCTCTCGAGCTCTGGCCGAGGGGCTTTCCGACGGGCAGAGCGATACCGATTTCGACGAGACCTTAGATACCTCGATTACGTCGATCTTCGAAGCGTCAAGCACATGACAGGTGCAGCGTGAGTAGGGGATCCAAGTTGAAGTTTTTCTTCGGCACGATGGGATCAGGCAAGAGCACGCAGGCTCTGCAGATCCATCACAATCTGACCACTCGCGGCCTGCAGGTCCTGCTGGTTAGTCAGCTCGATCGCGAAGAGGGCCGGGTCTCGAGCCGTCTTGGTGTGTCAGCCGCAGCCCAAATTGTCACTCCTGACTCTGACCTTCTTAGCATTGCTAGGGCGTTTGTGATGGGTGAGGGCCTGGATGCGATTGTCTGTGATGAGGCGCAGTTCTATTCGCCTGAACAGATTGAACAGCTGGCTCAGGTTGTCGATCTGTTGAGCGTCGATGTGTTTGCGTTCGGGTTGCTTACTAGCTTCCAAGGTGAGCTTTTTCCTGGGACGGCCCGGCTACTTGAGCTAGCTGATGAGCGCAGCGAATTACAGGTCGAAGCGCGCTGTTATTGCGGTAATCGCGCTACTCACAACGCCCGTCTCGTCGATGGCCGTCAGGTCTACGCTGGGGCACTTAAGGTGGTGGGTGACACCGCCGACCGCAGTGAAGACTCGACCACGTATGAACTTCGGTGCCGCCTGCACTGGCATCAGGAATTGTGGGCCCAGCAGGGCCGCCAACTCCAGCTACCAACCGATCATGGCGCCGATGTGATTGAACTCAAAGTTAAAGCCGTAGAAAACGAAAAGGCCGATCAGTAACCATGCTTCTTAGCCATTTGACGGGCCCTAAGCTTCTGAGTCAATCATGATGTTGAGTGACCGCAGCCTGCGGGAAGCGCTTGCCGCCGGAACGATCGAAGTTGAACCACTTGGCGACAACGCGATCCAGCCGTCGTCAATCGATCTGCGGCTGGCGCCGTCGTTCCGTATTTTTCGAAACCACACTCGAGCCATCATCGACGTTAAAGAAGACCTGAGTGATCTGACTGAACTGGTCGAGATTGATGGCGACCAACCGTTTATCTTGCACCCAGGCGAGTTCGTTCTCGGTTCCACCCTGGAAAGGGTCAAGGTGCCGAACAATCTTGTTGCCCGGATCGAAGGCAAGAGCAGCCTCGGCCGCCTCGGCCTACTCATCCACTCGACCGCTGGTTTCGTGGACGCTGGCTGGAACGGTCAACTCACACTGGAACTATCTAACGTGGCCAGTCTGCCTATCACGCTGTATCCACGTATGAAGATCGGTCAGATGAGCTTTATGCAGATGACCACCGAGGCCGACTACCCCTACGGATCAGGCGAGGTCGGCTCTAAGTACCAAGGCCAGGTCGGCCCTATCGCCAGCCGATACAACGAGAACTTTGGCTAGACGAGGCCCGAAGCAAGTGAGTTAGTGAGGCATCGATATCGCGGTGTCAACAGCGATGCTGCACGACCCGAGCGTTACTAGGCGAAGTCGATCGTGATGTTCTTGTCGCCCTCGTCGGGTGTACTGCTGGGAGCAACGTCTGGTGATTCAACGATCTCAGCGTCTTTGATACCGTCATCTGCGACGGCTGCAGCGTCAGAGGCCACGTCATTTTGTGTGGTTGTCTTCGCTGCACCACTGCCGGTAACAGCGTGTTTGGTGGCGTCCTTTAACATCTTCTGCGGCGAGGCGTTGATCATCTTGTTTGCCTTACGCATGGTCGATTCGAGTTCTTTGACACCAGTTGCCTCGACGACAGAATCCTTGGTCTCGTTGAACTGACGTTGGACTTCGTCGAACTCGACCTTGGCCTTGCCTAGGTTCTTGGCGGCTTTGGGCAACCAGCCGGCGCCAAAGATCAGCACGGCTATTGCCACTACGATAAGGATCTCCGGGCCACCGAGGTTCATGTCCGAAGGCTAGCCGTTGTTAGTTCCGCCTACTGGGCGAGACGTGCGAGTGGAGCTGGTCAAAAACACAGAACCTAATCTGGTACATGAAATCCGCGTACCAGGCTCCTTAGTTTCGTGATTGGGGAGAGGCTTAGTTTTCAGCGTCTTCCGCGTCGATGATGGCATTTTTGGTGTCGCCGACGAGAGCGGCAATTGGGCCGGGCTTGGCAGTGGTGTCGGTGATGCCATCGCCATTGAGGTCGCCGTGCATACCGAAGCCGAGTGGAAGCTCGACGTGGTTGGCGGTCACACGTTCAGATGTCGGCTTTAGCGTGATGTTCACCATGGTGGCTTGAGCTCTGGCTTCGCCTTCTTCAATGGCGTCGAGCAGGTGCATGGCAATGTCCTGAACGAGCACTTCGCCGTCTTCGATACCTTCGCCCTTGATGCCATCGTCGATCATCACATAGCAGAACGGGCATGCCGTGGCGATACGCGTCGCACCGGTAGCGAGCAGTTCTTGGGAACGTTCGACATTTATTTGCTTGCCGACGTGTTCTTCCATCCACATGCGAGCGCCGCCGGCGCCGCAACACATGCCCTTTGTGCCGTTGCGTTCAGCTTCGACAACTTCGATGCCACCGATGGAACCAATCACGTTTCGTGGTGAGAGGTACACGTCGTTGTGGCGGCCGAGGTAACACGAATCGTGGTACACCAGTCGATCTTCAAGTGTGGCGTTCGAGACGTCCAGCCGGCCGTCGTCGATCAGGTTCTCGAGGAGTTGGCTGTGGTGAACAACCTCGTAGTGACCGCCGAGCTGTGGATATTCGTTCGCCAGTGTGTTGAAGCAGTGTGGGCACTGAGCAACGATCTTTTTGACGCCCATGGTGTTTAGCGTCTCGATGTTTTGCATAGCCAGCATCTGGAAGATGTATTCGTTACCGGAACGGCGGGCCGGGTCACCGGTGCACATTTCTGATGGGCCCAAGATGGCAAAACTGACGCCAGCGCGGTCCATGAGCTTGCTGAAAGCTTGCGAGACTTTCTTGTTCTTATCGTCGAAGCTGCCGGCACAACCAACCCAGTAGAGGTATTCGGCGGTCATTGGATCGCCACCGTCGAGGACTTCGAGGCCTTCGAAATCGGAGGCCCAGTCGGCACGTTCGCTCTGACCCATACCCCAGGGGTTGCCCTGGTTTTCCATGGCCCGATAGGCGTTACCAAGTTCGGTTGGGAAGTCGCTTTCCATCAGCGAGAGGTAGCGACGCATGTCCAAGATCTTGTCCAGGATGTCGATGTTGACCGGGCAGTTTTCGTCGCAGGCCTTGCAAGTTGTGCAGGCCCAGATCTCTTCGCTGGTGATGCGGTCGAACACATTGTTGGGTGCAACCAGGATGTTGCCGGGCTCGTTGGCGATGGCGATTTCCTTGTCAACACCAATCGGCGGTGTGACCTGGGGGGTGCCAGACCGAGCCATAACTTCGCCGATCTTGAGGACAATTTCACGTGGATCTAGCGACTTGCCGGTTGTGCTTGCTGGGCAGACCGCCGTACAACGACCACACATGGTGCACGAGTCGGTGTCCATGAGTTGTTTCCACGAGAAGTCTTCGATAACCGCAGCACCGAAGCTCTCCAACTCGGTTTCCATCAGGTTGGCCATTGGCTTCATGGCACCCTTTGGACGATCGCGATCCTTTAGGTACATATTCGCTGGCGACGTGACCATATGGCGCAACATCGTGGTCGGCAGGATGATAAGGAACAGGGCGAAAGAGATTACGTGAGTGATCCACCAGGCCTGGTGCCAGCCGGACAGGCTGCCAGTGCCGTCGACGAGCTGAGCGAGTGGATAACCAATGAACGACCACTTTTCATAGTCGAGGGCGCCGGGTTCAGCCACTGACTGTTCGAGGGCGATGCGGAATGCTTCGGCACCGAAGCCGCTGATCGAGATGGCCAGCAATGTGCCCAGGATTACAAAGTGCTCGGGCTTGTTCTTGATGCGAATGCGGTAGGGCTGCATTGAGCGAGGGCCAAGACGACGACTGAGTGCCCACAGAAGACCTGCGAAGAACATCAGGCCAGCAGCATCGCCGACTAGGGCGTAACCCTTATAGACGCCGCCATCGAGGAATTTGAGCGATTCAGGCAGCTGGTGGTCGATTTCGAGCGTGGTCGTGACAGCCATCAGAATCAAGAAGCCGAAGTAGATCATTGAGTGCATGATTCCGGCGATCGGATCACGCATGAGTGTTTTCATGTACAAGCCGGCCCGCATATCTGCCAGGCGTTGTTTGACGTTTTTCTTTGTTGTTTTACGGTTTTCAGGAGCGCCGCGTTGCCAGTTCTTAACTCGGAACGAAAGCTGGAAGCCGACATATATCAGCAGTGTGGGAATCAGGGCATAGAACATGGCCTTCATCGGCGCCGGGACGTTCCCGAACACTTCGCGTGTTTGGGCGCCTTCTTCATGATGAAATTCGAACACCGCTGCAGCGATGCCAGATAACGCAGTAATGACCGCAACCCCGGTCCAGAGGCCAATGATCATGTGGTTTGGTCGAATGCCGCGCTTGTCGCCCACGCCAGTTTCAACCACGTCTTCAGTAACAGTTGCCATGGTGCACGAGACTCTACTGCCTGATGCTTGATGCCTGCTACCTCGCCACCCGACAGCTCACACGCGGAAGATAAACGCATTCGATTCGGTCATTTTACCCGCGTTGCGCTTGGGTTTCGAAGCCGATTAGTTCATGGCGTCCGTGGTGTGTGATTTCTTGCCGTTGGAACCGTTTGGCCCGCATAGTTAGGAATCCTGGTGACTTGTTGACCACTGGTGCTGGTTTCTTGAACAGGACATTTCATACAACCGAATTCATTTGGTTTCCTTGGATTTGGCCGAGAAAAGCCCCCTAAATTGAAATTGTCAAGTTTTCTGGGAATGGACCATACGGGTCGTTGGTTGGAGAGTTCTGTCACGTACCCTCACGTCGCATCTGGCGCGGGATACACCCCCCAACGAAACCCACCACAGGCTCAACAGTGCTGTTGAGCACGCAGGAGAAACACATCATGGCTAAAGCGGTCGGTATTGACCTCGGAACCACCAACTCGGTAGTTGCTGTCCTCGAAGGTGGCGATCCTGTCGTCATCGCGAACGCGGAGGGCGCTCGCACTACCCCATCGGTTGTCGCATTCGCCAAGAGTGGCGAAGTCCTCATGGGCGAAGTCGCGAAGCGTCAGGCAATCACGAACCCCGACCGCACCCTGCGTTCGGTGAAGCGCCATATGGGTACGACGTGGACTGTCGACATTGATGGCAAGGATTACACGCCACAAGAAGTCTCTGCTCGCACGCTGCAAAAGCTCAAGCGCGACGCGGAGGCCTACCTTGGCGAGTCTGTCACCCAAGCTGTTATTACTGTGCCTGCTTATTTCGACGATGCACAGCGCACAGCGACCAAGGAAGCAGGACAGATCGCTGGCCTTGAAGTTCTCCGAATTATCAACGAGCCAACAGCTGCAGCGTTGGCCTATGGCCTGGATAAGGACACCGACCAGACCGTTTTGGTCTTTGACCTCGGTGGTGGCACGTTCGACGTCTCGGTTCTCGAAATCGGCGATGGTGTCTTTGAAGTGAAGTCGACCAGCGGTGACACCAAGCTTGGTGGCGACGACTGGGACGAAGCTGTCATCGAATGGATGGCCACCTCATTCAAGAATGACCACGGTGTCGACCTGTCCAATGACAGCATGGCGATGCAGCGCCTCAAGGAAGCTGCAGAAAACGCCAAGATCGAACTGTCGGTCAAGCAAGAAACACAGATCAACCTGCCGTTCATCACCGCCACGGATTCGGGCCCGCTGCATCTCGACTACACAATCAGCCGTTCCAAGTTCCAAGAGATGACAAGCAGCTTGCTTGATCGTTGCCGCGGACCATTCGAAAGCGCCATTAAGGACGCTGGTTTGGTAATGGGCGATGTCGAACACGTCATCCTTGTTGGTGGTTCAACTCGGATGCCTGCTGTTAGCGACCTGGTTCGTGAACTCACAGGCAATGATCCTCATAAGGGTGTGAATCCTGATGAAGTAGTAGCCATTGGTGCCGCAGTGCAGGCTGGAGTCCTCAAGGGCGAAGTCACCGACGTGCTTTTGCTCGATGTCACGCCATTGTCACTTGGCATCGAAACCAAGGGTGGCGTTATGACGACGCTGATCGAACGTAATACCACCATCCCCACGAAGCGGACCGAAGTTTTCACTACTGCTGATGACAGCCAACCCTCGGTTGAAATTCATGTGTTGCAGGGCGAGCGTGAAATGTCGCAGTTCAATAAGACATTGGGAAAGTTCCAACTCGTTGATCTGCCACCCGCCCCTCGTGGTGTGCCTCAGATCGAGGTCACCTTCGACATAGATGCGAACGGCATCGTGCATGTAGCGGCGAAGGACCGTGCGACGAGTAAAGAACAGTCGATTACCATCACCGGCCAGTCCTCGCTCGACAAGGACGCTATCGATCAGATGATTAAGGATGCGGAGGCCCACGCGGACGAAGATAAGCATCGACGCGATGAAGCCGAGGTGCGCAACAATGCTGACACCCTCGTGTACCAAACCGAAAAACTGCTGCGTGAACATGGTGACAAGATCACCGACGAAGAACGGGCCGAAGTCGACGAGAAGTTGGCTGCACTCATGACGCAACTCGAAGGTGATGATCTCGACGCCATTCGGGGCGCTACCGAGGCAGTGATGAACGCTAGCCAGCAGTTCAGCCAGCGTCTGTACGAACAGGCCAGCGCCGAGAACAGCGATGAAGGCGAAAACTCAGCCGACGATAGCGACAGCAACGAAGATGAGATCGTTGACGCTGAGATCGTCGAAGACGAAGAATGATGGGCAGCGAGCACGAGGACGAAGATGTTGAGGGCGTCGATGACCAACCAGGTGCAGGACCAGTAGACGGTGTTATTTCAGACAGTGTCATCGACGAGGCACTTGCTGCACTGATCGACGACCAAGTGGCAGCCGATCACGCTGCCGCGGAGTCAGGCCTTACCCCCGATCAGATCTCCGAAGAAGCTGTTGTCGCGCTCATTGCTGAACGAGATGACTATCTGGACCAACTGCAGCGGGCGAAGGCTGAGTTCGCCAACGCTCGACGCCGTAGCGACGAACGTGCTTCAGTGCAAAGAGCACAGGCTGCAGCGAACCTAGTTGAGCGTCTCCTGCCTGTTCTCGACAGTTGCGAAGCAGCACTTGGTCAAGGAATCGAAGAAATTCGACCAATCAGTGATGCCCTATTCGAGGCGTTGTCGGCTCAAGGACTCGAACGCGTTGATGCTGCCGGGCAGCCATTCGATCCTGAACTGCACGAAGCTGTTATGTACGAAGAAGGAGAAGGCGAACAAGTTGTTGTCGAGACACTCCGCACCGGGTATCGCTGGAACGATCGTGTGCTGCGCGCCGCAATGGTCAAGGTCCAGGGCTAACAATTATGGCAAATGACATCAAGCGAGAGTGGTTTGACACCGACTACTACGCCGTCTTGGGCGTAGCCAAGGGTGCAACGCAACCTGATGTCACCAAGGCGTACCGTACGCTTGCTCGCCAAAATCATCCCGATACGAACCCTGGTGATGATGCAGCAGAGGAACGATTCAAGGAAATTTCCACTGCTTATGATGTAGTTGGGGACGAAAAGAAACGTGCTAGTTATGACGAAGCTCGTTCTATGGGACCCATGGGCGGGTCATTCGGTGGTGGTGGGCGCGCTAGAAACGGCGGCTTCGGGTTTGAAGGCGTAGATCTGGGCGACATTTTGGGTTCTGTTTTTGGCGGCGGCGGCGCCGAGGCAGGCGGACTTTTCGGTGACCATCCAGGTGGGCGTCATGCGCGTATCAAGCGCGCTGGTCGCGATCAAGAAGCTCGCCTTAGTATTTCCTTTGATGAGGCTATGAACGGCACTACGACGTCGATAAGCCTCACCGATGGCGTTGGCAAACGCACCATCAAAATGCGGATCCCAACTAGCGTTGAATCAGGCCAACGCATTCGGCTGCGCGGCAAGGGCGGCCCAGGCCAACCAGCCGGTGACCTGTATGTGATTGTCGATGTTGGACCACATGCGATCTTTGGTCGACGCGGAACCAAACTGACTCTTGAGCTTCCAGTCACGATTGCCGAGGCGGCGCTTGGTGCTGAAGTGCGGGTCCCGACCTATGCGGGTGAGTCGGTGACGGTTCGTATCCCGGCTGGCACCCAACATGGCCGTACCCTGCGAGTCCGTGGGGCCGGCGTTGCTGGTGAGGATGACAAGCTTGGTGATCTGATTGTGACCGTCAGCATTGTTGTACCGAACAATCTTTCGAAACAGCAGTCTGAGGCGTTGCAGGCGTTCGCCGATCTAGACGACGACTCGCTGCGCGCTCATTTCGAAGTAATCGACTGATGAGCTTGGGCAACGATCGGACTCGGGCCGTCTACATCATTTCGATCGCAGCTGAGTTGACCGGGGTCCATCCGCAGACGTTACGTGTTTATGAACGTAAGGGCCTTCTCGCTCCAGCTCGCACCGGGGGCATGAGCCGGCGTTATAGCGAGTCTGACCTGGATCAGATTCGGCGTGTACAAGAGCTGACGAACGAGGGCTTGAATCTTTCTGGGGTTGCTCGGGTACTGGAGCTTGAGGCGCAGGTTGAATGGCTTCGCGCCCGTATCGACGAGTTGTCACGCACCCATGGACACTCCACCGCATTGGTTCCCTGGCGGCGAAGCAGCAGCTGACCAGTCGTTACGTATGCACTAGTACAGGACTCTGCTCTTTTTAACGCTCAAATTCGTTCGGGACCCAAGCGTAAACCAGATATGATTGTTGGGTAACGGCAGCAACCGAAAGTAGGCCAGCCGTGCCAGCGACCGTCGTCGTCGGTACCCAATGGGGTGATGAAGGTAAGGGTAAGGTCGTCGACCTCCTTGCCAAAGAAGTGCAATGTGTGGTCCGCTACCAAGGTGGCCACAACGCCGGACATACCCTCGTGGTAGATGGCGAGTCATTCAAGCTTCAGCTCATTCCAAGTGGTGTCTTGTACCCGCATCTCACGCCCATCATCGGTAACGGTGTTGTTGTTGACCCACTCGTGCTGTTGCGCGAGATGGATATGTTGACGGCTCGCGGAGTTGACGTTTCCAAGCTTCGAGTGTCTGCTAATGCGCACTTGATCCTGCCTTATCACCAGATGCTCGATGTTGTGTTTGAGCGTCACCTGGGTAAGAACAAACTTGGCACCACTAAGCGTGGTATCGGCCCTGCTTACGCTGACAAGGCATCTCGTGTAGGCCTGCGTGTGCAGGACCTTTTTGATGAGGAGATCTTTCGGGCCAAGCTCGAGGTCGTGCTTCACGAGAAGAACCCGTTGTTGGCCAAGGTGTATAACAAGATTGGCTACGAAGTCGATGAGCTTGTTAAAATTTACGTGGGCGAATGTGCGCCGCGCCTTAAGAAACATATGGCCGACACAATCGACCTGGTTCACAATGTGCTCGAGAATGACGGTCAAGTGCTGTTTGAAGGAGCCCAGGCGACATTCTTGGACCTGGACCATGGCACGTACCCATTCGTGACCTCATCGAACCCGACCGCAGGTGGTGCATGTACCGGTGCGGGCGTGGGGCCTCGCTATATCGATCGCGTGGTCGGTGTGGCCAAGGCCTATTTGACGAGGGTTGGTGCTGGTCCTTTCCCGTCTGAGCTCTTCGATGCTGTCGGCGAACATCTGGTCGATGTTGGTCACGAGTACGGCACGAACACTGGCCGCCGCCGTCGGACGGGGTGGGTCGACGCTGTCATGCTTCGTCATGCTGTTCGTGTCAACTCTTTGTCTGAGATTGCTCTGACCAAGCTCGATGTACTTGATCAACTTGACACCGTTAAAATATGCGAGGCCTACGACGTCAACGGCGTACGTCACGAGAAGATGCCCTATCACCAGAGCGACTTCCACGATGCCAAGCCGATCTACAAGGAAATGCCAGGCTGGAAGACAGACCTCTCTGGCTTCACCAAGCGTGGCCAATTGCCACAGGCAGCGCTGGACTACCTTGATGCGCTCGAAGCTTCCATCGGTGTTCCAATTGGTCTTATTGGTGTTGGTCCGGGACGCAACCAGATCGTTCATTACAACCAGGCTGCATAACGCGGCCAGAAGCGGCGAATGCTCATGAGTGACGCGCTCGAGAATGTACTTGCGACGCGATATGCGTCGGCGGCTATGACTGCCATTTGGTCACGGCGAGGCAAGGTCGTTCTCGAACGCCAACTCTGGGTTGCTGTTCTGCGCGCCCAGCACGAACTCGGTCTAACCGTTCCCGATGGCGTCATTGAGGCGTACGAGGCTGTTGTTGATCAGGTTGACATCGAGTCGATTGATGCCCGCGATCGCGTGCTGCGACACGATGTCAAGGCCCGTATTGAAGAGTTTTCGGATCTGGCCGGGCACGAACACATCCATAAGGGGATGACGTCTCGTGACCTGACCGAGAATGTCGAGCAGTTACAGATTCGCCGCAGCCTAGAGTTGATTCGTGACCGCGCTGTTGCGGTGTTGCACCACATGGGTGTTCTGGCCGCAGAACACAGCGAGTTCGCGATTGTGGGCCGGTCCCACAACGTTCCGGCGCAGGTCACGACTCTGGGGAAGCGCATAGCGACGGCCGCCGAGGAACTTATTGTCGCGTTCCACCGGGTCGAAAGCTTGATTGCTGGTTATCCGTTGCGAGGCATGAAAGGCCCCGTAGGCACTCAGCAAGATCTGTACGATTTGTTCGAAGGTGATGCCACCAAGGTTCAGGCGCTGGAAACCAGCATCGAAAATCATCTCGGGTTTTCTGCAACATTTGACAGTGTTGGCCAGGTCTATCCTCGCTCGCTTGACTTTGATGTTGTCTCGGCGTTGGTACAGCTTTCTTCAGGGCCCGCAAACCTGGCAACCACGATTCGGTTGATGGCAGGTGAGAACCTGGTTACCGAAGGATTCGCTGCTGGTCAGGTGGGCTCGTCGGCGATGCCTCACAAGATGAATGCTCGATCATGTGAACGAGTGAACGGCTTCGTATCGATTCTGCGTGGGCATCTGACCATGGTTTCAGGCATGGTCGGCAACCAATGGAACGAAGGCGATGTCAGCTGCTCGGTGGTCCGCCGAGTTGCGCTACCCGACGCGTTCTTGGCTATCGATGGTCTATTTGAGGCGTTCCTTAGCGTGCTTGATGGTTTTGGAGCCTTCCCCGCAGTGGCTGATCGTGAGCTCGCGAACTATCTGCCGTTTGTCGCGACGACTCGTGTACTGATGGCAGCGGTTAAGGCTGGAGCTGGACGCGAAACTGCACACCAAGTGATCAAGGAACATGCTGTTGCGACGGCGCTGGACCTCCGGGAATCAGACAGCAACTTCACCTCGCTGATTGAACGACTGGCTGGCGATGACAGGTTGCCGCTAAACGCCGATGACTTGGCGTCACTGTTTGGTGAGCCATTGGATTTGGCCGGTCGGGCTCCGGCACAGACGCACGCTGTTATCGCTCGCATCGGTGCGATTTGTGACCAGTACCCACAGGCCGCGTCCTACGTGGCTGGCGATATTTTTTAACGTTATTCCCGGGCTTGGCACCTTGGGGAAACATTTCGTCGGTATCCGCGTTGGGCTGTAGTGGCGTCCTTATTGTGGCGCGAATGCCGGTACAAGGATTTGGCGATGCGCCCCGTAGGACCACCATGGTCTGCGCATTGTGTGATGTTACTTGGCGGGGTAGCGACCTTGATGAGTGCTGGTCCTGCGGTGATGCTGCGTCAGTTGCTGAAGCTACCCCGCTCCGGGTTCGCTACACGCCGGCCACTGCTGAGGCTGAGCGCCTCGTAAGTTGATCGACAGCATCGACATTCCAATCTGCCGGGTTCCGGCAGTTAGTGGCTATCCTCATCGTTAGTTCGACCCCATTTTGGGAAGTTTCTCATGGTCGGCGGCCGCTGGGGGGTGGCCGCCGACCATGATCCATTTTTGGCCCTGTATTCGGCGTTTGACCACTTCCAAACCATCTGTGTCACAACCATCTGTGTCAGAC
The DNA here is from genome assembly GCA_905182135.1 of uncultured Acidimicrobiaceae bacterium. GTDB lineage: Bacteria > Actinomycetota > Acidimicrobiia > Acidimicrobiales > UBA10347 > UBA10347. Next base: position 253,724 of record CAJJAG010000003.1, on the reverse strand, counting down.
ACGAAAGGTGCAACCATCTGTGTCAGACACGAAGGGTGCAACCATCTGTGTCAGACACGAAGGGTGAGACACGAATGGTGCTGTTGTGTCGGTCAGCACTCGGATGAGACGGTTCGTTCTTCTGGCGGGCCGGGGCCTCGACGTGAGGTAACGAGAACGATTTGAGTGTTGGGCTTGAAGCAGACTGAGGTTAGTGGTGACTCAGTATTTGTAGAAGCCAGCGCCGGACTTGCGGCCGAGGAGGCCGCCGGCAACCATACGTTTCAATAGTGGTGGTGGCGCGTAGGTGGGTTCTTTGAACTCGTCATAGAGCACGTCGGCCACAGATTTGATGGTGTCTAGGCCGATCAGGTCGCAGAGTGTGAGGGGGCCCATGGGGTGGGCGCAACCGAACATCATGCCGTTGTCGATGTCCTGTGCTGACACCTGACCGGTGTCGAGCAACGAGATTGCTTGCAGCAGGTAGGGCACGAGCAGGCGGTTGACGATGAAGCCAGCGCGGTCCTGGCTCCGAATTGTTTCCTTACCTAGAGTCTCTTGAGCGAATTTCTCACACGCCACAACGACAGCCTCGTCGGTGGCGATTGATACGACAATCTCGCAGAGCTTTTGCACGGTCGCTGGATTGAAGAAGTGCAGTCCGAGCACGCGGTCCGGACGCTTGGTTGCGGTTCCAATATTGATAAGCGGGATCGACGAGGTATTGGACGCCAGGATGCAGTGCTCTGGGGTGACTTCGTCGAGGCGCTTGAATAGCTCGAGCTTGATGGCTTCGTTCTCGACGATTGCCTCAATGACGAGGTCGCGATCGCCTAGTGCGTTGATGTCGGTCGTGTAGCTCAATAACGCTCCGGTGGTGGAGCGGTCTTCTTGACTTAGGCGGCCGCGGGCGACTGCCTTATCCAGCGAGCTATCGATACGGTTCTGAGCCGCCTCGGCAGCGGCGGCCTCGGGCTCCATTACGATGGTGTCTAACCCAGATTTGGCACACACCTCGGCGATGCCAGAACCCATTGTGCCGCCGCCGATGATGGCGACCTTTTTGATCTCCACGTGTTCTCCCCACGTCTAACTTCCAGGGCGCACTCTAGTGACACACAAAGCTCGAGTGTCCATCTTTTAGTCAGATTTGGCGCATCGCAGAATATTTGGGTGGAATAGATTTTGGCACAGGCCAAGCGATGGCCCGAAGCGGGACTGTCCATCATCTGTGTCTGACACGAATGATTCACACGAATGATCGGTGGCACGAATGATCGAATGATGAGGACGTTAGGCCGCAGTGAATGGGACGTGAAGTTATAGGATCATTCCATGACTGAATGCCCCGCTGTTGATGGTTCTAGCCCACGGATAACTTCGTTTGACGAAGCACCTCAAATGTGCATCGATCCAACGAAGACCTACATCGCAACCATGAAGACGTCGATGGGCGATCTTACCATTGCGCTCTATCCCGACATCGCGCCGAAGACCGTGAATAACTTCGTCTTCCTGGCTCGCTACCACTACTACGACAGCTTGGTATTTCACCGCATTATCAATGGCTTCATGTGCCAGGGTGGCTGCCCTGAAGGAAGCGGTATGGGCGGACCGGGTTACCGATTTGATGACGAATTACCGAAGCATGGCGAGTACAAGATCGGCTCGCTGGCGATGGCCAACTCAGGCCCGAACACCAATGGCAGCCAATTCTTCATCATCAGCGGTGGAAGCGGCGTTGGCTTACCACCTCAATACTCATTGTTCGGTCAGGTTGTTGGTGGCCTCGAACTCGTAAACGAGATGCACGCAGTCCCGACTGCACCTGGCGATCGCCCAACAACTGACCTGGTTATCGAAAGTATCACCGTCGCTGAGAGCTAGGTCTAGATAATCGAGTGTTCCTTTGACACGAGGCCGACAACTGGTGAACACCAGTTGTCGGCCTGTGCCGCGTTTTGGCCGATGTGGATGGGTCGAAAGCTCGGCCTTTTGATGACGACAAGGCGTGAAAAGTAGCTGTGAGCTTTGTCGTGTCTTAGCCGTCTGTTGATGCAAGAGGCGGCGGGATCAACAGCATTTGGCCGACCTGAATGCTGTTGCCACCGTTTTCCAGACCATTGGCGTCGACGATCTGCGGGATCGTCACGTTGTAGAGCAGGGCGATGGCAGAAATGAGGTCACCTGCCACAATCTTGTGTTCCAAGGGTGGGTCACCTGGTTCGCGTGTCGACGCAACAGGCGTTACACGTGGTGTTAGTTCTGATGCGTTGAAACCCGAACCCCATGGTGGGACTTCTAGCAACTGGTTGACCTGCAGCGCAGCGGGGTCGACCTCGGGGTTTGCTTCGAGTAGTGCTTCGAGGGTGACCGTCCAGGTAGTAGCGATGGCCCCCAGTGTGTCGCCAGGTTCGACGACGTAGGTAAGGGTGACTCCGTCAGGTCGGTCTGGCCCCACGTATTCGAGAACTTCGTTATTGGTACCGGCGCCCGGTATCAAGAGTTTCTCGCCAGCGATGATCAGGTTGGGGTCCATCTGCGGGTTTGCTCGAATGATTACGTCCACAGTTACGTTGTATTTTGAGGCGATTGACCCCAGTCGATCCCCGGTTTCGACGGTGTGGTAAAATCGCTCTTGTTCGCTGGCTTCGGGCGTAATGGTCGGGTCGACTACCGGCGGTACGGTGGGTGTTGAGACTGGTATCGGTGATTCTTCGATAGCAGTAGTGGACTTTTCGGATCCAAAGCAACCGCCAAGATAGAGAATGAATGCGAAGGTGAGTACCAACAGAATTGGTATAGCTCGGTTCTGGCGGATCACCACAGCTCCTAGACGAGGTGCTAGCCAGAGTAGTGGTGCAGGTGCCTTGGGAGTCGGCACGTACGCGATCTATCAGGATGTAGGGCTCTAGAAGAAGAAAGCAACGACCGGAAGCAGCATTATCAGCACCAAGAATCCTGCGGTGAGTTGAATCCAGAATTGGCGCCGATTACGCCGCGGTCGAGGCCGACTGGTAGCCGATGTCCGTTGGACGGGTGACTTGGTAACACGCGACTGAGTGCGTCGTTGGGACGGGTCAGGTGCGTTTCGTGCCACGACTTGATCGTAGCGAACGACGGGCCTTGCTGGGCGTCGATGGGCGCAGGTCGTGGACCAATTCGCCCGTGCACTCGTCGATTGCGTCGTAGAGATCATCGACCGGATCGCTGCGTTCGTGGAACGATTGTGATGCTTCGAGGTACTCGACGGTGCGCAGTAATGCATTGGCACACCCGGTGGGAACGTCAAGCTTGTGGTTGTGGCAGATGGCGACGATATCGATGAAGATGAGCTGCCAGATACCAGCGGCAGAGAACGTACAAGCCGACGTAGCAGACAGAGATTGCTTGGTGCACAACACTAAACGCAAGGCATCAACATCGATGGTGACCTGATGTTCGAGGGTAAATTGCAGTACCTGCCGGAAGAGTTCTCGGGCGTCGCCATAAAGCGGGGTAGCCGAGCGATAACGAGGGTTCCGAGCCACTGTCGAGCCAGTAGATGAGACGAGATGAAGTGCAGGCTGTGGTGGGTCGAGATCGAGAACCGTCATGCCATTTATGATGACAGGGGGGTGTGACAAGCTCGATCTTGGGGTGAGACGCCCGGCGATTCGGCAATGTCCGCCGACGTAAGGCCCCTGTCAGCATGGCTACCCGCGAGGGTCAGGATCCCAGCGGTGGATAGTTCTAACCGGGTGCGCTCCAGGCGATGTTGCTAAAGGGGACAAATTACGTTGGGCATCCGCGAAACTCCAGAAGACGGGAAGTACTTTTGCCCTCATGGATGAGTGCACACGCATGACTTGTGACAAGCCCGCGGTGGCTCTGTTGGCCTTCTCGCCACCCGACGCCAAAGCGTGGCTCTATGACTTGGATGAGCCCGATCCGACCGGTGGCATCGTGTTGTGTCGCAAGCACGCGAACGCAACGGTTGTGCCGATGTCGTGGCAGCTCGTAGATGTACGCGATCCCGCATGGCCTGGTCCCGTTGGGTCCCAGCCACCAGTGCAGGCGATGATGGCTGCAAGCGCTGAAGAAGTCATGCCGTTGTCGGCTTGCCCCAGCGCCACGTCGGCGATCGACGAAGAGTTTGCTGCGCTGCAAGAGAGGATCCCCGTCAGCCCGCAGCACTATGCAGAATCCCAGCTTGTGACCGCTAATGCTTCGGGAAGCAGCATTAAATCAGATCTGATGGTCGATCTCGGCAACGAAAAGTTGCCCGACCCGTCACTGTTTGAATTGCCGATCAGCGATATTCCGGCTGTTACCCCGTACTCCAGGTAACACGCACGCATCATCTGCGGTACCTTCCGGGTTCATGATGGGCCGGTCGTATAAGCACACGCTGATCAGCGTGTGCTTATTGCTTTTTATGGTCGCGTGCTCACCAGCGACCCGGAGTGCAGAACTTGGTCGGCTTGCAGCACCAGCGTCGATACCGACATCTATTGCAACAACTGCGCCTGCCTCCATGCCTACGTTGGGCCCAGCGGTACAACAGTTGGCCGTGTTCGCTGAGGTCGACCCGGCCCGTGCGCTTTGGTATCCGGCGAGTCAGGTTGGCCAGCCCTACGGCGACACCGTCCAGGGTGTGTTGACGTTCCGTGGGTCACCTAATCGGACGTACTACGGCCAAGGTCCTGTGCCAGAGGCACCCCAGGTGCAATGGAGCTATCCGGGCACCAAAATGTGCGCGCTGTCGTCGGATCTGGAAGGCGAGCGTGAATGGTGCGGTACTGGCTGGACCGGACAGCCCGCCGTCTGGGAACGCGACGGTGAACTTTGGGTGGCCTTTGGCGCCTATGACCGCAATGTGCACGTGCTCGATGCGGTTACTGGCGTGCCGCGGATGAATCCATTTTCGACCGGCGACCTGATCAAAGGATCATTAACCGTTGATCCCGACGGGTATCCACTGATCTATGTCGGATCCCGCGATAACCAGCTCCGAATCTTGGCATTCGACACTGGCGAACTCGTCGAGCTATGGAGTTTGAGTGCCTATGCCGTGGACCAACAGCTCTGGAACGACGACTGGGACGGCGCTCCCGCAGTGATCGACGACGTCATGTTCGTTGGTGGTGAAAACTCCAACTTCCACGTTGTGAAACTCAACCGGGGATACGACGACGAAGGCAACGCAACCGTGGCGCCCGAACTACTTGATGCAGTGCCGGGCTGGGACGACGAGTTGCTTGAGGCCATTGGCGATAAGAACGTGTCGATCGAGAGTTCGGTGACGATCGTCGATGACACCGTGTACTTCGCAAACTCCGGCGGCCTGGTCCAAGGGTGGGATATTGAACCAGTCCGCCGTGGTGAGTCACCGGTTCGTGTCTTTCGCTTCTGGATGGGTGATGACACCGACGCCACGGTGGTTGTCGACGATCAAGGGTTTCTCTACGCCGCCGCTGAATACGAGCGTGACACCGAGCGAAGCCGCTTGCTCGGACAAGTCGTGAAGCTGGATCCGCGGCGGCCCGATAAACCGGTCGTTTGGTCCGTAAATGCTCGCAGTGGGATCGATACGGGCGTGTGGGCGACACCTGCGGTGTACAAAGACGTCGTGATCGTGCCGACTGCTGATGGACGCGTTCTTGGGTTGGATCGAGGGTCGGGTGAAACCCGATGGACACTACGTCTACCCGGACCCCTATGGAGTTCGCCGGTCGTTGTTGGGGACACTTTGGTGCAAGGTGATTGCCGTGGATTGCTGCATGGCTTTGACCTGAGCGACACAACACAGCAGCCACCCGAGTTGTGGTCAGCAGTTGTGGGTGCCTGCATCGAAAGCACCCCAGTCGTGTGGAAAGACCGCATCTGGGTTGGCACCCGTGGCGGCTTTTTTCACATGCTGTCAGACTCTGAGTAGTCGGTCTGGCGACTGGTTTCTTGTTGAAACCCTGTCTAGGCTCGACGGCCTCGTGGTCCGGGGAATTTGCTGAACTCAAGAAGTGCAGAGGTTGCAGCTCACACCGAATCAGCGGACCAAAAAGCGTATTACTCAGGGGTTGGGTTTGGGGTTGGGCGTGGTGCCGGGATCTCTGGGTAGAGGTCTAGAAGCTGTTCTTGGAGCGACGGCAGCGCTTCGATGAAGTCGTCTAGGCCAGTCTCAAAATCCTCGGCGACGGACACGCGCTTATAACTAAGCAAGTCGATTTCGAAAATTAAATCGTTCTGTAGATCCACCGATGCCACCAAGTGCAGGTCATCATTCGTGTAACAAACTTCGAAGCCAGTAGTGGCAGCGCTTGTTTCGCCAATGACCAGGAAGCATTCGATTGAAAATCCACTGATCGCTGTGGTCACCCGGGTCGCCCAAGCATCAGGGTCGCTGGCGGCGACCAGTGCCACCTCGCGGTAGCTGGCCAAGTCGTACAAGGCACTTGGGCTCCAGTCACGACGGATCATCTGCACCGCATATGACAGGACATGTGGCGACCCGTCGGCTCGTGGACTCGCAGCACAATATGGATTCAGTGGTACTCGGGAAACCGCTGCACACAACACGACCTCGTGGGGCTGCTGCAACGCAAGATGGTTTGGTGACTCGACGAGATAGGCGCCCGTCAGATCATCGACGACCTCGCGGTAGATGAAGGGTGAATCGATGTCGTCGCGCCCGATAGCGCTGGTGTCGACCAGCCACTCGGCGCTGTAGCGGCGCGGCGGGTTCTTGCGTGCGATCACGTTGGCTTGTTGATCAGCTCCATTGTCTGGAGTTGGGTCTGAACACGCGGCCGCAACCAGCGTCAAGAGCACAAGCGAGACCGCGATGAGGCGCAAAGAGGAAGACAGCTGCGCCATGGCGCCAGATTCTAGTGCCCTGCTCGCTGCATGTTCTCCGGCTCCCTAATGGCACGACTCCGCGTGGGTATTAGTAGGACTAGCTATGCAGCGTTATTTTCTGTCCCGGTCTTCGGCGAGAACCCGGGCCCTCTTTCTGAAACGTCGATGAACACGCTTGAGAGCCGGTCAAAGGTTAAGCCTGAACACTGACCATTGCGTGCCCACTAGCCGTCATCGCCCGCCAAGGGTGCAGTTATGCATAAGACTCACGTGGTGAGCAGTGAGGAAAGTAAACCGGAACAGCCGGAATCTGACGTCAACTCAGTCGCGAAATCAGCCGACCAGCCAAGTTCGGTCGGTGAGAACGACATTGCGTGGCCTGTACCTGTGGCCGCGATGTATCCATTGGCTACTGCGCTTAGCGGACTGATGGTGTGGGCGTTCGGCTTGGACTGGGTGTTGGTATCGCTCATTCCGTTCGTGATTTTTCTGTCCGCAATGACCGTGATCGACCTGCGGGAACTTCGCATTCCCGACAGGCTCACCAAGCCTGCTGCTATGGCTGTGGTGCCCCTTCTTGCTTTGGGATTGCTGAGTGATTGGAACGGCATCTCGCTCGTCCGGGCGTTGGTCGGTGCTTTGGCTATGGGCGCGTTTTATTTCATCCTGTTCTTCATCTACCCAGCTGGCATGGGCTTTGGGGATGTCAAGCTGGCTCCTATCATCGGTGCGCAACTGGGCTTTTTTGGGTGGATCCCCGAAGTTCGTGGCCTTATCGCTGCCTATCTCATCGTCGGCCCGGTAGCCATCTTGCTGCTGATTTTCGGTCGTGCCCACGCAAAGACTGGCTTTCCGTTTGGCCCCTTCATGGCTACAGGCGCCGTCGTTGCCCTTGTTCTCCATGCCCGCGGCTACTGAAGAACCAGCGAACTGGTGGCGGCGACGTGTTCGTTGCAACGAGCGGGCGAGGAACCTGTTGCTTGGTAGAGCTAGCCTCACGGAGTCGCTCTACGAGGAGAAAACGTGACGAAGGCCCCCGCACGAGTTGTTGTTACCGGCGCTGCCGGCCAGATCGGTTACCAGCTTTGCTTTCGCATTGCTAGCGGCCAGCTTCTTGGCCCAGACCAGCCCGTGATTTTGCAGATGCTCGAAATTACTCCCGCCCTCGAAGCGCTCAAGGGCGTGGCGATGGAACTCGACGATGGCGCATTTCCGCTGCTTGCCGGCATCGTGCAGACCGATGATCCGAATGTCGCCTTCGGCGATGCCAGTCATGCGCTGCTCGTAGGTTCCATGCCTCGTCGCGATGGTATGGAACGCGCCGATCTGCTTGAAGCCAACGGTGGGATATTTGGCCCACAAGGCAAGGCCATTAACGACAATGCCAGCAAAGCCATCAAGGTCTTGGTTGTCGGCAACCCGGCGAATACGAACTCGCTGATTGCCATGCACTCGGCGCCTGACATTGCGCAGAAGCAGTTCACCGCTATGACCCGTCTTGACCACAATCGAGCCAAGACCCAGGTTGCTCAGAAGACTGGCAACAGCGTGAACGACATCAAGAAGATGACGATCTGGGGGAACCACTCAGCGACCCAGTATCCGGACCTGTTTCATTGCGAAGTCAACGGCGAGATCGCTGCCACCAAGATCAATGATCAGGCATGGCTCGAAGACGATTTCATCCCGACTGTGCAGAAGCGCGGAGCTGCGATCATTAAGGCTCGTGGCCTGTCCAGTGCAGCATCGGCTGCCAGCGCAGCGATCGATCACATTCACGACTGGGAACTCGGCACGCCTGAAGGCGACTGGGTCTCAATGGCGATTCCATCCGACGGCAGCTACGGCGTGCCCGAGGGCATCATCTCGTCGTTTCCCGTCACTTGCTCGAATGGTGAGATCAGCATTGTGCAGGGCCTCGACATCGATGACTTCAGCCGCGGCCGCATCGACGCCACCGCTGCCGAGCTTGTTGCCGAACGCGACACCGTTGCCGGTCTAGGCCTGATTTAGCGGCTATCCCTGGAGCTTGGTGTTCTAGGGATAGGCCTTCCAACTACATCGAATGGCAGGCCGGTGTTTTCGCCGGCCTGCTGCCGTTTTGACGACGCCGATGAGGTCAGCCAGCCTCACCGCTCCTAACGGTGCCTGGAGCTTCACCCGATTGCAGCTAAGCGGTCGCCTAAAATGACGGTGCCTGGCACCGTCATCACATACGTCCCATAGCTCGCGCGGGTTCGTCTTTGCGGGGCTGTCTAAAGTGAGGGGATGAGCCTTCCCTCGACGTCGACCGTTTTTGCTGCCCAGTCGATGGTCTGCACCATTGATCAGATGGCCAGTTCAGCGGCACTCGATATCTTGAACAAGGGCGGTAATGCCGTCGACGCCGCTATTGCCGCCAACGCGGTCCTAGCGATCACGTCGCAGCACATGAATGGGCTTGGTGGCGACCTGTGGGCGCTGATCCATGAACCGGGGCAGCCGGTGCAGGCTTTGAACGCTTCTGGTCGGGCAGGAAGTGGAGCTGATCCTCAACGGCTTCGCGATGAGGGTCATACCGCGATGCCGTATCGAGGGTCTGTCGCTTCGTCGCCGGTTCCCGGTGTGGTCGATGGATGGCTTGCTCTACAAGAGCGGTATGGATCCATGGATATGGATGTTCTGCTCGCAGCAGCAATCTCATGTGCCGATGACGGATTTGCTTCGTCGGCCCAACTGGCGCGAGCGAGCGCCGTAGTCGCTGGCCTTGAGGGCAATTCGCAGCTGGCGAATCTGAATCCTGGCGACAAGGTTGTACGGCCTCGAGTTGCCCGCAACCTTCGAGCGCTTGTCGCGCAAGGCCGCGACGGGTGGTACGGCGGTGAGTTTGGCGAAGCGTTGATTGACACCGGCGCCGGTGAGTACAGCGAAGCTGACCTGACAGTGAACAACGCTGACTGGGTTCAGGCGCCATCGCTTGAGGCGTGGGGCCATACGTTGTGGACAGCGCCACCAAACTCGCAGGGGTATCTGTCGCTGGCCAGTGCCAGCATCGCGGCAGGCCTTGACCTTCCCGATGACCCCGATGACCCGCTGTTCGCTCATTTCTTGATCGAAGCCTCGCGTGCAGCAGCATTCGATCGGCCGGATGTGCTGCACGAACACGCCGAATCCGCGGCCTTGCTGAATCTCGACATGTTGGCAGCGCGCCGCAGCCGCATCGACCCGAATCAGGCTGTGTCCTGGGGCGACAGTTATGCCGACGGCGGGACCATGTACATGTGTGTGGTTGACCGCAACGGCATGGGCGTCTCGCTGATTCAGTCGAATGCAGCGGGCTTCGGTGCTCATGTGATGATTGGTGACACCGGTATCTTCCTGCACAACCGTGGCATCGGTTTCAACCTGACACCTGGCCATCCGGCTGAATACGGGCCTGGTCGCCGGCCGCCGCACACGCTGTCTCCAGCCCTCATTACTAACCCCGACGGCACGCTGCGATCGGTACTCGGCACGATGGGTGGCGATGCCCAGCCACAGATCGTGTTGCAGATGTTTGCTCGCATGCTGCATTTGGGCGAGAGCCCTGGTCAGGTTGTAAGCGCGGGTCGCTTCAATCTGGCGTCGCCTGATCCCAAGTCAGGTTTCGATACCTGGACGGCGGGCGGCCAGGTCCGAGTCAAGCTTGAGCCGCATCTTGCTCACTGGGAAGCTGGTCTGACCGAACGCGGCCATGTCGTCGACGTGGCACCAATGGGCGACCTGTCAGGGTTTGGCCATGCCCACATCATCGAGGTCCTTCCAAATGGAAGCCTGGCTGGCGCTGCAGATCCACGCGCTAAAGCATCGGCGGCTCTAGGCCGCTAGTTGGTCGAGTTACGTGCTGATGAGGGTGTTGACCCTCGATGAACGTTAGTCAAAGGTAGTTTTGGCCAGGACGGGGGCCAGCGTTGATGCGAGCCAGGTGAAGGCGTCGCGGCGCTCGATGAGTACAGCGATGTTGCCTTCGAACGTGATCTGTCCGAGTAGGAACGCCTGGTGTGCGTCGGTCGTTCCTTGCGCCACTGCCCGTGCGGTGTCCAGGCTCTGGCGAAACACCGCATCGGCTGCTGGGCTATCGCTGCTTGCTGTGGTGCTCTCTAACGAAACGATTGCGCAGGCGTCGCGCTGGATCGTGATCCGATAGTCGACGGCCTTGCTCACTCGTTGATCGACGACCACGCGCGCTTCAGGAGCAGTTGAGGATGCCGCCTGTACCGCTGCATTGGCTGCTTGGATCCACTCGTTGCTCAAGTAACGCACTATGGAGAAGGCTACGAATACCACGGCAAAAAGGCGAGATCTAACTAGAACTTACGATTGGTCGTTGAAACTCGTTGTCGTTGCCTATCTCGACCGGGACGATGCTAGGTCTCACGTGCAGCACATGGAGCCAACCACAAATCATCAGTCTTGTTGCTTGTCTTGGGTTAGCACCGCGGGTGACAACATCACACTTGTATCGGTTGCTGAGTAACCTGCGGCGGTGATCGCGGCGGCACGAGATGAACGGGCTCATCAGCCGAGCAAGGATGTTGACTGGGTTGAATCCTGGCTTTTTGATGTCGTGCACCACGACGGTTCGTATGCCTTGTCGATTGAGTTTCTGCTCTGGCCTCAACGTCAACAAGTGGCGTTCCTCGTGTCGCTCGTGCGGCCAGACCAGGATTTGGTGTCTCTGGTCGAACTCGAAGCACCTGCACCGAAACCACCGAGTCTCGAGGTGCGAGCGACGGGACTCTGGACCGATATTGGCATTCAGACGCCCCTGGACCATATGACGGTCGATATCGAAGCTTTTGCCGTTGCCCTCGACGACCCGAACGAGGTCTTCCACGGGGCCTATGGGATCCGCACCGCGCTCGGTTGTGAACTCGAGTGGGAGACGGTGGGTGTGGTGTGGGCCGGGCCCTCGCCCAACTCATATGAAGTGCCATGCATCGTGCATGGCGAACTGCTTGTTGATGAGCAGACCATCGAAATCGATGGCTGGGGTTGGCGATCTCATCGGTGGGGTTCACCATCGCGGGGCGACCGTTCAACTACACGAGGCCGCACCGCTGATGGAGTGTGGTTTAACGATCCCCACGAAGAGCGTGCTGCGACGATGCAAGTCGTGGGGGCAGCCCCATCGCCTGCACCTGAACTCGGGGCCCGTATGGAGCAATTCTTCGCGATCGACGACAAGGGCGACATGGCCTGGATCCGCCGAATCGGTGATCGCCTATAACCCAACACCTTAGGTGGGGTTGGGTTCTTTGTGCGACCGATTCTGGTTGGTGTCGAATAGTCAGAAAGAACGCTAGACGGTATCGACGGGGCGGTGTCGCTTGGGCGTTACTTCGCGTGACGGTGCAGATCGAAGAGCGGTCATGATCCATTTGCGACTGTCTGCTGGGTCGATGACGTCGTCGAACTCGAAGTATGAGGCAGCCGATACGGCCTTGCCATGTTCGTACATCTTGTCGACCATCTTGTCATACAAGACTTCGCGCTCGGCTAGGTCCTTGACTGCTTCGAGCTCTTTTCGATACCCGAGAGCCACAGCGCCTTCCAAGCCCATACCGCCGACTTCTCCTGTCGGCCATGCCACGGTGAACAGCGGCTGCTTGAAGCCGCCACCGGTCATACCTTGTGCTCCCAGTCCATAACCCTTGCGGGTGATGATCGTCATAAAGGGAACACTCAGGCTGGCGCCAACGACGAACAGACGCCCGGCACGACGGACCATGCCTTCTTGCTCGCTTTCGGGCCCAACCATGAAGCCGGGTGTGTCGCACAGAAAGACGATGGGCAAGCCATGGGCTTCGCACAATTGCATGAACCGTGCCGACTTGTCCGCAGCGGTGGCGTCGATGGCTCCACCGAGATGATGAGGGTTGTTGGCGATCACGCCGACAGGACGGCCGTCCATGCGGGCCAGACAAGTGATCATGCCGTCGCCCCATTTAGGCCGAAGCTCGAGCACTGAGTCGATGTCGAACAATCCATCGATCACGTCGCGCATGTCGTAGATCTGCTTGCGGTTCTCGGGCACCACATGGCGCAATGCATCCTGGTCGGGGATCTGCCATTCAGGCAACCGGCCTTGGAAGTAGCTCAGGTATTTTTTAGCGACGGCCACACCTTCGGCTTCATCGGCGACACGAATGTCGACCACACCGTTGGCTTCTTGTACGTCAATTGGCCCGATTTCGGTGGGGTGATAGGTCCCTAGGCCGCCACCTTCGATCATGGCCGGGCCAGCCATGCCGATGTGGGAGTCGTCGGTCGCGATGATGACGTCGCAGCACGCCAAGATGGCGGCATTGCCCGCAAAGCAATAGCCCGAGTTGATGCCAATCATCGGCACGAGGCCAGACAACTTACCCCAGTAGGCAAACGCCAAGCAGTCGAGCCCGGCGAAGCCCACACCATCTGTGTCACCCGGACGTCCGCCGCCGCCTTCAGTGAAGAAGACGACCGGTAACTGTTGGCGCTCGGCCAACTCGAACATGCGGTCCTTCTTACGGTGGTTCTGACCGCCTTGGGTCCCTGCCAGCACCATGTAGTCGTATGAGATAACGACGGTCTGAGCTACCTCTTCATCGAAGATCTCACCGTTGACGGTGGCGATTCCGCTGACCATCCCATCAGCCGGGGTGTTATCGATGAGGTCTTGCAGTTCACGGCGTCGACGCTGCGGCGCAATCACCAACGGTCCGTATTCGATCAAGCTGCCTTCGTCGATGAGATCGGCAATGTTCTCTCGGGCGGTGCGCTGATTACGTGCACGTCGTTTCGCAACTCGTTCAGGCCGTGCCTCGTCGTATCCCTTGGCGTGGCGTTCGTGAACCTCGGCCAGGTCGGAGCGTTCTTTGGTTGAGCTGGCTGGACCTTCGGTTACCGCAACTGGGGCGCTGATCTCTTGGGGAGTTAGCTCGAGTATCTTCTCGCCCTTGGTGACCGTGCTCCCTTCTTCGACTCGAATCAGGCTGATTACGCCTGACTCCGGTGCCTTGATTGGGTGTTCCATTTTCATCGACTCGATGATGATGAGTTCTTGCCCTTCGCGGACCTCATCTCCAACGGCGACCTTTAATTGCCAGATCGTGCCTTGCAGCGGAGAGGTGATGGACAGTGCAGATGCCATGCCACATCATCGCGGCCCGTGTACAGCGCGAAGTAATGGGAAGACGAGCAATCTCATGTCTCAGTCTTGTTCGTCCCTAGGTGATGAACTAGCGGGCCTGGTAATTGCTCTGATCATGATCTGTAATCTCGACGCGATAGCGAGCGCCACCTCACTTACGGGCATAAAGAATGACCTTGAACGTTTGGGATCCACCTTGATCGAGATGGACACCATTTCAGCGGAGAAGGCCCGACGGTGTCGTCCTTGTTGGCGGTTTAGCCAGCTGGTTAGGTTTCATCGGGGGTAAACCTGTGCAGAGCGAGAACGACCGTAAAGGCAACGAGGCCGAGGAGTAGTGGCAGCCAGGCGTCAGCAAAGCCGGCAGGAAGATCGACTGCCGTACCATTAATCTGTTTGGCGGCAGAGTCATCAATTGTTCCAACGCCGTTGGGCCATGGCCATAACACCCGTAGTGACCCACCCATCAAACCGATGAGCGCTGCCAATAATGTGTCTCGATGGTGTTCGAGAATCCATGACAACAATGTGCTGAACGCAGCGAGACCTGCAAGAGCACCCAGGGCAAAAACCGCCAGGTTTGTGAGCTCTTGATCGTGCACGGTGCCTACGAATGCGGTGTACATGCCAAGCATCAGCATCAGGAATGATCCGCTGATGCCGGGAAGGATCATCGCGCAGATGGCGATGGCACCGGTGAAGAAGAAGAGAACCAGGCCAGGGTCAGTCACCGAAATGGACTGCAGGCCCAGAATAAAGAACGACACAACTGCGATGGACACCAGCACGATAATGCGTGTGCTGTCCCGGTTGTTCAACATCTGCCAGGCGATCAGAATTGACGCTAACACCAGACCAAAAAACAACCCGGCCATGGCCTCAGGCTCGTTGGTGAGTAGTCGGTCGATGACTGAAGCCAGAACCACGAACGCAGCGGCGATACCGGCTAGTAGAGGGCCAATGAAGGCCCATTCGATCGCTTTGAGTTGTGCAATAAAGCCGCCGAGGTCGCCTCGTGCCAACCGCCCTAACGACCGAGCACCTGTGCGGATTGACGCCAGTAGGCGTTCATAGATGCCGAGGAGTAACGCAATCGTGCCGCCGCTGATGCCAGGCACGATGTCGGCTGCGCCCATGATAAAACCCCGGGCAGCATTGCTGATGAGATCTCTCGGGTTCACAGGTCGTCCCTGTTCGCCGATGCCGATGCCGATGCCGACGCTGCAGTGGCTGATGCTGGGATTCGTTTTGGAGGTGTGGCGAACACAAAGAAGATGAAGCCGGCGATGGTGCCTAGAGACAAGATCGTGAATCCGAGTTGGAAGTCGCCGGTGCGGTCAGCCAAGTACCCGGCAAGGACAGGGCCAGTGACCGCAAAGCAGGTGATGATCAGCGATGAGAGCCCCATGATTGGGCCGAAGGAACTTGACCCGAAGTAGTCAGCTCGAAGTGCTGCCATCTGCGGGCCTCGCAGGCCCCAGGCGAGACCGTGCAATACAACGAACACGCCGATCGTGATCCAAGTGTCGAAGTAGACCATGGCTAACAATCCTGAACCATGCATCAGCATTGCCACGCCTGCGATCAAGCGTTTGTTGAACCGGTCGCCTAAGTAGCCGCCGGTAAAGGTGCCGATGAACTGAAAGAGTGGCACGAAGCCGGCAATGAGGGCAGCGCGACCTGCGCTGAAGCCGCGATCTTCGGTGAGATAGAGAGGCAGGAGCGTGAGCACGCTGCTGACAACCAGCAATGCGGCACCATGGCCGAGGGCGATCATCCAGAACGAATGAGTGCGCACGGCTTCGCTCGTTGTGAAGTGGGCGTCTTGGACTCCTTCGGCTCGTGGTGTTTCTGACACCTTGCTGGGGCTGATGCCGTCGACCGGTTCACCGGTTTCTTCGCGGCGTACACCCATTGTTTCGGCGAGTCGCCAGACGAAGATTCCGAGGATGGTTCCAGCGATTCCCACGGTCCATCGCCAGCCGATTAGTCGAAAGCCCCACACCATGAACGGTGCGCAGACGCCACCAATGGCGAATCCCATCGAACTGAAAGACAACGCTCGGGCGCGCTTTCGCTCGAACCAGCCAACGACTGTGGCGGTGATCGTCAAGAATCCTGCAAGCGTGGCGCCAATGGTGATCACGACAATCGCAGTGATAAAGCCGGCCTTGTTCTGCACCTGCGACAGGATCAGGAAACCGATGGTCTGGGCGACGGCGCCCACCTTCATGATGTGCCCGATGTTGTAACGCTTGAGTGCAATACCTAAAGGAACACCAAGGATTGCTGCCTCGGCGCTGCGCAGCGATGCACCAAATGCCAAGAATGTCTTGGACCAGCCGAACTGGTTTTCAAGAACAACAGCGATGTTTCCGTAGCCCTGGGACCACACCAGGCTTTGCAAGGCCCAGATGATCGAACCAGCCAGCGAGACCCGCCATCCGTGAAACTCGCGCATGTTATTGCGCGCCCGCCACACGGGATTCATCTGTTGCATTGATTGCCACCCTATGCGTCGGGGTGAGCCTCAGGTCTCATCGTTTCTGTGACATGCGCCCGTTCGAGTTGGGAGACTCTGGTACCGCATTCCGTCGAGATTGGAAACGGTAGTGGTGAGATTTGCCGATATCCCAATAACTGGGATTGGTTAGGCGGTTCTTCACCACGTATCAAGGACGAGATGTGCGGTGCCGATTTGAGCCCGAATTTTCTGTTTGGTTGCATCACCTCTGATGATGAGAGCTTCCCAACCAGCCCGTATCCGACAATTCAAACGAGAGGTCATGGCCGAGGTGCCACAAGGTAAGGACATTCTTACCGACATTGTCAGAACTCTTACCGTCGCCATGCAAACGCTTCAATAAGTATCGACAAGATGGTTTCTGTACCAATCGAACACCGGCCACTCGCCGGAGGAACGGATAGCAGAAATGAAGATGCAAGGAATGAAGATGCAAGGAATCAAGAAGGCAATTGCAGCAGGCCTGATCGGGCTCACTGCACTGGGTGTAACCGCTGTTGTCCCAAATAATGCTGAGGCGCAAGAAGCACCAACCGAGCAAGTACAAGATGCTCGACGAGCAGAGCGCCAAGAAAACCGAGCAGCCCGCCACGCCGAGCGAATTGCTGTACTGACCGACGCACTAGGTGTTGGCGAAGACGTGCTGCAGACAGCCCGTGAGGCTGGTCAGAACATCGCTGATGTCGCTGCGGACCAGGGTGTTGCTGTCCAAACCGTCGTTGATGCCATCGTCGAGTCCAAGACTGCCCTCATCCAGGAACATGTTGTTACTGGTGATCTGACTCAGGAAGAAGCCAACGAGCGTATTGCTGGTCTCAGAGAGCGTGTAACTGAACGGGTCAATGCGACTCCCGGCGAGCGTCGCGGCGAGGGTCGTGGCGATCGTGGCCCTCGCGGCGATCGCGGCCCTCGGGGCGGCGGCGAAGCACCAACTGCATAGTTGCCCGTACGTAGCAGGCTTTGACTGGCACCAGGCGCTAACTGTTGAATCCCCTCCCGGCTTGGGCTGGCGACTAGTTGGAGGCCGCTTCTATATGTGCCAGCAATGCCCCGACATCGCCTGTGCGATGTCGGGGCACTGCCACTTTTCGGAAGGGCCCAACCCATGAAGATATCTCGACGTCATGATTGGCTGCCGTTGCTTCCTCGGCTTGGATTTATTGTCGCTCTTGCACTTGCCATTATTGGCTGTGGGTCCAGTTCCCATGCGCCGGGAGTGATGTTTGAAGGTCGATGGAGCGACGGTATTGCGCTCGTAGCCCAAATCTCCGGAGCGACAGCACCATTTGATCCCATCTCTAATGGAGGCACAAACGCCGTGTCGTCGGTTCACTTGAACTCACGAGCCGCACAGCTGTTAGCTGCGACATGGTCACATTCGGTCTCGGTAACACCGGTGTAAGTGACTACCTGTCGATGGCAGGCATATGTATGACTGCCTGACGGGGATAGAGCGGGGCCTGAAGCGATCTCGAAGCCATGGCGCTTCGCAACCCATAACAAGAATTGACTTGTACGTTCGCCCAGGTCCCAGTGTTGGTGGCGTAGCAGACGTTCAGGAGGCGCCGACGGAGCTGTTGCACATCTAACTAAAAACGAGGACGAGCCCGCCACCCCGAAGGGCAGCGGGCTCGTGATCGAAAGGGTTGTGTCTCGGCTAGCCTTTTTGGCCAGCGAGCTTGCGGTTCTTGTTCTTGGACTTGATGTAGTCACGATTGGTCCAAGCGATGAGATCGAGTGGGATCTCTTTGGGGCATGCATCGTGGCATTCGCCATGGTTGGTGCAGCTGCCGAAGAACATTTCCATGGTCTCGACCATGGCCTCGGTCCGCTTCCAACGTTCGGCTTGACCCTGGGGTAGCAGGTTCATGTGCTGAATCTTGGCGCTGGTGAACAACTGGGCGGCACTGTTTGGACAGGCGGCGACGCAGGCGCCACAACCAATGCATGCAGCGGCGTCGAAGGCCTGATCAGATGCTTCCTTAGGAACCGGAATCAGGTTGGCATCGGGTGCAGCACCGGTGTTGACCGAGATGAAACCGCCGGCCATGACGATGGCGTCAAGTGCCGAACGATTGACTGCAAGGTCCTTGAGAATCGGGAACGAGGCCGCGCGGAACGGCTCGATCACGATGGTGTCACCGTCGGAGTATTTGCGCATGTGCAGCTGACATGTGGCCGTGCCCTTCTCAGGGCCGTGCGCCTTGCCATCGATCATAAGGTCACAGGTGCCGCAGATACCTTCGCGACAGTCACTCTCGAATGCGATCGGCTCGTTGCCGTCTTCGTTCAAATTCTCGTTGACGACATCGAGCATCTCGAGGAACGACATGTCGGTGCCGATGTTTGGCGCGTCGTAGGTCTCGAATCGGCCGCGTTCATCGGGGCCGTCTTGGCGCCAGACCTTAAGCGTGATGTTAAGTGTTTCTTCCATGATGGTCTCCGGCGCTACTTGTAGGAACGCTTGCTGGGTTTGACGTAGTTAAATTCGAGTTCTTCTTTGTGCCGGTTCTGGACGTTGTCTTCGCCGGTCCACTCCCAGGCGGCAACGTGCTGGAAGTTCTCATCGTCGCGGTCGGCTTCACCCTCGGCATCTTGATGCTCGACTCGGAAGTGCCCGCCGCAGCTTTCCTCTCGGGCTAGTGCATCGCGAGCCTTGAGCTCAGCTAGTTCGAAGAAGTCGGCCACACGACCAGCCTTTTCGAGCGACTGGTTGAGCGACTCACCGCTGCCGAGAACGCGGACGTTCTTGTAGTACTCGGCCTTGAGTGCCGGGATTTCACTGATGGCCTTTTCAAGGCCGTTCTCGTCGCGCTCCATTCCGATGTAGTTCCACACGAGCTTGCCGAGCTCACGGTGGTAATAGTCGACCGACTTGGTGCCGTTGGTTGCGAGCCAGCGGTTAGTCCGATCTTGTACTTCGGCTTCGACCGCACCGAAGGCTGCGTCATTGCTGTTCATTGGGGCATCGCCCAACTGGTCAGCGAGATAGTTGCCGATTGTGTAGGGCAGAACGAAGTAACCGTCGGCGAGACCCTGCATAAGGGCCGAAGCGCCCAAGCGGTTAGCGCCGTGATCAGAGAAGTTTGCTTCGCCGACACAGAACAGACCAGGAACGTTTGACTGTAGTTCGTAGTCGACCCACAGTCCGCCCATTGTGTAGTGGGTCGCTGGGTAGATGCGCATTGGCTGCTTATACGGGTCTTCACCCGTGATGCGCTCGTACATGTCGAACAGATTGCCGTACTTTTCCCTGATGGAATCTTCACCTAGGCGGCCGATTGCGTCGGCGAAGTCTAGGTAAACGCCGTTCTTCATCGGGCCAACACCCTTGCCTTGGTCGACCACAGTTTTGGCGTTACGAGATGCAACGTCACGAGGGACCAGGTTGCCAAAGGCGGGGTACTTACGCTCGAGGTAGTAGTCGCGGTCAGACTCGGGAACGTCGGCTGCGGATCGGGATTCTTCGAATGCGTCGGGAACCCAGATGCGGCCGTCGTTACGCAGTGACTCGGACATGAGTGTGAGCTTGGACTGGAATTCGTCGCTTGACGGGATACACGTTGGGTGGATCTGCGTGTAACACGGGTTGGCGAACAAGGCGCCACGGCGGTGGGCGCGCCACGCAGCGGTGACGTTACACATCATGGCGTTTGTCGACAGGTAGTACACGTTGCCGTAGCCACCGGTTGCCAACACGACGGCGTGAGCGGAGTGCGAGGTGACTTCGCCAGTGACTAGGTCGCGGACCACGATGCCACGAGCAGCGCCGTCATGTACGACTAGGTCGAGCATTTCGGTGCGGGTGTGCAGTTCAACAGTGCCTGCCCCGACTTGGCGCATCAGTGCCGAGTAGGCACCGAGGAGCAACTGCTGGCCGGTCTGGCCACGGGCGTAGAACGTGCGTGATACCTGAGCGCCACCGAACGAACGGTTGTCGAGCAAGCCGCCATAGTCACGGGCGAAGGGAACACCTTGAGCGGTGGCCTGATCGATGATGTCGACGCTGACCTCGGCTAGGCGGTGCACGTTGGCTTCGCGGCTGCGGAAGTCGCCACCCTTGACGGTGTCGTAGAACAGGCGGTGCACTGAGTCACCGTCGTTCTGGTAGTTCTTGGCGCCGTTAATGCCACCCTGGGCGGCAATGCTGTGCGCACGACGAGGTGAGTCGTTGTACGTGAAGACTTTGACGTTGTAGCCAAGCTCGGCCATGGTGGCGGCGGCGCTTGAACCGGCCAACCCGGTACCGACGACGATGACGTCGAACTTGCGCTTGTTTGCTGGGTTTACCAGCTTCATGTCGAACTTATGGTTCGTCCATGCTTCAGCGATGTTGTCGGTAGCGCCTTGCGGCAGGTTGCTGTTGAGTTCTCCGACCTTCAAGCTCATTCTGCGGCCTCCTTGAATTCTGTGGCGATCAGTTCGTGTACGTCTAGTGGCTCATCAGCTTCGAGCGCACCGGTCATAACCATGATGGGGAAAGAAAGGTTGCCAACAAGAACCAAACCGGCAATTCCTGCAGCAAGCGGTTTGATGAGCGGATTGAATTTAGGGCTGCTCAGGCCGATGCTTATAAAGGCAGAACGGATGCCATGGAACAGATGCACAGCCACTGCGGTGGTTGCGATCATGTACCAAATGGCGATCACGACGTTCGACATTGAGTTATCAACGTTCCAGAGTGGATCGCCGTGGTTGAACCCGTCACCACGCCAGCCCATGAAGCCACCTGTAAAGCCCCAGGTAAGGTCGGCCAAGTGCCAAACCACGAACAGGGCGATGATGATGCCGGTGATCCGAGTCGTGCGACTAGCGAAGTTAGCGGCGGCGAAGTCGCGTGGAGCCTGGTAGCGAGAGTTGGCCGCTCGGTTCATAGCGCTGAGTGTGATCGCCGAATGAATGTGCAGGCCGAACATGGATATAAGCCCTAGGCGCAATACCCACAGAACAGCGGTTTCAGGCACGAGGCCTGCGCCGATCGTGCGCAAACTATGTGCGTACTCTGCAACCTCGAGTTGACCCTCGTAGAGGTGCAGGTTGCCGATCATGTGGGCAACGACAAATCCGACAAGGCCAAGGCCAGTCAGACCCATAACCCATTTCTTACCGATAGCAGTCTGATAGAGATTTAACGGCCATGGCGGCGTGAACCGGGCCGGCTTCTTCAGAGGTTTCGGCGTGCGCAATTTGTCTTGCGGACGCTGGATAACGGTCATGGTTCAACCTTGTCCTTGATGTGGTGCTGTACCCGGAATGGTTGTAACCACCGGGATAGCTGTGCAGTAATCCTTCACGGTATCGGCCATGGGGAGTTGTTAGGAAACTCAACACCAAAGGCTCGTGGTGTTGCACACTGTGCGAGGCGGGAAGAACAGAACTTGTGGCCGGCTGGTTTCGCCGTCTTCTCGGTAACTGGCTAGCTAGATGACCATAAAGAGTGCGAACATATGCACCAATGACTGGGTTAAAGGGTGACATGTCGATCACGATGTATGGCACTGATTCATGCAGTGACTGCATGCGGGCCAGGGCCTGGTTTAAAGAACGCGGACTTGACTATCACTATGTGAATTTGGTCGATTACCCCGCCGAAACTGAACGAGTACCTGGACGCGACAACGGAGTTGAGGAAATCCCCGCCGTCGTCTTTCCCGACGGCAGTCAGCTCGTTCAACCCTCAAACGACGAACTCTCTGCCCATGTCGCGCTGCTCGCCGACGCAGGTATTCATCTGAACGGTGCAGCGGTGCGAGCAGGTGCTGAGCGACCTGTGGTGGTCGAGAACGCGGACCTCGGCCGATTCGAGTTGCTACATGATGGCGGTGTAGTCAGTTTTGCTACCTATACCTCTAACGATCAATCGATTACCGTCCCCCACGTTGAGACCGCTCCAGAACACGGCGGTAACGGTCATGCCGCTCAGCTGATGGAAGGCTTGCTTAGGATTATTCGTGACGACGGCCGCACGATCACACCTCGATGCTCTTTTGCTGCGGCCCATATTCGGGACAACCAACAACACCACGACCTGGTTACGAGCGAGCAGGCAATTGAGAGCGAGCAGGCAATTGAATAGTGCTGCTAGGTGTGGCATGTGGTTTTCAGCACGCTGCATACCTTGCATGGTCGGTGCTACCGGACAGCTAGATCGCGTTGCACGCCGCCTCGCGCCCCATCGCTTGCAGCATGAGGCATTGATATGCGGTTGCTTCTGAGCGCATGCGTCGAGGCCGGTTGTTGACCAGCTTTAGAATTTCGCTAAGCCAGTTGCCCATACCGTTCCTCTTGCTGATTCGTCGGTGAAGCGGCTGGCTTCGCTAACAATGCGATAGGGCCCGAAGTGAGCCAACAGTTGATCGTTGAGGTGCACGTCAAATTTGCCGCAGTGTTAGACGGTGGTGAACCGAACTCGGGCAAGATTTGAAAGTAGTAGCCGGCGGCTGGCGCTGGGCCCGTCATTGAGATCAAGTGGGCGGTGATTCGTTACCAGGCCACGGACAACATCGACACGACTTTGAAGCGGGACAAGTGTTTGAACAGGCCAGACGCGGAGTAAATCATGGATGTCAGGTTCACTAGCGCCCTTCCGACTGTCACCGGGCATGGTCACCGGGCATGGTCACCGGGCATGGTCAGTCAGCGCGTATGGCGCCCCGGTAGGTGTTGGACGCAACTTCATCGCCCCGATGACGTAATTGCAGTGTCAGATCGACGGGGCCGGTCACGTTGGGGGCAATCCAGTTGATAGAACCGATTCTGGCGACACTGTCGGCATCAATTTGACCGCGCCACGCCCAGTCGTGTTGACCGTCTGGCCATGAAAGCTGGGCGGTCACATCGAGATCTTGGAGAGGTTCTCGTTCATCGCTTACGACATGGACATCGAGCAGAACTGCTTGGCCAGGGTGCATCTGAATTGGTAACCGGTCGGCAACTACGATGATGGACTGGCACGCTGCCTGAACCGCAGCGACAGCCTGCTTGGGTTGGCGGTCATGGTCGAAGATAGCCATTGAGATTGCCGGTCGACAGTCGGCAAGAGCGCTGAAAGTGAACCCGCCGGTTGGCTTGTATTTCAGGCGCCGCAGCGTTTCAATTTGTCGACGAAGAAGCGTGGCTTGGTAGGCCTGGGAGGCTTCTATCCAGTCGTCAATTGACGACGCGTCGGACCTGGGGATGTACTGGCGGAAGCCAGACTCGTTCAACCCATACCGCTCGGCGAGCAGTCCGAGGTCAGCGGGCCAGTCCACGATCTTGACCTGATCGCTGCGGGGAACCGATTGGGCTCCGAAGGACGACACCCAGCGAACCATGCGAGGGATTCGGCGGGCGAAGGTCTCAAGGTCGCGCCCTGTTCCGGCGTGCCAACCGAATCGCAGATGGGTATCGGTACCGTCGAAACGAGGGGCACTTGGCCACGCGCCAGATCCTTGTACTACTGGCCGGCTGCCGTCGGCGCGATTAAAGGCTCGGCCTACCAGGCGATCTAAGACTGACTTGGTCCAGGTCGGTGCCTGTTGCTTGGCTACGCCAAACAGGCTGCGGCGGCTGGGGATAACGGTGAGTGGCTGGCGGCCGGTACTCGTTCCTGTCGGGTCATAGTGAGCGCACCAGACGACGATCGAGGGATGGGCTCCGAGCTTGTCGACCAACCGGTGGGCTGCGTTCACTGCGTTGGATTGGATGCTGCGCTTGACCTCGCCCCGCATGGGAAGGTCCTGCCACAGCAACATGCCGGCACGGTCAGCCGCTTCGTAGAGCTCAGGGCGAGCGACATGGCTTTCGACTCGGAGCAGGTTGAGGCCCAGGTCTTTGGCGCGAGCAACGTCGCCAGCGATCTGTTCGGCGCTTGCGACGGCAGGCAGAGCGGTTGTCGGCCACAGGTCAGCGCCCTTGGCGAACAGGCGTTCACCGTTGATCGATAACACGTAGTTCTTCATTCGGACTTCGCGCAGCCCGACGGTGCGTTCCCAGATACCGCTGATTGAACCCGCAATTTCGACACTGACGGTGACGCGGTACAGCGGCTGGCCACCGAGCTGCCATGGCCACCACAGCGCGGGGTCGGCGATGGAGAGATCCCATTCGAGAACCGTCGCTCCGCTCGCCAGATCGTGGTCTCGAGATGACACCAGAGGCGGGGCGCCGCCCGGAGGCCGCAATGTCGTCGTGATCGTGACGGACCGAGGTTCGTTGGACACCAGGTGACTACGAAGGTGGATCGTTGCTGCAGTTGCTGATGCTTCTTGACAGACCACACGATTCTTCATCATGCGCACTGGGCCGGTGGACACGACCCGAACCGGCTGCCAGATGCCACCCCGATTCTGGTGGCCAACAATGTCGGGGTCATCGAAGATGCCGTTTAGATTTCGAGTCGGCTCGTCGACGTTTGGGCGTTGCGACATGACCTCGACAGCCAGCACATGTTCGCCACTGCTGTTTGCCTGGATCTGGTCAGTGATATCGAACTGGTCGGGTGTGAACCACCCATCGGTCGGTCCTAGGTATGCACCATCGAGCCAGACATCGGCGCTTTGCCAGATGCCCTCGAACACGAGCCAGTGCCGACTGTCGATTGCGCCAGAATCGCTGGGCAATGAGAACGTGGTGCGATACAGCACGGATCGTCGCGAAGCGAGTTTGGGTTGCTCAGCCCAGTGGCCGGGCACGTTGATATCGAGCCAGGCGGTGTCATCGAAGTCGTGTTCAATAAAGCTACGTCGTAGTTCGTCGTCGGTCGCATGCGCCCGCCACGGTCCAGGAAGCACAGTCGACACCACGGCAGTGAGGTTATTCGGGTTCGTGCCGAAGTGCAGCTGCTTATCGTGCTGAGCTGCAGGGTTGGCACCCAATCAGGAGGCTGTCACCGTTAGAGCGGCCTGCAGGAACCCAACGGGTGGTGGGCTCTCAGCGAGTGGGTCGGGTCGGGCTCAGCGTTTGATTCGCCGAGGAATTCGAGCGCACTAGTCACTGCACACGGGTTGTAGGCGACGCCATGAGCCAAACCGTTGAACTCGACGCACACACCATTCGAGATATCTCAGATGACCTGGCGGCCGTTTGAGAACGGTGTAATGGAATCCATGTTCTCAGTAAAGACGGGCCTGGGCTGGTGAGGACAATGATCGTGGATTGCTCAGCGCGAAGAAACAGGTTTCTGTAGAGGCCCATCGCGCTTCGCATGTTGGCTATTGGTGGCCTAACTTGATCACTAATGGATCTTTCTGAGAATCTCGGGCAACTCAAGGCATCGGGCTGGACCTCGACACCTGTCAAGGAAGAAATCCGCCGTAATGCGATTACGCGGATTAGGAACGGTGAACCGCTCTTTGATGGCGTGCTTGGCTACGAGAACACGGTGGCGCCTCAGCTTGAGAATGCGCTGCTTGCCGGGCACGACATTGTGTTTCTGGGCGAGCGCGGCCAGGCCAAGACTCGAATGATCCGTTCATGTATCAATCTGCTCGACGAATGGATGCCGATCATCGCCGGCAGCGAGATCAATGATGATCCCCTCAACCCGGTGTCGAAGTACGCCAAGGATATTGTTGCGGCTGAAGGTGATGGCACCAAGATCAGCTGGGTACATCGCAGTGATCGCTTCGCTGAGAAGCTCGCAACTCCTGACACTTCGATTGCTGACCTAATTGGCGAAGTCGACCCGATCAAGGTTGCCGAGGGCCGTTATCTCAGCGACGAACTGACCTTGCACTACGGCATGGTTCCCCGCTCGAACCGTGGACTGTTTGCGATCAACGAGCTGCCCGATCTGGCCGAACGTATTCAGGTAGGCCTGTTGAACGTTCTTGAAGAACGCGATGTACAGATCCGTGGTTACCGCATTCAGTTGCCGCTCGACATCATGTTGTTTGCGTCAGCCAACCCCGAGGACTACACCAACCGCGGTCGCATCATCACGCCACTCAAGGACCGTTTCGGTACCCAGATCCGCACGCACTACCCACTCGAAATTGACACAGAAATCGAGATTGTCGAACAAGAGGCCGAGATCTTCCAGGGCGAAGGTATCGATATCAGCGTGCCTGATTTCATGGCTGAAATCGTCGTCACTATGAGTCATCTTGCTCGTGAGAATCCACATGTGAACCAGCGTTCAGGTGTGTCGGTACGGCTGAGCATCGCTAACTACGAGACACTTGTAGCCAGCGCGGTACGTCGCACATTGCGCCAAGGTGGCACGAAAGCCGTTCCACGTATTGCCGATCTCCCATCGCTCACCCCATCGACTATGGGCAAGATAGAAGTCGAGTCCATGGACGATGGCCGTGATACTGAAATCATTCAGCATCTCCTGTCCTCGGCCACGATCGTTGTCTTCAAAGAGGCGCTTGATCATGCGGAGGTCAGCGACATCCTTGAAGCGTTCGAAGAGACTGAAGCGGTCGTGCACACTGGTGACGATGTTGCTGACAGCGACTATCTCGACATGGTCAACAAGATGCCAGCGCTCGGCAAGGCGCTTATCGCACTCGGTTATGCACCGGATGATCTCACCGATTCTGCACTGGTTGCTAGCGGCGTGGAATTCATTCTCGAAGGCCTTCATTTGTCCAAGCGACTCAACAAGGAATCCCTCGGCGCAAGCGCTGTCTACCGATCGCGGTGACTTCGCGCTTGGTTGGTGTCGCTCTTCAGGTCGAACTGTGCACGTGCCAAGGGAGTGCGTAGCCGAGCCTCGGGAGTAACAATTCGATCAGGAGCCCGTTGGTAGCGTAAGTTCTCGCCATGAATAAAAATGAGTTGGAGCGGCGGAGCCGAGGGACGCGGCGATCTGATGTGGTTTGGCCATGTCCGACGAACGTTGGCCTGAGGGGAGCGGGGCAACATGGCTGACGACTGGTTTGATTCGTATTCGGGACTGAAATTTGAGCGCCGCGACAACGGTGTTCTGTGGATCACAATTAATCGACCCGAGTCCTACAACGCGACCGATGCCGAGTTGCATCTGGGTTTGAGCCGCATTTGGCGTGATATCGACGACGATGACGACACCCGCGTGGTCGTTATCACGGGCGAGGGCAAGGCGTTCTCTGCCGGTGGCGACCTCGAGTGGATCAATTCGTTTGTTGGTGATCCCAAGGAACTCCAGCGTGTCATGCGCGAAGCCGGTGACGTCGTTTACAACATGCTGCAGTGCAGCAAGGTCATTATTTCTGCGATCAACGGTGTGGCTGTGGGTGCTGGCCTGGCCGTAGCGCTAATGGCCGATATTTCGCTAATGGCCGAAGAAGCCAAGATCACCGACGGCCACGTGCGTATGGGTGTGGCAGCGGGCGATCATGCTGTTGTGTGCTGGCCACTGCTTTGTGGACTTGCCAAGGCCAAGTACTACCTACTCACTGCTGACTTCATCGATGGCGTAGAAGCCGACCGAATTGGTCTCGTCAGCAAGGCCGTACCTGGCGATGAATTATTGGCCGAGGCACAAAAGGTCGCCGACAAACTGGCGACTGGTTCGCAGACAGCAACCCGGCTGACCAAACGTGCGCTGAACCTGTGGATGAACCAAGCCACACCAGCGTTCGATGCCAGCCTTGCATTCGAGATCTTGGGGTTCATGGGCGCCGATGCGGCTGAAGGTGTCGCCGCCCTACGCGAGAAACGCGAGCCCAACTTCGAGTAGTTCTGCGCTGGTTCGGCTATGGCGTAACCAGCGGAGTCAAGTCGTTGCTTTGGCTACATGAACAATAGATCGCTGTGCAGATGCGTCGATTCAGCAGACCCGAGGCTGTCTTGGCACCCGCTCTGGTCGTTAAAGCAGACAGCGTCATCGAGTTCTAAAACGCTTTGCAGCGATGTGACTGCGAATACACGCCCGGCTTTGGAGCGGGGACCCAGGTAGTCTGAAGGGCAGTGGCAGACCCAGCATCATTTGCAGACGACGCAATGCCGTTCATGAACCAATTGTTCGCGACCGCAATGCGCATGACCAGAAATCGGGCCGACGCCGAGGACCTGGTTCAAGAGACGTTCCTGAAGGGCTACCGCGCCTATGAACGTTTCGAGGCTGGAACGAACCTGCGGGCGTGGCTCTTTCGTATTCTTACAAACAGCTACATCAACACGTACCGAAAGAAGCAGCGCCGCCCAAACCTGACTGATCTGGAAGACGTCCAAGATCTGTACCTCTACCGGCGTCTGGGTGGTAATGAGCTGGCGACTATCGGTCGTAGCGCCGAGGATCAACTTTTTGATCACATCACCGATAGCACCATTACCGATGCGCTCGATGAATTGCCCGAGCAGTACCGCACGGCCGTCATGTTGGCCGACGTCGAAGGTTTTGCGTATAAGGAAATAGCTGAAATCCTGGATATTCCGATCGGTACCGTCATGAGTCGGCTCCATCGTGGAAGAAAAAGGCTACAAGAGCAGTTGTATGAGTTTGGCCGAGAACGAGGCTTTGTAAACGACCCTGCGGCTACCGCTGAATTGTCTGAGCAAGCCCTCGTCGAGGCCACACGATGAAGAGCGAGAAACCCGTGTGCTCAACGTGCAACCGGTACGACACCTCAAAGGAGCTGGCATGAATCTTGGCGACATGAACCTTGGCGACATGAACCTTGGTCGCAGTAGCAGGGGCGACTGCCAACCTCTGCAGTGTGACAAGGCCATGAACTGCATTGATGGTGTGCGTAACCCCGTCGCAACGCCGTTCGAGATGAGCGGCCTACGTGGCCAACTCGCCAACTGCGCACCCTGCCTGCAAGCCTTCGACATGGAAGTGAAGCTCAAGACCACGGTCTCACCGTCTATCTCCGAGCTTCCTAGCGCGGACTTCCGTATGCGCATTACTGAGACGCTCGCTGCCATCGACCTCTCCAAGCTCGATATCACTGACTTCTAACAGCACTGACTCTTCGTAGTCGTTGTGTGCCGCAACGTTGTCTGAGTACCCAACGTTGTCTGAGTACGCAACGTTGTCTGAGTAATAGTGTCGGTGATCTGAAGCAGCCAAAGCACTCTGAAAACCGTCGCTTCTGCGCTTAGTTGCTGTTGTTTAGTAGCAACCACAAGCCCATCAGGGGTTTAGCTGAGGGCAACGAAGGTGATATTTCCGGCGAACAGGCTGAGAATTGTCGCAATGACTACAAAATGTGTGGCACGGCCTGAGTGTGGCACACGGCGACAACCGTCTAGGATCAGGAGCATGATCGCAGCATTTGTTTGGCATTGGTGGATTGCACCAATTCTTGTGGGGAGCGTCGTGCTCTTCATTGTGGCATCGGTTGGTGGTTACCTCTCGCAGGTCACCAAGGACCGTTACCCACATCGCGAAGCGCGTCGCGACTAACCGTGTCTAATTCGGCAGTCGATTGGGAACTCGCCGAAAGGGTTGCTATCAAGATTGCAACCCGTGGTGAGGTTGTGGATGAGTACGCGCTCGCCAAGATGAGCGACGACTTCAGTCACATGACCCCTCGAGCCGAAAAGCTTGTGGGCGAAGAAACAGGCTTGTGGTCGCTTCAGGGTGAAGCCCGCTCTCGGTTGGTGAGCCGCCCTGACTGGATTCGTGCCAATATTGCGTCATTCCAGCGTTTGCTTCGGCCTGTGGTCGACAAGCTTGACGATGTGTCTGACGGTCCAATGGGCGATGCAGCTCGCCGTTTCTCGGGCGCACAGGTCGGCGGGGTGCTTGGTTGGATGTCCACCCGAGTGCTTGGCCAATACGACCTGCTGTTGACCGAAGACGAGAACCCCGAAGATCAAGACATGGTCTATTACGTGGGGCCGAACGTTCTCGCACTCGAACGCCGAAACGGTTTCAACGGCGAACAGTTCCGTCTGTGGTTGGCTTTGCACGAGACAACCCACCGGGCCCAGTTCACCGGTGTTCCATGGCTCCGCGACTATTTCGTGTCGCTCGTCAATGACACGCTCGACAACGTCGATCCCGATGCTGGGAGGTTCATGGATGCGGCCAAGGAACTTGTTGCAGCCAAGCGCAATGGCACCGACCCAATGGCTAATGGCGGCCTTCCGGCCCTTATCGCTGGGCCTGAGCAAAAGGTCGTGCTCGACAAGATTGCGGGCATGATGAGCTTGCTCGAAGGCCATGGCGACGTCACTATGGACCGCGCTGGTTTGGGTATTGTGACCGACGCTGAATATTTTGCCGAAACGCTGCGCACCCGCCGTGAATCAGCCAAGGGCCTAACGCGCATGGTTCAGAAGCTCGTAGGTCTCGAAGCCAAACTCAACCAATACGCCGCAGGTGAGGCATTCATTGCTCACATCGAAGAGCATGGCGGTGGTAAACGCACTATCGATCACGCATGGGCCGACGCTAACTCGCTTCCCACAATTGCCGAGATCCGTGACCCCGAGCTGTGGCTCGAACGGGTTGCCTCGCAGGCTGCCTGACGCCTGACATATGAGGCCTCCGACACGCGGTGGCGAATGACTGTGCCTGTGGCCGCAGCCATGATGCAGTCATTTCTTGCGCGCTGCACATTCCCCGCACCGGGCACACAACTGCATTGCGCAGTGTCTGGTGGGGCTGACTCATCTGCCCTGCTCTTGCTAGCGGCTGCTGCAGGATGCCAGGTGACTGCCCATCATGTTGACCATGGTCTGCGTGAAGGATCAGCAGCTGAAGCAGGCGTAGTCGCCGCACTAGCGACACGCGTTCGCGCTGACTTCGTCTCCCACCAATCCACGGTTGCGCCAGGTTCGAACCTTGAGGCACGAGCCCGGCAGGCTCGGTTTGGTTGTCTGCCTAAACAGATTGCAACCGGCCACACACTTGATGATCGGGCTGAAACCATGTGCATCAATCTGATGCGAGGGGCCGCTCGGACTGGGTTGTCTCCCTTCCGGGATGGCGATCGCCATCCGATCGTGCGATTACGGCGGTCCGAAACGTTGGCATTGTGTCATGCCCATCAGGTCGACATCGTGTTCGACCCGTCGAATAACGATCCTGCCTATGTCCGCAATCGTGTTCGTCACGAACTCCTGCCGCTGCTTGACGCCATTAGCTGCCGCGATGTGGCCGCGGTGCTTGACCGTCAAGCTGACGTGCTCGGGGCCGAGGACGTCTTCCTGGATTCGCTTGCTGCTGAGATCGATGCCACCGACGCCAAGGCGGTTGCGGCTGCGCCTATTGTCTTGGCTCGTCGTGCGCTCCGCTTGTTCATCATGCAAGCTTGGCCGCGGGACCATCCCCCAGCCGTCGAATCGGTGGACCGCGTACTTGCAGTTGCGCAAGGAATAGCGACTTCTTGTGAGATTGAAGGAGGTCACAGGGTTCATAGAACCAATCAGAGGCTGAGACTTGAGTACCCCTCGGTAGTGTAAAAATTGATGAGGCGCTTCACGACCTCCTAAATAGTTGAAGAGCGTGGTCTTTTTGTTGTGATCCTATTTGTGGCCACCACTGCATTCGACGCAGACTCAGCGCAGCGCGAGGAGTGCAGCCTTGGCGAGTATCTGGGGCTGGTCGAAGATCGCCAGGTGGAAACAGCCGTGATCTTAGACATGGGTTAGGAGCTCGTTGGAAGCCTTGCCGCCGGCACCGAATACCAGCTCTGGCTTCCTCTGAGTCCGCCGGTGAGCTGACTATTGCCTTGGCCGCGGCAAGCCCCAACATTGATATAACGACGGATGGGGGGAGGGGTGTGAATGTCTGGCGCTCTCTCGCCTTAGATATGGCCCCAGTGCTGGTTCTGATCGGTCTGATCCTCTTCGTGTTCAAGAAAGTGACCCGTGGCGGCGCCATATGAGCATGGGTAAGGCCAAGGCTCGAGAGCTCACCAAGGATTCTTTGCAGGTCACTTTTGGTGACGTCGGAGATCGACTCGCAGGGTAAGCCGCTAGTTCCTGATGTCGATCTCGACACCCTGGCTCGCCGCATTTCTGGCTTCACTGGCGCTGGTCTGCAAAACCTGGTGAACGATGTGGTGGCTGATGTTATTGACGACGAAGTACGTGACCTTGTCGGCGTGGCCCATCGCGAGGCGTACAGATCCTGCAACACCACCGGGAGACGCTCGACGAATTCCAACTTCGCTTGATCCTCGGTGAAGTGGGAACATGCGATAGCGACCCAAATCGGTCGTCTCGATCTTCTTCGCCGTTGGCCCATGAACCCTTGGTGACTGGCGAGTACCGTTCATACGAATCTCCCCCGACCAATACCTGATCGCGACCCATAGTCGGATGGTGATCATTCGTTGGCTGGCTTTGAAGAGCAAAGGAATCAGTCGTGACTGAACCGCTAAACCCCGCTATTGATCTCGATCGTATTGCTGCAGCGGTTTTAGAAATTCTTGAGGCCATCGGAGAAGATCCATCACGGGATGGTTTACATGACACGCCCCAACGGGTGGCGCGTATGTACGCCGAGGTCTGTGGCGGGCTTCACCAGAACCCGCAAGAGCATTTGGTCACGCAGTTCGAGGCTGGCCACCAAGAGATGGTCATTGTCAAGGACATCCCGATCTACTCGTTGTGTGAACACCATTTGGTGCCATTTTACGGAGTTGCTCACCTGGGATATATCCCGAACGCAGAAGGCCGAATTACTGGCCTGTCAAAACTGGCTCGTCTTGTCGACGGCTTTGCCAGGCGCCCCCAGGTGCAAGAGCGGTTGACGTCGCAATGCGCCGACGCATTGGACGACGTGCTCGATCCCCATGGAGCGATCGTGGTGATCGAAGCCGAACACCTATGTATGGCTATGCGCGGCATTCGCAAGCCCGGCGCGCTGACGATCACCTCTGCGGTGCGCGGCATTTTTCGTGAAGATGTAGCGACTCGTATGGAAGCCATGCGCTTCCTCAATCCCTAAGCCATTTCGCTATGACCCTAACCATCTGTGTCAGACACAGATGGTTAAGACACAGATGGTTAGGTACGAAAGATGAATATGGCACTCATGGGCTTGGTGAACGTGAAGCCTGATTCGTTCGTGGGCGACGTACGTTCGCCCACGGTGGGGAGTGCGGTGGCGCGATGCCTACGAGTCGTGGTCGATGGCGTATCGATCATCGATATCGGCGGTGAGTCCACTTGACCGGGTTCAACGTCGATTGGGCTAGACGAAGAACTTGCCAGGCCGATGCCTGGTAATCGCGAACTGATACCGCAACTTGATCCCTCGATCTGGGTGTCAATGGACAGCCAGAAGGAAGAAGCCACTCGGTAATGTCGCAGCTGAACTTCAGTGTGGGTACGTGGCGGGGCACATGCGGTCTTTACCTGAGACGATGTAACACAACTCGATCTATGACGACGTGGTCGGAGAAATGTTGGCCGAGGTCACAGCAGCGGGTCAGGCGGCACGCGACGCTGGAGCTTCGCATATCTGGGCCGATCCCGGCATTGGTTTCGGCAAAATAATTGATCACAACCTCTCGTTACGGTCGAATGTCGACCGGTTCGCCGCAAGGGGCTTACCGGCCGCTTGCACACGGCGAGTGATACCTGTATTGCGCTGGCTGATGCATTGCCTGTATCGACCGAAAA
The DNA here is from genome assembly GCA_905182135.1 of uncultured Acidimicrobiaceae bacterium. Taxonomy (GTDB): domain Bacteria; phylum Actinomycetota; class Acidimicrobiia; order Acidimicrobiales; family UBA10347; genus UBA10347. Next base: position 219,744 of record CAJJAG010000003.1, on the reverse strand, counting down.
TCGGTTGGAAGCGTCGGTTGCGGTCGCCGGATGGTCCGGCGCTCATGGGGTTGATGTGGCACGAGTTCACAATGTTCTGGCTACAGCGCAGGCTCTGCAAGAGCGGTAGCCAGGGTTACTGGCATAAAGGTGTCTCGTAAGGTGGTCGCTGGAGTGATCTCGGTCTAGGTTAAATCCTCATGGCTGACATGTTGATTTCGAGCTTGCGAGGCAAGTGGGCACAAGGCATTCGGCCGCGTCACTTCACTTGGATCCTCAAGGACCAAATTGCGGTATGCGAGCGCCTCGGGGGCAAGGGGTCTAATCACCGCCCCGTGCGGCGCCAAGAAGAGATCGTGTGGGTGTTGAACAATAACTTCGACCTGACAATCTCCCTTGTGCCTGGAAATCACAATTTGCAGGCCTACAAGGACCTCGGGCTAGCGCATCGCCATTGGCCGATAGCCGACGACCAGGACCCGACGTTCATGATGCCTCGCATCTATGAGCAGATGGGGATTGCGCTCGACAACAACAAGCGCATGCTGATACACCGACTGTCGCTTGGTGACACGGTCATGGGGTTCTTTGGTGGCTTCCTTATCTGGGGCGACTACCTAGAAGAGCCCACCGAAACCTTCGTTATGATCGAGCGTTTGTTCGGCCGTCAGATCGGATCGCGAGGCCGGTCAATCATCAACACGATTTATGAGTCTGACCATCGCAAGGCAAATCTGCCGGTCGACGAACCCGAAGACGAGTCTGGCGACTAAAACAGGCTCATGGAATCCGATGCCATTCTGCTGCGGAGCTTCCGAGTCATGGCCTACTGCGGCGTGCTCGACGAAGAGCAAGCCCGACGCCAACCATTTGAGATCAATGCCGAGGTGGTCGCAGATCTGCGTGTCGCCGGGAAATCTGACGACCTCAACGACACGATTAACTATGGGGTACTAGGCGAACAAATTGCTGAGCTCGTGGAAAATAGTCGGTTCGCCCTGCTAGAATACTTTGCCCAACAAGTCGCCGAACTGCTGCTAAATGACGCCAAGGCCAGCCAAGTCACGGTCGAAATTCTGAAGCTTCGCCCGCCGATGGCGCAAGACTTAGCTGCTTCAGGCGTCCGGATCACCCGCAACAGGAGCTGATATGTCACGCCGAGCATTTCTCGGGTTGGGCAGCAATCTTGGCGAGCGGTTGATGTACCTGCGCGGCGCTATCGATGCCATACCTGACCTTGTGAGCGTTTCTTCGCTGTACGAGACCGACCCAATCGGTGGGCCCGAGCAGGGCGCGTACTTGAATTGTGTCGTTGCGCTCGACACCGATTTGACGCCACGTGAACTCCTTGAGCTCTGTCGAGTACTGGAAGCAGCCGCCGACCGCGTTCGAATTGAGCGTTGGGGACCCCGTACGCTCGATGTCGATGTTGTGTACGTCGATGGCGAGGTGGTCGATGAGTCTGATCTGGTGGTTCCTCACCCTCGGTGGCGCGACCGGGCGTTCGTTATGGTTCCACTTGGTGAACTGGCGCCGGACCTGCTTGATGGCTGGGTAGATCCTGGCGAAGGCGACGTACATAAAGTGGGGTCGCTCTGACAGCCCACCGGATCAGGATCCGTATTATTGGTCCTGGTCGTGCTGGGCAGTCGTTTGCAGCGGCATGGGCCAATGAAGGTCTGGATGTCGACTTGATGGACCGGTTGGGTGATGTAACAGCGGCAGCCGCTGATGTAGAGGTTGTGCTGATCGCAACACCCGATAGGTCGATTGGTGATATTGCCAGCGCGATCAGACCAGGGCCAGCCGTCGTGCTGCACTGTTCTGGAGCGACGGGGTTGGGGCCGGTCAGCGGCCACGATCGCTATGGCTCTATCCATCCGCTGATGGCACTGCCATCGCCTGAAATCGGCGCTGTTCGACTGGCCGCCGGTGGATGGTTTGCGGTGGCCGGAGATCTGGTCGCCACGGAACTTGTTGACGTGCTCGGTGGCCGTAGCTTCTTTGTAGCTGACGATAAGCGGGCGCTTTATCACGCAACAGCTGCGGTCAGCGCAAACCATGTGGTTGCGCTCTTGGGACAGGTCGAGCGGTTGGCATGGCAGGTAGGTGTTCCGGTGCAGGCCTTTCTCGACATGGCCCAGGGAAGTCTTGACGATGTCGAAGCACACGGCGCAGCCAGCGCTCTTACGGGCCCAGCTTCGCGTGGAGACCACACCACACTGGCTGCTCATCGAGAGGCACTCCCGCCGTCTGAACTAGAGCTCTATGACAGCCTGGTTTCAGCGGCCCAACAACTGGCTACGACCAAAAGGTTGGGGCCAGACCCTACGGTTTCGAACTAGCCTGTGGGCTCGGAACGTCGGGTTTTGGACCGATGTTTCCGCAATTATCTGGTGACTCAGGCAACCACTAATGAAAGAGCAACGTGAAGGTAACGACGACGATTGCCGAAACATGGGGACTCCTCGATGCTGCCCGGGCCGAAGGTAAGTCCATAGGACTCGTGCCGACTATGGGGTTCCTGCATGCGGGGCACGCCAGCCTGATTAAGGAATCGGCGGCCGAGAACGATGTCACGCTCACCACGATTTTTGTGAATCCGCTGCAATTCGCTGCTGACGAAGACTTGAGTGAGTATCCGCGTGACCTAGAGCGTGATCTTCGGCTCTGCGAAGATGCCGGCGCGACCGTTGTGTTGACGCCAAACGTTGAGGAGATGTATCCCTACCCGATCCTGACGACAGTGAGCGTCAGCGAACTCAGTGAAACAATGGAAGGTGCGCACCGGCCAAACCATTTTGCCGGGATGGCCACCGTGGTGTCCAAGTTATTCCACATTGGGGGGCGTTGTCGGGCCTACTTCGGTGAGAAGGACTATCAGCAACTAGCAATCGTGCGCCGGATGGTTTCGGACCTGTCTTTTCCGGTTCAGGTTGTGGGTTGTCCAATCATCCGTGAGGAAAACGGGCTAGCGATGTCGAGCCGCAATACTTACCTTTCGATCGAACAGTACGCAGCCGCTGCAGTCCTGAATCGAGCGCTTCGTTCGGCAGCGGAGCTGGCACTTTCAGGTGAGAGCGACGCACAAATCCTGCGCTCACATATCACTGAGATAATTGCGACTGAACCGCTGGTTTCAGCCCCCGACTATGTCGCTATTGTCGATGCTCACAGTCTTAAGCCTGTCGATCGCCTGGCTGGTGACGTGCGCATCATCTTGGCTACACAGGTTGGTCGCCCGCGCCTGCTCGACAATATTGGTGTGAGCATCTCAACATTGGTGTGAGCATCTCAACGGGCTAGTCGGCACGTCTTTTGGTGAGCCAGTGAACCCGTAGCGAGTGAGGACAAGTGAGGGTACTACCCTGGCACCATGACCGAGACAACGGCGGCCGACTGGTACCCCGATCCCTATGGAAGAGCCGAGGTGCGTTATTGGGATGGTGCGACCTGGACCGATCACGTCTCGTCAAACGGGCGCCAGAGCAGTGACCCGATAGCCGCAGCTGTGGTCAAAGAGGTCACGAATATGTCGAGTGAAAAGGTGCAGCAGCAGGTAAATCGTCACTTCGACAACGCCGAGAAGCGCGGAACCTCCGTCGATCGCTCCGCGGGTGTTGGTGGCGATCTGTTAAACCAGCAACTCTTCGTGGTCAACCAGAAGGCCAAGTTGATCGAGATCAACAACGAGTATGCAATCTTTGACCGGAATGGGGCCCAGATCGGATCGGTACGCCAGGTCGGACAAAGCAAGCTGAAAAAGGTCATACGGCTGGTCTCGAGCCTGGATCAGTTCTTTACCCATCATCTGCAGGTCGTTGATTCGTATAACAATGTGGTGCTGAAGCTCACCCGCCCGGCCAAGTTTGTTAAGTCACGGGTCGTGGTCGAAGACGGCGTAGGCAACACGATTGGTGAGATCACGCAGAAGAACGCTTTAGGCAAAATCCGGTTCGGACTCAACGTTGGCGGCGCCGAAATTGGATCGATCAACGCCGAGAACTGGCGAGCCTGGAATTTCAACATCCAAGATAGAAACGGCACGGAGGTAGCACGCATCACCAAGACGTTCGAAGGTGTACTCAAGACGGCCTTCACGACGGCAGACAACTATGTCGTGTCCGTCCACCGTCCCTTGCCTGAACCGCTGCGACAGATGGTTGTTGCCGCTGCGCTATCGGTAGATACCGCACTAAAGCAAGACTCACGAGGGTTCGGCTGATGGCCGGTTGCTTCCGTCCACGCCACGGCGACGTTGCCAGCCCTATCGCACGAATTCTCGGCAAAGCCATGACTTTGGTCGGTTCTAAGCAGCCCGACATGCGGTTGTTCGTCGAGGCGTCTGGCGCCATCACGATTGAGACCATCGATGGCCACGCGGATGTCGGGGTTGACTTTGTCTCGTTCGGGTCATTCACCAACTCTGCGCTGATGCTCGACATCGACGCAGTCAAGGGATAAAACCGATCATGCTCTTGGCGATCGACGTTGGAAATACTCAGACGGTTATCGGCGTGTATGCCCACGATGGCGACACGTCCTTGGCCGATGGCGGCCTGATTGGGCCATGGCGGTTATCGACGGTCCATACCCGGACCGAAGACGAGTTGGGTGTCTTGATAACGGCGCTTCTCAGGTCGGCCAATTGTCCAATTGAGACAATTGATGGTGTGGCCATTACGTCGGGTGTTCCGGTGGTGACCTCGGCGTTACGCCACATGGTGAAGAAAAACATGGACTTTGAGCCCGTCGTGGTTGGGCCCGGCGTTAAAACCGGTCTGGCTATTCGGTATGACAACCCGCGCGAAGTCGGAGCCGACCGTATTGCTAATGGTGCTGCAGTCTTCGATCTCTATGGAGGCCCAAGCATCGTTGTCGACTTCGGTACAGCGACCACCGTCGACGTGATTTCTGCCGAGGGCGAGTACTTGGGCGGCTCGATTTCGCCTGGTGTTGAGATCAGCCTCGAGGCACTAGTCGGCAAAGCCGCCGCATTGAGCACCGTTGAACTGACAGAACCCCGCAACGTGATTGGCAAGAACACCGGTGAATCCATTCGCTCCGGAGTCCTCTATGGGTGTGCAGCGATGATCGACGGATTGTGTGCTCGCTTCGTCGAGGAGATCGGCGAATGCACTGTGGTAGCTACCGGTGGGCTGGCCGGGATGATTGCCCCCTATACAAAGGTCGTGGACGAAGTCGAACCGTGGCTTACCCTTCATGGACTGCGACTTATCTGGCAGAAAAACCAATGACTGATACACCTAACTCTGATACTCAAAACACTGACACCGAAGCGGCAGCCGAACCGGCGGTCAAAGCGGCCAGTGAACACATCATCCCGTACCGCTTCGAATGCGATGCCTCGAACCAATCGATCATCGATCGATTCGGTGACATCGAAGACGGCACCGAATCAGGGACGATGGTCTCGATCGCGGGTCGACTCATGTTGCGACGCGAGCAAGGGAAGCTGGCCTTTGGTGTCCTGGCTGACTCCACTGGCCGGATCCAGCTGTTTGCGCGTTCGAATCAGACACCCGATTTCGAGGCTTTTACCAGCTTGAGTCTGGGCGACTGGATCGGGGTGACGGGTCAGGTCATGAAGACTCGCCGCGGTGAGTTGTCGGTAAGCGTCGACAGCTGGCAGGTGCTAGCTGAGACCAAACGTCAGTTCCCTGACAAGTGGCACGGTATTAGCGACCCAGACTTGCGGTACCGCCAGCGTTATGTCGACCTCTGGGTAACCGACGAGGCGCGGGCAACCTTCAAGGCCCGTTCAAAAATTATGTCGCTGACCCGTCGTTGGCTCGAAGATCGTGACTACATCGAGGTCGAAACTCCGGTCTTCCATCCCATTGCGGGTGGCGCAGCTGCCCGGCCATTCACCACACATCACAATGCACTCGATACAGAGCTCTATTTGCGTATTGCCCCCGAGCTTTACCTGAAGCGCCTAACCGTTGGCGGGTTTGAGCGCGTATTTGAGATTGCCCGTGTGTTTCGTAATGAAGGCATTTCGACACGCCACAACCCCGAGTTCTCCATGCTCGAGCTTTATCAGGCCTATGCGGACTACAACGACATCATGGAACTCGTCGAGCAACTCGTCGAACACCTTGCACTTGAGCTGCACGGCACCACCGATCTCGAATGGGACGGTAAGGCGTTGAACCTTGCGGCCCCCTGGCGCCGGGCCAGCATGCTTGATCTGATCGAAGAACATACTGGGCAGTGTCTGCGGTTGGATCAACCCATCGACGAGCTGCGGGCAGCAGCGACCGGGTTTGGGGTAGCGGTCCAGGACTACTGGGGTCCTGGCAAGTTGCTACTCGAGATCTACGAAGAGACCTGTGAGTCCAAGCTGTGGGATCCAGTGTTCGTCACTGATTACCCCAAGGAAGTATCACCGTTGTCTCGCGACCATCGTGAGCTCGACGGGTTTGTCGAGCGGTTCGAAGGCATAGTCGGCGGACGCGAACTGTGCAATGCGTTTAGCGAACTGCTGGACCCGGTTGAACAGAGGCTCCGTTTCGAGGCACAAGAAGCTGATGGTGCTGCAGGCGATGAAGAAGCCATGTCGGTGGACCGGGACTACATCCGGGCACTCGAATACGGGATGCCGCCAACGGGTGGTCTTGGTATTGGCATGGATCGCCTTGTCATGTTGCTGACGAACCAGACCAATATTCGCGACGTCGTCCTCTTTCCAACCCTGCGCCCTGAAGTTTTCGGATAGGACGCGTCGGCCGGCCCGTAACGCTCTGCTAGCCGGCGATTGCTGGGCCCCTCGTCGAAACGGACTCTCGTGCTTGGCGACCGCGTTCTGTGTCTACATCATCTGTGTCAGACACAGATGATGTAAGAAACAGATGATGTCGTTCTGCAGGGCAGAAACTTTGAGTGAGTGAGGCGCGGCCTATCGTTCTCAGCATGATGAGGCCGCATTTCTCGGATCTTGCCGTTGGGCTGTGGGAAAGATTGACCGTTCGTGCAGCGATCGTGGCAGGTAGCCGCCGTGCTGACCGATTCGACGCGTTTGGATCCGGGTCGTTGATTTGCTTCCCGCCGACGGCACTTTTTGGCGAGAAGGCCATCAGTATTGGCAATGACACCATGATTGGACCGCATTGTTCCATCACCGTCGGCATGGTGCCGGATCAAGAACTGATTGGCGAACAAATGTTGACTATTGGTCATCGGTGCGTGATTGGTCGCGGCTCATCGATTGCTGCCCATCTCAGCGTGAGTATTGGTGACGATGTGTACTTCGGCCCTAACGTTTACGTCACCGACCACAACCACAGCAACGACGACCCGACGTTGCCCGTTGGCCACCAAGTCTCCCCCGAACGCGAAGTTGTGATTGGGGCACGCTCATGGTTAGCAACTGGCGTTGTGGTGACGCCGGGGGTCACAATTGGAACCGGTGTAAGCGTCGGGGCGAATTCGGTTGTCACGCGGGATCTACCCGATGGCTGTGTGGCCGTGGGGTCACCAGCACGCGTGATTTCCTGAGTCCTAAAACCGCTTTTCCTTGTCCCGCCTGGGCCCTTTCTGACTACCTGACCCAGCTGGCTGGTCGCATGTTCTGGACCCTAGGTAGGGTCGTCGCGTGAGCGTGCTGACTGCGTTCAAGTGCCCTGGAGACAACGAGCGAATCTTTCCTCAAAGAACAAGTCGCCGCCGGGACAGAAATAGAAGACAGCTGCACCTAGCAAGTGTGCTGTGTTCCACATTTGCCCCACCAGTCTCATAGTCGGCGTGCTCGGATACTGCAATATGAGTGACTGAGCTGTCGCAGCTGGTGTCTCTCGGGATCTCGTTGCTGAGGTCGGCATGGTTTATGACCATGCCGACTGCGCGGGTCACCGGAGCGGGCTAGACGGCCCGATGTGGAGTAGATGCCGGGCATCTTGTGCGAATCGGCCGGCGTCAGGACTTGCCCGGCGCCGCCAGGCTTGTATGCGAACCAAACGATTGCCACTAGCCCTAGGTTTACTCGAGGGGGGCGCGAGCTCGTTCGACCAAGTGAGTTGCAGCAGCCTGGAGCGCTGTAGCACCGGGTGAATCAGGCAGGTTGCTGATTGCGCCCGATGCCTTGTCGGCCCAGCTTCGAGCTGCGTCGAGTGCATCGGCAATGCCAGGACTCGTGCGCACCAAGATGAGCGCCTGGTCGCGGGTTTCGGCTGTAAGACCAGCTTCGATTAGCGAGCGCAGTTGGTCACCGTTCTCGCTACGAAGGGCACGCAGCACCGGAAGGGTGAAGTTGCCCTCCAAGATGTCGTTGCCGGCGGGCTTGCCGAGCTGTTCAGAGGTAGCAACGACATCGAGGATGTCGTCCACAATCTGGAACGCCATGCCGTAGCTATGACCAAATTCGGTTAACGCTTCAGTGGTTGGTTGGTCGAGCTGGCCGGTAATGCTGCCGATCCGACATGCGCATGCAAGTAGCGAGGCGGTCTTGCCACTGATCGCTGCGTAGTAATCCTCGGCGGTGCGATCGAAGTTGTCGGTGTCTTGCAGTTCGCGGATCTGACCATCAGTGAGCTCAGCGATTGTCTCACCCAAGAGTCGAGCGACATCGGTCCCCAGATCAGCGGCGATGATTGATGACTGTGCAAGCAAGAAGTCACCGGTCAAGATGGCGACAACATTGCCCCAACGTTGGTTTGCCGCGAGGACGCCGCGGCGGGTCGTTGCTTCGTCCATGACATCGTCGTGGTACAGCGAACCCAAGTGCACAAGTTCGACGGCGACGCCACCCATGAGAACACCTGAATCGGCGGGTCGGGCAGAGGAATGACCGGTTGCCGCTGCAGCGATGGCAAAGCCTGGCCGTACTCGTTTGCCACCAGCATTGGCTAGGTGGGCAGCGGCCTCGGCCAACATGTCGAGATTGGAGCGAACCGAGTCGGCTAAAAGGCTCTCGATGCGCGCAAGGTCGGCTTCGAGTGTGGGCAGGACACTGAGCGGATTGCTCGCAGGCATACAAAGCACGATACGTCAATATGTCAGCTGCGGCGAGGTTGAACCATCGTGACCGGTCACGCAGCGAGTTCTGGCCGCTGTTACGAGATTTCGGGAATTGGAATGGTTCTAGGATGGTTGTAGTTATCGCAAGCTGTTCTCCACACATTTCCTAGGCGCTTTTAGCCGTTTCCTCCCCCGACCCATGGCCTGTCCGAGGGCGTGGTTACACTCGCCTTACCTTTGACGAAAGGCACGAGCAAGCCTCATGTTCGAAAGATTTACAGACCGAGCCCGCCGAGTTGTTGTGCTTGCACAAGAAGAAGCACGGCTGCTTAACCACAACTACATCGGCACCGAGCACATCCTGCTCGGGCTGATCCACGAAGGCGAAGGAGTGGCGGCTAAGGCGCTCGAATCTCTTGGGATCTCTCTTGAGGCGGTGCGCAACCAGGTTGAGGAAATTATTGGTCAGGGTGGCACCTCGCCGAGCGGGCACATCCCGTTCACGCCGCGTGCCAAAAAGGTCCTTGAGCTGTCGCTACGGGAAGCACTTCAGCTTGGCCATAACTACATCGGCACCGAGCACATCCTGCTCGGTCTCATTCGCGAAGGTGAAGGTGTTGCTGCTCAGGTTCTAGTCAAGCTTGGGGCGGACCTGTCCCGCGTGCGTCAGCAGGTCATTCAGTTGCTGTCTGGGTACAGCGGTCCTGGCGGACAAAGCGGCGGCGACCCTGAAAAGGCTGGCGCAACCAGTGGCGGTGTTGGTGGCGAAAGCCCGTCCGGCTCGTTGGTGCTCGACCAGTTTGGTCGCAACCTGACCCAGCTGGCTCGCGACAAGGAACTTGATCCCGTTATTGGGCGCACGCGCGAGACCGAGCGGGTCATGCAGGTGCTGTCACGCCGCACGAAGAACAACCCTGTGCTTATTGGTGAGCCTGGTGTTGGTAAGACTGCGATAGTCGAGGGCTTGGCCCAGAAGATCGCCAGCGACAACGTCCCTGAGACCATCAGGGGCAAACAGCTTTACACCCTTGACCTTGGTGCATTGGTTGCAGGTAGCCGTTACCGCGGTGACTTCGAGGAACGCCTCAAGAAGGTTCTGAAAGAAATCCAGACCCGCGGTGACATCATTTTGTTCATCGACGAGATCCACACGCTGGTGGGTGCTGGTGCTGCCGAAGGCGCAATTGATGCTGCTTCGATTCTTAAGCCAATGTTGGCTCGTGGCGAGCTGCAGACCATTGGTGCGACCACCACCGACGAATACCGCAAGCATCTCGAAAAAGACGCTGCGCTCGAACGTCGTTTCCAGCCAATTAAGGTCGAAGAGCCAACCGTGGCGCACACCATTGAGATCCTTAAGGGTCTGCGTGACCGCTACGAAACCCACCACAGGGTTACGATCACCGACCAGGCGCTCGTAGCAGCCGCCAATCTGGCTGATCGCTACATCGCCGACCGTCACCTGCCCGACAAGGCGATTGACCTGATCGACGAGGCTGGCTCCCGCCTGCGCATCAAGCGCATGGAAACGCCACCCGATTACAAAGAGATCGAAGACGCTCTCGCCAAGGTCACCGAAGACAAAAAGGCAGCTGTCGAGTCCCAGGACTTCGAATTGGCTGGCTCACTTCGTGACCGCGAAAAGGAACTGCTCGCCGAGAAAGAGCAGCTCGAGATCGAGATTAAAGCCAAGGGCGTCGACTTGTTTGACGAGGTTGACGAAGAAGCTGTTGCCGACGTGCTGTCGGTGTGGACAGGCATCCCCGTCTACAAACTCACCGAGCAAGAGACCGCCAAGCTCCTCCGTATGGAAGACGAACTACACAAGCGGGTTATCGGCCAGGAAGATGGCATAAAGGCCGTTAGCCAGGCAATCCGACGCACCCGTGCTGGCCTCAAGGATCCCAAGCGCCCAAGTGGTTCGTTCATATTCTTGGGCCCAACTGGGGTTGGCAAGACCGAGCTGGCCAAGACGCTGGCCGAGTTCTTGTTCGGCGAGGAAGATTCGTTGATCACTCTCGATATGTCTGAGTATCAGGAGAAGCACACGGTCAGCCGACTCGTTGGTTCGCCTCCTGGCTACGTCGGTTACGACGAAGGTGGCCAACTCACCGAAGCCGTGCGCCGCAAGCCATTTTCTGTGGTGCTGTTCGACGAGGTCGAAAAGGCCCATCCCGACGTGTTCAACACGCTGCTTCAGATCCTGGAAGAAGGTCGTTTGACCGACAGCCAGGGCCGTTCGGTGGATTTCCGCAACACGGTGCTGATCATGACCTCGAACTTGGGCACTCGTGATCTGCGCAAGGCGAACTTGGGTTTCACCAAAAACGACGAAGCTGTCAGCTACGAGCGCATGAAGGAAAAGGTCAACGATGCGCTCAAAGACCACTTCCGTCCCGAGTTCCTGAACCGCATTGATGAGACCATCGTATTTCACGAGCTGACTCAGCCCGAGATCGTCCGTATGGTCGACTTGATGATCCGCCGGGTTCGCAACCAGCTCGAAGAGCAGGGAATGGGCCTCGAGCTCACCGATGGCGCCAAAATGCAACTGGCCGAAAAAGGCTACGACCCGACTCTGGGAGCACGCCCGCTACGTCGTGCAATCCAGCGTCTTATCGAAGATCCATTGTCTGAGCAGTTGCTTAACAAGACCTTCCGTGCTGGCCAGATGATCATTGCCGATGTGGCCGATGATCCTGACAAGCCAGGTGAGAAGCAAATTGTCTTCAATTCGGTCGAAGGCTTCGAGCCGCCGGTCCTTGAAGAGGCGACCGTCGAGTTTTAGGGCCGGCCTTGGGCGTTGGTAGTTAGCGGTTCACTCGTTCTTCGCCGGAACGCTGTGTGAGCGACTGGCTGGCTGGACCCAGCTAAATGTGTACGTAAAATAGGAGCCTGGTGTACTTGTACAGTGCAGCAGGCTCCTATTTTTGTTTTAGATTCGATGGTTAGATCAGTGTGTAGGTGACCAGAGCAGCCGCGACCCAACTGGGGGCCGGTGCGTCGTAGACATCACCGAATTCGCTGGCGACCAGGTCGAGAATTTGACCCTTCATCGGGCCCCGAATATGAGCGAGAAGCTGGCCAGCGTCGCGGTGGTCGCTGTTGTCAGCGACGCAGTGTTGGTTGTAGCCCCAGTAGTCCTGCTGTTGAAGCAACTGGCAGCCTTTCAAGATGCTGGCGGTCGCAAGCTCGAAGCCACCGGCTTCCGGGGCATAGGAGTCCTCGGGCGGGGTGCCGTAGCCAATGCCGTGATGAAACGAGTCTGCGGTGGTGACGACAACAGCGTTTTCGCACAGCGACGCGAACTCATCAACGCCGGGCAGTTGGTGCGGCTTGCCCCCAGCGAGATATGGGAACCGCTCAACGACCCGAGGGCCCGCGATGCCACGACGTTTGGTTTCAGCGGCCAACAAGCGCCGGAACGTTGTGGGTGCATGATCGCGTTTCCAGTCATCACGGAAGTCGAGGCCGGGACCCTGGATACCCCAGGTGTTGAAGTCGGCAGGGTTCTCGCCTGCGGCCACCTGAACTCGGGCATCTTGCATGCCCTCGCTTGACGCGTGCAGCACGCTGACGAAGACACATGTGTCTGCGTCACTGTCGAGCACGGCGTTCACGACGGCGCCCACCTGATGACCACAGTCTGCGGGGCGGCCGTGGGGGAAAAGCAATATGCCGCCGGCTTCGAGCACTGGGGCCAGGTTCCATTGGCGGCCCTGGTCGAGAAGTTCCAGATTGCCGGGCTCGCCAAGTGCATCATGCTCGGCTCCGTAAAGGTCAACGAATTTCTGTATTAGTGCGCCACGGTCCATCCGAGGAGCCTAAATCACTCATTGGTAGCTCACTGGGTCGCTGTACTTACCGCCGTTACCGGCCGGTGCATTTGGCCCTGGTCATGTCTCGCGGTGGGGTGAGCCGGGTCCCGTTGGCTATCAAGACTGCGTTGTTTGACCTCGGTGAACCCGGACCGCGTCCCTCCTGTAGCCCTGGGTCGTCCCATAGTCACTGATTTCACCCGTCTATCCGGAGCAAAAAGTGATTGAGCCTGGGCCACGGGCGCTGGTCTGGCACTGTCGCACTCTCCTGTAAGAATGGATAAATGGCCAAAGCTAAGACCATTTATGAGTGCTCGACTTGTGGCGAGCAGGTTCCCAAGTGGGTTGGTCGGTGCGGCGGTTGCGGCAATTGGAATACCTTGATTGAGTCTGTGATTGGTGGCGACGCGCCTGGCCTGAGTGCAGCGCCCGCCGAGAAGCACGTCGCAAACCATCGCCCTGCTGTGCCTCTGACCGAGCTCGGCAAGCGTGCATGCGAACCGCTGGCGACCGGCATCGACGAGTTCGATCGTGTGCTGGGCGGTGGCCTTGTCGCAGGGTCAATCACGTTGGTGGGTGGTGAACCAGGTGTTGGCAAGTCCACCCTGCTTACGCAGGTAACGGCGTCGTGGGCCCAGCGACATTCTCCAGCGCTATCGGTTTCGGCTGAAGAGTCACCCCAGCAGGTCTCAGGCCGGTTCGCCCGCCTTGGACTTTCGGGCGAGGACGTCCACGTTGGAGGTGACTGCAACATCAATGGTGTGTTGGCCGACATTGTGGGCTTGCGGCCGGGGCTAGCAATTATTGATTCGATTCAAACGGTGTTTGATCCGGACCTCTCGTCGGCTCCGGGTTCGGTCGCCCAGGTGCGACAGTGTGCGCATCGGTTGGCGATCGCCGCCCGCGAGTACAACTGTGCGGTTGTGCTCGTGGGCCAAGTCACCAAGGATGGCTCATTGGCTGGGCCGCGCGTGCTCGAACACCTTGTTGACTCTGTCTTGTCCTTTGATGGCGAGCGCGAGGTCGGCCTCCGAGTGTTGCGGGCACTTAAGCACCGATTCGGTCCAACTGGCGAACTTGGCGTGTTCGACATGACTAGCCAAGGGTTGGTCACTGTCGATGATCCATCTGGACGCATGCTTGGCGACCGGCAGACCGACGCTGCTGGGTCGGCGGTGGCCGTTACGGTCGAAGGGCGGCGAGCCGTTGTGCTCGAAGTCCAAGGTCTGCTGATCAACTCCGACATCCCGAACCCTCGTCGCTCGGCGACCGGCTTCGATCAGAAGCGAATGGCCATGTTGCTGGCCGTCATGCAAAAGCAGTTGGGCCTTAGCTTCGCCAAGTTTGACGCGTACCTGTCCGTCGTTGGTGGCCTGAAAATCACCGAACCAGGTGCTGATGTTGCGGTGTGCGCAGCGCTCACATCGTCGATCCGCGACATCGTTATTCCCGACGACATCATCGCTATTGGCGAGGTTGGCCTTGCTGGCGAATTGCGATCGGTCGCTGGGTTAGAGCGCCGGCTCGCCGAAGCTGCCCGGCTCGGGTTCAAGCGAGCGATCATTCCTGCTACCGACCAAGACGTCGACGCTCCACTACAAGTGATCGGAGCAGCCAACCTATTTCAAGCGCTAACTCAGCTTGGGCTGCGCCAATCAGTAACGGTCCAGAACGTCGCCTGAATCTGATCTATCGTAACTATGGGAGCCGAACACAGCTCAGCGTGAGCGGATGGTGAGCTGTTCTCGGTTGGTGACGCGATAGCCGCGATCGGTTTGGGCCAACCAGCCAAGCTTGATGAACTGGTTAATCGATTTGTTCACCCGTTCGCGAGATGCGCCCACCATGCCGGCGAGTTCCTCTTGGGTGAGTGGCAGTTCGAACTCTTCTTCGTCGCCGGCCATTTCTAGGAGCCGCTTTGCGGTTCTGCCGGTGACGTCGAGGAAGACCGAGTCAGCGAGCGCATTGTCCATGGCACGGACTCGCTGCGACAGCATGGTCACCACACCCCAGAGTAGGTTTGGTTGGTCGTCGAAGAGCTCACGAATGGGACCATAGGGGAGCTCAACGAGCTCGGATGTTTCAAGGGCTCGTGCGTCGGCCGAGCGGCCTTCACCATTGTCGAATAAGCCCATTTCGCCGAACAGATCGCCGTCTTCCATAAGGGCGACCATGGACTCGCGGCCGTCGAATGAGCGGTTTGCGATGGCGATTCGGCCAGACATGACAATGTAGAGAGCACCAGACTCGTCGTCTTGGCGAAACAACACGTCGCCTCGGCCGAGAGAGCGCTTAGAGCATGATTTTGCGAGCGCGTCGAGGCTTGGAGAGTCGAGGTTGGCAAAGAGCGGAGTGTCAGCGAGAGCGGCTGCTTCGGTCATAGAGGAGGACCTTTCCGCGTTGGGTCGAACGCATTGGTACGGTGACAGCTCTGAGAGTACTTGGCGCCTCCCTCGGTTATACCGATTTAGGGTGTCAAATGTCACAAAATTTGTAAGAACTCCTCACCATAGAGCACGGAGAAATGCCTACTGAAGCTGGCACAACCTGGACGATCGTTGTGGCCGCAGGTTCTGGCTCTCGTTTTGGTGGCGACACACCAAAGCAGTTCCTTGAGATTGCTGGCAAGCGCGTCGTAGATTGGTCTGTTTCTGCGGCGGCTTCGGTGAGCGACGGTGTTGTGGTGGTTGTGCCAAAGGGCTCCAGCGTGACGGTCCCCGCGGCCGGGCTTCGCTGCCAGGTGGTGTGTGTGAACGGCGGCGATTCGCGCAGCGAGTCGGTGCGGAAGGGCTTAGCTCAGGTGCCTGATACTGCCCAAGTTGTTCTAGTCCATGACGCGGCCCGGCCCGTGGCCTCTGCGGCACTCATGGCGACGGTCGTTGCGGCCGTGCGCAATGGCGCCGATGCAGCGATTCCTGTCGTTGGTGTGGTCGACACCATTCGGGATCTTGAGGGCAACATCATTGATCGCAGCCAACTTCAGGCTGTGCAGACGCCGCAGGGTTTTTCCGCTAGAGCCTTGCGAGACGCGCACGCCAGTGGGGCGCACGCGACCGACGACGCAACGCTGGTCAGCGCTGTTGGCGGATTGATAGTCGTTGTGCCTGGCGAACACTGGAATATCAAGGTGACCGAACCCGACGACCTACGTGTTGTCGCCGCACTTCTAGGAGAGCGCTTGTGAGCATCCGTATTGGCCATGGGTTTGATATCCATCCGTTCAGCGATGACGCATCGCGGGTGCTGGTGTTAGGTGGTGTGACTTTTCCTGGCGAGACGGCACTGCATGGTCATTCTGATGCCGACGTGATAGCGCATGCATGTACCGATGCAATTTTGAGCCCTGCGGGCCTAGGCGACATTGGTCAACTGTTTCCCGACACCGATGAAGCATTTGCTGGAGCGGACAGCATGCTGCTGCTCGCTGAAGCGTTGAACCAACTGCATGCGATGGGCGGGTCAGTCGTGAATATCGATGTGACCGTCGTCGCTGAGCGTCCCAAACTTGCGCCTCGTAAGGTTGAGATTGAGCAACGCCTGACCGAAGCGCTTGGCGCACCGGTCACCATGAAAGGTAAACGTGCCGAGGGCCTTGGCGCACTCGGACGTGTCGAAGGCATAGCCTGCTGGGCCGTGGCGCTTATCGATGTGCCTTAACACCGCCACCATTTGTCTTACTGAGGTTGAGTAATGAGTTCACGTCGCAAACCATCGTCTGATCGTCGAGGCAACAAGGGCCGCAACGACAGTGGCGGCCATCGCAGTGGACAACGTGGAACGACACCGATCCGGAATAAGCCGTCGGCCGATGGCCCCAGCGCAGGCGGAGGCTCCGGTGGTAGCCGCGGTAAGGGTCTTGGTGGTGACCAAGTAGAAGGGCGTCATGCCGTTCGTGAGTTGCTGTTAGCCGGTACGCGACGGACCCGCGAGGTCATCTTCTCCGCGGACATGGACCCCGCTCCGATTCTTGACGACATCAGGGGCCTGGTAGACGAGAACCATGTGTTGTTGCGCGAAGTGTCGCGGAACAAGTTCGAAGCCATGGCGCGTACTGATGCGCCTCAAGGTGTAATCGCTTTCGCGGCCCCGCTGCAGCCAGTGGAACTCGATGCTTTGGTTCGACAACGGGGCAACACCCCGCCCTTCTTGTTGGTGCTTGACGGGGTCACCGACCCCCAGAACCTTGGTTCCATACTGCGGGTGGCCGAGTGCGCTGGGGTTACTGGGATTATTTTGCCCCGTCATCGAGCCGCGCGTATCACTGCGTCAGTGACAAAGACGGCCGCAGGAGCGGTCGAGCATCTGCCTATGGCCCAAGTTGCTGGCATCCCGGCGGCGTTGCAGCGGCTGAAAGAACTCGAGGTCTGGACTGTGGGTATGGACATGGTCGCGGATTCGACCGTGTTTGAGATGCGAGTTGCTACCGACCCAGTTGCCTTGGTCTTGGGCGCCGAGGGAAGCGGGATTTCGCGACTTACCCGAGAACGTTGCGATGTAGTTGCGCGGATCCCGTTGGCCGGAAACCTGGGCTCTCTGAATGTGTCGACGGCTGCGGCTGTTGCGTGTTACGAGGTCGTGCGCCGTCGCGCTGAATGAGCCAGCCATTGCAATGAGCCTGATCGACTACATCAAGTTGCATTAGGCCTGGCGGGGGCTACTGGTGGTGGTCTCGTGGCAGCAGGCGCCATTGGCCAGGCCGGCAATGTTGGGGGTGTAAGCGTGATGTGAGCGGGCAAATTTGTCGTGACCATGTCTTTAACCTGTATGTAACATGTACGCGTGTTGGAGATTTTTGTTGTCGGTGTTGCGGCACTGTTGACATCGATTTTGAGTGCTGTTGCTGGTCTCGGCGGTGGCGTGGTGCTGCTGCTCGTGATTGCCCAGTTCGTGGCGCCAACTGTTGCCATCCCGATCCAAGGCGCTATTCAGCTGGTTTCGAATGGTTCCCGAGCCGCACTACTTCGCCAGCAGATCTCGTGGCCAGTCGTTGGCTGGGCGTCGATCTTGATGTTCCCTGCCAGCTTGTTGGGTGTTGCCGTAGCGACGTCACTTCCCGAGGATGTCGTGCGGCTAGTTCTGGCGGTGTTCGTGCTGGTTCTGGCCTGGCGCCCCGCATTGCTGAAGGCGACGAACGCCCGCTCTCGGACACCTGGTGATGCTAAGAAAATGTTGGTCGGCGTGGGTGCTGCTTCGGGTTTTTTGAACTCGACCGTTGGCGCCAGCGGCCCCGTAACTTCACCCTTCTTGAAAGCGGTTACGGCATCGCACAAGGCGTTCGTGGCGACTGCTGGCATGACGCAGGTGCTTGCGCATATCTCGAAACTCATCGCCTTCAGTGCGCAGGGATGGTCGATTGTGGATCATCGAGACATGATCATCGTCGGTGTGGTTGGCGTCATCGTCGGCAGCTGGGTTGGGACTCGATTGTTGGACCGAGTATCTGAAACGGGCCTGGATCTAGTCTTCAAGGTCGTACTCACCGCTCTAGCCGCGCGCATTATCTTCACCGCTTTGAGCTAACAGCCAGTTAGCCAGCGAGCACGGTCCAAGGCTGGTGGGGCCTTCCGGCGGCAGCGGTAGGTCATTTCAGAACCCCAGTAGAGAGTGCCACAGTGGTTGGGCCGTGCTGGGTCTCAACACGCGAGTCGAAACCCGGCGTCGGGGCAGAGTCGAAGTACCGTTCACCCCAATGGCGACTCCTGATGATGTTGGTGGCGAATACAAACCCGAGCGCGGAGTTTTCATCAACCGCACGCTGAACATGCGGTCTGTCGAAGCCGTGGGCTACGACATGGACTACACGCTGATCCATTACAATGTGGACGTTTGGGAAGGGGCCGCCTTTGACGAGGCACGCGACATCCTTGCGTCGCAAGGATGGCCAGTCGCTGACCTACAGTTCGATCCCGACCAGTTCACGATTGGCCTGGTCTTTGATCTGAAGCTTGGCAATGTAGTCAAGGCCACCCGCTTTGGTTATGTGGTGCGAGCCCAACACGGCAATGGACTACTGGCGTTCGAAGAACAGCGCGATGCCTATCGCGAAGACATCGTTGAGCTCTCAAGCTCGCGTTTTAAGTTCATGAACACGCTGTTCGAACTGTCACGAGCCAGCCTGTTCACGCAGCTCGTTGCGCTGCACGATGCGTCGTTGCTGACCGGCGTCCGTGACTACTTCCAGCTTTATGACGCTATTGATGAAGCACTTGGTGAAGCCCATATGGCGGGGTTGCTCAAGGCCAAGATCGTTGCGGACCCTGATCGCTTCGTTGATCTTGACCCTGACATTGTGGCCACGCTGTTGGACCAACGTCGGGCCGGCAAGAAGCTGGCTCTGATCACCAACTCAGACTGGGCTTATACGTCCAAGATGATGAACTACGCGGTCGACCCGTATTGCCCTGATGCCATGTCATGGCGTGACTTGTTTGACGTGGTGATTGTGTCGGCCAACAAGCCCCGTTTCTTCTCGGGGCAGGAACCGATCTATCGGGTCGTTGACGAGGACGAGTCACTGCTGCTGCCACATTCGGGGCCGCTCGAGCCGGGCGATGTCTACTTCGGGGGCAATGCTCACCTGGTTGAACAAAGCCTGAATGTGTCCGGTGGGCAACCGTTGTATGTAGGCGACCATCTCTTCGGCGATGTACACGTCACCAAGGACGTACTTCGCTGGCGCACAGCGCTTATCGCTCGCGAGCTCGAGTCGGAAATAGCAGACGCGATCGCATTCGATGAACAGCAACGTCAGCTCGAAGACTTGATGGCTGAAAAGATAGAAGTCGATCGCAGGCAAGCCCAGCTTCGGCTAGCGCGAGCCCATGGCCGGGGTAGCCAAGTTTCAAACGAACTCAGCCAGGTCACCATCCGAGCCGTCGCACTAGATGAACAGATCGCACCGCTTGCCCGCGCAGCGTCAGGATTAGGGAACCCGATCTGGGGTCCGTTGATGCGTGCTGGCAACGACAAGAGCCTGTTTGCCCGCCAAGTTGAGCGTTACGCCGATGCCTATATGTCGCGGGTGTCGAACTTGCGTTACGAGACGCCCTACGCCTATATGCGTGCTGCTCGAGGATCGTTGCCACACGATCGTGTTACCCACCCTCGCAGCGTCTGATACTTGTGGGTTGGCTGTTTCAAATCTTGTGAATAAATGTAAATAACGGGTGTGGGAAAAAAGGAGAGCCCGCGGCGAGACTCGAACTCGCTACCTCCTGTTTACAAGACAGGTGCTCTACCGGGTGAGCTACACGGGCAAGTTGCATAGCGTAGTGGGCTCAGAGGTAACTCGACGCAGGGAAATGTGGGCAGGGTGCTTGCAATAGGTCTCTGGACCGGCCACGCTGCTCCTGTGGCTTTGTCAAAGATGGAAATGTTGCTCATCGAGTTCGAACGAACTTGGTGGGCCGACAATCAGCCGAAGGACGCTGCGATCGCCGAGCAGTTCTCGTTGACGACTGCCGAGTATTACGAGCAGATCCATGCTCTCATAGACTCAGATGAAGCGCTCGAACACGACCCACTGGTTGTCCGCCGCCTGCGGCGTATGCGCGATCGGCGCCGTCGTGAACGCTTCGGTGAGATCGCAGACAGTTCCGGAAGCTAACGGGTGTCCGCAATGAGTTCTTCGGCAACTCGTGGAGCCGTGCTGGTCGCAATTGCTGCGGTGCTTGTGTTTTTAGTTCTGCGCGGTGCAGCAGATAACTCACAGTACCCGCTGGTTAGCGGCTCGGAAGCTGAGCCAACGGCCACCACGGCTCCGGAGCTCGAGCTCTCGTCCGACGATGCTGTTGCCGTCGGGGCCGGCACTGTCGAAGTAGACACCAGCCTGGCCCGTGACAACAGCGAAGTTTCGGTGCTGGTCGCAAATGGTACGGCTGTCACCGGGCAGGCGTCTCGGCTTACAACGCAGTTGCGCAATCAGGGGTTTATGACTCGTGAGCCGCGTAACGCTGACGAGCAGACAGCATCGACAATCTTTTATCGTCCTGGCTTTGCGTCCGAGGCTGCGGTTGTCCGAGTCGTGCTCGATGTTGCAACACCAATTGCGCCCATGCCCGAGCCGGATCCATTCATTGGCGACGGTATCGATCTTGCGCCGGTGAACGTGCTGGTGCTGGTTGGCGCCGATGACTTGGCCCAGTCCTAAACCTGCGCAGTAGCGGATCAGGGCGCTCCTGGATCACCCAAACCCCAGATTGAAGCGTTCAAGCACGAGATGGCACGATTCTTGGACTGCCACGAATCGATCGTAGAGTCACGTGTTCATGCGAATCGTGATTGCGCCGGACAAGTTCAAGGGGACCGCCTCAGCCCAAGAGATTGCCGACTCGATAGCTAGCGTTCTGCGCCAGGCGGGCCATGACGTGGTGGTCGTGCCTATGGCCGACGGGGGCGAGGGCACGCTCGATGCGCTTGGGGGCCCGAATCGCACAACTACCGTCACGGGACCCAACGGTGAGCAGGTCACTGCTGCCTGGCGTCTGTCTAAGCGCTTGGCAGTCATTGAGATGGCCCTGGCGTCTGGCCTGGTGCTCGCTGGCGGCGCTGCTGAGAATGACCCGCTCAATGCGACTACACGCGGCACCGGCGAGCTCATCGACGTAGCCATCACCCGAGGTGCGCAGCGGATCATTGTTGGGCTTGGCGGCTCGGCAACAACCGATGGAGGCTTGGGTGCTGTCGAGGCCCTCGGCTCTTCGGCTCGGCTGTCGGGCGTGACCTTGGAAGCCGCCACCGACGTGAACACGTTGTTCATCGATGCTGCTCGAGTCTTTGGCCCCCAGAAAGGCGCAACGCCTCCTCAGGTAGCGTTCCTTGAATCTCGGCTCAGCGGATTGGCCACGCGGTATAGGGATACCTTCGGGGTCGACGTGCGCGAAGTTGTGGGTTCGGGCGCAGCGGGTGGCCTTGGCGGTGGACTCGTGGCTCTCGGAGCCACGGTCGTCAGCGGCTTCGAGCTAATCGCCGACGAACTCGGGTTGTTCGACGAAATTGAGAAGGCAGACGTCGTCATCACCGGCGAGGGCCTGCTTGATGACGAATCATTTAACGGCAAAGTAGTGGGTGGTGTGGCGGAGATGGCTAACGAATGCGGTGTCCGCGCAGTGGTCATCGCCGGCCAGGTCGACGAAGCCATCAGTGCTCGCTTCATGGAAGACGTCACCGTCATCTCGTTGGCAGAACTTTTTGGGCTGCAGCGAGCTATGCGAGACGCGGCCTTGTGTTGCGCCGAAGCGGTCATGTCCGTTGTTGAGCCCATGTGACAGCCATTGCGGTGATGTGGGGCGCACCGATTGGCGAGTTCATCTGGTGTTCAGCTTGGGGACCAGCACGCACAAAAAGAGAACTTGACGAAATGGTTGATTTGTCGCTCGTAGATCTGTGATCTGCCCTTCGTTATTTTGCGTCTCGCGACGGCGCGAATTCTTAATGTGACCTCTAGAGTTAGCACTCTCTTAATGAGAGTGCTAGCCGCCTAGGGAGGCCCACGCAACATGGCTAAGTCCATTACATTTGACGATCAAGCTCGTCGTTCGCTTGAAAAGGGTATGAATACCCTGGCCGATGCGGTCCGAGTCACACTCGGGCCAAAGGGCCGAAACGTTGTTCTCGACAAGAAGTGGGGAGCACCCACAATCACCAATGATGGTGTGTCGATTGCGAAGGAAATCGATCTCGAAGATCCACTCGAGCGCATTGGCGCCGAGCTGGTCAAAGAAGTCGCCAAGAAGACTGACGATGTAGCCGGTGACGGCACTACGACCGCCACTGTTCTCGCATGGTCGATGGTTCGCGAAGGTCTCAAAAATGTGACCGCTGGTGCGAACCCGATGTCGGTCAAGAAAGGTATCGAGCAGGGCGTTGAAGCTGCTGTTGCTTCGATCCGCAAGAGCGCTAAGAAAGTCGACGGGAAGGATCAGATCGCACAGGTCGCTTCGATCTCTGCAGCTGACTCTGAAATCGGCGACACCATTGCTGCTGCCATCGACAAGGTCGGCAAAGACGGCGTCATCACGGTTGAAGAAAGCCAGACCTTTGGTATGGACATGGACCTGGTCGAGGGCATGCGCTTCGACAAGGGCTTCCTATCGCCATACATGGTGACGGACCCCGAGCGTATGGAAGCGGTCATGGATGACCCTTACTTGCTGCTGGTTGGTTCCAAGATCGGTGCCGTACGAGACATTGTTCCTGTCCTTGAAAAGGTCATGCAGGCCGGCAAGCCACTTGTGATCATCGCTGAGGACGTCGAGGGTGAAGCGCTTGCAACACTCGTTGTGAACAAGATCCGTGGCACCTTCACCTCGGTCGCTGTCAAGGCTCCTGGCTTTGGCGACCGCCGCAAGGCAATGCTGCAGGACCTGGCGATCCTTACTGGTGGCCAGGTTATTAGCGAAGAAGTCGGCCTGAAGCTCGAGAACGTTGGGCTTGAAATGCTCGGCCAAGCTCGCAAGGTCGTCATCACCAAGGACGAGACCATCGTTATCGAAGGCGCTGGCAAGAAGTCCGACGTCGCAGGCCGGGTCGCTCAGATCAAGGCCGAGATCGAGAACACCGACAGCGATTACGACGGTGAGAAGCTCCAAGAGCGTCTCGCTAAGCTGAGCGGCGGCGTTGCTGTCCTCAAGGTCGGCGCCGCTACTGAGGTCGAACTCAAGGAAAAGAAGCACCGCATCGAAGATGCTGTGTCGACTACCAAGGCTGCTATTGAAGAGGGTGTTGTCGCTGGTGGCGGCGTCACGTTGCTTCGTGCCCAGGCCGTGGTCTACAAGCTCGCTGAGACTATCGAAGATCGTGACGTAGCTACCGGTGCTCGCATCGTTGCCAAGGCTCTCGAAGGACCACTGCACCAGATTGCCGTCAATGCTGGCATGGACGGTGGCGTGGTCGTCGAAAAGGTACGCAACCTCAAAGGCAACCACGGCCTGAACGCTGCGACTGGCGACTACGAAGACCTGGTCAAGCTCGGTGTTATTGATGCTGCTAAGGTCACCCGCTCTGCGCTGCAGAACGCTGGTTCCATCGCTGCACTCTTCCTGACGACAGAAGCTGTTATTAGCGATCTGCCTGAAGAAGATGCTGCTGGCGGTATGCCAGACATGGACTTCTAGTCACACGCATGGCTGTTCGCTGAAGGCCCCGAGCGTAAGCGAAGGCCTGATTGCGAATGTTGCTGTCCGCAGAAGGCCCCGAGCGTAAGCGAAGGCCTGATTGCGAATATTACTGATCGAAGGGGCGCTTCGGCGCTCTTTCGTCGCGTCCAGGGTTAAGCGGGCACGGACGAGAGCTTCGCTGAGATGCCAAGACACCTCAGGCAGGCCGGGAACCTGCTCAGTCGCTCTCAGACCCAGATGTGTCACTACGCCTGAGACTGGTCCGGAATCTTGACTATTCGCTCATATCGACTATCTTTCCAGCGATGGATCCTGCCAATGCAGACGGAGTACTGCGGCGGTCCCTTAGCCTCGGGCACGTATTTTCGCTGAGCACCGGAGCGATGATTAGTTCGGGCTTGTTCCTGTTGCCGGGCCTTGCCTCGACAAAGGGTGGGCCGTCGATGATCCTGGCGTATTTCATTGCCGGGCTACTCGCAATACCGGCCATGCTCAGTGTCGCAGAGCTAAGCACTGCAATGCCGCGGTCTGGCGGCGCGTATTACTTTCTAGAAAGAGCCCTTGGCCCAGCGGTCGGCACGGTTGCCGGTGCTGGAACCTGGCTGTCGTTGGTGCTGAAGGATGCGTTCGCTCTCGTCGGCATGAGCGCGTACCTCAATCTGATCGTCGACATCCCAGCAAAACCACTCGCTGTCGGACTCATCGTTTTCTTCACATTGCTCAACATTTTTGGCTCAAAAACCAGCGCTGGAGTGCAGATCGTGCTCGTCGGTTTTGTGATTGTCGTGATGACAATGTTTGTTGGGGCCGGTCTGCCGCAAGCGAGCGGTGGTGATGGCTCACTCACGCCATTCTTCGAAAAGGGAGCTTCTGGCGTAGCGGCGGTTGTCGGATTGATCTTTGTGTCCTATGGCGGTCTGACCAAGGTCGCCAGCGTGGCCGAAGAGATCGACGATCCCTCGCGCACAATTCCGCTTGGCATGATGCTGTCGCTCGGCGTAAGCACGCTCATCTACACACTTGCGGTGTTTGTGGTGGTGGCAGTGGTGCCGTCCGACATCCTTCAGGAGGATCTAGCGCCAATCCATTCAGCCGCTGAAGCAATCTTGCCTGGGCCATTGGTCACGGTCGTCGTCTTAGCAGCGCTCGCAGCATTCTCGTCAGCGGTGAACGCTGGGATCCTGGCGGCGGCTCGTTATCCGCTTGCTATGGCGCGCGACGGACTTGTCTCACCGATCTTCGAACGTTTGACCTCGCGTAAGACCCCGGCTGCAGGCATCATCGCCACCGGCGCAGCGATGGCCCTAGTCGTTGTTGCATTTGATGTCGCAGCAATAGCAAAACTCGCCAGTGCGTTTGTCCTGCTGACTCTTGGTCTGGTGAACCTGGCTGTGATCGTGTTGCGTTCTAGCCATATCACCTCGTATGCACCAGGATTCCGAGCACCGCTATTCCCGTTCTTGCAGATTGCCGGAATTGTGTTGACGGTGTATCTCATCGTTGCGCTCGGAGCGTTGCCGATCATGCTCGTCTCAGCGAGTGTGGTGATTGCTCTGGGCTGGTACTGGTTTTATGGACGTTCTCGCTCAAGCCGTACCGGCGCCATCTTCCACGTATTTGAGCGGTGGGGCCAGTCAGCCGATCACAGTTTGGACCGTGAGATAAGCGTAGCGATGCAAAGCCATGGCATCCGTAGCGAAGACGAGTACCCCGGTCTGATCGCTCGTGCCGCCGTGGTGAGCATCTCTGACGGGGCCACGATCGACGATGCGGCACACCGCGCAAGCGAGGTGCTTGGGCGTCGTATGGGCGTTACACCAAGCGCTGTCACCGAGAAATTCCTTGCTACTGGTTCACTTTGGATTCAGCCTTCGGACAAGCATCCGACGGCAACACCCGTTGCGTTCTTCGATGTCGACGACGAACACCTGGTGATTGTCAGGGCTGTATCTGGTATCCGTATCCCGGATCGATGGGGCGGGCGTAACGAGATGGTCAACGCTCTCTTCTTCCTTGCTGGTCGCGCAGACGAACCTGGCCGTACTCTTCGCCTAGCCGGGGAGTTGGCGGCCTATCTGCATACCGATTCAGGGCTGTCGATGGTTGATGCCAGCTTTGAAAGCGAGGTGAAGTCAGCGCTACTTCCTGAACTGTCGATCGAGCAGTACGCCTTGATGGAAGAGTTACCGACTGGTGGCCTCATCGGTATGCGTATCGGCGACCTCAGTCCACCCGACGGGATAGATCTTGAGGCAGTTCGGCGAGATGGCAGCGTCTTGCGGGCCCACGATGGACTTGTGCTTCACGCCGACGATCAGCTCACGATCATCGGCCCTTCTGGCGGGTTGCCCTCATTGCTCGATCTCACCACAGCGTTAACTGGCGAGCCCTAGGTCTGGAACGCACCAAGCGTCGACTTTGCCCCAGGGGTAGCTCATCGATGTTGCCGTTGAGCGCCGCATCAGTATAAGTACGCCTCGGTGATCGCAGCCAGAGGCGCAAAAACGGGTGCCGCAGGTTTGACAGTGATCTTGGTGGCGTGGGGGTAGCGTCTAGGGGTGGCTCGTGGTCGCACAGAGACGGTGATGGCGCATCATTTTGATGGCGAGACGTTGCATCGTCGTCCCGAAGAACTTGTCGTCGAAGAGCCGTTGACCGTTCGCATCAACGAGGTCGACGTAGCAACGACCATGCGTACGCCTGGCCATGACTTCGAACTGGCAGTCGGGTTGCTGCATGCTGACGGTGCGCTCGGTGGCGCTCCTGTTGTGGACATCCGTTACTGCGCGACCGGCACCGCAGTCGAGACCGAGTTCAATGTCGTGTCAGTACTAGCACCGGGTGCCCCTGAAGCAACGCCACGGCTAGGGGTTATCAGCTCATCGTGCGGCCTTTGCGGGACCGAAGCTATTGAAGAACTTGTCGATCGGATATCACTTGTGGAACAAGCTGAGTCCATCAGCGAAGACGTTCTGCTTAGCGTCGTCGATGCTGTGGCCGGTCATCAGCCAGTCTTTGATCGAACCGGGGGGCTACATGCTGCAGCCTCCTTCGAGCCTGATGGCACCATTGTCGAAGTTCGCGAAGATATTGGCCGCCATAATGCCGTCGACAAGGTTGTTGGCCGCATGTTGCTCGATGGCGACCTGCCGGCAACAGGCCGCGGCCTGTTCGTCAGTGGACGAGCCTCATTCGAGATGGTTCAGAAGGCGTGGGCGGCTGGTTTCACGACCGTCATTGCGGTGAGTGCACCGTCGGCCCTCGCTGTCGCTGCGGCTACGTCGGCTGGCATGCAGCTCGCTGGCTTTGCCCGCAACGGCACGCTGAACGTCTACGCCACCAATCGACAACCAGACGAATCTGTCACCCACCCGGTGGCCGAAGGAGAACCGGTTTCATGACAACTCACGACATCCGCCCCGCCATTGGACAGGGCGTGTTGCATCTGTTCTTCAAGACGAACCCAACGGTTGATGGTGCTGCAGCAGTCGCTGCGGTTGAGGCGGCACGGGGACGAGAAGATCAGGTCGTCTCGGTTGCGATGCTGGGGCATAAGGCCGATATCGCTGTTATGAGTATCGGCCCAAACCTGTGGTCGCTACGCGAGCTGCAGACCGATTTGGTGGGTTCTGGTCTTGAACTCGTCGACAGCTATGTGTCGTTGACCGAGCTGAGCGAGTATTCCCGGGATGCCCCTGAAGAGATGCGAAATATGCGGCTGTACCCAAACCTGCCGCCCGAAGGTAAGCATGCATGGTGTTTTTATCCAATGTCGAAGAAGCGGGTTGGTGACGTCAACTGGTTCACACTCGAGTACGAACGACGCAAAGAACTCATGTACGAACACGGTACGTCAGGACGCAAGTTCGCCGGCCGCATCGTGCAGCTCATCACAGGTTCCACGGGCCTCGATGACTACGAATGGGGTGTGACCTTGTTCGGGGTTCATCCGGATGACCTAAAAGAAGTCGTGTACACCATGCGGTTTGACGAGGCGTCTTCGGTGTATGCCGAGTTCGGGCCGTTCTACACCGGCATGGTCGCTGAGCTCGACGAAATTATGGGCCGCAGACCCTGAAGCGGCATGGCGAACCTTCCTGATCCACGACGCCATCGTGGGTACTGCACTGAAAGACAACAACGGCGAGATTTTTGGATGAGCTGGCAGTTCGGTCCGTGCCGCCTTTCACGAGGACGCTAGTGGGTCGCTCGGTCTCGCTGGGGAGTGCTTAGCCAAGCTCGGGCTATTGGAAACAGGTATCGATGGCGCTGCGGCTGCCCTGTTCGTAGAGCGCATCAGCGATCAGGCGCCCAACTTCAAACCCACGACAGCTGAAATCGCACAAATTTAGCCTCAAAGAATCGATGGGGCAGCTTGATTTCGAGCACTACCGAGATCTGGTGCTATCGATTTTTGCCGAGGTCATCGGCTTGGATCGAACGGTGCGGCTTGCACCCGAACGGTCGAATATTGAGCACGCACTTGAGTGGGGATCTGATCGTAATTTTCGGGTCGATGTGACGAAGCCTGCCATTGGTTTCTTGGGGCTCTGGAAAGACGTCGTGCCCATGGTCGAAGGTAAGCAGTGGCTCTAACGACTCTTGCCGCAGGTCGATCAAAACCGATTCGAGGCATAGATGGTGGGGTACTGCCTGTTGGTTTTTGAGGCGCAACTTAACGGCTTCGTCGAGGTGAAAAAGTTGCTCGAGCAGATGTGCCAGAGTCCAATCCCTGAACTGCAAGCGAATGCCCTCGCGCTGACGGGCTATTTGGCAGCACAGCAAACACTTGAGCAGTCCGAGCCAATGTTTGCTGTGGCCGAGCAGTTCGTCAGCGCCGGTGGCAAGGCTATGACACAGCGATCATGACCATGTGGGCGCTTGGCGCACATGCGTTGTTTGGCAAGGACCTCGACGAAGATAAACAGCGGATTACATACATTGGACGACGGCGTAACGATGAGTTCGGCTGATTATCCGTCGGTGTTGTTGGCGAAGAGCCAGCACAGCAAGGGGATGCCGATCGCAGCGGCCACGATCTGGGCGGCGATGAAGCCGACGGCATTGCTGGGGTCGATGCCAGCGAAACTGTTTGACATTGTTCGAGCGATCGTGACGGCCGGATTAGCGAAGCTTGTCGATGACGTGAACCAGTAAGCGCCGCCGATGTAAGCAGCGACTGTTGCTGCAGCCAGAGTGGGCCGCCCAGCAGTAACCACGCCATAGATAATGAGTAACAAGCCAATGGTGGCGATGCCCTCACTGAACATCAAGGCGAAGCCCGAGCGGTCCTTGTCAGAGATGTTGATGGCGGCAAGATCGAACATGATGTTCGCCGTCATGACACCGGCGATACCGCCTAAAATTTGGGCGCCGATGTAGCCGAAAAGCACTGGTGTGGTGACAGTGCCGCGAATTCGTTCGGCGACGGTCACGATGGGATTGAAGTGGGCGCCCGACACCGGCCCGAGTGCCAGGATCAATGCGAGTAGAACGCCGGCGGTCGCGAATGCGTTTTCGAGAAGCTGGAGCCCAACGTCATCGCTAAGCCGTTCGGCCATGATGCCGGAGCCGACAACGCCTGTGACAAGGAAGCCAGTGCCAAGAAACTCGGCACCCAGCTTTCGAGGATCAAGTGTAGACACGCGCTGGAGGCTACTGCCCGCTGGTGTTTGCAACGTCAGCTGCAGAAGCTTTGTGTCGAAGTCCCTGGCTCAACCAGTTCAGCATGTAGTGGCTTCGGGGGCGCAGCACATGGTCGCTCCATCGTTGCCCACGACTTCATTCTGCATCTGCTCGCTATCACCGGTGCGGACGTAGTATTCCCAACGGATTGCGTCGGGACCCTGCAACCAGGTCTCGGTCTTTTCGGCATAGCAGCAGACGGTGTCGTCGATGCCAGTCGTCTCAAGGCCTGCCTGGATCAGACGCTGCTCGGCAGCGATGACTTCTTCAGACGTTGTGACTTCGACACCCAGGTGATTGATGGTGCCGTCCTCGCCACCTTCGAAGAGCACGAGCTTGAGTGGCGGGTTGGCAATGGCGAAGTTGGCGTAGCCCGGCCGAAGGCGAGCAGGTTCGGTTCCAAACAGCTTGGTGTAAAAGGCGATCGAATCTTCGAGGTTGGTGACATTGAGGGCCAACTGAAGCCGCTGGGTTGGCGGCGCGTCTGTCATATTGATCATGGTCAATATGTTAGTCATATATCGATAGATGTCAATATGTAATTTATGTGCCACACTGGGTCGGTGACTGATCTGCTGAGCCAGCCGGCGAAGGAATCCACGCTGCGACCGCTTTGTTGCGTAGGGCCCGACGATCCCTTGTTGACTGAAGCCGAGGCAGAGGACATCGTGATCATGCTGAAGGCACTGGCTGATCCGGTGCGACTGCGGTTGATGAATCTGATTGCCGGTGGGGGAGAAGCGTGCGCATGCGATCTGCCCGTTGCACTTGGCCGGTCTCAGCCAACGATCAGTCATCACCTAAAGGTGTTGGTCGAAGCGGGTCTTGTCGAACGTAGCAAGCGCGGCAAGTGGGCCTGGTTCACGGTACGGCCCGAACGCCTCCAAGCGCTTAGCGGCGTATTCCAGTTTGTCGACCCGACGCCCCAGAGCTAGGGACGCGTACCTGGGACGTGTCTCAAGCGGGGTTATGGGACGACGACTTCGAGCAGCCTGAGACTGGGTGACGCATCGTGTAGACCCCAGGTAACTCCTGCGGGCACGGCGACACTGTCACCTATGGTTAGCGAGGCAGCGTTGGTCGGGCCCTCGACAGCAAACCTGGCCGAGCCTTCGAGCACGAACAGAAACCAGAGCTTGCCGTCGTGGCGGGTTGGTGTGGTGGTTGTCTCGCCGGAGCTACGTAGGACGCGAACACTCGCCAGTCCCTTGGTCGCCTGCTCGATTTCGGTGTGTTGTACTTCGAAACCAGGGTGTATCGATGGCCCCCATGAAACGAGTGCAGCTTGGTGACGCACAAACGCCTGACCCCCGAAATCACGGTCTCGATCGACGGTGTTGGTGGGGAGATCAAGCCCATAATCAAAGAAGGTGTCATGGTCAGCAGGGCAGCCGATCTCGACGACCTGAGCGCCTGCCGAACTCTCGAGAACTCTGTGTCGGATATGGGGTGGTTGCAGAACACAGTCGCCAGCCTCAAGCCGGAATGGTTTGCCCTGGTCCTCGTACACAACGTCTACCCATCCTCGATGGCAGAAGATCATCTGAAAGCGGATGGCGTGGTGATGCACCAGATCGGGAACCGGGCCACCGTCGCATACCTCGATATGTGACGCGATGAATCGACCGCCGAGTCGTGATGGAATCAGATCTCGATAGCGCATGCCGGCGCGTCCGATGATCCAGTTCGATTCGTCGCTGGCCAACGAGATCACGAGTTCTGGAACCAGGTTGGGGACGACGACAGTTTCCATTGGAGGGTCGACAAACTCGACCTTGACGCCGTTAGGTGCTGTGATCGTAGGAGCCGCACCCGACTCGATACGAAGGGTCGTTGGCGAAGATGTGATCCCAGGATCGAGACAGAGGTTTACGCCGCCACGGGACAGCACGGCCAAGGTTGGGTTGTCGGCGGGGCTAATGCGGTCGAGACGGAAACCGAGTTCGTCTAAGAAGAATGCCAGCGTCTCATCGAAAGGACGGCCGCTGACCGAAATAGTCACGATCGGGGAGGGAGAAACCACGAGGGAAAACTAACTGATGGACGCCCCCAGCAGTGTTCCGATCAACCAGGTCAGAATGCATGCTGCACTGCCAAGCCCGACCTGGCGAGCCATGGTGCGAATTTTGGACTTACCGGTGAAGAAGGCAAGAGCGAACCCGACCCCAGCGGCAGCGAGAAGGCCGAGAACGATCGATGCAATAAGCGCTCCGCTGCCCTTGCCAAATAGCCATGGCAGCAGCGGGATGAACGCGCCGACGGAGAACGCAACGAAGCTGCTGACGGCGGCCGCAGCTGGTTGCCCCGTCTCGCCTGGGTTGATACCGAGTTCTTCGCGTGCGTGAACTTCGAGAGCGATTTCAGGGTTCTCATGGACCGCCTCAGCCATTTGCAGGGCCTGGTTCTCGTCGATGCCACGTTTTGTATAGATCGCTGCCAGTTCGCGGGTTTCGAGCTGTGGTTTCTCGGCAATTGACTCGCGTTCGCGGTCGAGTTCGAACTCGATCAGTTCACTCTGCGCCTTAACGGACACGTATTCGCCAGCGGCCATTGAGGAGGCGCCAGCAAGCAAGCCAGCGATACCAGCGATGACAACAGATGAGCCGCCGGTGTCTGCTGCAGCCACACCGATTATCAGGGCAACGTTTGATACCAAGCCATCGCTGATCCCGAATATGGCTGCTCGGGCCGTGCCACCTTGAACGTTGCGATGGTTGTGGACCATATGTTCGTGATGATTATCGTCGGTCACACTCCAAAGCTACCGGGGTTCTTTGTTCAGCGCTGGAGGGAGCCGGGTCTTTCTCGGCCAGACTTACTCGATGGCCACTGAGAGCCCCACGCTCGCTGACGATGAAGCATCTCTTGCCGCGTATGCTGCAGCTTTGGGCGATGCGTTCGAACAAATTTCCGGATCCTGGTTCATCCGGCTGATCGAAGAACGTTTGCCGGGCGTCACGATGCCAGACGATGTAGCGAAGC
This sequence comes from uncultured Acidimicrobiaceae bacterium, assembly GCA_905182135.1. GTDB lineage: Bacteria > Actinomycetota > Acidimicrobiia > Acidimicrobiales > UBA10347 > UBA10347. The sequence goes on along the minus strand of CAJJAG010000003.1, from coordinate 187,184 downwards.
AGCTTCATATTGCGGCGAAGGAAACAACGGCTGACCTGCGTACATTGCTGGCCGTTGACATTGCTGCGCAGCACGTTGGTCCACTCGAAATATTGCGCCGCTCAATTGCCGGAGTCCCAACGGAAGTACTGCGCTCAGCGAACGTTCCGGTGGCGGTTCGCGACGAATTCTCGCGATCGAACTTCCCGAATGACATCTACGGGCTAACGCCAGCATCGTTCCGTGACGTTGATCCAGCGCTTCACGAACCTGGGCTGGTGTGGGGAGCAGCGAAGGCGCACGTCCATTTACGGCGACGTCGCGATGCGGCGAGTGAATAGGCTCGCCCTATGACCGACACATGCAAGCCAACCAACCCGGCTGTTGTTGCCCTGTCGGTGGATCTAATGGATCGATCGAAGATCAGTGCGGCATTTCCTGAGGCGACGTTGGTGCGTTCGGTGAACAAACTGGTCGATGTTGCCAAGCCAAACACGCTGGTTCTTGTGGATCTCTCGCGGCTCGACGAGGTTTCAATTTTAGGTACCATCGACGCACGCATCGTTGCTTTTGGCAGCCACGTGAATGAGGAACAACTCGCCGCCGCTGCAGCGGCTGGGGTCGAAGCCTTACCTCGTTCGGTATTCTTCCGACGGCTCGAGAATGGCGATTTATAGCCCTTGTTTCCAGAATGAGTTTTTATTGTTTCCACAATATTAACAAGGTCATTTGGGCGCAGACTAGCCAATCAGAAACCTCTAAACAGAATGCATGTGCTTGAAGTCAGGGCACAAAACTGCTTGGGAGGCAAACAATGTCGGGTGATACTGCATGGGTTATGACGTCGGCAGCGATGGTGCTGCTGATGGTTCCTGGTCTCGCACTTTTCTACGGCGGCATGGTCCGTTCGAAGAACGTCTTGAACATGCTGAACATGAACTTCTACTGCCTTGGCATCGTGCCGATCATCTGGGCAGTTGTCGGCATGAGCATCGCCAACGGTGATGGCGAACGCAAATGGCTCGGCTTCTTCGAGTTCGGCGAAGTCTGGATGCGCCAGCCCGAAGGTGCTGAGCCTCGTGACATGGCGACATGGGCGTTCCTGCTGACGTTCGCTGTAATAACCCCGGCTCTTATTTCTGGGGCCGTCGCTGACCGAATGAAGTTCAGCGCATGGATGGTTTTTGTCCCAGCCTGGTCGGTGCTCGTGTACTCGCCGGTTGGTTTCTGGATTTATGGCGGCTGGGCCCACGCACTTCCGGCATACGACACCGCTGGTGGTACAGCAATTCACATCAACGCTGGAGCCGCTGCGCTTGCACTGGTCATTGTCTTGGGCAAGCGACGGAACTGGCAGAAGGAAGCCTGGCCTCCGCACAATCTTCCCTTCGTTTTGCTCGGAACCGGCATGCTGTGGTTTGGCTGGTTCGGATTTAACTCTGGCGGTCAGAGCTTCGCTCCTCAGGCCCTAGCTAATACTTTCTTGGCCGGTGCGGCCGGCATGATGGCATGGCTAATCATGGAGATGATTCGCCATGGCAAGCCCACCACTCTGGGCATGTGCTCAGGTGTAGTCGCCGGCCTGGTTGCCATTACCCCAGCAGCCACGTTCGTGGGCACGATGTCAGCAATTGTGTTTGGCCTTGCTGCCGGTGTGCTGTGCTTCTTTGCCATTCAGATCAAAGAAAAGTTTGGCTACGACGACTCACTCGACGTGGTTGGTATCCATATGGTCGGTGGCATCATCGGTGGCCTGTTGATCGGTGTGTTCGCTAGTAACGACGCATTTGGGGGCGCCGATGCATTCGAACTTGAAGCCAGCGGCACGCTGTTGTGGAACCAGTTCATCTCAATCGTGGCCGTCTTGTCTTACTCCTTTGTCGTGACGTTCGTCATCGCTAAGGTCCTGGATCTGACCATTGGTTTACGGGTCAGTGAAGAAGCCGAACAACAAGGCTTGGACACTAGCGAACACGCTGAAACTGCATACCTGCAAGGCGGATCGTTCGAGCGAAGCTGACGCTCGACGGGCAACCCCCAGCCGATTGGTGATCGGAATCCACACCGGACTTCGATCGCCAGCTGCGCGTCTGGTCAGCTGTTGCTGTCGGTTCCCCACGCACGGTTAATTGCGTAAGGGAGTTCTTCGGCCCACTGCACCAGGTCGTGCCCAGCCACTCGTTCTGTGAAGTGATACGGCGCATCCACGAGCATCAGGTAGCCAGCCCATGCTTCAGTTGCTTGGTGGAACGGCCCCTCGAGAGTGCCAGCACAGAGGTGCATGAAGGGGTGACTGTCTGTCCAGTTGTAGGCCATATCGGGCGGCATGCCCGTGCTGTAGACGAATGCGTGGCCGAACCGAGGGGCGAACAAGCGGGCCACCGTGGCAGCGTGTCCACCACCGTCGCTGCATCCCCAGACACCTCGATTGGCTGGGTTGGTGGGCACGCCTAGTTCGGTCTCGGCCCACGCGGGGAGTTCATCGATGAAGAACCGCTGATGGGCGTCATAGACCTGATCGTCAAAACCAGGCAAATATTCGGCAGCGCGAAGATTGCCACGTATCTGGTCAAATGATGCTGCGTGTGCGGCCACGATGACCACTGGCGGGCAGATTCCTGACTCGATCGCCGCGTCGAGGCGTCGAGCGTATGGCGCAAACATGTTTCCATCGGTCGCGTAGATGACTGGGGTGTTGTCACCTGGCTTGTGCCCGCGCGGTCGATAGACCGTTACCCGCCGGGGCTCGCCGAGCGAGGCCGATTCCACGGCGTGCTCAAAGGTGTTGCCTACGAGCGGGTCATTAGATGCCAGCTCCGTGGGAGCTTTACGACCACGAAACCGCCCGTCGTGAGAACCACGGCGGAAGTTCATGGGTGGCATGCCATTAGTGGGGTTGAAGGTATAGGTGATGACTGCTTCGTCCAGGCGTTCGACCCGAAGACTCAGCACTTGGAGACCGTCGCCGGCATCCCAGGACTCGATCGGGAACACCGGTGTCACGGTCACTGGTGAATCTGATTCAGCAACAAAAGTGATTATGTCGCCGTCGGCCCATGCAGTAGCGCCTTCGCTTGCGATACGAGCCCGTAGGTCGGACGGGTGTGGGTTGTTCCAGACTCGGCAAAAGCGTTGGCCATCGGGCAACCAACCTGGCTGGTCAGCACGATCGGTGGCCAGTTGTCGCGACAACGACATCATGCGTCGCTGCAGTTCATCAAGTGGGGGCACGCCGAGTTCGGCGCGTTCGTCATCGCTGACGCGCTTATCGACGGGTGGCTGCACGATGTCACCTTGATGTTCGAGCATGACGGTGCCGTACAACTGAGGGCGCCCGGTGTACAGAGCGATCTTGTCGCTTGCTTCGGCATGGATCAGCCCGGCACCTTCAATACCGGCTTGGTGGGCTTCAAGTGACAGTCGGGCTACGACCGGGAGGTCGCTCGGGTCACCCGATGCGGCTAGCAAGCTGGCAGCGCCAAACGCATCGGCGCCTAGCGCAGACCCAAGGTCCTGATGTTCACGCAGCTCGTGAAGTAGGTCGAACCGGTTGCTCTCGTCAGCGGACTCGGCCGCTGTTACCAATGCCGCTACGTTCCGCTCATCCATGCTTTGACCCTAAACGGCCGCAGTGCCGCCTACCCAGCGTCGGGGCTCTCTTCCCCCTTCCCCCACGGACCCGGCCGTCTCTCCTGTCAACCATCTGTGTCAACCATCTGTGTCAGACACAGATGGTTGCATCTTTTGTGTCTGACACAGATGGTTGGGTGTGTGAACAGCTTGTTTCGGCAGCGTTGCTCGTCCGTGGCGCCGATTAGTCTGCGCATATGTCCACTAGCGGTTTCGGCCTATCTCCTGAGATCAACCGTGAAGAACTCTTCGCTGACCGCTCGCTCGTAGGCATGGTGTTCTGCAGGGCGTATTCGCGACGGGTCGACGAATGGTTGCAACAACTATTCAACGACAGGCTCGGCGGGCGGCCCGGTCTGAGCCTGGTTGCTATTGGTGGCTACGGGCGCGGGGCGCTCAGCCCACAGAGCGACCTCGATGTCATGCTTTTACACAGCGGCTGGGATGAAGCTGATCTCGAAGAGGCAGCCCAGGCGCTGTGGTTCCCGGTCTGGGATGAAAAGATTGCTCTCGGCCATTCGGTGCGCACCATCGCGCAGAGTATCGAGTTGGCGTCGACCGACCTTGATACAGCAACGTCGTTGCTTAGCCTGCGTCATTTGGCAGGGGATGCAGGATTGTCCGATGACTTGGCCGAACAGTCGAGCCGTTCCTGGCGCAAGAACCGTCGCAAATGGCTCCCGCAAATTGTCCTAGGCGCACACGATCGCGAACGAACCAACGGTGAAGTCGCTTATCTGCTCGAACCTGATCTCAAGGCATCGAGTGGTGGTCTGCGCGACATCAACGCCATCCAATGGATTGAAGCCTCAGGAGTCGCCGTACTCGACCAGGAACAGCGCGACCTGCGAGCAGCGAATGACGTGTTGCTCGCTGCTCGAGTTGAACTGCATCGAGGAACATCGCGCAAGGGCGACGTGTTGTTGCTCGAGGAACAAGACTCGGTTGCTGATGCGCTTGGCATCGGCGACGCCGACGTGATGATGAGTCAGATTGCAGCTTCGGCTCGCACGATTACCTGGATCTTGGATGACGTGTTTTTGCGGTTGCGTAACGATCTGCGACGGTTGCGACTACGGGCTGGCAAGCGGCGCACCGTCGCCGAGAACATTCATCTGGTCGATGGGACAGTGTCCATTGCTCCGGGTAGCCCAGTGTCAGCTGATCAAGCACTCCTGTTGCGCATGGCCGTCGCCGCGGCGCAGAACGAAGCGCGACTCGATCGAGACTCGTTAGATCAACTTGTTGACCACGGCCCCGAAATTACTACTCCATGGTCTGTCGAAGTCCGCGAACTCTTTGTGCAACTGCTGCTCACGGGCCATCGAGCAATCCATGTTGTTGAAGCACTCGATCATGTCGGTCTGTTCGTGCGTTTGCTCCCCGAGTGGGAACCGAACCGCAGCAAGGTGCAGCGCAACCAGTATCACCGCTTCACGGTGGATCGACATCTGCTCGAGGCGGCATCGATTGCATCGACACTTACTGACACGGTTGAGCGGCCCGACCTACTCGTTGTGGGGGCCCTGCTACATGACATTGGCAAGGGGTATCCGGGTGATCACACCGATGTGGGTGTGAAGCTCATCGATACCATCGCTGGAAATATGGGTTTCGACATCGGCGATGTCGACACGCTGAAGCGACTGTGCGAACACCATCTGCTGTTGCCCGACGTTGCGACCCGTCGTGACATAGAGGATCCTGGAACGATCGCGGTGGTGGCCGAGCAAGTGCGAACTACATCGTTCTTGCGTCTGCTTGCGGCGCTGACTGAATCTGACTCGATCGCGACGGGGCCGTCAGCGTGGACCCGCAACAAGGCATACCTGACCGGCGAGCTAACGCGATCCACGGAGCGTTGGCTTGCGTCCGACGGCGACGCACAACTGGATCGGTCCTTCCCAGCTGAAGAGGATCTCGCTCTCATGGCCGAACACGACCATGTTGTGCTCGGCGTCGGTCATGTAATGCAGGTTGTGACCACCGACCGCCCAGGCCTGTTTGCCCGAGTGGCCGGCGCTTTGGCGCTGAACAACCTAAGCATTATTGACGCCCAGATTCATGCGATCCGACCCAAGGCGCTTGAAGTATTGCGAGTCGTTGATGCCGATGACGAAGATAATCCGATCGACTGGCCTCGTGCTATCGAACTCGTTGAGGAGGCACTGTCGAACGACGATGACCTCATGCCTCGTTTCGAAGCGCGAGAGCGTTCAATCCTGCGACGCTCGGTGCAGGCGCCACAGCCGATCGAGACCGTTCGGGTCGACTTCGACAACGACGTATCGGCTGATTCCACCGTGATCGAGGTGGCTGGCCCCGACCGTTTGGGTCTGTTGTACGAAGTCAGCTCGACCATTGTTGCCGCCGGGCTCGACACACAACAGGCCCGGGTTCAAACCGTTGGAGGCGATGTTGTCGATTCGTTCTACGTGCAGACTCTAGATGGAAACAAGCTCATTGATCCCACAGCCCAGGACGCACTTCGCTCAGCACTTCTGATGGTGCTTGGGACCCGCCCCGACGACGAAGCGGCGAACCTCGGCTAGCCATGGAGATGCAACGGTGCTTGGAACCTCAGGGGGCTACGCCCACACAGCCTCATAGGTGAAGTCGACAAAGAGCCCAATAATCGGCCGTGAAGCATCGAGGCTTCTGCCTATTTGCTCTGACATCCTCTGCAGGTAGCACGAGCGCGGACCTCTTCAGGCATCCACAGGTAGCGCTGGCCCTCGCAGCGACGCCACTTAGGCCGGGAGCATCGCTCTGGATACTGATCAGATGACGAGCTTGTTGCCCGACGATGCAGTGGTGGAGCGCTAGAGGTGATCCAAAAAAGTGCGGGCAGCGATGGCGTTGTGTCGACGCCACTGGTCGACGACGTCGTCCGGTAATGCTTCGGCGAGCAGGTCGAAGGTGGGCGCGAGTTCACGACGTTGAGCGTCGACAAGCGCCTGAGCGTCGTTGCCGCAGCGCTCCGTGAGCCGGAGCTTGATCAGGAACTCGATCCGGAGGTCACGGACATGATTGACGGGACGCTCGAACCATTGCTTCAATGCGGCCTTACCCTCGCGGGTGGTGCGCATGATGGTGCGGGTCGGCCCAGCGTCGCCAGGCTCGGTTGCGCTCTCTTCGACGAGGCCTGCATCACCGAGCCGATCGAGCGCTCGATACACGAGAGGCCGGTGAACCGTAAGAATTCGTCCGAGGTCCGAGCCCGACTGGAGTTCACGAGCCACAGCGAAACCGTGTGTTGCCGCCTCGCCGACAAGAGCTAGCACGACCCACTCGGTCAAGGAGAGTCCCGAAGCAGCCACTGCCTGAAGCTAGCGCATAGTGCCAACTAGTAACAATGAGACTATGTTATCGAAACCCGATGGGCGAGAGAAATAAGGGTCCGGCATGATCAGACAAGCAACATGGTGTGCACCGCTGCTCGTCGCTCTATTGCTCTCCTCCTGTACCGGGCGAGATAGTGATGAGACGTTGCTGGTTATGGCTGCAGCGTCGTTGACCGATGCGTTTGGCGAGATCGGCGTTGCCTTCGAAGCTGCGAACCCCGATATCGAGGTACGACTGAATCTTGCTGGCAGCGGAGCGCTACGCGAACAGATCGTGCAGGGTGCTCCCGCCGACGTTTTTGCCTCTGCCAGTGCTCAGACAGTGCAGGCTCTTGTCAGCGCAGGGCTCGCATTGTCTCCGACAGACTTCGCTAGCAACGAGTTACGTATCGCAGTCCCAACGGGCAACCCAGGTGGCGTGGTGGGCATCGAGGACCTAGCGAATAGCGAACTGTTAATTGGTCTGTGTGGCGCACAAGTCCCGTGCGGACAGTTCGCCCGCCAAGCGCTTGAGCAGGCGGGCATCGACGCATCAGTCGACACCAACGAGGGTGACGTCCGAGCGTTGCTCGGTAAGATCGAAGCTGGCGAACTTGACGCTGGTATTGTCTATGCGTCTGATATAGCGGCTTCTGATGATGTTGACGAGATCCTTTTGCCGCCCACGTTCGGCGTTGCCATTACGTACCCGATCACCATCCTGAGCGAATCACCGAACCCTGATGCTGCGGGCGCATTCGTAGCGTTCGTCCTCTCAGTTGAAGGCCAGGCCATCCTGCATGCCTACGGGTTCGACCCATCATGATGGCCTTTGCATCATCTGTGTTTACATCATCTGTGTCTGACACAGATGATGTAAACACACAGATGATCAGTGGCCGCAGCCTTGGTGTCAGAGGTAGAGGTAGAGGTAGAGGTAGACGATGACGAGACGCAAGATTCGACAGCGAGCACCTTGGCCGCTGCTGGTACTCGGTTCGCTTGGCGCTGCTGTGTTTGTGCTTCCACTTATTGGCCTGGCGACCCGCACGCCTTGGTCTCGCCTGAGGGAGTTGGTCATGAGCGACGTCGTGGTCGATGCCCTCAAGCTGTCGCTAATGACGTCGGTGTTAGCTGCAGCTATTTCGCTGTTGCTCGGTGTGCCGCTGGCATGGCTTCTGGCCCGTGTCGAGTTTCCTGGTCGCCGTATCGTGCGAGCAATCGTGACGCTGCCGATGGTGCTTCCACCGGTGGTGGGCGGAGCAGCACTGCTATTCGCCCTTGGCCGCCGCGGTGTGATCGGCGAGCCAATCAACGATGCGACTGGTTTCCTGCTTCCCTTCTCGGTGTGGGGTGTCGTTGTTGCCAACGTGTTTGTGGCCATGCCGTTTCTTGTCGTGACGGTTGAGGGCGCGCTGCGAAATGTGGATGGACGCCATGAGGCTGCAGCGGCGACACTGGGCGCATCACGCTTGACCGTGTTCCGACGGATCACGCTGCCGATGATCGCCCCGTCGGTGCGAGCGGGCCTCGTGCTGGCGTGGGCGCGGGCGCTTGGCGAATTTGGTGCGACCGTTACCTTCGCCGGCAATTTGCAAGGACGCACTCAGACACTGCCGCTGGCTGTTTTCGTTGCACTTGAACAGGATCGTGACACAGCGGTGGCCATCAGCCTTGTCTTGGTGGCGGTGTCGTTGGCAGTGCTCTTGTTGCTGCGCGACCGCTGGTGGTCGAACGGGGCTGACCTATGAACGGACTTGATGCCCATCTGGTAGTGCAGCTAGCTGGCGGATTTTACTTAGACGTGGCGTTTTCAATAGCTCCAGGTGAGACCTTGGCATTGCTTGGACCGAACGGCGCTGGCAAGTCGACCGCTGTCGATGTGCTTGCGGGGCTCACCCCGTTAGACGATGGCCATGTCGTTCTCAATAATCGGGTGCTTGACGCGCCAGCAGACGACGTGTTCGTCGTAGCTGAGCAGCGCCGAATCGGCGTGGTGTTTCAGGACTATCTGTTGTTCGACCATCTGTCGGTGCTCGAAAACGTAATGTTTGGCCCACTGGCGCTCGGCGAACGTAAGCCGCAGGCCAGAGCAATGGCCAACGAGTTACTCGAGCGACTCGACATGCAAGGATTGAGCAGCCGTACACCGCCACAACTCTCCGGGGGCCAAGCCCAGCGAGTTGCGCTGGCCCGAGCGCTAGCGACGCAACCTGACCTATTGCTGCTCGATGAAGCGCTCGCAGCGTTAGACGTGACGACTCGCGGCACCTTACGACGGGTCCTCGCGCAGCACCTGTCGGACTTTTCAGGGCCCAGACTCTTGATTACCCATGACCCGACTGATGCGTTCCTTCTTGCTGATCGCATCGCAATTGTCGAGGATGGGAGCCTGAGCCAGGTGGGGTCGGCCGAAGACATTCGCCGCCGGCCGGCAACCCCCTATGTCGCTGCCCTTGCCGGCACGAACCTGCTGGTCGGCACGAACCGAGCAGGGTTCTTGACTCTTGATCATCACGGTCATGATCTGCAGACAGCCGATACGAGCATCGACGGACCTGTCTTGATCACGGTTCATCCAACAGCGATTGCATTGCACCGCAAGCAACCTTCAGGCAGCCCGAGAAACACCTGGCAAACCCGTGTCGTCAGTGTGGAACCGCTTGGCGACACCACGCGAATCACCCTGGGTGACCCGCTTCCGCTCGGGGTAGACATCACACCTGGCGCAACGGCAGCATTAAATCTTCACGAAGGGGCGGCCGTGTGGGCGTCGGTCAAAGCCACCGAAATTACCGTCACGCCCGCTGCCGTCAACGTCAAATCTGGCAGGAACTGAAGCGGCAGAACCTGCGAGGCCGGAGGTTTGGCTTGGTCAGATCTCACCCCCGAGTTAAGGAATAACCCGTTAGCGACGACGTCGAAAGTCACGACGATGACTAGGTGGAGACAGAACTACTCCATCCCAACGTCTCATTTTTGCTCCTGCCATTGGCGTATACGGTGTATGTCGTCCCTCGTGAGTAAGCGCTGCCGCCCAGAATCCCAAATGGCAATAGCCGCCACTAGCTGGCCCGCCGCGTGGAAGCATTTGGGCTAGCTATCTATTCACGATTGCACGTGTGTCTTAGTGGGCATGGGTTGGCACTGGTGCTGCCGTAGCGCTTGCAGCGAGTTTCGCCCGGGAACGAAACGATTCGGCGCTAGATGGGCGGGGCCATCAGATACGTTGGGTTGACTTCAGTTAGTTCTCTCAAGCCAGCCCCATTCTTGGAAGGCTGCGAGGTGAACCCGGCCCATGATTGAAGGACTGCACAACATATGCGCAGACCATTTGATTTGAATGTGGGCTAGCTGCGTCGGCGTCAGCGCGTAAGCAAATTACGATGAGGTTGGAGCGGGTTTCTAGACTCGCTCAGTACTTCCTGATGCTAACGAAGGGTTCTTGTTATGGCCGATGAACTATTGACCGAAATCCGTGACCGGGTGATGATCATCACCCTGAATCGGCCCGAGGCCATGAATGCGGTGAATATCGAACTTGCCCAGCAAATGGCAGCTGCGATGGAGGAGCTCGACGCGAATCCCGATCTGTCGGTCGGCGTGCTTACTGCCAATGGACGCGGTTTCTCCGCAGGTATGGATCTGAAAGCTTTCGTCTCTGGTGGCATGCCGAACCTTCCTGAGCGTGGGTTCGCTGGTATCACCGAGATGGCTGCTGACAAGCCACTGATCGCTGCTGTCGAAGGGTTTGCCTTGGCCGGCGGTCTTGAGATCGCTCTGAGTTGTGATCTTCTAGTGGCATCAAAGGGTGCCAAGCTCGGGATCCCCGAGGTCGGCGTCGGTCTCTTCGCTGGGGCAGGAGCGCTATCTCGCCTGCCTCGCCGCGTGCCGTATGGCTTGGCCATGCAGATGGCGCTGACTGGTGAACCAATTACTGCCGAGGTTGGTCACGACTTTGGGCTGGTCCAGGTTCTGACCGAAAAGGGTGAAGCCCTCGACGGGGCACTTGATCTGGCGGCACGTGTTGCGAAGAACGCACCACTCGGCCTGGCTGCCTCAAAGCGTCTGATCCGCGACCTTGGTGGCGTTGATGGTCAGTTCTGGGGCGACCAGCAGCCAGTACTCGACAGCGTGTTCAGCAGCGCCGATGCAATCGAAGGAGCGACGGCATTCGCCGAGAAGCGGGCCCCCAACTGGACAGGTAAGTAGTAGCTTCAACTACTACATGGCTGAGACCCCGCTGACCGAAATTGAACTGCTGCGCTGGGCCGAGTCTTTGGCAGGTATTGCCCAGACCGGCCTGGCGTTCACCGAGAGCCTCTACGAACAGGAACGATTCGAAGAGATCCTGCACGTAGCGGCCGAGATCAAGGCACACTCCGCGCGCGGTTTCGACGAGAACGTGCAGGTCGCCGAGTGGATGAACAGTGTTGGTGATCGAACCGCTGGCTACGTCACGCCCAAGACTGCCATTGGTGCAGTCGTTGGAAATGACCAGGGCGAGATTTTGCTCGTGCAGCGCTCTGACAGCGGGATCTGGCTGTATCCAACTGGCTGGGCCGACGTTGGTTACTCACCGGCCGAGGTCGCGGTCAAGGAGGTCGAAGAAGAGACCGGCATCGAATGCGAACCGGTGCGCCTACTCACGGTGATCGATGGGCTTCGTGCTGGCTTCACTCGCATCCCGCTCTACTCGCTGGTCTTCTTCTGCCGAGCTACCGGTGGCGAACTGAAGCCCCATCCGCTTGAGACGCTCGACGTTGGGTTTTTTGGCCGAGACAATCTGCCAGAACCGCTTGCAGGCCAAGGTGATTGGGTCGAGCAGGCGTTCGCTGCGATCGAGGGCGTTGAGCACCCAACCCGGTTCGATCAGCCACGACCCGCAGCCGAGTGGCCAGCGTTTCCAGGTCCCGACGTCACCTGAGCTGTGGCCGAACCCACTGAAATAAATGCGATCACGCTGGTCGTGGTCGACATGGATGCATCGGTACGATTTTACAACTGGCTGGGTTTCGACACGGTGTACGGGGGACCCGACGCAGCGTTTACGTCGTTGAAGATCGGTGAAAACTTCGTGAACTTGCAGCACACTGGCGTTGCACCAGGGATTGGTTGGGGTCGGGTCATCTTCCATGTCGAGAGTCCTGACGAACTGCACGCCATCGCAGCCAGTCATGGTTATACGTCCGAGACAGAACCGGCCGATGCCCCCTGGGGCGAGCGATATTTCCATATTCTTGACCCAGATGGACACGAGCTCAGTTTCGCCCGCCGACTCTAGTAACGGTCGCTCGGTAGAGACCCGATGGCACCCGTTGATGGTGAAGATCACGACGTCTTGGCTTGAGATGTCGAGTCCGAATGGCACCGTGACTGCCACTGCCACTGCCACTGCTAATGGTTCGAGGTCGCCGGTCACTCCTTGGTATTTGTGAACGGTGATGGAGTCATCGTCTTGGTCTCAGCGGTGGTGTGATCGAGGGGGTTGAGCGCATTTTGATCTGGACTCGTCCGTGCTTGCCCGTGCCTCTGGGCGTGTCGTCGAGGAGAAGAACGAGCACTGAGTGCAGCGTTGGGTCAGATCAGGGCCGAGTCTGGTGAGGGTCTGTAACGCTCGACCAGGCGAGCTACTAGCCGGCGTTGGTGCGTGTCGATCGCCAGCGCTGCCGCAAGCAGCGGAGCGATAATCAGGCCATCGGCCCACCAGTGGTGACCCGTTCCAGCGACAATGACGACGGTGATAATCAGGTGTAGCAACGCAAGCCAGCGCCATTTGCTTGTACTAGCCGCCACGGTACCGATGGACACGATGGCCGCCCAGGCCACATGGATTGATGGCATTGCAGCGAACTGTTGCGATACGCCAGTACCGACAACGCCGTATGGCGACAAGTCGTAGATAGCTGGCAAATCAATGAAGCCGAGCTCGGGCAAGAACCGTGGCGGGGCAACTCGCACGAACCGGATGAACAGGCAGAACGCCGTCAGAATAGCCAGCAGGTTGCGCCACTGGGAGAATGCGTGGCGTTGTCGGATAAAGAGCCACACGAGAAATACCCACAATGCGGGCACATGTAGGCCGATGTAATACAGGCTGGCTAGCCGGCCGAGCCAGTCGTTGTTGATCAGGAACTCTTGCACGGTGAGCTCGCTGGGTAGAAAGAAACGGTCTTGCCATTCGGCGATCGAACGCCCACGATCGAGAGCTCCGTCGGTGTGGACCAGAGGTAGCTTGCGAGCCATTCGCCAAATCGAGTAGAGCCCGGAAATGATGGTCATCTCGGTTGCCGCCTGCACGAGAGATTTGGTCAGCATGGTCGGGCGGGCGCGCCGGAACACCATGATGAGAACAGCAAAGAAGACGGCAGCAATCGCAGACTGCTGCCAGGTGGGCCACGGCATGTCCGCTAGGCGTTCCCGGTTAAGAGTAGAGCGATGTGACCTGGGCGGGCTTTGACGAACTCGGGTTTGAAGTCGAACTGCACCTTGGCGATTGGGGCGTGGTCATCGCAGTCTTGCGGGTCGGCAGCTGCTTGGAGTTTGAATGTGAAAAGTTCGTCGTTTCCGGGGCGAACCTGGGTAATTTTTGAGCAACCTTGCCATGCACCTAACCCCATTGGTTCCATCAAGACACCGTACCAACCTGGGTGGCACCGTTTCACGAGCGACGCGCTATGAGCCACGCTCCCAGCGCAACTCATCAACGAACCTGTGATGGCCACAGGTCGTGGTCCTCATTCGAATGGTTGTGACTGACGACTGAGAGCAGCTAAGGGCTTCGTTGCGTAACTCAGTAGCTGCGGGGGAGACCCAGAACCTTGCTGGAGATGAAATTGAGGACCATCTCCTGGCTGACTGGAGCGATCTTCATCAGGCGTGCTTCTCGCCAGTAACGCTCGACGTGGTATTCGCTGGCGTAACCGAAGCCGCCGTGGGTTTGCATGGCACGGTCTGCGGCGAAGAAGCCGGCTTCTGACGCCAAGTATTTTGCCGTGTTGGCAGCTTCGGCGCACGGTAGGTCATTGTCATATCGCCACGATGCTTCGCGGATGATGAGCTCGGCGGCCTTGAGCTTCATGTGAGCTTCAGCCAGCGGAAAGGCGATGCCCTGGTTCTGTCCGATCGGCCGGTCGAAAATGATGCGGTTCTTGGCGTAGTCGGTAGCCCGGCGAATCGAAGCTCTGCCAATGCCTAGGGCCTCGCTAGCGATCAGGACACGCTCGGGGTTCAGCCCATCGAGGATGTAACGGAAGCCCTTGCCCTCGTCGCCGATTAGGCGACTGGCGGGCACGTGTAGATTGTCGTACCGCACTTCGCAGGACACGACGGCGTTGCGTCCGAGCTTGGGAATAGGGGTGATGTCGACAGCGGGATCCTGCAGGTCAACTAGGAACAAAGAGATGCCATCGGTGCGGCTCTCGCATTCTTCGATTGGCGTGGTGCGCACGAGCAGCAGGCACATTTCGCAGTGGGGGGCCTTGGTGGTCCATACTTTGGCACCGTTGATCACGTACTCGTCGCCATCGCGCTCAGCCCGGGTTTTGATCTGCGTGGTGTCGGTACCTGCGTCTGGTTCAGTCACGCCAAACGCGACGTGTAGTTCGCCCGACGCGACTCGCGGAAGTATTTCGGCTACCAACTCGGGTGAGCCGTATTTACGAAGTGGCTCCATACCAAAGACCGACAGGTGCACGGCCGAGCAGCCATTCATGGCCGCGCCCGACGCAGCAATCTCTTCAAGCATGATCGATGCCTCGGTGATGCCTTGGCCTCCACCGCCGTACTCGGTCGGGATCGCCATGCCTACCCAGCCGCCTTCGGCCAGCTTGTCGTAGAAGTCCCAGGGGAACTCGTGATCGGTGTCCTTCTGAAGCCAGTATTCGTCGGGGAAGTCAGCGCAGATCCGCTGGATCCCTTCGCGGATCGCCTCGTGGTCAGCGTTTGGTGAGAAGTCCATTGCCACTATCGTCGCCGATCAGGACAGGCCGAGGCAATTCAGGCAACTCATGCCCACCTGGGGAGCTCGTCGCGGCCACTGTCCAGGTCCTAGGTCAGACCGCGGTTTGGCGAAAAACAGGTCGAAACTGGGGCGACCCACGCCCCTACTTTGTCTCAGATAGCAGGACGGTCACGAGGCGTGGACCGAAACTCAGATACCGAGCAGTAGTTGGTGATCGTTATCGGCCGGCACGCAGATGGCGTCGGTCGCAATGTCGCTGGTGCCTTCCATTGCAGGTATCCGAGCCAGATCTGCAACTTCTGGATACTCCGGGGCGTCAACCACTGTGCGAAGCCACCCGCCGTCAGACCACACTGGTGTGTCGATTTCCAGCACGGGAAGTAGGGGCGCGCCACTGATGGCGGTGGAGTTGAGGCGCCTGGTCGTGAGGCGCCTAGCCGTGAGGCTGCGGCACAACTGGTAGGTCCGGCTGCTTGACTTGACACGTGCTCACCGAACTCGCCGCTCATGACAACGCTAGCGATCCCGAACCTTTTGCCGGGCCAGATCATCCGATTCGACAACTGACGCGTGCAGTGGCCTTCGGTAAGGAGTGGAAGCCGGAACACGCCGAGCGCATGTCAACACTGTTCAACGAGTTAGCGCCCGAGTGGTCAAATGATCATGTTGATGCAACCAAGGCCGCTCCGGTCCGTGATGCCCTCCAACGAGGTGACGTACCGATGGCCGGCAATTGGCTCGAGGTTGGCTCTGGTACTGGTGCGGGCGCCCGAGTTCTGGATGCCCAGGTCAGGTCGCTTGTGTGCACCGATCTGTCGGCGGGCATGCTGAGCCATGCGCCTGATCTCGCGCCGCGCGCGCAGTCTGACGCCAGTGCACTTCCGTTTGCCGGCGGTGCTTTCGACGCGGTGTTGCTTATCAATATGTTGCTGTTCCCGCACGAAATTAATCGCGTTCTGCGACCCGGGGGCACTGTTCTATGGGTCAACACCTTGGGCGATCAGACACCGATTCACCTTCCACCAGCCGACGTGCTTGACGCACTGCCAGGGAAATGGGCCGGAACGACCGCACGAGCTGGCACGGGGTTCTGGCTGACTGCTCGCCGTGCCTGATGTCTTCTGTGTTGGGGTGGCGAAATGGCTGGCTGGTTGGGTGCTCTCGAGGCGTCAGTTCTTGCGGGTTGGATTGTGAGGTGCTGAAGTGATGATCTTGCGTCGTCTCGGGACCCCAATGGTTGTTGCCTTGATCTTGGCGTCGGCCTGTTCGACAACTGCTGCGGTGACAACGGAGCGTGAAGCCGCAACGCCGACACCGAGTGCAGCGACTGATGCAGTATTTGACCCAACACCGACGGCACTGCCAACAAGCCCGTTCGTGTCGACGCCGGAGCCAGTAGCGACGAGAACTGCCACGGCCGTACCGATCCCGCAACCAGAAGGGCCGTGCGATGCAGGCCCGCTTGCACTGGCTAATCCTGACCGCCCGATTTACCGGGGATCGCTGGTCGTGGATCCGGCGACCCACCGAGTCGAAGGATTCGTGTTGGTGGTATTCATGCCCGATCTTGACGTCGAAGCGCTCTACGTGCGGCTTTGGCCAAATGGGCCGAGGACATCACAAGGCGGTGTCGTTATGGAACTCACGAACGTGTCGTTTGAAAGCGGCCCGGTGCCCTTCGACATCGTCGAACCCACCATCGTGCGTATCAACATTCCCGGTGGCCTGGATGCGGGTACCTCCATCGAGGTCGAGATGTCGTTTGAGCTTGTGGTGCCGACAGAGCTGAAGGCTCGACTCTCTGGCCGGGAGGACTACATGCGTCTCGGCACGATGTTGCCGATCTTGCCGTGGGAACCCGGCCAAGGGTGGGCGCTTGATCCCGCAACCAGCTTGTTCGCAGAGTCTGTTTCTTCGCCGGTCGCTGACTATGCGATTCAGGTACAAGTACCTGAGGGATACGACGTGCTTGCATCGGGAATTGTTGATCACGACGGGGTGTGGCGAGTCGAAGCTGCGCGTGATTTCTCGCTGAGCGTTGGTCGTTTCCGCACCATCACAGGCAGTGCGATGGCGCCCGAGCCTGTCGTCGTGACGGTTGGAGTACATGAGACGGTCGATGATGATCCACAGGTCTATCTCGACAAGATTATTGCATCACTCGAACAGTTCAGCAGCCGTTGGGGTCAGTACCCCTGGCCGTCGCTCACGTTCGCCGTCACACCTAATCTCAGCGGTGGCATCGAGTTCCCTACCCACATCATGCAGGGCCCGAACACGCAGGGTCGCGTGACCAGTCACGAGGTCGGCCACATGTTCTTCTACTCGCTCGTGGGCAATAACCAGGGAGCTGCTCCCTGGCTAGATGAGGGCCTGACTAGTTATGCCGAGTTCACCTTTGAAGGCACAGCTCCGAATGTGTTTGAGGTCCCGGCCGCTGGCGTTGGCAACGCTACGCAACCGATGACGTTCTGGGAATCTCGATCTGACATCTACTACCGGTCTGTCTATGCCCAGACGGGCTTCGCCCTGCAGCTGCTGGGAGCACAGGCCGATGTCGACTGTGCCCTTGCTCGGTACGTGGCGCAGAACGCGCACAGGATCGCCACCGCCGAGGACTTCGTTGTTGCGTTCCAGCCGACCTTTCCCGACGTCGTTGCGCAGATGGCAGCGCTCGGCGTGGTACTCGATGACTGACGCTGCTGCCAGAGGACAACAACCGGCGTCCGGCGTTGTTTCTTGCAAGCGGTGAACCCGATAGCTGATGGCAACTACCGCGACTAGTGCCCAACCAAGGGTGCAGGACTCTCGCTCCTATCAGCGGCCGACCCGTGATCTTTGATGCCACCTACCTGGAGTCAAGCCCGGTGGCAACGATCAAGTTGGCTCAACGAGTGCCCTTCGGTTTGAGCGCCTCCTTCCACTGTTAAAGCGACCAGGCCAGGGGTGTTTGTTGAGTGCCTATGCTTTGGCTATGAGTGCTGCGAGCTTGATCGACTATGGGGCCAACCGAAAAGGTAATCGGCAAACTCGCCGCCAGTGGCTGACCGACGGCCCACCTCGAGCGCTGGTGTTGCTTATTCACGGTATTGCCGAGCACTCGGGCCGCTACGAACAGGTCGGCGCACAGTTTGCGGCCGCGGGAATTGGAGCGATCAGCATTGACCAGCGAGGCCACGGCACGACCGAAGGACCCAAAGGTCATGTCGAAACCTTCGACGGGTTTCTCGACGATGTTGAAGACCAGATCACCCAGATGCGTGCTTTTGGTATCCCCGTGATCTTGCTCGGACATTCGATGGGCGGCTTGGTGTCGACTTCGTATGGGATCAGCGATCGGGTCGCACCTGACTTGCTGGTGCTTAGCGCCCCCGCTCTTGGCACCGACCTGCCGGGTTGGCAGATCACCGCAGTTAGCAAGCTTGCACAATTGTCACCGAAGCTTTTCGTAGGTCCACCGTTCGAAACTGAGGTCCTGTCAAGAGATCCTGAAGTTGGCAAGGCCTATACCGCCGACCCGCTCATAAAGGCTGGTGGTAGTGCCAATCTGCTGGCTCATCTGATGTCCACTATGGCATCAACCGTGGCACGGATTGACGAGCTTGCTATCCCCACGTTGTGTCTGCATGGCGGCGACGACGAGTTGGTGCCCACGGCCGCGTCGGAGGTTCTCGAGGGCCTACCCGGTGTAGAGCGTCGCGTACTGCCGAACCTGCGTCACGAGATCTTCAACGAACCTGAAGGCAGCGACATTGTTGCGTCAGTGATCGAGTGGATCAATGCCCAGCTTGCTGCCACTGACTGATGTGGTTTAGCTGGTGCGGGTGAAGAGGTAGGCGAACGCTGACTTCTTGTAGGGGATGCCTCGTCCGAGCTCATGCAAGCGCTCAATCGTGACGTCTTCGTCCTTCTTTGGCATGAAGTAACTAGCCAGGTTCGTGGTCGCAAAGATGTAGTTGTTATCGCGCGACGTGAGCACACCGGTGAGCTCGTATCGAGCGTCGATTGATGCCATTGATGCGTCACCATGACTAGCGTTTACTAGCAGCGATCCGCCGACCTTCAGGTGCCGGGTGCAATGCTCGGAAACGAACCCGGCGTAGAGCGAAACCAGCAGGTCTACTGACCGATCTCGGATCTCGAGACCAGAGGTGTAGTCAGTGTGAATCGACCGAAACTTGTATCTGGTTTTGGTGTCGCGCTGGGCGTCGATGATCTCGCGCACACCGTCTTCGTCGTCGAAGAACTTTGGGAATTGTTTGTCGTTGTCGACATAGGTGACGTCGTCAAAGATCATTGATGGTGAAATGTCGACGTAGCAGCCCGGGTAAAGCACCTTGTTGGCATCGATCGACCGTGACACCGTCTCAAACAACCGCTGGCGGTCGCCAACATGACGGTCTTGTGCTGCCCAAAGTTTGGCCGTGCGTGCGTCCATGCCGAGGACCTTACGTAGCGAAGTACTCCACCGCACAATATGTGGCAAATCACACGATGTTGCTTTGACGACGAACGACGCCGTTTGGCTAGGAGATTTGGCTAGTGGTCGCCGCGTTGGCGGAGAAACTGCTCGACTTCGGCGACGAGTTTTTCGGGTGATGCATCATGGTTAGCGTCGTAGTGGCGCTCGAGTTCGGCGATGAAGCTGACGGTCTCGGGATCTTCTTCGACATAGGCATCGACCTGGCGAACGTACTCAAGACTGTCGCGTTGCAACTCATCGGTTTCGAATTCTGCACCGAGTAGATCGCGCAGACGCTTGAGCAATGCCAGTGCCGCCTTAGACGAAACCGCGCCCGGTACATAAGTGGGGACCGTGGCCCACAACGATGCGTAGGGGATGCCAGCAACGCTGCAGGCAGAGTGGATGACACCGATTATGCCAGTTGGGCCCTCGTAGGTCGACGTCTCGAGCTCTTCGAATTCAGGTACGCCACCCGAGGATGACGTGTAGACGACGGTCGGGCGGGTGTGCGGAACATCGGCGAGAAGCGCACCGAAGCTCACCATCGTCGTCACGCCCATTTCCTGAGCGATAGTGAGGATTGTTTCAGTAAACGTGCGCCACTTCAGTTGTGGTTCAGTGCCACGAACAATGATCAGGTCTCGTCCTTCGAGTGCGCCTTCGGCGATGGTGAAGGTGGTTGAAGGCCACGAGATACGACGCTCGCCGGTTTGTGTCAACTCAATCGATGGCCGGATTGCGGTGAAATCGAAGAACTCTTCAGCGTCGATGGTTGCGAATGGAGCCGCGCCCCATGTCTGTTCCAGGTACTCAGCAGCTGAGGATGCGGCGTTGCCGGCATCGTTCCAACCAGAGAACGCTAAAACCATGACTGGGTCTTGCGCCGAACGACGCTCGTACCAGTCCAAATGCGTGTTCTGCGACCCGCCCCGTTGCTCTGTCACGTGCTCAGACTATCTGTGATGGGGGCATCTGCAACCGTGTAATCGCAGCAGCAACACCTGCCGGATCGGCCGGTTCTTCTAGGCTGCACGGGTGTCAGAGGACGATGTTTGTATCGAAGTAGTCGCTGTGGTCGACGATGAGTTGGTCGCCGCTTTTGAGTTGCTGATTCCGCAGCTGTCTTCGTCGAATCCACCACCGTCAGCGCAGGACCTACAGGCGATTGTTGACGCACCTGATTCGGTCCTGTTGGTCGCACGCGACGAACGCGATTCCCGCCGCATTGTTGGGTCGTTGACGCTGGCTATGTTCCGCATTCCCACGGGTTACCGGGCATGGATCGAAGATGTTGTGGTCGATGCGGCTGTTCGCGGTCGCGGTATTGGAGACAAGTTGAATCGGGTTGCACTCGACCATGCTCGTGAGGCCGGAGCAACGACGGTTGACCTGACCAGCCGGCCAAGCCGCGAAACTGCAAACCGGCTGTATCAGCGCATCGGTTTTGACCAGCGCGAGACCAACGTGTACCGCTACAAGCTGTAACAGGTTCCTGAAATAGGCTTCACCGCTCGCTTACCTAACGCTTGCAGGCCTGCCATGCTCGGCTGGCCGTGGATCAAGGGAGATCACTTGGTGAGCAGTTAGTCGGTGATGGCCGCCAGGTCGCTGTCGACCATCATGGCCACAAGTTGCTCGAAGCTGACCTTGGGTGCCCAACCAAGCTCTTCTCGGGCCAGAGTCGGGTCACCAAGCAAGTAGTCGACTTCGGCGGGACGCTCGTAGCGCTCGTCGTAGCGCACATAATCTTCCCAGTTGAGGTCGAGATGGCGAAAGGCCGCATCGCAGAACTCGCGCACACTGTGTGCTTCGCCAGTGCCGATTACGTAATCCTTGGGCTCGTCCTGCTGCAGCATTAGCCACATGGCTTCGACGTAGTCGCCGGCATAACCCCAATCGCGCTTGGCGTCGAGGTTGCCCAGATAGAGAAGGTCTTGTTTGCCGGCCTTGATGTTGGCGGCGGCTTGGGTGATTTTGCGAGTAACGAAGGTCTCGCCTCGTCGTGGGCTCTCATGGTTAAACAAGATGCCGCTGACGGCGAACATGTCGTAGCTCTCACGGTAGTTAACGCACAACATGTGAGCGAATGCCTTGGCACACGAGTAGGGGCTGCGTGGGTGGAACGGGGTCTTCTCGCTCTGCGGCGGTGGTGATGCGCCGAACATCTCTGATGACGACGCCTGGTAGAAGCGGGTGCTGCTCGAATTCATACGGATGGCTTCGAGCAGGCGCAGCGCACCAGTGCCAGTCACATCGGCGGTGAACTCGGGCATTTCGAAGCTGACCTTGACGTGTGACTGTGCCGCCAAGTTGTAAACCTCGTCGGGCTGGATCTCGCGCACCAGTCGAGCGAGCCCAGAGCTGTCGGCCAGGTCGCCGTAATGGAGGAAGAAGTTGGGGTGGCGATCTTCGCGGCCGCGGTAGAAGTCGTCCAGACGCGAGGTGTTAATCGACGACGATCGGCGAATAAGTCCGTGGACCTGGTAACCCTTGGCTAGCAAAAACTCAGCTAGGTAACTGCCGTCTTGGCCGGACACGCCGGTGATAAATGCGGTTGGCATCGTCGGGGGGCTTCCTCGTCACGCTGGGTTGTGACGTCAGGCTACATCCCGTTCGTTGAATCGGGCTGTAGTTCGAAGGAGGACACCAGCCCGGCGTGGGCGCTTATTGGTTGACGGCTTCGTTGATCAACGAAGCGACCCAGGTTGGGTTTTCGACCTGCACATTGTGCCCGCAGCCAGCTGCGATCCGAGGTTCACCAACGCATGCGGCCATGTCGGCGTAGGTGACCATGGCGTCGAGTTCGCCCGCCCCAAGGATTACCGGCCGTACCGCAGCGTTGACCAGGCTGGCGGCGTCAACGGGCCGTTGTGCGAACGTGTCCGGGTCTTGTGCGACTCGCCATTGTCCGCCGACCTCTGTGACGGCGTTGGTAACCGCTAGGTGGTCGCCGCCGGCCACGCCCCGCAAACCAGATTGCAGAAGGAATCGTTCGACTGCCTCGTCACGGGTCGCGAACCACCGTACGCCCTTAGCTGAAACCTTGGCCATGGCTTCGATGTCGGCGTCGGTCCACGCGAGCTTGATACCGATTCCGACTGTGGCAGTGACCACTGGGCGAAAGAAGTTGGACGCTAAACACAGCGCTACTGCACCACCGAGGGAGTGACCCACGGCGACGACAGGCTCGCCGTTTTTACACTGACCGCCGACGGCCGAAGCCATGGCTCCAACGGTGTAGTCCTGCTGGGCTCCTGCCTTGCCATGACCAGGAAGTTCGGCATTGATCACTTGGCCGGGCCAATCGAGTTCGTCAAGCAGATCAGCCCACACGCCGTTGGTGGCGCCTAGACCGTGGATGAGCAGCAGTGTTGGTGAGGTCATTTTTCGGAGACTTCCTTGTGCGTTGAGCGCAGAGCTTCTTTGCTTGTGTGTCTGGCCGCCATCTTGATGGCAGTGTCGGTGGACGTAGTGCAGAACCAGCCCGCGTTCGGATGGTCGCCTGTCATGGATCGGCCGGCGTTGTTCACTTGCTGTTGCCACGCGATGGCACGATCGGAGGCCACGACGTGCACGAACTAATCCTTTGAGGCTGACAAGTTGTAATTACACAACAAGTAGATGGAAGTCCACATAATCCCCAAACTAGCCACCCATATCAGTGACGTGCCGCGCCCTTCTCGTGCCAAGTAGTTAGGGCAAGTCCGTGGCAGCTTCTGGAACGAAGCCCGGATGTGGCAGTCGTGTGTTGATGGCACAGCATCATGGCCTGGCAGGCAAACGCATTCAGATGCCAGCCTGGTCAGGCTGAAGGTATGTCGTTGATAACCGCAGGCTCCCTCTCGTCTGCGGCCGAGTGATGGCGCGCCCGGGACGACCGGTGTCTTTACGACGCCAAGAACGAGGGGCTCAACCAAGTCGTGGTTGATACGCCGCTATGACCAGTACAACGCATGGCCTGATTAGAGCGTGGCCTGATTAGAGCTGCATGGAACTTTGATTGTTGGGTTCGGCAGATCCCGACCAGGGTTTCGCTCATGCAACGAACTAGCTGCTAGACCAATCGCAATGAACGCTGGTTATTTCACGCTCGATGGCACACGACTCGTGCCCGACCCACGAGCGCACAGCCCGTGGGCGACCGAGATGTTGCACGGTCGGCTGCTGGGTGGAGTTGCGGCGCGAGCTATCGAAAACGAGTTCGTAGAAGATGGCTGGCGCGTCAGCCGGTTGACGGTCGACCTGTTCCGGCCCGCCGCCATGAAGCCAGTCCAGATCCTCACGTCGACGGTCCGGATGGGGCGCCGTGTCCGAGTGGTCGACGCGTTGATGGAATGCGACGGTCATCAGGTCGCACGGGTGACAGCGGTCGTGCTGGCGACCAGCGAAGAACCGCCGGGTACTATTTGGCGGCCGGTTGTCGAATCATGGCCCGACCCTGAATCGATGCAGCCGCCGTCAGACAGCACCGGCGCAGCCGACGATGACGGATGGTTGTTCCGGGTCGCTCAGGGTGGCTTCGAGAGTGCAGTGCAATCTCGTGTCTGGACGAATGAGACCGTGCCGCTCATAGCAGGCGAAACCATGAGCCCGCTGGTGCGCTCGGCGGTGACTGGCGATATTGCCTGTCCACTTGCCAACAGCAGCGACCAGGGGCTGTTCTATATCAATGCCGACTACACCATGTTCTTTGCGCGTTACCCCGTAGGCGATTGGGTTGGTATCGAAGTCTCTCAGCAGTTGCAAGCGGACGGTCTGTCGATCGCGTCGGCAACGCTGGTCGATAGCGATGGCCCATTCGCTACCAGCAGCGGTTCATCGTTGACCCGCCCGCCATTGGCCCAGGACACCTAACGGCCCAATTATTGCTTCCGAAGGAGAAGCAACAATTGGGATGTGGTTCGTGCACGGCGACGACGGTGACTATTCCGACGGTGCCGTCGACCTCGGGCTCTGCGCTGTCGAAATTTTGGTGGTTGCACCAACGGTGGAGACCACATATGCAATGGCGAGTTAACGCGAGATGATGGCAGCGTGACCCACGGGGCCAACCAACTACGACGACAGATTGAGCATCACCGGATTCGGCTATGGCACCCAAGGCGAACTGCTGGCGGCGGGCCTCAGCCGGAGAGCGGTTGCATTCACGCTGGTGCGGTCAACAAGTAGGTGGTGGCGTCATTATCAGGGGTTATTCCCGGGTGCCGTGCTCGAACGTGTTGTCAGAAAGAACTGGCTAGGACGCTAGAACGCGGATGAGTTATTTTGCGTTGAATCCGCAGACTTTCCAACCGTCGTTATTGAGCAGGAATATTTGGATTGTGCTGACGTCCTGGCCCACCATCGCGAAGCTTCCGGAGATGGTCGCGTTACTGTCCGTGATCGATGAGTCGTTCAGGTTGTAAATAATATCGGCGCCCTGGAAGGCGGCGGTAGGACCTGGGGTTGACATTCCCTGGTTGCATCCGGGATCGGACAAAGCAACGGCGCCGGCGTAGTCGCCGCTGTCGATCGCTGCAAGAAATTCGTTCGACTTGTCGACTGGCGCCTTGACTGTGCTGACGAACCAGACAGTGCACGACCCGACTCCGAGCACGAGTGCGCCAAAGATGAGACCCAATGTGATCCAAAGAGGTCGCTTGGACTTCTTTGCTGGTGCACCTTGGGGATCCCAACCTGGTGGAGGCGGTGGTTGGCTGGGCCCGCCAGCTGGCTGCGGTGGTGGTTGAAATTGAGGTCCATCCGCAGGTGTTGGCGTTGCTGGTTGTTGGGGCACTGGAACGCTGGGTGGTGTGGGAAGCGCTCCCGGGCCTTGGTTGAACGGCCAACCAGGCGGTTGCGGTGGAGTGTCAGCCATAACGAACGGTGCCAGCTATGCCCCCCTGGCCGGCAAACTACGGGCAGTGTGCGGGAATACTTACCGTGCAGCGGGCAATGTTGGTTCGCCCGCAAATGCCTGCGCAATGCTCAGCCATTCTGCCGCCAAGTCGCCTTGGGTAACAAGCGATGTGCTCGATGGCTGGCGTCGCTGTGTTGCAACCAGGGCGAATTCTTCGGCCGAGCCAATGATGCGGTCTGTGGCATCCTCGGGCCCCCACGTCCATATTTCACCAGATGGTGCGGTTAACGCGAGGTGCACATCGCCACCTGGGTATTCCATACTGCGGACCTTGTAGCTCCATCCGCGAGTGGTCACGCCAATATGGCAGACATGGCGCAGCCGGTCGGTCGCTGCCCAGGGCGACCCCACGGTGTCAGCAATGTCTTGGCCATGGGACCAGGTCTCCATCAGTCGGGCTGTTGCGAAGCTCAGTGTGCTCATATCAGGCCCGAACCATGGAATACGGTCCTTGGGGCCACGGCTCCGGAATGCCGTGAGCATCTTTGCTCGTTCATCCCGCCACAAGGTAAGAATTTCGCTGCCAGATCGGTCATTGGTGCTTGCGAAGAACTCGAGTCCAGCGCCGCTGATGATCTTGGCCTTTGCATCAACAAAGCCATCGGGGTCGTCGACCGCTAGGCGTGCTGCTACGTCGGCCTGGATTAGGTGGACGATCGTGTCCTTTACATCCCATCCTTCGGCAGGGGTAGCTGTAGTCCACATCCCCTCGGAGATATCGGCCACCACCGCGTCGAGGGCGGCGTGTTCAGCTTGCAGGTCATCGCAGATCGCATCCATAACCCGATCGTACGAGACAACAGGGCCTCAGGAGAAGTAGCAGCTGCAAACGTTCGTGCGCCCACGTGTCGCTGACCGCCTAAGGAGCGGCGCGTTGGGCGTTGCTGGGGACAATGACAAGCAGGAGGTCATGGCCGCCCTAGAGCAATTGAATAGTCATGCCGGCGTCGGCCGTCGCGCTCGTCAATGTGCCGAGATACCCGTTTGTCGGCCTAGGCCTCTGTAGCAAGAAGCTTCAAGGGTTCGGGTCTGCGGCAAGGTGGATACCGTCGTGCCTATGTGTCGACGAATCACGTGCGGA
Source organism: uncultured Acidimicrobiaceae bacterium (assembly GCA_905182135.1). Taxonomy (GTDB): domain Bacteria; phylum Actinomycetota; class Acidimicrobiia; order Acidimicrobiales; family UBA10347; genus UBA10347. Next base: position 160,844 of record CAJJAG010000003.1, on the reverse strand, counting down.
ACTTGCGATAAGCCATCTTGGTCTGGGTGCGGTGCTCACGTCGAGCAGATCCTGGGCGATGTTGCGGTCAAGGACCGATGTGCGTGCCGCAGTGCCGACAAGTCAGTCAAACGAAGCGGTGGCCTCTTGTCTCGAATTTTTGGCCGCTCATGACAACCGAGCACATGTTCCTGGCGGTGACCCCGCCACCCGAAGTCATCGACATTATCTCTGATCTTCCGACTCGTCCGTTGCGCGGCGTGCGCTACACCAAACGTAAGCAGTGGCACATCACGCTGCGGTTTTTGGGTGCCTGTGAACGCCACGAGGCGCTCGAAGCCCTCGAATCGTTGCAGGCTCCGGCGGCTGATGTAACTCTTGGCCCCGACGTTTCAATGCTCGGTAGCCGCGTCGTGATCATTCCGGCCATGGGCCTGGACACAACCGCAGCGGCGGTTGATGATGCCTATGGTGACATCGGCGAGGCGACCGACCGCGAGTTCCTCGGCCATCTCACACTCGCTCGACTCAAGGGCCGCCCGCTGCGTGACCCGTCAATGGTGTCGGTCCTCGGTGCCCTGATCTCAACGACCTGGCATGCCGACAAGATCGACCTGTGGAAGAGCGAAGTCAACCCCGAAGGCACCGTTCACACCTTGGTGGCATCTCAAGAGCTGCAGTAGCCAGTACTTCGTTGTCGCCATGGTCACCGTGCACCTCGCCGGAACCTTCGCCGAGTTCTGCGGATTAACAATCCCTCTAGGCCAACGATCGCCGGGTAACTGTCGTGTTTAGTTGGGTGAAGCCTCGACGGCCGCAGGCTCCGTGTGGCGCAGGGTTAGGCGCTGCACGGGAGAAGCGGGCCGCCGTGGAAGGTGATCATATCGCCAATGGCGGCGGCGATCGACATGTTGGCGTTGGCTTCGGGGCCGTCGATTTCAGCCATGGCTCGGTAGAGATTGCCGACCAGTCGCTCGCTGTCGGTTAGTGATGCGAAGTCGCCCAACTCGACACCGCGAGCAGCATCAAGCGGCGTCTTCCCAGCAGAATGGGCGGCTGTTGCAACATCTAGGATCATGCTCAAATATCGCTCGATGTCATCGAAGACCTGTGGCCCGGTGACCTTGCCATGACCAGGGACGACGGTCTCGGCGCCAAAGCCCCGCAAGACGTCGAGGGCATCGATGCTGCCCTGCACCGAACCCATGAGGACAAACGGCGTGCCGCCATGAAAAACCAGATCACCCGTGTAGAGCACGCCTTCTGTTGGTAGCCAAGCAACAACGTCGTTCGTCGTGTGCGCAACGTCGCCCATGGTGTGCAGCTCGACAATGGTGTCACCGGCCCAGAGGTCCATACGTGTCTTGAACGTAATCGTGGGCGCTCGCAGTTCCAGATTGCCCCAGTTGGGCTGCTCAAATGCGGTGGGGTAGTGGTCGATGCCGGCTTTTTCGACGATGTCCTTACATAGGCGGTGGCTAATGATTGGTGCAGGCGCGGTTAGGTAGTTGCCATGGGTGTGGTCGCCATGATGATGGGTGTTGACCACGGCATGAATGGGCGCATCTGTAATCTCGGCGACGGCGTCTAAGAACGCTCGGGTTCGAGCCTCGGTCGACGAGGTATCGATCAGGATGACGCCATCAGGGCCGATAACGAAGCCGGTATTATTGATGAACCAGCTGCCGTCGTCCTGCACATAGGCATAGGCGTTATCGGCCACTTGGACGACTTCGGCGTTGATCGTGGGGGGTTGCGAAGTCATCTGCGTCACCTTTGTATCGCTGTGGCTTGGTTGAGCACCAACACGGTTATTGAGCGATGCGTTTGACCTTAGTCCGTGGGTGGTTTCGAGAATTTCAGTGGGTGCGTCGGGGCGGGTGAGCAACGTCCAGGCGTTGCCCACGGTGAAGGAATCGCAACTCTGCGGCAGAGATCGCGAGCAGATCGGGTGTGGCAATGCCATGTGCAACAGGAGGGAACTTCCACGCCAAGTTTTCGGCATCGTTCATGCCGCTGCACATGCCTTGACCGTTGAATGGTGGCATCCGATGGGCTGCGACGCCCGCAAGAAAAACGGGTCCGCTGCTGAACCGATCGGTGGCGATGCTACGAAACCGGTGGGAAGTAACTCGGTCGACCTGCAACTAATCTGGGGTCCCCATTCACCTAGCAGCGCTTCGAGGACTCCAGGTCCAAGCGCATGCTCACGGGTCTCGCAAGGCTTGATCTGGAACGCCCAGCGCCGACGAGAGTGATAATCCGCAGCCCCTGCTGCGCGCAGCGTATAGCAGCCATGACCCCGGCTGGTCCACAGCTAACCACGACCATGTCCGCGTCATGATCTCTAGAGCCGTTCAGCCGGCCCGAAGCCAGGCGCGATAGATGGCGGCGGCCTTGTCGAGCTCAGCGATGTCGATCCATTCGATCGCCTGATGCGCTTGGTCTATCGACCCAGGACCGAAGATTACGATTTCAGACGCAACTGTGTCGTAGCGCAGAGCGTTGCTGCCATAGCTGGCTACGTCGGGGCTGCATCCGGCCAGGGCAGCAAGGCTTTGAACTAAAGGCGAGTTCGGATCCTGATAGAAGCCAGCACTAGCGGAACCATTGGCGAGAACTATCTCGGTCTGAAGCGGGTGAGCCGCGGACCGGACGACGTCGCTGAGATGTTCGAAGACCTGGTCCGGGTCTTCGCCAGGGGCCATGCGTCGACCTGCATAGACATGGCAATGCGGCGGGATGATGTTGCGAGCCACGCCACCTGAGATTTCGGTTACCGAGAGTGATCCATTGCCGACCGCAGTCATCGGCTCGGGAATCTGCAGTGCGTCGTGTTCGGCCTCGACGGCAGCCATGATGCGGGCTGCGCCGCTGATGGCGTTCTGACCGAGATGTGGTTTAGAGGAATGAGCAGCGTGGCCGTGCACCGTGATCTCGAGTCCCATACCGCCCTTATGTCCATGCACGGGTGCGCACATGGTTGGTTCGGCCACGATCATTTGATCGACATGGTCGCCGTTGGACTGCAGCCAATCTCGGTAACCAGCGGCCCCAATCAGACCACCCATTTCTTCGCTGATCGTGCCCACGACGTTTACTGTCGGCATCGGACGCTCGCCAGCTGAACGCATCTCATCCAACACGCTCAGCACGATGGCGAGCGTGGCCTTGGTGTCGACCGAACCTCGGCCGTAGACGCGTCCGTCTTCGATCCGGCCGTCGAATGCAGGGTCGGTCATGTGCTCGACGCCCACGGTGTCGAGGTGCACATCGATAGTGACCACTCGGTCGGTCTGACCCTGGAAGCGGGCGTAGACGTTGTTGCGTCCGTCGATGATGTCGTCGACCGTGACCTGCGCGCCGAGTTGATCGGCCTGGTCGGCGAGCCATGCTGAGATGTCTCGTTCGCCGTCACTGCCCGATTTTGGTCCGGCCTGAAGGGGGTTGACACTGGGGATACGCACCAGGTCGCCGACTCGTTCGGCGAGTGTGAGAGCCGATGTTTCTGTGACCGGGATCGTCATGATCAGGTCCGCAAAAGTGTGCGGTAGATGGCGGCGGCCTTGTCGATCTCGGCGATGTCGATCCATTCGATCGCCTGGTGCGCTTGGTCGATCGAGCCCGGCCCGAACACCACGATCTCGGAGGCAACCTCGGCGTACTGCAGCGCATTGCTGCCATAGGACGCAACATCGGGTTCGGTCTTGGCTAAACCGGCGAGCATCTGAACAAGTGCAGAATCAGGATCTTGATAGAAAGCGGCTGCGGCGAATCCGTTGGCCAAGGTGATGTCGGTCTTCAGCGGATGTGCCGCCTGACGCATTAATTCACTCAGCTGTTCGAAGATCAGTTCGGGGTCTTCGCCCGGGGCGCAACGCCGCCCTGCGAACAAATCGCAGTGCGGTGGAATGATGTTGCGAGCCACACCGCCATTGACCTCAAGCACCGCAACTGATCCATTGCCCACAGCGGTTGGTGGAGGAATGGAATCGAGCCGCTCTTGTTCAGCGTCGATCGCTGCGATGATGCGAGCGGCACCGCTGATGGCGTTCTGCCCGAGGTGTGGCTTTGACGAGTGCGCTGCGTGGCCATGCACCGTGACCTCGAGACCAACGCCGCCCTTATGCCCGTGGACTGGTGCACACATAGTTGGTTCTGCCACGATCATTTGGTCGATCCGACTGCCATGTTTTTGGAGCCAATCGCGGTAGCCAGCGGCGCCGACTAGGCCCCCCATCTCTTCGGCCACTGTGCCAACAACGTTCAATGTGGGCACTGGTTGCTCGCCGGCGGCACGCATTTCTTCGAGAACGCTGAGAACAATGGCCAGGCTTGCCTTGGTGTCGACCGAACCTCGGCCGTAGACGCGTCCGTCTTCGATGCGACCATCGAAGGCGGGGTCGGTCATGTGCTCGACGCCCACGGTGTCTAAGTGAACGTCGACAGTGACCACTCGGTCGGTCTGACCCTGGAAGCGGGCGTACACGTTGTTGCGGCCGTCGACGATGTCGTCGACCGTGACGTCGGCACCAAGGTCGGCGGCTCTTTCTGCCAGCCATGTGCTTAGCGCAACCTCGCCATCGTCGCCCGATGTTGGCCCCGCCTGAAGCGGGTTCACACTGGGGATTCGAACCAGGTCACCGACTCGCTCGGCGATAGTCAGGGTTGAAATCAGGTCAGGTCGAGCCATGTGCCACCCTAACTCGCGACCCGTGACCTGTGGTTTGTCGCTCGTCTACTCTGAGGCCATGGGAATCAGACGCGTAGTGACCGGACACGATGAGAACGGCAAGGCCGTGTTTGCCAGCGACCAGGTGATCGAACCAACAACGCTGGCGTTGGTGCCAGGTGCAGAGTTTTTCCAGCTCTGGGGGAGTGACGGGCGCATGAGCTATCCCGATGATGGTGGCCGTCCGAGCACGCCAGCTTACTTCCCTGGTCAGAATGGCTTTCGTTTCGGCATTTTCACCGTGGCACCAGACTCGGCGGTGTTCACCGAAGACCTGGACATTGAAGCTGCGCTGGGCGAGATGGAAGAGAAGCTACCGGGTATGGCGGCTCATATGGAGCCCGAGAACCCTGGTATGCATACGACGGCCACCATTGACTATGAGTACATTATTTCGGGTCGATGTGTGCTCGAGCTAGACGACGGAGCGACTAAGGAACTAGCCGCAGGTGACACCGTGGTGCAGAGCGGTACCCGGCATGCATGGCGCAATCCCTACGATGAACCATGCGTGCTTGTGGTGGTGCTGATCGCTGCAGACCACACGGAATTCCCCGGTTAGCAAGCGTTCGGCCTGTCATCGCCGGAATACTGTGCGAGCCCTAGACGTCGACGATCCCGGTTAGACGCGGACTTCGTAGTAGAGGTTGGCGGCATCGTCGAGGTCATGGGTGATGAAGCGGCCAAAGCCGGCGGTCTCGGTCAACGCTTGGGCCGCTCCAGCATGAAGGCCAAGGGTGCCCAGGCCAGCGCCCCCAGGCTCTGACATGGCTGACTGCAGACAAGATGCAACCGAGAAGCCATAGAACATGGCCAACAGCGGATTGCGGCTGTCCCTTTTGAAGTCGCCGGTCGAGCGGATGTCCTTAAGGAGCCAGGTTCCGTCACTGGCAATTGCGTTGCGGATTGCCGACGCAGTGCGGTTAGGAAAGGCCATGTCGTGCATGCAATCAAATGTGATGACCAGGTCGTAGCCGCTACTGGCGGGCAGGTCCTCACCACCGGCGACGACGAACTCGCAGTTGTTGAGACCCATATCGGCGGCCCTGCTGCGGGCGATGTTGATCGCTGTCTCGCTGGGGTCGTACCCGATGCATTGGCTGTTCGGGAAGGCCTGGGCCAACGTCGTCAGCATGACCCCGCCGCCGCAACCTACGTCGACGACCGACGCCCCCGCGTCGAGCTTGGCGACGACACCGTCTAACGCAGGAAGTACCGTCGACGTCAGGGCAAGCCGCGACCAAGGACCTGTCATGCGAGCCAAACCAGCGGCTGCGTTTGGGCCTTGTTCCTGGTAGGTGACACCAATGCCGGTGCGGAACGAGTCGGCGATCTTTTCGAGCACTGTCGTCTCGACGCCACCTCGGAATGCACCAACAGCGAAAGAGATCGAGTCTTGTTCGTCGGCAAGCACTGCTGCCTGCACCTCGGTGAGCTCGAAGCGGCCGTCGTCATGGCGCTCAATGAGACCCGCTGCGGCCTGTCCAAGAAGCCATTCACGAACGAACCGTTCGTGTAGCTCGGCCGCATCGGCGATCTGGTGTGACGTCACAATGCCGCGACCTGCCATGGTTTTGTACAAGCCAAGATGATCACCGAGGTAGATCATGAGTGAGACCTGCTCGCCCATCTTGTAAGTCCAAACCTTGAAGCCGAACATCTTGACAGCATCGCGATCGAGCTCAGTATTCATGGGTCCCTCGGCATAGTTGAGTTGGTCGCATACTACGCGTTCGTCGGCCGGCGAGTCAGGTTGCGCATTTCTGGTGAGGCTTCAGAGGCAGGCTCGGTTGGTTGCGGGTTGGCTTTTTGGTTTCGCCTTAGCGGACCGGGCTTACCCGCGGGTGCTCCTGGCCTGCGAAACTAGGCGTATGAGCATTCTGATTACTGGTGGCACCGGGTTTATCGGCGCCGAAATCGTTCGCATGCTGGTCGCTCAAGGCCGAGACGATGTGATTGTGTCCCACAGGTCGGGCAATTTCGATCGCATCAGCGACATTGTCGACCAGGTGCAACTGGTCCAAGCCGATCTTGGTGACGACGACGCCATCGAGCAGCTCATTGCCTCGACGGCTCCCGATTCGATCTATCACTTTGGCGCAACCCTGACCGGACCGGGCGAGGCAGACCCGCAAGGTCTGCTGCGGTCCAACGTGTCGGGCGTAATCACATTGTTCGAAGCGGCCAGACAAGCGGGGACCGAACAGATCATCTTCGCTAGCAGTATCGGTACTTATGGTCGCGACATCGGCCAAGGCGTGCCTGTCGATGACATGAGCTTGCAGCGGCCGAACAGTATCTATGGCGTGACCAAGGTGTTCGCCGAGAACCTTGGTGCCTGGTATCGAGGCAAGTACGGGCTCGACTTCCGTGGCCTTCGGTACCCCTCGATCGTCGGCCCCGGCGTTACGACTAAGAGCCTTGCGCAGTACACGAGCTGGATGATCGAAGCGGCGGGCAAGAATGAGCCGTTCAGCGTGTGGACAGGCCCCGAAACCATTATTCCTATCCTGTATTACAAGGACGCGGCCAAAGCAGCCATCGATTTGGCGGCGGCGCCGCTCGATGACATCAAGACAATGAACTACTTAGTAGATGGTGTTCGGCCCACACCAACGGCTGGCGAACTCGCCGATGCGGTGCAATCCCGAGTACCCGGCGCACAGATCACGTTTGACGTTGACCCTGCAGCAGCAATCAGCTTGGCCCGCAACCTGACCATCGACGATGCGGTCGCCAGAGCCGAGTGGGGTTGGGAACCTGCATTTGGTCTCGATGCCATGATCGACGACTTCCTCGCCGATCTCTAGACGTCGCCACCATTAATATTTGTGGTCCTGCGGCCGCTCATATGGCGGCGCTTACTGATGAGGTTCTAGTCCGGGAGCATGGGCATGGTGAGTGCGTCGCTCGTCGCGGGTCACCAGGCCAGCATGGCCGATGAACCCATCGAGGCCGGCGGCAACGATATTTGACACATGGCTAATGCCATGATTTTGTAGCTGCTGCGCCGTAGCCAGTCCCACGCCCCACAGTCGCCCGATGGGAAAAGGGTCTAGAAACTCGAGTTCATGGCCGGGCTCAACAACCCGCAAGCCATTGGGTTTGCTGACGGTCCTGGTGGCCTTGCCGAGAAATTGTGTTGATGCAGAGTCCACGCCGAGGGGCAGAGCGACCTCGTCGAGCACCTGCGTGCGTCGTTGTCCCGCAGCGACTGAGCCAACCAGGTGGAGAAGTCCGATGTCGTCGATTAAGCCCTAGCCGACCGACATCGCTTCGACTTCGAGTGAGGTGTCCTAGAAGACCGTAGAAATTGATCACACGTTCTCGTGCGGATGTGGGTTCATCAAGATCAACCTACGGTTGGTGCATGGAACTCGGCTAAGAGGTGGTGCGGCGTTGCCCAGCAGCGTCCTAGTATCGAATATATGACGTCATCGGAGACCTGTGATCCGGTAGCCAAAGAACCAGAATTACTTGGCGTAGCGATGTCGTGGGACATCTCGAATCCTGCAGATCCCGATGCCGGCGATATCCCGATTGCTGATGTTGGGCCCTACTCCGCCACCGGCTCAGACATTGAGCTTCATGCCGCGGCACCGAAACTTCGACAAGGTTGCGAAGAGGTCAGCTTCTACCAGCGGTGGATCAAGGCGCCACGAGTCGACAACGCTTTTGTCGTGAACTCGGGTGTTGCTTTTGTCGTGAACTCGGGTGAGTTGCTGAAGCGGTGGACGATTGACCATTTTTTGAGCACTCGACACTTCGTAAACAACGCGACCGCAGGCCGGTCTGGTTATTCGACTCCGTTCTTCTTCAATGCAATCGCTAACTATCCCATGGTGTGTTTTTCGTCGTGTCACCACGGTGAGAATCGGCAGAAATACCCCACGATCAGCTATCTAGAAAGCCAAGCCATTGTCCAAGCCGAATAGTCGCAACGTGGCAAATGATCTGCAGCGTGGCCTCGACTCCGGTCCTGATCACGGCGAGCAATTTGACCTGATCGTTGTTGGCCTGGGTGCAATTGGAAGTGCTGCGTTGATGCATGCAGCTCGTTCTGGCATGCGGGTGTTGGGTATCGATCGCTACGACCCACCACATAATTTCGGTTCGTCGCATGCCGAGAGTCGGATTACCCGACTGGCTGTAGGGGAAGGCCCGCAGTACCTCCCGTTCGTTCGTAGATCTCACCAGATTTGGCGCGATCTGGAGGCGGAAACGGGCCAGCAACTGCTGCATCAGCCCGGCGGATACATCATCACTCCACCTACAAAAACACAAGATCCTCGATGGGGAAACTTCGTCGACCGCACTGCCGATGTCGCAGCGAGGGCCGCGATCCCATTCGAAATCCGAACCCCGGATCAGGTCCGAACTCACGTGCCCAGAATCCGGTTGCAGGGTGATGAAAAGATTGGATTTGAGCCAACTGGCGGCATCGTCATGTGCGAGCGAGCGGTCAAACTCCAACTCGATCTAGCCCGTGGCTCCGGCGCTAAAACGGTTACGGACACGCCTGTGGTGGCAATCGAACCAGCTCATGGAGGTGCCACAGTCCACACCGAACAAACCCACTATTGGGCTCAAAACGTGCTCGTGGCGACGGGCGCGTGGTTCTCCGACCTGGCACCGGGTATCGATGCTCAGGCCGTTACGGTCACTCGCCAAATCGTGTTTTGGTTCCATGTTGATGAGCCAGAAGACTTCGCTGCCGAGCATTTTCCGTTCATTCTTTGGCCGGGCCAAACAATCGCTGAGTACTCCGCGGTATTCCCGATCCCCCCGGGTGGGCGCCCCGGGTTGAAGCTTCTTGGGGAGCAATTCGTAGAGACAACGACGGCCAAAACCGTCGATCGCCAGGTTAAACAGCACGAGGTAGACGATTTCTATTCTCGCCTGGTCGCACCCCGGTTGACGGGTGTGAACCCCACGGTTGCCCACAGCGCGGTGTGTTTGTACACGAGCACCAAAGATGATCATTTTTTGATTGATCGTCACCCTGAATCCGACCAGATCATGTTGGCATCACCCTGTAGCGGACACGGGTTTAAGCACTCCACTGCGCTAGCGGAGGCCATGGTCGGGAGCCTGACAGGCGTTGCAGGCTCGCGGGACCTGTCCGCATTCGTGCGCCAATAGACAATTGCGAAACCAAGTACCTGCATAGCGTGACGATGTTGGGGAACGAAACCTTGTCGAGCGCGCCTGCAGGACTTGAGACCGAGCCCGATGCGGCTTTCTTTTTAGAACAGCTTCGGTGGGGCAATGACGGCCCAACAGAGTGTCCACAGGATGGGTCCGAAAAGGGGCGCGTGGTAGCTATAACCGAAGGATCCTGAGGGTCAAAAATTCATGGGTGGCAGTGACGTCCGGTCCGAATGGCGGGTCTGGAAATGCCGCGAGAACAGCTGATGTCGCCAATTCTTGGTGTTCACAAACATTGTGCTGCAAGCCATGAGAATGGCCGTCTGTGTATGAGTGAGCACCATCGTTGACTTGTGTGATGAACCCAGTGGAGTCTTTGCTCGAGACGTTGCAGCCCGACGGGACGTCACTGAGAAATCGGCGTGGGCCAGGCTAAATCGGATCCAGGATGCGCTGGCCGAACCCACAAACGAGGGTGCCAGCTCGGCGTCGGCGGATCGCTGGCGTCGGTGATTTCGGATCGAGGGAGACACCATCTTGGCTCTGAAGGCTGTTTTATCTCAGGTCATTCTGCAAAAGACCACAAAACCTTTTCGAGCCGGTCACCTAGCGCCTAGACATTCCGCAGCATTGGCTGTCTTGTATTCCCAATCTCAATTTGGGTATCGCGAGGGTGGGTGCGAACCACGCGAAGCGGTCTTTGAGATAGGAGAATCCATATTGCCGTGCTCTGCCGGGCGATGCTTGGTGGTGTGGTCGATTCGGGCGGTTTGGTGACGTGTTCGCGGTGGTTTGGGCTGTCGAACTTCGCTTAATTATCGCGATTGAGAATCGACTTCGATAGTGGAAACCAGACCTGAAACATGGTTGACATCCTGAGAAGTGTCCGCCTATTCTCGCGTCCGCGTGTTACGGAGCATTCGTTGGGGAGCAGCGACTCTCGGGCCACGTATATTGTTTCCGCCGGTCTCAATGGCCCCGCCTCTGTGTCCGGAGCGGAACCCACGTGTGGCCGACACGAGGAGAGGATCTCGCTATGACTGAGCACGAGCCAGCTTCACAACGCACGACCATGAAACGCGGCACCAATCGCGCCGTCTACAGCCCCGACGAAATCCGTGCTGTCCTGCAGGCCGGAATGATCGCCCATGTTGGGGTGACCACCGAAGACGGACCGATCGTGCTGCCAATGGCGTACGGCCTACGTGGCGACCAAATTCTGGTGCACGGTTCTGTCGCAAACGCAATGTTGCGTGGCGGCCGTGGCATCGATGTGTGCATCACCGTCACGATCGTTGATGGGCTGGTCGTGGCTCGCAGCCCACTGCACAACTCCATGAACTATCGGTCGGTTGTGATCCGTGGCCTGGCGTCGCCTATCACCGATCCCGCCGATCAAGCGGATGCTCTGAAGGTCATCAACGACCACCTTGCACTGATTTGGGACACGGCCCGGGCGCCCAGCGAAAGCGACTACAAGCAGACGCTGGTGCTGTCCGTTCCGCTCGCCGAAGCATCAGCCAAGATCCGGGATGGGGATCCGATCGATGACGACGACGACATCGCCGGACCATGCTGGGCAGGCGTGTTACCGCTGACGAGCACATGGGGTAACCCGATCGACTCAGCAGACCTGCGTGACGGGATTCAACCCCCAACCGCTGTCAACACGCTCAGCGGATCTGACGCCCACGGATAGTCCGGCTTTCACCATCTGCGTCTGTCAACCATCTGTGTCAGACACAGATGGTGTAACCCTTTGTGTCTGACACAGATGGTGATGACACAGATGGTGAGAGGGTGGAGGCGCAAAGGCTGTGACATCGGGCTCAGGTGAATTTGCCAAACGAGGGCCTGCGAAAATTTTCAAGTGAGTAACGTCTCTACACGCACTTGTGCACGACGTCGCACCCCCCTCATCTGCGACGGTATAAGGAGATGTTATGGCTGCGAGACAGCGCCGCTCGTTGATCACGTTTATCGCGACCTCGGCGACCCGACGGTGGCAGATCTCCCTTGGCTTCATGGTCATGTTGCTTATTGCTGGGGTTTCGGCGTACGGCTTTGGCCTAGATCGCGAGGGTTTCCCTCCTGTCGACACTCCTATCGCCATCGTGACCGGTACCTACTTCGTCGATGATGCTGACACCGTCGACGCCGAAGTCACGACCCCTTTAGCACGAGCGTTCGCCGATGTTCCCGACGTACTCGAAGTACAGACTCAGGCCCGGCCGAGTTCCTTTTTAGTCTTCGTCGAGTTCGATAGCGGAGTCGATAGCTCAATCGGCACCGAGCGCCTGGCGGCCTTAAATATTGAGCTGCCGCCTGGGGCCCAAGCCGATTACCGCTCGGTCAATGCTGCGAAGTTCATCGACAGTTACGACCTTCTCGTCTCGGTGGTGGGCCCCGAGAACGCTTTGCCCGAAGAGTTTCAGGCCCAAGCAGCTGCGTTAGCCAACTATCTCGCTGGCCATAGAGACATTTCTGAAGCAGTCGTCCGTGACCTGCTCACCGACTCAATCGACCCGGACACCGGTAACCAAGAGACCAGGCTCACCCGCTTCACCCGAGTAGCCCTCGGTCCTGGTGACTTTGTCGACGCAATCGCTATTGGTCTCATCCGAGCCGAAGACTCGAGCCTTGATGTCCTCGACTTCACGGATCTGGTCGAAGAGGAACTCAACGACAGCAACTCGCCACTCGCAGACGGTTTCCAGGCGGAGATTACTGCTGACTTCGCCACAGGTGTCCGGCAACAACTTTCGTCACTGACGCGCAACCTGTTGACAGGCCTGCTCGCGGTAGCGGCAGTGAGCCTGCTGCTCATTGGTTGGCGGGTTGCCGTGCTGACTGCCGGCTTTATGCTGCTCGTGCTACTGGGCTCGCTCGTCGGGCTCTGGGCCGTTGGTTACAGCCTGAACACGATCACCATGTTTGGCCTAATTCTTACGTTGGGTCTGCTGGTCGATGATGCGATTGTAATATCTGAATCGATCGATGCCAATCGCGATGGTCCTGATCCTGGCGAAGACATCACGTCAGTTGGTGTGATCAAGTCCGCAATCGATCGAGTTGGTGCGGCATCGTTCGCCGGCACACTCACCACGGTTGTGGTGTTCTCACCCATGCTGTTCATCGGTGGCATTCTGGGTGAGTTCATTCGGCCGATCCCTGCCACGGTGATGATCACTCTGCTGCTGTCATTTCTGTTCTCGATCGTGTTCATCCCTGTGGTCGGCCGGCTGTTCTTACTCAAAGGCGTGAAGCCAAACAACCCGATCATTCGAGCAGAGAAGTCGATCGCCGATGCGGCTGGCCGGCTAGCAGCATTGCCGTCAGGTAATGGTCCTAAAGGCTGGCTGGTAGGCATAGCGATGGCGCTGGTTGCGTTCCTGACAATTGCTACAGGGATCGGCCTGGCTGGCGGGCTTGGCTTCAGTATCTTCCCGCAAGGTAAGGACTCGGTTGGCCTGAGCCTGAGCGCAGAGTTTCCGCCAGGAACCACGATTGAGCAAGCTCAAGAGATATCGGCACAAATTGACGAAGTGGTTGTCGATGTACTCGGTGAGGAACTGCTTCGAGCGCAGTATGTGCGGGGCAACGAACGGTTGATTCAGGCATTCCTTGATCTCACACCGATCGGCAGCCGTTCGACTAGATCGCCCGAGTTTGTTGAACAAATCGAAGCGCGTCTGGTGGGGCTCCAGGGCGCCCGCGTCACGGTTGGGCAGCTAGAGAATGGCCCGCCTGTGGAGGAGTTCCCGTTTGCGATGCAAATAAGCGTTGACGATGAGAGTGTCGATGCAGCGCAGGCATTTGCCCAAGAACTGACCACCGACCTGATGGGTCAAGAGGTTCTGTCAGGCGCCGGTACGGCGACCATCGTCGATACCCAAATTTCTACCGATGGTTCTATCGCCCGGACCGATGGCGCCCGGTACATCGAGGTGCGTGCCAAGTACGACGAAGACAGCGGGATCTCTGGGATCTTGACGTCAACCGAGGACCTGCTTGCCGTCCAATACCCGGGTGAGGCACTGCAGGGTCGAGGTCTCTCGGCCGACGCACTCGGCTTCGACTTTGGTCTGGAATCAGACAACCAGGATGACTTCGCGGGCCTTGCTGTCGCTGGCCTAGTCGCTCTGGGGCTGATGCTGCTCCTGCTCACGATCCAGTTCCGCTCGCTAGCGCAGTCGATGCTGATCTTCTTGGCTATCCCGTTCAGTTTCTTTGGAGTGTTTGGCGCTTTGACATTGAGTGGCAACCCATTGAGCTTCTTGGCGGTGGTGGGTTTCATCGCGTTGATCGGCGTGGCGGTGAACAACACGATCTTGCTCGTTGATGCGGCGAACCAAGAACGTCGCGCTGGTGCGTCGATCGGGCCTGCAATTGGTTCAGCTGTCGCCAGTCGCTTCCGCCCACTTGTGGCCACGACGTTCACGACAGTCGCGGGCTTGTTGCCGCTGTCGCTCGCCGATCCATTCTGGGAGTCGCTTGGCTTCACCCTGATGGGTGGTCTGGTCAGCTCGACCGTGCTGGTCTTACTTGCGTTCCCGGCGTTTTATATAGCGCTCGAATGGGTGCGCACTTGGGCACGTAATCTGGTCCGCGGATGGCGCGGCAAACCGCTGATCAACTACTAATTTGAGTCATCGTAAAACTGGCGCGATGCCTCTTGCACATCAATGGCGATTCGCCATCGAGATCGGCATCCATTGGTGGATTCAGGGCGGTAGTTTTTATTGGCGACTGCCATCGGCGACAACACTCGAAAGAAATTCATGACTGCGATCAAACTCGACGGCGAACTCGTCGCCTCTGAAATCAAGAACGACCTCCGTATCCGCATCGCGACACTGGCCGACCGAGGCATCACGCCTGGTCTAGGCACGTTACTCGTTGGCGATGATGGCCCATCGGCTAACTATGTGTCGATGAAGCACCGCGATTCTGAAGAGCTGGGCATGAACTCACGAGAAGTGAGATTGCCAGCCTCGGCTAGGCAGTACGAGATCGATGCGGTCATCGATGCCTTTAACGCGGATCCATCGGTCGATGCTTACATCGTTCAGTACCCTTTTCCCAATGGTCTAGATTTCGAAGCCGCACTGATTCGTGTTCTTCCCGAGAAGGATGCCGATGGCCTGCATCCAGTCAATCTTGGCAAGCTTGTTCAGGGCACTGAGGCCCCCGTGGCGTGCACCCCGGCGGGTATCCAGCTGCTGTTGAATCACTACGAGGTGCCAATCAAGGGCAAGCATGTCGTGATCGTGGGACGCGGCCTAACGATTGGTCGGCCGCTGGCCAACCTGATGGCACTTAAACGAGACATGGCCAATGCCGCCGTCACTGTTGTACACACCGGCGTCGATGACATTGGCCATTACACCCGCCAGGCCGACATCCTGATTGCGGCTGCGGGTGCGCCTCGCATGATCAAGGCCGACATGGTGAAGCCAGGCGCAGCTGTGGTCGCTGCCGGCGTGAGCTTCGAAGGCCCCAAGCTTGTCAGTGACGTTGACGACGAGGTCGCGGAGGTTGCAGGCTGGTTGTCGCCGCGTATCGGTGGCGTCGGCCCGATGACCCGTGCGTTGCTCATGGCCAATACGGTGGCAGCAGCCGAACGTAGCGCTGGCTAATTGTGGCTAGCCATCGAAACGCAGTCGGACCATTGGTGCGTCGTTAAGAAGTGAGTCCAGGCTGTCGCCCTGTTGCAGGTACCAGCTTGCACTCGAAGCAGCGAACACCTGCGAGCGCTCGTCGGGGTCAGTCACGGCCGTTGCTTGTGCCGGCAGATCAGCGGTGGTTGTCTCCTTCAGGTGAAAGATCAGTGACGGGTCGGCGAGCAGGTTTGCGAACCAGTCTCGGGGCCCGGGCGTGCCGGTGATGTAGATCAACCCATCGATGTTCAGGAACCAAATTTCTATACGGCGAAGTTCGCCGCTGAGGCGCCCGTTTGTTGTGATGTCGATAGTCATGTCGACCGCAAGTGCGGCCTGAACATCCCTGGGCAAGCGGTCGATCGACGACGAAGTCATTTGTTGACTCTAAATCCTGAAGATTGTGTGAGGCCAAGCGCAGGATCGTGCGGCTTCCGGCTGCATGGACAGGGCGACGACTGATGTCGGTGCAGTCTCGGCGAAGATCGTGCACCCTAGGTAGTAGGCGAATGCACTCTCGAAAGTGGCTGCTTCGGGGTCATCAAGGTGATGGCGGCTACCGCAGTTTCGAACCAGCGATTCCAGAGGGTCAGCCAGACTCAGATTCACGGGCCTGTCGGCGCTCTTGTTTACGCAGCATGTTCTCGGCCAGTCGGGGAGCGGCGCCGGGAGTTGACCATGGACATACTGCGATACAGATCCCGCAGCCGTAGCTCTCAGCGAAGTACGGCAAACAGCGATCAAAATCAACTGCCCATTTGGTGATGCCGCGGACAAGTCGCTTGTCAGGGGCAATGGCATCAGGCGGGCATGCATCGGTGCAGATACGACAGCCAAAACAAAAATCGTCGACGCCAAACGAGTCCGGTGCGCTGACTGTTAGTGGTGCATCGGTGAGCACAGCAGCGAGTCGGAACGATGAACCGAGCTCGCGGTTGATGATTGAACCGTGTTTGCCAAGTTCGCCGAGGCCAGCCTGGATTGCCGCCGGGACCATCTGGATAGGGCCGGCACCTGGGCCGCCATGGCCTTCGGCGCGAAAGCCGTGACTCCGAAACCAATCGGCGAGTGCCCTGGCCGCTGACGTGCCGCGGTTGTATTGCTTGTGCACCTCGATTGCTGAAGTGTGCTCGGGTGCCGTCGCGAGCTGTTCATGATCCATCGCGATCGCAAGAAGCACGATCCAAGGCATCTCACTGGAACGGCCTTCGAAGAACCATTCGGCTTGCGGCTGGGTTACACCGACGAGCTCTACGCCGTGACCACTAGGGCCGGCCGAAAATTCAGTGAGCGCCGCAATCCATTGTTGGCTCGACCGCTGGGTTTGCTCCGGGGCGATAGCCAATGGCTCGTGACGATCGCTCATGCGCAGCACGCCGTGGAGCTCGGGATGGGCCACGAACTCTTCGGTCATCCGTATCTGCATATCGCCGTGCGCGAGCTTGGCTGGGTTGGCCCACATGACCGGCGTTGGTTGACGAACCTCAGGTTCGTTCCAGCCGTTCAGTTCGTTGCCTGACACGTCACCCATCAGTGCCTGCACCTCATCGGGTGCCGGCCACACGGGCGTGCGCCGCTGCATACGAGGACGGTGCTTCTCTTCCTTCGCCATCACGTGCGACTATAAGCTCGCCCAGTGAGTCGTGTCGATTGTCTTCCCGAGCAGGTGCCCATCAAACAGGGCTTCATGACCAGGGTTTGGGCATGAGCCTGCTCGATTGGATCCGCCCCTGGGCTGACACCGACCGTATTGCCTTCCACTTTGAGGGAAACGCTGTCAGCTACACCGAACTGGTCGAGCGCGTACAGTCAACAGCTCTCGGGCTGGTTGCGATGGGGGTCGAGCCCGGTGATCGCGTGGGCTACTGCGGGCTGAACCGCGTCGAGGTCTTCGACCTGCTGTTTGCGTCATCTCATCTGGGCGCGATCTTCGTGCCATTTAATAATCGGCTGACCGCCACTGAGATAGGACAACAAGCCGCTGACTGCACCCCATTGGTCATGTTCACGACCGACGGCCTCGACGGCCTCGTTGCTGAGACCACTTCAACTTGGACCGTCCGGGATCTCGATGCCGAGCCGTTTGAACGCTTCGCTGGAGCCAATGCCCCGGCTGCGACGGCTGATCCCGAGGCGACGGTTCTGATGGTCTATACCTCGGGCACCACCGGCCAGGCCAAAGGCGCAATGTTGAGTCACGATGCTATTCGTTACGCCGTGCTCAATGGTATTGATCACCAGGGTCTTACTGCCGAGGACTGCATCATCGCGCCCTTGCCCACGTTCCATGTTGGCGGATTGAATATCCAGACCCTGCCGACGCTTTACGTCGGGGGTCAGGTGGTACTGCAGCGTCGGTTTGACCCGGCTGGAGTCTTGTCATTGGCTGCTGAGTATCAGGCGACCCAGACACTGCTCGTGCCCGCCATGCTGGCCGCTGTCGCGTCGCAGCCGAACTTTGCTGACACAGACCTCTCGTCGCTACGGGGGATCAATAGCGGGTCATCGATTGTGCCTGCCGAACTGATGCAGCCGTTCTTTGAGCGTGGGATCCCGGTCGGTCAGGTCTACGGCACGACCGAGACTGGGCCCACTGCTGTGGTCCTTCGCTATGACGAAGCAGCGGACAACCTGGGCTCATGCGGCAAGCCTGCGGCCCATACCCAGCTGCGGTTGGTAGACCCTGATGGTATCGATGTCGCCGATGGTGAGCCAGGCGAGTTATGGGTGCGTGGTCCAAATATTTTCACTGGGTACTGGGGTAATACACAGGCCACCGACGAGGCCTTTGCCGCTGGCGGATGGTTTCGCACCGGTGATGTCGGGTACCGGTCTGCGGGTGGGTTCGTCTATATCTCGGATCGCATCAAGGACGTGGTGATCTCAGGTGGCGAGAATATCTATCCCGCCGAACTCGAGGTGGTCCTCGGCGAACACCCTGCAATTTGTGAAGTCGCGGTGATTGGCGTGAAGGACGACCGTTGGGGCGAAGTCCCAGTCGCTGTCGTCGTTCTTAGTGATGGTGCCACGCTCGAGCTAGCCGACTTGAGCGAATGGTGCGAAGGTCGACTCGCCAGATTCAAACAACCCCAAGGGTTGTACGTTGTCGATGAACTCCCACGCACCGCCCTGGGAAAGGTGAAGAAGCACGAGTTACGAGGTGCCAGCCAGTAGACCCACGCGTTGCATACGGGCACGACATGTTCGAAATTCTTAGGAATGCCATGGTGACGAGCTCGGCTGCAATCAACCAATGGGTATGGGCCAGTCGTGTTGCTAGGACTCTCGTTCGAGAGCAGCAATGAAGGCTGTTAGCTCGTCCTGGTCGACAGCGATTGTTTCGGATGCTGCAGGGAACCCGCCCGTCCTTACGTCCTGTCGGAACAAGTGCAGAGCTTCTACCCGTGTCGCCCGGGCCTTGGCGTATAGCGTTGCCAGGTCACCGTAGGCACGAGCATGGCGAGGCTTGCGACTGGTCTCGCCGCAGATGTCGCTCATGAACAAGAACATGACGTCAGCTTCCGCGCCAGACCCGAGTGAGATGGTCGTCAAACCAGTTCGTTGGTTAATAGCTGACATGACC
Source organism: uncultured Acidimicrobiaceae bacterium (assembly GCA_905182135.1). GTDB lineage: Bacteria > Actinomycetota > Acidimicrobiia > Acidimicrobiales > UBA10347 > UBA10347. Next base: position 141,742 of record CAJJAG010000003.1, on the reverse strand, counting down.
TCTGCAGGGATCAACTCGCACTCGACGGCAAAGGCACCGGCGTCTTCCAGCTGACGAAACTTGTGCCAAAGATCAAGTGCCTCGTCGGCTGTCTTGCCGACGCCGCGGATCCCGCCGTACAAGGTTGACTTTTTCGGCACGAAACCCAGATGGCCCATGACGGGGATGTCCTCGGCCGCAAGGCGTTCAACACATTCCAGGCGTCGGGCCGTGATCACAGCGTCTGCGCCGGCAGTCAGTGATTCAAGAGCGACGCCCAGGATCTCGTCAACCGTGACCGCCCCGGTGAAGTCGATCGCTGAGGTCACGAACAACCGGCTCGAACCCTTGCGTACCGCAGGTACAAAGTCGGACATACAGACCACCATCTCGACACCGGCCTTTTCCGCAGCCTCGGCCTCTTCTGCTGTAGATGCGGTGACCTGGGCTATGTGCGAATCCTGGTTCTTTAGTGCTCGCAGGGATGCCACCGTCACTGTCCGATCGGCTTCACGACCGCTGTAGTCCAGTATCCGAGTCATCACGTTTCTCCTGCTGGGTGGAAGTGTCTTCAGAAGTTAGCCCTCCTGGTTTGGATCTCTAGCACTACCACCCAAAGCGCTTTGAAAATACCCATTTCTGGAATGGGAATGGATAGACGGTTCGGTGATCGAAAGTTTCCTGGCTCTTTGGTGCAAAATCCACATGGGCGTTCAAGGTGATGCCAAGTCCGAGCTGCACTGTGCGGGTGGCGGACTCTAGACGGGGACTTGCGACATAAATCGGAGGGTGTGGCTGCCGCACTGGGCGCGGCTCAATCGTCACGTCGTTGCGAGGCGGGCGAAACTTGCCGCTCACGCTCTTTTCAACCTAGTGCGTTGTGTGACTTCGCTGGCTAGGAGAACTCATCCTGGTGGTTGCGGCGGGGGTAGTCACGCAGCGCCCCATGTGTCGGTGACTCGGTATCCAAGTGGCCATGGGTCGGTCGGGTCGAGCTCGAAACTGAAGCGGCCTGTGCGCCACGCTGTGCCGGAGATCAGCGGGACGATGGCGGCTAGCTCGCCGACAGTGGTGGTCGACTCGATCTGGCCTACGAACTCGCTATCGATCACCGAGCGCATGTGGAGCTGGTCGCCCACGTTCATGACACCCTGGGCATGCAGCAGTGCCATGCGAGCCGATACCCCGGTGCCTGTTGGTGAACGGTCGAGCTTGCCCGGTTCGACAACCACGGTGTTGCGCATGTGGAGCTCATTGCCCAAGCGTTCGAGCGGCCCGGCGATTTGGCTGAAGGAGAAGTGCTTCCAGTCCGTGGTGGGATGCGAGAACGTCAGTTGTTCATTTGCCGACGCAATGAGCTGCATGCCGAGTGTGGCGAGCTGTCGACCATTGGCGGGGGTGATGTCCATGTCGAGGTCGGCCGCATCGACCATGACGAAGCTGTCGCCGCCAAAGGCAGTGTCGACGCGTACGTCGCCGATACCCGGGAGTGCAAGCATCACGTCTTGTTCGGCAACGAAGGCCGGGACGTTGCGCACAGTCACGCGTTCGACCTTGCCATTCGCGCATGTTGCTGTTGCTTCGACCAGGCCGCCGGGCGCTTCGAGCACGATTGTTGTGGTCGGTTCCGTCATTGGAATGATCCCGGTCTCGAGCACAACAGTTGCCACACAGATGCTGTTGGAGCCCGACATAGGCGGCGAGTGCATGGGTTCCATGATGATGAACCCAATGTCGGCCAGCGGGTCGATGGCAGGAACGAGCAGGTTTACGTGTTTGAACACGCCGCCGCGTGGTTCGTTGAGCACATGGTTCCGAAGCCGCTGATCGGCGTCGATCCAGCAACGCTGTTCCCAAATTGTGTCGCCGGGTGGTGGCTCGACGCCCGCGACAATGACATCGCCAACTTCACCTTCGGCATGACAGCCAATGATCTCGATCGGCCCATTGACGAATGGTAAGGAATCACCCATCGGGTCACGGTATCTCACTGCTCAGTAACGAATCCCCGCGGGCTACCCGACGTCGCGGCCAGCCTATAATCCTGCTCGCTAGATTTTCTCGCGGCTACCTCAGGGGCAAGAGGTCCCATCAACGACCCACCGGCCTGCGTTACCTGCAGGTGAAGAACTCGCAGCAAAAGTTGGGCAACTGTCTCAAGTTGTTTCAGCTGCGCAACATGTCGGCGATCTCGGAGGCAGCTTCGATTGCTGACCGGTCGCTTTGGGCCACGACCTTGAGGTTGATCATGGAGCATCCTGCGTCTAGGTAAGGGCGAAGTGAATCGGCCACCTGGGCAGCGGTTCCGTAGGGCGTGTACTTCTCGAAAGCGGCGAACGGAACCTTATAGAACGACTCCATTTCGGCCGCCACCAGGTTGCGTGCCTTTTCGGTTGTCGCAGCGACTCCGACCCATGGTTGGTAGCCGTGCTGCCAGTCGACTTCGCCGCGGCCGAGCGCCTCGGCTTCTTCAGCAATGATGCCGACGGCCTCGCCAAACCGGCGGGCTGAGCACCACGTTCCGACCCACCCATCGCCATATCGGGCGGTCCGAGCCAGAGCGGCGTTTGACCGGCCGCCAATAATGATTGGCGTGTTCGAAGGAATCGCAGGCTTGATACGCGCCTGATCAAGCTCGAAAAATTCGCCTGAAAAGTCGATGGCGTCACCGCTCATAAGTCCACGAATGATTTCGAGTGATTCGTTTGTGCGCCGGCCTCGAGTGCTTGGATCGACGCCGCACACTTCGATCTCGTGTCGGTCTTCGCCGCCGACACCGACACCAAGGGTGAACCGGCCCGGTGCGATCTGGGACATGGTTGCAAGCTGGCGAGCAACCGGCAACGGATGGCGCAACGCCAGCAAGTACACGCTGATCATGACTCGTATCGATGGGTGCAACTGTGACAAGGCGGCAATCTCGACGAATCCGTCTGTGCCAGAGCCATCACGGAATGACACGTGATCAGCCATGTACACCTGGTCGATACCGGCATCGTCCAGTTGCTGAAGGATTTGACGCTTGGCTTCGAAGGACTCGTTCCACAAGTTTGTCGGCGTGGCGAAGCCGATCGTCAAACTCATGCGGACTGCTCGTTGATTTGAGGCACGTAATACGGTACATAGCTATGACCACCTTGGACGTACTTCTCCAGCAAGCAGTTGCTGCTCATCCAGACAGTGAAGCGCTTGTCGACGCGCCGAACCGAGCATCGTTTTTCACCGGTGAGCCGCAGCGCTTGACCTGGGGTGATCTCGACAATGCGGTCAACGGCGTGGCGTCTGCCCTGCAAGCTGGCGGCGTGAATGCCGGCGATGCGGTCGCGATCCAGCTACCAAACGCGGTCGAGTTGCCGATATCTCTTATGGCGTGTTTTCGCATCGGTGCGGTCGCCACGCCGTTTCCGATTCAGCACCGAGAACACGAGCTACGTCATGGCCTCGGGACTTCGGGCGCCCGCCATTTGATTACGGCGGCTCGTCCAGATCGCGATGATCTCCTCGTTGCATCGATGGGTGTGCTGGCTGAGTTCGACGCTGCCATGTTCACCTTTGGTACCACCACGATCGACGGTGCAACGGTGCTGGCGCTGCCCGACGGCCCAGCTTCGGTGCCTACTGGACATATCGCTCACCCCAGTGATGTGGCGACGATCTGTTGGACCTCGGGTACGACCGGTACGCCAAAGGGTGTGCCCCGAGCCCACAGTATGTGGCTTGCTAGCTCGGACTCGCAGGTGACCGAATTGGAACTTACTGCTGATGAACGAATCCTGTGTCCGTTCCCGGTCGTGAACATGGCCGGTATCGGCGGCATGCTCGTGCCCTGGTTGCAGACCGGTAGCGCACTGTTTCTGCACCATCCGATCGATCTGCCCGTGTTTCTCGGGCAGATCAGTAGTGAGGCCATCAGCTATACCGTCGCTCCTCCGCCGCTACTGAACATGCTGTTGCGCAACGAAGCCATGCTCGACTCTGTCGACATGTCACACATACGCAAGATCAGTTCCGGGTCGGCGCCGCTCGCCCCGTGGATGGTCGAGGGCTGGCAAGAGCGTGGCATCGAGATCGTGAACGTGTTTGGCTCGAACGAGGGCGCTGCCATGCTGTCGACTATGGCCACCGTGCCTGATCCGGCCGAGCGCGCCCGCTTCTTCCCTGCGCCTCAGAGGCTGGGTATCGAAGCGCGGCTCATGGATCTTGAAACGGGTGAGGAGATCACCGAGTCGGGTCGACAAGGTGAACTCCGATTCGGTGGACCAACGATTTTCAATGGCTACCTGCAGTCAGACGGAAGCGAATTCGACGAGCATGGTTATTACCGCACTGGTGACATCTTCGAGATCGCTGATAGCAAAGGCCCTCGCCGTCTCTATCAATTCGTGGATCGCGCCAAAGACATCATCATCCGTGGTGGTATGAACGTTTCGGCTGCCGAGATAGAGGCCCTCATATCGGCCCACGAAGCTGTGGCCGAGTGTGCGGTTGTTGCCTACCCCGATGATGATCTTGGCGAGCGGGTCGGCGTGTTTGTTGTTGCCGCGCCAGACACCGAACCTACGCTCGAGGTAGTGGTTGACCATCTGCGGGCGCAAAAGATCGCTAGCTACAAACTCCCTGAACGACTCGAAACCATCGACGCGCTGCCTCGCAACCCCGTCGGCAAAGTCGTAAAGGTCGACCTCCGCGCCCGCTGGCAGTAGTGCCGCTCGCCTTCAGACGCTTCAAGGATCGCGCAGCGTTCCAGCATTCGCCGGATCAGCCATTGCAAGTGGCACAAGGCTCGACACCTGCATGTGGGGCGCTTCTTTAGCGACTGATCACTGCTTCGGCTTCGGCGATCAGGTCGGCCATGACTTCGGCGACAGGACGGATCTTGGTGGCGTAGCCGATGCCTTGGCCGGCGCCTGAATGCAGTAGCGCCTCGACCTGATGCTCATCGATTGCGCCAAGTAGGTCGCCCACGAGCACATCTTGATACGGCATTTTTAATGGTGCAGGGGCGTCGGCTGTTTCCCATTCGTCGCTCCACGACGATCGGATCTGGCGGAACGTTTTGCCGGACTCGCTACGAGTGATCACTGTGTCGGCCGATGACGCCGCAAGAAGCTTGTCGACCAGCGCCGGGGCCATGTGTGCGGTGTGTTCGGAAGTCGTCAGCCAAATAGTGCCAGCCCAAACAGCTTGGGCACCGAGCGCCAGTGATGCCGCCACGTGTCGGCCGGTGGCGACACCACCCGCCGCCAGCACCGGGAGTCCGCCGCAGGCATCCACGATCTGGGGGACCAGACTGAAGGTGCCGATGGTGCCAGTGTGAGCACCGGCTTCGGCCCCCTGGGCGACGACCATGTCCACACCGGAGGCCAACGCCCTTCGCACATGACGAGGGCTACCAATCAGAGCGGCAGTCGTCTTGCCAAGTTCCTTGGCCTTTTCGACGGCAGGGCGGGGGGCACCGATACCGCACGCAAATAGGTCGACGCTCGATGCCATGACGGCTTCGAGTTGTGCTTCTTCGATTTCCTTTGACCGGATGAAACGAGTTCGCATGCCAGGCCCACTCGGTTCAGGCACTTGGTACTTGTCGACGATGCCTTTGACGAAGTTGCGGTGTTCGTCGGGGATGTGAGCCTCGATGGCTTCGCGGCTGTTGTGCTCAGGCATGCCATCGGGCAAAACCAGGTCGACACCGAAAGGCTTGTCGCCGACCAACCGCCGGATCTCGGCCAGTTCATCATCGATCTCATGGGGAAACCGGCGGGTTGCGCCGTAGACGCCGAGCCCTCCAGCGTTCGTGATTGCAGCGACGGTGGCAACATCGTGGGCGAAGCCAAAGATCGGATGTTCGATTCCGAAGCGTCGGCACAACTCAGTGGTCAGAATCCCCATGGGATATGTTTAGCCGATACCGGCACTTGCGATGCCTACTTCAGATGATGGAGCAGCCGACCACCGCCAACCCCAGTATGGGTGCCATCGCGCAACGCGACCTTGCCATTGACGACGACCAAATCGATGCCCGTTGCCTCTTGTTGGGGGTTGTCGTAGGTCGCTGTGTCCGCAATGGTCTCGGGGTCGAACAAGACCAGGTCGGCGATCTGGCCGTCGACGATCCGCCCCCGGTCAACGAATCCGAACCGGTCACACGAAAGACTGGTCATGCGCCGCACGGCCTCGGGCAAGTCGAGGACGCCCTGCTCGCGTACGTAGTGACCAAGCACTTTGGGGAAAGTGCCGAACAGCCGTGGGTGAGGCTGGCCCCGCAGATCAGGGATGCCATCAGAGCCAATCATCATCAATGGGTGACGCAGGTTTTCTTCGATGTCTGCGTTGTCGATGATGAACTGGATACACAATGTGCGGTCGCCCTCAGGTGCGCTGATGACATCGTGGATGAGTTGTGTGACGGCCATGCCAAGGTCGGCGGCGACGTCGACTGCCATACGACCCTCGTACTCTCGGAATGCAGGACAGCTTGCGAATCGAATAACTTCGGCTAGCTCTGGGTCGATGTTGGCCAGATTGAAGTACTGGGCCATTGGCCCGCTTCCAGCGGTGTAAGGATAGACGTCGAGTGTGATGTCGGCACCCTTCGCGTTGGCCTGATCGACCTTGGCGAGCGACAAGCCGATCTTGCCCCAATTGCGCCGCCCAGCCGACTTGTGATGTGAGATCTGCACAGGCAGATCAGCAGCGGTGCCGACCTGGATTGCCTCGTCTACGGCTTGGAGCAGTCGGTCGCCTTCGTTACGCATATGGGTGGCGTAGATTCCACCCGCCTCGGCTGACTGCTTGGCCAGCTCGATAATTTCGTCGGTCTCGCAATACCGGCCGGGCTCATAGACCAGACCGGTGGAAAATCCGCACGCTCCTTGGTCCATTGCTGCCCGGACGTAGCTTCGCATCTCGTCGAGTTCGGTATCCGACGGCACTCGGCGCTCGAGGCCCATAACCAGCGAACGGGTTGTGTTGTGGCCAACGAGGGCCATGGCGTTCACTGCCGGGTTGGCTTTGGTGACGGAGGCTCGAAACCCATCTAGATCGGTCCATGTTGGGGTGACGCCGATCAGGCCGCTCTTGTCGCTCTCGCCAGGTACGGCGGGGATGGCGCTGAAGCCGCAGTTGCCGATGACCAAACTGGTACAGCCCTGACTCAACTTGAACTCCATACCTGGATGACGCAGCAGCGCTCCATCGTCGTGGGTATGCACGTCGACAAACCCAGGTGCGAGGGTTCGGCCACCTGCATCTATCTCGGTCGGTGCTGAGTCGGAGATAGATCCAACGGCGGTAATTCGGTCACCGGTGATGGCGACGTCGGCTTCGACTGCTGCCGCGCCGGTCCCGTCGAGCACCGACGCATTACGAATGATGAGATCAGCCATGGTTGAACAGTAGGTCACCCACGTAGCCGGGTCCTTCTGGCGTGGAAGCCTCCCGGCCGCCAGAATGGGGTGATGAGCAGCATCGCCGGTCAGACGTGGGACATTGTGGTGGTCGGAGCCGGCGCAGCTGGGGCAGCCATCGCGGCTCGGGCGAGTGAGGATCCACAGCGCTCGGTGCTACTGCTGGACGCGGGCCCGGACTATCCGCTCGCAACTAACTTGCCGACAGATCTTCACAACGGGCACGACAACAGTTATGTCGACCACGACTGGGGTCTCAGCTACAACCCGCTTGGCGATCGGTCAGACCGTTTCCCACGGGGCCGGGTCACGGGTGGGTCAACGGCTGTGAACACGACGATCGCGTTGCGGGGCATTCCAGCGGACTACGACGGGTGGGCCCAGTTGGGCAACCCTGCGTGGGGGTGGGATCAGGTCTTGCCGGTGTTTAATCGGTTGGAACGAGATTTGGATTATGGCGCTGAGCCATATCACGGTGACGCTGGCCCGATCTCGATTCGCCGCTGGACCGAAGATGAGTTGGTGCCAACACAAGCTGCCTTTATCGAGGCGGCACTCGAACATGGTTTCCCGGCAAGCGCTGATGTAAACGCACCCGATGCAGTGGGTGTGGGCCCAATGGCCATGAACAAGCTTGGGCGCCTTCGCATCTCAACTGCGATCGGGTACCTCGCATCTGCGCGCTACCGCGACAACCTGACAATCCGACCTGACACGTTGGTCAACCGCGTGTTGGTTGAAGACGGACAAGCGGTAGGTATCGAAACCGGTGCTGGCGATCACATCGCCGCCAGGCTCGTCGTGATCTCATCCGGAGCGGTTCATACTCCTGGTGTTCTCATCCGGTCAGGGATTGGTAGCGCCGACGAGTTGGCCTCGTTAGGGGTTGAACCAGTTGCCACGATGGAGGGCGTCGGCGCAAACCTGTCAGATCATCCTGCGCTGGCCATTGTTATGTCACCCAAGTTTCCCGAGTTTTGCGCCCCGGACCTGCCACTCGTCCAGACCATTTGTCGTTACACCAGCGAAGGAAGTAACACGCCGCTCGACGTCAACATTGAGCTGATGACCCGCACCGGTAGTCGTAGCGGTGAACCCATGTTCATGCTCGCGCCAAGTCTGGAACAGGTCGATGGGCGCGGTGCTGTCCGTCAGACGTCGCTTGCACCCGACTCGATGCCCTCGATTCAGCCTCACTTCGGCGAGAACGAACGCGATGTTGCCCGCCATGTGCGGGCGCTCCAAGATGCGTTTGCTCTAACCAGACTGGCGCCACTACGCGAGTTCATTGACCAGGTTCACTTCCCTGATCCATCGCGCAGTAGCCGTGCAGACCTGGCGCAGGTCGCCCGCCGGGTATCGGCATCGGGGTACCACCCATGCGGCACAGCCAAGATGGGGCCGGTTGAGGATCCTCTCGCTGTGGTCGACCAGTTTGGGCGATGCCATGGCGTGGATCAGTTGGTGGTTGCCGACGCGTCCATCATGCCAACCGTCCCCCGGGCAAATATCAACCTGAGCACCATCATGATTGGCGAAATGGTTGGAGAGTGGCTGCGCACAGAACCGGCGCGGTACGGGTTATAGCAAGCGAAACTTGTTGCGGCTTGTTGCAACAATTGTGGCGGGTGCACTCTTCATGGTCGCTAGTTGCTGCACCGTCGGTTCTTTACAGACGTCGTGGCGGGTGGAGAGCCGATAGCAACAGATCTCCACCCACACGCCGGCGTTATACCCGTTCGATAATGATGGCGGGAGCCATGCCGCCACCGGCGCACATGGTGATGAGTCCGAATTGTCCGTCGCTTCGTTCGAGCTCGTCCAGTGCGGTGCCAATCAAGATGGCGCCAGTTGCCCCGATGGGGTGGCCGAGTGCCATGGCCCCACCATTGACGTTCACCTTGTCGCGATCAAGGTTGAGATCGCGCTGGAACTTTTCGGAGACAACAGCGAAGGCCTCGTTGATCTCGAAGATGTCGATGTCGTCGACCGTTAGACCAGCTCGTGCGAGCACTTTCAGCGCAGCGGGAACCGGGGCATTCAACATGAGAGTTGGGTCATCGCCCATATTGGCGGTAGCCACAATACGGGCCCGAGGTTTTAGTCCGTGGGCCTTGGCGTAGTCGGCGCTGGCCATCAAGATGGCGGCGGCACCGTCGACCACACCGGAACTATTACCGGCATGGTGCATGTGTTCGATTTCAAGGTCAGGGAACTTCTGCGCCATGAGTTCGCGGAAGGTGGGGTTGTCTTCGTGCCGGTAGTCGGCAACGGCCGGAAAGCTGGGCTTGAGCGCAGCGAGTGATTCGGCCGTGGTCCCGGGGCGAGGAAACTCTTCGCGGTCGAGCGCAACGGTTCCGTCGTGGTTGTAAACGGTGATCAGGCTCTTGTCGAAGCGGCCCTCTGCGATCGCCCGTGCTGCACGGGCCTGTGACTCCGCAGCGTGGGCATCGAGTGCGGTGCGAGGGATTCCTTCGAGCGTGGCGATGGCATCGGCGCATACGCCTTGATGCGGCTGCGGGTGGAGGTCGCGCAGGTGGAGGTTGTTTGCACCCATTGGGAGCAAACCCTTCTTTGGCAGTGACATCATCTCAGTGCCACCGCCGATTGACAGGTCCTCCATGCCAGCCATGATCCCGTGGCCGGCCAAAGTGGTAGCCGTGATGCCGGATCCACAGAAGCGGTCCAGTGTGACGCCGCTGGCCTTGACGTCGTAACCGGCGTCGAGTGCGGCCATACGTCCCAGGTCTCCGGACTGCTCGCTGACCTGTGAGCTAGTACCCCAGACGATGTCATCGACGTCAGATGTTTCGAATCCGTTCCGGTCAACGAGGGCCTTCAGGACGGTGGCGCCTAGATGCTGCGGGTGCAGATGCGACAGGCCGCCCTTACCTTGTTTGCCAATGCCTCGCGGGGTGCGAACAGCGTCGATGATAAATGCGTCAGCCATGGAAAGTCCTTGATCGGTGAGCTCTACCGAAACGATACGTCGCTTCGCACCGCGTAACCGAACCAGCGTTGCGGATTGGACGAGAAAGCAATGGCATTGCATGGCATCAGTCGGGGGCCCGACCCGATGTTTGGGTGCACACCGGGGCGGACGATGACCGACTGCTGGCTCTCAAGACGATGCCTGCATATGGCCTGTTCGGCTGTTAAGCAGTTGCCAGTCCTGTCGCCCCGATGCAGCCGAGCCATACGCGAGCGCTACTGCTGGACGAGTTCCTCGAGAACAACGGCCACGCCATAGTCGGTGTTGCTCAGCGTGACTTCGTCGGCGATGGCGAGCGCCGCAGCGGTTGCGTTTGCCATTGCGATACCGCGGCCAGCCCACGCCAGCATTGACAGGTCATTGTTGTTGTCGCCAAAGGCCACGACATCGGTTGGATCGATACCCAACTTTTCACACAGCCGAGCGGCCCCTAACGCCTTATCACCGCCATGTGGTGTGAGTTCGACGAACGACGTGCCTGAAGTGGTGACATGGGTGCCATCGGGAACCAATAACGAGGCCGCTTTGATTAGGTCAGACGACTCGAGCGTCGGATGGCTGACGAAAATTTTGCCGACGTTGTCCGGTGCCCATGACGCGGTGTTTTGGCGCGGGCCGCCATCGAACGCTCTGGGGAAAACAGCACGAAACCCAGCGTCAAAGCTGAAACCTATGTCGTGTTCGAAGCCGAAACCGATGCCATCGATCTGTTGTGGTAATTCGGCTATCATCGTGCGCACGTCGTGTTCGCTGAATAGCAGCCGTTCCTCGAGAGTCCGGCTGGATAGTTCCATGCGATGGCCGCCGTTGGAGCCGATGAACCAGTGGGCGTTCGTCCCGCTGTCGAGTACACGGTCAGCACCGCTGAAGTGGCTTCGGCCCGTGACAGCAGCGAAGATGTACCCAGCGTCAACCGCAGCGTTGACGGCAGCAACCGTGCGAGGTTCGGGAACGCTGTTCGGTCCAAATAAGGTGCCGTCAAGGTCAGAAGCGATCAGTCGTTGTCCCACTGCGTTGTGTCTAGCAGCGACGGCTTCCGGTTGTGCTGCATAGGTGAGTCAAGCGTTACCGCACGACGGGTTCGTGGGAGCGCGTCTTTCACTGCAGCGACTCATCTCAACCCAGCACCTACCAGCAGGCCGTAAGATCGAAGCGATGGTAGCCCCCGGGACTAAGGCTTCGATCGGGTACGCCAATTTTGGTACCTGGTACGACGAACACCGAACGCGAGTTCTTGATCCAGCGCTGTCGCTGGCGATGGCCTCGTTGCAAGCTGCTCTTGACGATGCATTTTCAGATCGCGACCGAACGCGCATTCGTCGTATCTCTGGTCGCGTCAAGTCGAAGCGTCGGGCATGGCGAAAGCTCAAGCGGCTGCTTCGTGAGGGCACGATTACATCGGTCGACGATGTTCCCACAGCGATGAGCGACCTCGTTGGGCTTCGTATCACATGCACGAATCTGCGAGATATTGAGATGGTTCAGGCGGCACTTGATGGGCTCCCCCAGGCGGGCAGCTCCGCAAGAGGATTGCGCTTCGACCCGGCATCGGAGCGCGACTATGTGCTTGAGCCGAAGGAGTCCGGCTATCGGGGCTGGCACGTCAACCTCGAGGTCGGTATTGGACTCGAGGGCGTCGCCACGCCGGTAACGATCGAGCTACAGGTCCGAACACTGCTTCAGGACAGCTGGGGTGAGCTCACTCACGAGGACACCTACAGCAAGGATGGCGAACTCCCGCCGCTGGTCGAGGTGCTCAGTAAGCGCATGGCCGACCTATTTGCAACGCTGGACGATATTGCCGAAGACCTTCGCAGCGAGCTTGATCGCCTCGATCAAGCCGCCGTTGCGGAACCTGAATCGGCTGATCCATCCGCTCTCGATCTACAAAGCGAACAAGCGGCTGACGCTGCATCGGTCCTAATGGCTCGCTGGTCAGATCTTGATCGACCGGTCGACCTTGCAGCGCTTGCCTGGGAACTACAGGCTGAGTTCGGTGCGGAGATCAGCGATGGGTGGTTCGGCGCGACGAGTTTCAAACGGTTCTTGTTGCAGTCGATTCCCGAAGCAGATATCAGTACTGGACGACAGACATACTTGCTTCCGGCACAACACGAGGCTGCGGTTGAGCCGACGGTCGCCGTCGAGGCAGAAAACGGCATCCTGACAAACGATGTTCCCGGTGGTGCCCGAGCGTTACGCCGCGTCGATGCCGGTTTCCCGCTGCTCGAAACAAAACGTTGGGAGTCCCTCTTCTATCAACTCGCCGAAGCATGGCGTCGAATTGGAAAGCTCGAGCCCAACCCTCGCTCGGTGAATCGTCTGACGCGCTCAGCACGCGACCGTTCGCGCTCAGCTGGCGACACGGTGTCGCGCCGACATCTCGACTACGTCGTCAAGTCGCTCCTCACCGCCGAGAGCGACGGACACCCACTCGATGCAGCGGGTATCGCTCAGAATTTTGCCGACTTGACCCTGCAACGCATGGCAGACCTGCGGGTCATCGGCGAACGCGACCATAAACAGCGAGCCCAAATCCAACGTTGGTTAGGCACCGGCTCCGAACCCACCTGAGCAGCTAGCTACCGACACCATCGAGGAGCGTAGACCCCGCTGGTTCCGGGCTGCTCATGGAACCTCATTGGATGTGAGCCGCGCCGCTAGCGTGCGGGCATGGCTCGTATTGCAGTTGTTGGTCCTGGTTCAGTCGGTGTTTTCTTTGCAGGCCATCTTGCTGCGGCTGGGCACGACGTGATCGCGTGCGCTCGACGGCCGTTTGATCGGTATGTCATCGAATCGGCCGAGTTCCCGCTCGATATCGAAGCAACGGTCGTGACAGATCCCGAAGATATTGAGTCGACTGTTGATTGGGTATTGGTCTGTGTGAAGGCACATCAAACAGAGGGCGCTGCCGGTTGGCTGGCAGCATTGTGCGATCAGAACACTCGGGTGCTGGTCGTCCAGAATGGCATCGAGCATCACCGGGTTGACCCATTCGTTAATGGCGCTCCTTCGATTCCCGCTGTTGTGTATTGCGGTGCTGAGCTCGTCGCACCCGGGCGCATTGAGCATTTGACTTCGGGGCGGTTGATCGTGCCTGCAGAACCCTTTGGGCAGGAACTCGTTGAGCTGTTCGCAGAATCGCAGGCCGAACTGCGTCCGTCCGGCAACTTCGCTACTCATCAGTGGCGCAAGCTGAGTATGAACATCATGGCGAACGGCCTGACAGCCTTGACACGTCGAAAGATGGGCGTTGTCACCGAGCCAGGTGTTAAGCCAATCGCCATTGCTCTGGTCCGTGAATGCTGGCAGTTAGCCCAAGCAGAAGGCGCCGATCTTGATCCCGGGAACGCCGAGGAGGCAGTCGAAACCCTCATGGCTAGTGGGGGAGATGGTGGCACGTCGATGTTTTACGACACGCTGGCCGGCCGCCCGACCGAACACGATGCCATTCATGGGGCAGCGCTGCGGTGTGCCGACCGGCTCGGTATTGACACGCCGACTATTCGGATCATCCATGGGCTGCTTGATGCCCGGGCGCCGACGAACTAGTTCACACCGATGGCTGAGTCGATCTGCCAGCTGATGAAGAGGATGAAGGCGGGTAAGGCAAGCGCAACAAGAATGTGGTTGACGCCGAGTCAGACAGTGCCCAGGGACCGGGTCGAGATCTTCGACGGGCGACGTGATGACATCTCATGGTTCTACTGAATGGTTTATGAGAGGCGTTGAGAGGCATGGTTGCTGCCCTCCGTGCCAAGATGGCTGCATGCTCGAACTAGTTGGATTCGGAACTGACCCTGACGCAGCGGCGGAGGCTGCGACCCGACTTGGGGGTATGGCGTACGTCAACCACCCAACCGAGCGCGACGGGCGGCCGTATTCAGCCATGATCCGGGCGGCGACCGACGATGTCGAAGCCGTGCGGTCAGTTAGCGACGTGGGCATGTATGTCTGCTTCAGCCGTGTGATCAAGGAGCCTGTCGAGGAGCCAACTGTCGAGCGCTCAATTGCCACCTTCGGGTTGGTCCGAAATTCTGCGATGACACACCGCCAGTGTGACGATCATTGGCGTGACACCCACGGACCACTAGCGCTGCAAATGCATCTGGCTATGTGCGATTACTCCCAATTAGCGGTGGTCGACACGATTCATGGCCAGCAGATTGATGGCATCGCCATGTGTGCGTTCAGTACGCGTAGTGACTTAAGCACCAAATTCTTCAACGATGACGACGCAAAAAGGGCGATTATCAAGGATGTCACCACGTTCAGCGATGCCGCTGGCTCACCGCCTCGGGTGGTGTTGCAACAGCTGATCTGACTAATTGTCCGCAGCTTTGGGTTGTTTAGCGGGGCGCAGCCTCAGAACGGGGTGTAGCGTGACAACCTCTAAAATGGGAATAGCTTCGTGAGAAAACACAAGACGAAACAGCATTTACCAAGGCCGCGTTTGACGACGCCGTGGATGCGGGTTGATGGTGTATTGGTGCCAGCGACTTGGGATGAAGCACTCGATCGTGTGGCCGAAGGTTTCACCGCTGCTCGAGAACAAGGGGCCGGTGGAGCGCACAGTTTTGGCATGTTCAGCTGCTCGAAGTCGACCAACGAGATGAACTACGCCGCCCAAAAATTCTCTCGGGTGGTGATGGAGTCGAACGACATCGACTCCTGCAATAGAACGTGACATGCTCCTTCGGTGGTCGGTCTGGCCACAGTTCTTGGAGCAGGTGGCGGCACGTCGTCGTATCAGGAAATCGAAGAGACCGACGTCATCTTGTTGTGGGGTTCGAACGCACGCGAGGCGCATCCGATCTTCTTCCACCATCTACTCAAGGGCATCGACAACGGCGCCACCATGTACGCCGTCGATCCACGACGCACGTCGTCGGCCAAGTTTGCCGATGTCTGGCTTGGCCTTGAAGTCGGCAGCGATGTCGCGTTGGCCAACACGGTGGCTCGAGAGATCATCGCTGCCGATCTACACAATAAGGACTTCGTTGCTCACTCAACCCGAGGTTTTGACCGGTTGAAGGAGGCGGTTGAGCCGTACACACTCGAGCGTGGCAGTGAACTAACCGGCGTGCCCGCCGAAGCCATCCGCGAGATGGCCCATGCCTACGCCACTGCCGAAACGGCGCAGATACTTTGGACCCTGGGCATCACCGAACATCACAACGCTGTCGACAACGTCCTGGCTCTTTGCAACCTTGCACTGCTGACGGGCCATGTTGGCTGTTGGGGCAGCGGGTTGGTGCCGTTGCGTGGCCAGAACAATGTGCAGGGCGGCGGCGACATGGGTTCGCTGCCAGACCAACTTCCTGGTTTCCAGAAGGTCAACGATGATGTTGCTCGTGCCAAGTTCGAGGCCGTTTATGGCGTCGAGTTGAACCCCAACCCTGGGATCCATCTCACGCTCATGTTCGAGGCAATGGAACGCGGCGAGATGAAAGCTGTCTACGTGATCGGTGAGAATCCAGCCGACAGCGAAGCCGACATCCACCACGCCCGCAAGATGCTCGAAGGCCTCGACTTGCTGGTTGTGCAAGATATTTTCATGACTCGCACCGCTGAGATGGCCGATGTGGTTCTGCCTGCCGCGATTGGATGGGTCGAATCAAACGGCACAGTTACGTCCTCAGAGCGGCGAGTGCAGCGAGTCCGGGCCGCGGTCACGCCACCTGGCGAAGCTCGCGATGACATCCAGATCATCTTCGATATTGCCGCTCGTATGGGACATGACTGGGGCACGCCTGATGCAGAACAGCTCTGGGACGAGTTGCGAACCCTCTCACCGATGCACGCGGGCATGAGCTGGGATCGACTCGAATCTGAAGGCGGCTTGCAATGGCCGTGCCCTAACATGGATCACCCAGGTTCTCCGTTTTTGCATAGCTGGTTGTGGGCCGACGATCTCGAGGGCCGTGAGCCCGCACCCTTTAGTGCGCTTGTACACCAGGGTCCCAAGGAACAACTGTCCGAGAAGTTCCCGCTGCGTCTGACCACTGGACGGGCGCTCGATTCGTATAACACCGGTGTGCAATCCGGGGGCTACAACTCGCCGATCCGTTATGGCGATGCGCTTGATATGAACCCTGCCGACGCAACCAGCATGGGCATCCAAGACGGCGAAAAAGTGCAAGTCTCATCAGCGCGCGGAACGGTCGAAATGGCGGTGCGCTACCAACCCGATATCCCCGAGGGCCTGACCTTCACCACATTCCACTTTCCTGAGCTTGTCGACGTAAACGTCATGACCAGCGATGCCTGGGATAAGCGCTCCGGCACCGCTGAATTCAAAGCCGCATCAATTCGCGTCGACAAACTCAAAGCGGTTGCTTTATGAGCCGTTCCTCACTTCAGAACGGACGCGTACCAGGTGTACGTGTGTTGCAGTCAACAAGTGGGAACTAGAACTTTGACAGCGAGTGAAGCAAGCCAGGGGGAAATGACATGGCTGATCTGAAGTTCACCGATGCGGTTGCGTCGTCGGGCGAGCGGGCGGCTGTTGAAGCGGTCCTCGGTGATGAGCGTGCTCTTGTGTTTGAGCATCCTCGCCTGGTTCGTGGCGGCACCAGGCGCCGCCATCGGCTACGCCATATGTTGCTTCCGGCGTTGCACGCCTTGCAGAACGAGGCTGGTTGGATCAGCAAGGGTGGCCTCAACTATGTCTGCGAAGAGCTGCAGGTGCCCCCAGCCGAGGCGTATGGCGTAGCCAGCTTCTACGAGATGTTCCGTGTCGACGCTGCCCCGAACCATGACGGTCCCGTCACCCACGTATGTATTGATGGTCCCTGCCGAGCAGGATCGACAGAAGCCATTGCGACGGTTAAGGCTGCTGGCGGACATGTACATGAGAGCCCGTGTCTGGGGCAGTGTGAGCGTCCGACCGCAGTGTTCATTCAGGGCCGTCGCGGACCTGACATGGTTGCGGCCGATGCCGACCCATTTATTCGGCCGCAACAAGATGGCACGGGTCTTCGCCTGCTCCAACGTTTGGGTGTGGTGGATCCAAACAGTTTGGATAGCTACCGCGAACATGGCGGGTACGTCGCGTTGACCAAGGCAATCACTATGGGCCCCGATGCCGTTTTGGCCGAGCTGAGTGACTCTGGCTTGTCTGGCCGAGGCGGCGCTGCCTTCCCGACGGGCTTCAAATGGAGTGCAGTGCGCGATGCCGAAGGCGACACCAAGCACGTGGTGGCTAACTGTGATGAGAGTGAGCCGGGGACCTTCAAAGATCGCACCATCATGGAAAACGACCCATTTTCTCTGATCGAGGCCATGACCATCGCCGCTGTTACTACGGGCTCTGAGAATGGGTGGATTTATATTCGTGGCGAGTATCCACTTGCGACGGCGCGCATTGAGAATGCGATTGACCAGGCACGTTCTGCTGGCTTGCTCGGTGATGATGTTGCCGGATCGGGCATGACCTTCGATATCGAAGTCCGCCGTGGTGCCGGTGCCTATATTTGTGGCGAAGAAACGGCGCTCTTTAACAGCATCGAAGGGTTCCGCGGTGAGCCTCGCAACAAGCCGCCGTTCCCGACAACGCACGGCCTGTTCAACCAGCCGACCGCTATCAATAATCCCGAGACCCTTCTGAACGTCTTGCCAATCGTGCTCGAAGGGGCTCAGGACTACCGCTGCATCGGCACCGAAGGCTCACCTGGCACTCGCCTCTTTTGTCTTTCGGGCGCAGTCAGTACGCCGGGTACCTATGAGATGCCGTTCGGCACGACGCTGCGGGAGTTGCTGACGCTCGCTGGTGGCGTGACCGGCGAGCTGCAGGCGGTGTTGCTCGGCGGTGCTGCTGGGTCATTCGTGACAGCCGCTTCGCTCGATATGCCTCTCACGCTCGAAGACACGCGGGCTGCTGGCACGACGCTTGGCTCGGGCGTCGTCATGGTGTTCGACACGGCCACTGACTTGACCGACATGTGCACCCGTATTGCCGAGTTCTTTAAGAACGAATCGTGCGGGCAGTGTGTGCCGTGTCGTGTCGGTGCTGTTCGCCAACACGAGATGATGGTCGACCTGCGTTCGAAGAACGGCGTTGGCTTGGCTCCTGATAAGCGCCAGCTTCACGCCGATATGAACAGCGCGATGGCCGACGCGTCTATCTGCGGCCTGGGGCACACGGCAGGGTCCGCTGTGGCTTCGGCACTGGCACTTGGGCTCATTGGAGAATCCTCATGACCGGAACAATGAATCCATCTGAAGTTGGTGTCAGCATTCGTACGGTAACCATCAGTATTGATGATGTCGACGTGAAGGTTCCCGAAGGTGGCACCGTCCTCGACGGGTGTAAGGCAGCCGGCATCGATACGCCGACGCTGTGTTATTCCGAGAATCTGACACCGGTGAACGTGTGCCGAGTGTGTGTCGTCGAGCTTGAGGGCAGTCGCACTCTGATCCCGTCGTGTTCTCGGCCGGCCGAAGAGGGCATGGTGATTCACACTGACTCTGGGCGCGTTCGCCATAGCCGCAAGATGGTCTTGGAGTTTCTGGGTTCGGGCGTCGATTTGAGTCAGGCCGACGACATGAACTCCTGGAGCGAGCACTATGGCGCCGACCCCGACCGTTACGGTCCCGCCGCTGAAAAGATCAACGAAGAAGTCAAAATCCAGGACGATCTCTACATTCGAGATTATGACAAATGTGTGCTGTGTTACAAGTGCGTCGAAGCCTGTGGCGACGACGCGCAACACACGTTTGCCATCTCGGTGTCCGGTCGTGGATTTGCTGCCCGCATTAGTACCGAGTTCGATATTGCGCTGCCTGACTCCGCCTGTGTGTATTGCGGCAACTGCGTGGCGGTGTGTCCTACGAATGCGCTTCAGTTCAAGACTGAATGGGACCTACGCGAAGCCGCCAATTGGAAACCAGAGGAACAGACGGTCACCACGACGGTCTGCTCCTACTGCGGGGTTGGTTGCAACCTGGAAATGCATGTGCAGGACAACACGATCGTTAAGGTCACGTCACCCAATGACCACAGCGTAACCAACGGCAATCTCTGCATCAAGGGCCGTTTTGGCTGGCAATACGTGCAACCGACCATCACGACTCGCTGACAGAGCAACGCTCCTTGAGCGTGGTTTGAACGAACGGTGTCACGGCCAGAAGCCAAAATGCCGCTAGGTCAGGGGAGGAGCGTCGGGATCGGCAACGGTGACGGCGATCCCTGTATGGCGGCGCAATGCGGCGACGAGTTCGTCGACCGAGGTGTCACCAATGGCGATTGGTGCGCCGAGCACGATTGATTGCGCACCGCTGGCCTTGGCCAGTTGAACAACCTCGTCGTCAACGTTGCCGGTGCGCACAATGACCCGCGTGGTTTCGACTTGCTTGTAGCTAGCTTCAGCCACGGTCAGCATGTGTGCGTTCAACAGCCATTCGAGTTCGTCGATGACGAGCTTGATAAAACCGGTGTCCAGGTCTGCGAAGTGCGGAGGATCAAGAATGGCCAGGTACGTAAGGCTTTGGTCGGCGTCTGCGGCCTGGTCATACGCCGCTCGCAGGGCGGCGCCTCGGCCGGTGCCGCCCCAGCTCACATAGATAAGTTCGCCGATGTTGTCTGGACCGCTCATGAGTTGTCCAACTCGCCAGGAGGAGTAACGTCGGTTTCCCAGCGTTCCTCGATCAGGTCCAGAGCGGCCATGCGGTTGTTTAGTTCGACCGTCAGATCATGGCCGACGTCGGTGCTCACGAACCCGCTGCGGACCATCTCACCAATAGCGGACTGTTCGGCAACCAGTGCGTCTCGCCTGGCCTGCAACAACATGGTGATTTCGAGTTCAGGATGAGTGCTGAAGTGTTCGGCAAGCTCATTACGGGCCTCGGCGACTTCTTCGTTGTAGTTGCTCTGCATCGCCTTTGCCATAGATGAGAACAGGACACCTTCGCTGCCCAGGCGCTGAATCTCGGCAGCCCCAGCTCGCCGGGAGTAGATGCGTGCCTGGATCTCTTGCTGGTGACGTTGGTTTGCCTGTTGCCCCGATAGCCCGAGGCGTTCGATAAGACCGCTGATCGTGGTGCCCTGGATCAGCAGGGTGAACAGCACCACACCAAAGGTCATGACGAGCAGCGTGTCGACGACATCGGGTGCGAAGTCGCTCTCTTCGAGCAGCAGGGCAAGCGCGAGGGAGATAGCGCCACGGAGGCCGCCCCAGTACATGACATGGCGGAACGAGGTCGGTACGCGCCGGCTCGGTTGCACCCTTGCATGGATGGCCCCAAACCCGTAGACGATGACCAAGCGTGTCAGCAGGATCGCACCGATGGCGATCGCCACATTCAGGATGTTCTCTGCGATGTCGATTTCGCGCAGGTTGATCTTCAGTCCAATGACTAGGAACACCAGCGAGTTCACTAGGAACGTCAGCACTGCCCAGAAGTACTCGAGCGTGATTCGCGTGGTGGGTGAGGTGTTGCGCAGCCCGATGTTGCCGACCATGAGCCCAGCGGCGACTACCGCAAGGATGCCGCTGAAATGCAGGTCCTCGATGTTGAAAATTAGCCCGAACTCTTCGGCGACCAGGAACGATCCATAGGCCAGAGCCAGGCTGGTTGTGGTCTCGATGAGCGCATCGTCGACCCGAGCCAAAACGACCTCGGAGACGAACCAGCCGAGCACGATGCCGACGGCCAGTCCGCCACCGCCGACGATCAGGAAGTCCCCAATGGCGTTGCCGATGCCGAAGCTTTCGCCGGGTGCAGCAGCGCTTACAGCAAGTGTGAAGGCCACAAAGGCCACTGCGTCGTTGAACAGGCTTTCGCCTTCAACCAGAACCGACAGGCGTTTGGTCACGCCCAGCGATTTGAAGAATGCGATCACAGCGACCGGGTCGGTTGCCGAGATCAGCGCTCCAAACGCGACTGCTGCCAGCCACGGCACACCAACGAGCCACCACACGATCCAGCCGACGGCGAAGGTGCCAAGCATGGTGCCGCCGATGGCGAATATGAGAATCGGCACTAGGTCGGCTTTGAGCTTCGGCCAGGGGATATGCAGCGTGGCCTCGAACAGCAGCGGCGGAATGAGCAACCCCAGGATCAGTTCGGCGGAGAAGTCGATATCGACGAAGTTGGGAAAGAACGCAAACGCCAGGCCGACCAGAACCAGGGCGACCGTGTACGGCACCTTGATGCGCTTGACGACGATAGCCATCGCAGCGGCTACCGCCAGTAGAACGACGACGCTCAGTTCTTGTTCGAGGAAATTGCTTCCGGCCTCAGCAGCGAGAAGGTTCATGGTGGACACGGCGAGAGTGTAGAGCCCTGATCCCGATCGGACGGTCCGCAGCGTTTGCCACTCGGGGATCTCAGGTCGAGAGGTAGCCTTGTCGGCGGTGAGCTTGCTTTCGTCGTTGATCGGCTTCGTCAAAACTGATCTGGCGAAGCTGGCTCGTTTTGCCGCTGTCTCTGTGGTCACGGTTCCGCTTGGAGCGGCGCTGTTTTGGGTCTTCCTCGACGTCGTCGAGCTGCAACCTGTCGTGGCGAACATCGTTGCGGTGACGCTGTCGAGCATCCCGAATTACTTCCTGAACCGTTATTGGGTGTGGAACAAACGGGGAGGGAGCAGCATCGGCCGAGAGATAGCACCGTTCTGGGCGATGGCATTTCTTGGTCTATTTCTTTCCGTAGCCTTCGTGGCAGCGGCTGATGTGTTCACTGACTTGTCGGTGGTCTTCTTGGCAGCCAACTTCATGGCTTTTGGTGCTGTTTGGATCTTTAAGTTTGTCGTGCTTGAGAAATACTTATTTGGCAACACTCCGCTCGAGGTGAGCCCATGACCGATGTACCGGTGACCGAGATGCCAGCCAAGCAGCGAGGTCTGGCTGAAGCAGCTCGAGGCTTTATGCCGATCGACGAAGGCCTGGCGTTGTATTCAGCTGCATTCCAGGCGCCCACTGGCGCTTGGCTCGAAGTCGGAAGCTACTGCGGCAAGTCCGCCTTGTATTTCGGCTTCGCAGCACAGGCTCAAGGTTCAGTCCTGTTCGCGCTCGACCACCATCGAGGGAGTGAAGAGAACCAGGCGGGCTGGGAGCATCACGAGGCCGACCTAGTAGATCCCGCAGTCGGCAAGATCGACACGCTTCCGTTCTTTCGTCGGACCTTGCACGATGCTGGGCTCGAAGGGACCGTGGTGGCACTGGTTGGAGACTCTCCAACAATCGCCCAGCACTGGAACACGCCGCTTGCGTTGCTCTTCATCGACGGAGGCCACGGTGAAGAACCGGCACACGCTGACTACGAGTATTGGGTTCCCAAGGTCGCGATCGGTGGTCTCTTGCTGATCCACGATGTGTTCCCCAATCCGGCCGACGGTGGTCGACCACCGTTCGAGATCTGGACGCGGGCTATGCAGTCCGGTGGGTTCGAAGAGATCGGTCACACCGGCTCGCTTCGGACGCTTCGCCGCATTAGAAAGGGCATCTGATGGAACCCGCAGTTACGCGCGCCGAGATCGAAACCGCAGCAGCGCTGATCGATGGCGGTATCCGGCGAACGCCCATGCTCGACACGGGGCCACGATTCTTCGATACCGCTGGTCATGTCATCAACAAGCTCGAGTTGTTGCAGCACACCGGCTCGTTTAAACCACGCGGCGCCTTACATCGGGCAGTCACTTCCGAGATCCCGAGTAGTGGGCTGATTGCTGCATCGGGCGGCAATCATGGTTTAGCCGTCGCCTGGGTTGCCCAGAAGCTTGGGGTGCCAGTTGAGATCTTCGTTCCCCAGGTATCGCCAGCAGCGAAGGTCGACAAGATTCGCAAACTGGGTGCGACCGTGCATGTCACTGGTGCGCTCTATGACGATGCTCTCGCTGCATGCCGTCAACGCCAAGTCGAGACCGGCGCACTTGATATCCATGCCTATGACCACAATGACACCATCGCTGGTGCTGGCACTATCGGGCTCGAAGTCGAGACTGACCTTCCTAATGTCGACACCGTTCTCGTGTCGCTCGGAGGCGGGGGTTTGGCATCGGGCATTGCAGCCTGGTTTGCAGGTACCAACACCAAGGTCATCGTCGTAGAACCAGATTCCTCGCAGTGTTTCGCAGCAGCTACCGAAGCTGGTGAGCCTGTCGACGTTAGCGTCGAAGGTGTGGCGGCGGATTCACTTGGTGCTCGCCGAGTTGGCACGACCAATTGGCATGCGCTTCGCCACGCAGGGGCAACGTCAATCACTGTCCCAGATGCCGCCATCCTCAATGCGCAGCGCCGATTCTGGTCCTCGGCACAGCTCGTTGTCGAGCCTGGCGGCGCCACTGCGGCGGCTGCACTGTGTTGTGGTGCGTATCTACCCGAACCCGGTGAGACGGTTGCGGTCATCGTCTGTGGCGCCAACTGTGACCCCACCTCGGTAATCGGCTGACGGCATGGCCATAGCTCACATGAGAGGGTTCAGTCTTGGCCGCAAGTAGCGCACTTTGTGCACTAGCTGCAGCCCAGAAACCTGCCGGGTCGGTGCGCTAGGTTCGGGCCATGCGCATCGCTATTGGCGGCATCGTCCACGAGACCAACACCTACGCGGTTGAGTCCTTCGGCATGACGGGTCTCGATTCGTTCGATGTTCGGCGAGGCAACGAGATCCATGGATACGCAGGCACTCGCACCTTTGTGGGGGGCATGCTTGCCGCAGGTGACGCCAATGGCGATGAACTTGTGCCCGTCTTGCATGCGTCCGCCCAACCATCTGGAACGGTCGAAGCTTCGGCCTATCAGCAGATGCGCGACGAACTCGTCGAAGGTATATCGGCCGCACTGCCTGTCGACGCAGTGGTGCTCGATACCCACGGTGCAGGGATCGTCGACGGCATCGATGACCTCGAAGCAGATCTGGGTGCTGCGATCCGTCTGGTTATCGGCGCAGACGTGCCGCTGATCACCACGCTCGATCTGCACGGCAGTATCACGAACGAAATGAACGAGGTCTTCGATCTGATGCTCGGGGTCTATGACTATCCGCACGTCGATATGTTTGAGCGCGGCGTTGAAGCCATCGATGCGGTGCCCAAACTGTTGTTGGGCGACTGGAAACCGACCACCCATGTCGAACGGCTGCCGCTGCTGTTGCCGACTGCAACGACCGATATCGCACCAGCTGGTGATATCCGGCAGATGTGTCTCGATTTTCAAGAGGAACCGGGCGTGCTGCGATGCGCGTTCTTCCACGGGTTCCCGTTTACCGACATTCCTCAAGCCGGCGCTTCGGTCGTGGTGACGACACATGATGATCCCGCGCTCGCTCGTTCGGTCGCACAACAAATTGCGTCACAGGTGTGGGGTCGGCGCGAGGAGTTTCGGCTCGAATCGCTTAGCCCCGAAATCGCTATCTCGCAGGCCGTGCGCGTGGCGTCTGATCAAGGCGGTCCTGTGGTCGTCAACGACACTGCCGACAACCCAGGCGGAGGATCGCCGGGCGACGCCACCCACGTGCTGCGAGCGCTGATCGAAGCCGCTCCCGAGCGGACGTGTTTCGGGTTTGTCTACGACCCGGCTGTCGCCAAGCAAGCGACCAAGGCTGGCCCTGGGGCAACGATCTCGGTTTCGCTTGGAGGGAAACACGACGAGCTGCACGGAGCGCCGCTGAAGCTCGACGTATACGTAAAGACCTTGTCCGACGGCCGATTCGTGTACACGTCGCCGATGCTTGCGGGGCTAGTGGCTCGTTACGGACCTATGGCGAGGCTGCAGGTTGGTGGTCGTGGTGGACTCGACATTCTGGTCGGCTCTGAACGATCGCAGGTGTTCGATGAGGAAGTTTTCGCGCTGCATGGGATCGACGTGCGCGACTATGACCTGGTGGTACTCAAGAGCAGCCAGCATTTTCGCGCAGGTTTCTCTGAGCTGGCTACTGAGATCATCGCTGCTGATAGTCCTGGCCTAACAACGTTGCGGGTCGAGAATTTCGAACACCCACGAGTCGATGGCCCCCGCTGGCCGACCGATGCCGCCGCCGACTGGTCAGTGACCTAGAGGTCCATTCTGATTGAGCAGGGTTGCCTACGCAGGGCCATATTGTGATTCTGCTGACGGTGATTTGGCTGACGTTTGACCTGGGAACGCTGGTGCCAGGCGGCACCGCTGGTCTACTCGTCACGACCACCCGCCTGGAGAACAAGCCGCAAGCGCTGACAGTGAAAGAGAGCTGCCCAGTGGCCGCCACGCTCAGCGGGCCATGCTTGCTAAGAAGGCCCAGATCGCGGGCATCGATTGTGTGATAGCTCGTCAATTCGAAGACCGGCGTCGTTCGGTTAGAGGGAGTCAGCTAGTTGGGTCCACACCACTAGAGTCGAGTGATGATCGCTGAGACCCTCACCGTCAGTCGGGCCGACTTCGAGCGCCGTACTGGTTGGCAACTCAAACCCGAGGGTGCATGCAAGGGCGACATATGTGTTCCCCTTGCCGACAATTCTGATGGTGAAGTTGTTGATCTGGCTTCGCTTGCCGATCAACTCAATATGCCGCTGGTACACGACGAGGCCCATGGCATCTGGGCGCTTGGGCCCGAGTCGATTGGCTCGCGCGCTCTGTCTACTGTCGAAGCTCCAAACTTGACCTTGCCTACGCTTGACGGCGACATATTCGAGTTGCACTCGTTGCGAGGCAAAAAGGTTGTGCTCGTCGCCTGGTCGCCCTATTGAGGTTGTTCGGCTGACCTGCCCGTGTGGCAGGCATTTCGCGATGAGGTCAAGGACCAGGGTGTCGAAGTGGTAACCGTGGGTATCGATACCGCTGGCCCGGAGGCATGTCGGGCATTCATCGAAGCCGCCGACCCACAGCATCCATCGCTGATCGATGAACATCATCGGGTCGCGGAGCTGTTCGGTGTCGTGAACATCCCGAATGCCGTATGGATCGATGAGGATGGCTTGATTGTTCGGCCGGCTGAGACGTCGCCAGCTCCGCCGTCGGTGGGGGTGCAGCGCGCTCCGAATCAGAGAGCAATGGAGAACCCGCCGAAACGTATCGTCGAGATGATGACCCATGCATCGCAGATCATCTATGACGCGCCGACCTATGAAGCGGCGCTTCGTGACTGGATAGAGAAGGGCGTTGACAGTGAGTTCTCGTTGGCTCCCGCTGAGGTGATCGATCGATCTGGCACCCGTAACAGCGACACCTCCCGTGGCCATGCCCACTTCGAGATGGCAACACACCTTGAATTGGCCGGTAATCACCAGGCAGCTATTGGCCACTTCCGCATGGCGCACGAGCTTGTCCCCGACAATTTTGCGTACCGCCGCCAGGCCTGGTCGCTAGAGCCGAGCGTCGACGGGCCACTGGCTCGTTTTTGGCAAGGCCCGCTCGAAGGCCAAGAAGCCGACTGGCCCTACGCCAGCGACTGGGTTACCGACGTCAAGGAAATGGGTGCTCACAACTACTATGCCGAGTGGACGCCCTAGCTGCCACTCGCCGGGGCCAGTAGCGTTCGTTGCGACTATGGCTGATGCAACAAGCGATAACCGTGGCCCGGTAATCGAAACCAACTCAACTGACATTGATGGCTGGTTTCAGTTGACGAAGACCGCTTCGACTTCGGCTACCGCATCGTGTGCCCAGAGAAGCCGAGATGCAGGGCTAGCGCCGCATAGCGCATCGGCAGCCAAGACGATGGCAGCAGCGGTATAGGCCGAGCGTTCGCCACCAGGGAAGTTCACGCGCTGTGGGAAGACCATGCCAGTGAAGTACGAACCGTCGACATCGCGATTGCACTGCGCCCAATCGAAGAGCTCAAGCGCTCGTTCTGTTTGGCCGACGGCGAGAAAGGCCAATACCGCTTCGCAGGTCTCGGCGGAGGTGACCCAGTCTTGGTTAGCGACACAACGAACGCCGGCACCTTTGATGATGAATGTGTCTTCGCCAGCCTGTAGACGATCGATACCGGCCTGGCCGCGAACCACGCCGGTCATGACCGGGTAATACCAGTCCATGGCCCATCGCTTCTTCGGTGCGAACGCGGCCTCGTTGTCTCGGATGCAAGCGGCGAGCCGAGCTGCAGCAGGTCGCCAGGCAGGACGGTCGTGGCCGAGTTCGTCGGCCAGTGCGATCGCAATCTTCAGGCTGTGGCAGATCGACGATGACCCAGTCAAGAGTGAGAACGAAAACGGTGTGCCATCAGAATGGCGAGCCCACACGATGTCACCTGCAGGGCGTTGCAGCGCGAGTACCCAATTGATGGCTCGGTCGACCACCTGCCAGTAGGCGTTGAGAAATTCGCGATCGCCGGTGAGAAGCCAGTGATGCCAAATACCCGTGGCGATGTAGGCGATGGTGTTGGCGTCAAACTTGTCTTGTTCGACACCATCGTTGTTGTAGTACTGGTACCAGCTCCCGTCGGGAAGTTGGACGTCACGCAGCCAGCCATAGGCCGCGACAGCTTCGTTATGCAGACCGACGACATCGAGGGCCATGGCTGTCTCGATATGGTTCCACGGGTCGCAATGCCCACCGGAAAACCAAGGGATCTGGCCGCTGAGGAGTTGGAGCTCAGCGATGCTCTGACCGGTCGCGCGGATTTGATCGGCGGTGACGATTCCGTCGACCGCCGGGAGTTCGAATTCAGGTCGCATTAGATTTTTCGAGGGCTGTGATTGCAACGCCTGCGATGTCAACGCCTGTGGATACTGAAAGGGCGACCTTTTCGGCATAGACGATGGTGCTCTTGCCAATCAGCGGGTCCAGGATCTTGCCAGCCCATTGCAGAATTTTTGGTTGGTTAGTGATTTCCCACACCAACAGATCGTGATACTTCTTGACTAGACGGTGTTCGTTGTTTTCGATCCCAACCGCGCACTTGAGCCACCAGTATGGACTATGGAGTCCGTGGGTCTGATGTGCGTCGATTGGCTGTAGGCCAACACCAGCCATTTTGGCTCGCATCTCGCCGCGGGTATAGATACGGAGGTGCCCGCCGACACTCGCGGGTGCGTGGTAGTCGCTGTTGATTGCCCAGCAAATGCGTTCAGGTAAGAACGTCGGCACTGTCGCAGCGATGACGCCGCCTGGCTTGAGTACTCGGGTCAATTCGGCCAGCGCGTCGATGTCGCTGGGGATGTGTTCCAGGACCTCACTGGCGATGATGCGGTCGAAGGTGTTGTCGCCGAACGGAAGGCGAGTAGCGTCTCCGGCGATTTGAGCGCAACGTACTGAGTCGTCGAGTTCGCCTGCGTCGTGCATAGCGCCAAAGGTGTTGCGCACATCGACAAGCTCGGGAACGGCCATATCGCAGGCGGTGACGTGGGCACCGCGACGGGCAGCCTCAAAGGCATGACGACCGAAGCCGCAGCCAAGGTCAAGAAGTTCGTGGCCCGCTTCTAGGCCTAGCCGGTCATAGTCAACGGTGAGCACAATTACACCGGGTTCTGTTCGTTCGCCCTTGTGGCATTGGCATGGAAGGGTTTCGGTTTGACATCCCGGGGCTTGTGCATCGGTCGTGCGAAACGCGTCATTCTTGCGTGCCTTGGCTAGTGCGGGTGCGGGCTTCGGCGGCGAGCTTCTGGGCTCGAACAGCACCCTCGGGAAGTTCTCCTCGGCGTTCGAACGGGCGAGCGAACTTAGATCGAGGTGTTGCGTAGTACTCGTCGAGCAAGAGCTCGTATTGCTCGACGGTGCGCAGTGCTGTGTGGTGCCAGCTCCAGTTTTCGAGTACGCGTGCCCGGGCATTGTCGCCCAGCTGCTGGGCGTATTCGGCATCGTCGAGTAGCCGGCCGAGGGCTGCAGCAAGAGCATCGGAATCACCGGGGTCTACGAGCAGGGCCCCAACGCCGTGGTCTCCAACGACCTCAGGAAGAGCGCCTCCGGTTGTGACTACCAGTGGCGCAGCCGAAGACATGGCTTCGATGGCAGGCAGTGAGAACCCTTCGTACAATGAGGGGACACATGCAACGGCGCACTCGCTGTAGAGCTCGACGATGCGCTGGTCCGGGACGCCGCTGATCCACTCGACATGGCCTTCGAGGCCGAGACGAGCAATTGTGTCCATGGCCTTCCCGCCATCTTTGGGCTTACCAATGATGACCAGGTGGGCGTCTTCGCTCTCGGCACGTAGCTTGGCGAGCGCCTCAAGTAAATAGTGCAGACCCTTGAGTACAACGTCGGCGCTTGCGGTCGTGACGATGCGGCCAGGAACACGGGACACGTCGGGTAGAGGCTTAAACAGGTCAGGGTCGACGCCGACTGGGACGACATGGATGCGATCAGGACTAACCCGGTGGTCATTGCAGATGTCGCCCAGTGATGACTCGCTGACGGTCATGACCCGCAACATGCGGCGGGCGACCTTGGTTTGCATCTTGGTGAAGGCGTACCAGCGACGTTTGCCGAACTCTTCGACTTTGGAACGGCTGTGTTCGATCTCCAGCTTGCGGTCGACAGTGATTGGATGGTGAATCGTTTCGAGGACCGGTAAGCCGTCTTGCTGCAACTTCAGGATTCCCCAACCAAGCGTCTGGTTGTCATGGATCAAGTCGAAATCGTCCATTCGGTCTTTGAGCGCGTCATAAACACGCCAGCTGAATGACATTGGTTCGCTGAAGGTGCCTATGCAGTGGCCCATCGTTTCGGCAAAGTCTGGCAGACTCTTGACTTCCCAGAACGCTGGCATGCGACCTGGATAGGTGTCATTCCAGATGTCCAGGCTCGGCAGCTTGTGCAGCTTGATGTCGTCGTCGACGTCGGGGTACGGGTTGCCGCTGAAGACTTCGACATGGTGACCCAAGTCGGTCAGTGACCGAGCGATGTAGCGGGTGTACACACCTTGCCCGCCGCAGTGCTCTTTCCCCCGGTACGTCAGGAGCGCGATGCGAAGTGGTGCGTTTGGTCTGGGCCGACCTTTAGCGGACTCTGGCCGTGGTGATGTAGGCATGTGCTCTCAATTCCGGCTGGCACGACTGAACAGTGCCGCAAAGCCAATAACAGATGTTACTGGTGAGTTGTTCCATTCATCCCGTGGCCTGTCTTACCGGTGGCGTACTTCGATCCGAAGGCGTCGGTCATGGTGAAGGGAACTTTCGTGGCATACCGGCTCGTCGCTGACAGTACGGCAGTCCGCGATGCCACATTCGGCGCAGCCTATTTATGGGCTTCAGCTGCTCGGAGCCCGTCTCATCAATGCTGAGGTAGTGCCGATATCGCTCTTATTGCGGGCGCTAAATATGGGATTAATAGCTGGTTTAGTCGCCGAAGCCGTCGAAGGCGGCGTCCATAACTTCGGCCGAATATGACCGAAACGCGATCATCGTGCTCGTCGACTTGATGCCGTCGAGCTTGGCGATGTGTTCGGTGATCACGCGAGCAATCGACTCATGGTCGGTCACCTTGACGATGACCACAAGGTCGGTGTCGCCGCCGGCGACTGAATGGGCCTCGGCAACACCATCGATTTCGGTAAGGCGCGGGCCAAGTTCCGCAATGGCGTCAGGCTCGGCTTCGATCAGGACGATGGCGGTAATTCCCATGCAGGAGTTCTATCACCGACTCAGTGGCTCGCCTCAAGAAGCTGGGTGTGGGCTTGAGCGTTGCGGATCGTGGTTCGGTCGTTGTTCGGTCGTTGGGATGGATCACGACATTTCGATGGTCGGCCTCACCGGTCCCAATGGCAATGCCACGCAGCTGAACGAGGATGGTGGCACCAACAGACTGGATGATTCTCTCAAGAGGGCTCAACGCCAGAACATCACGAGACAACGTCGTTATCGCGCACCGTACAGCACGTCCATTCAACAGATCTTGGGCCGGTAGCTCTTGACGAACTATTCGGTCCACGGGGAACCAAAAATGCGGCTAGTAGCTCTTGGGGAGACCCAAACGTTTCTGGCCAACAAAGGCCAGGATCAGATTGTTGTTGATTGGTGCAACTTGGTAGAGCCGGGTCTCGCGAAGCTTGCGTTCGATGTCGTATTCGGCCGCGAAACCAAAACCGCCGTGTGTGTCCATTGCCGCGTTGCCGGCTTCCCATGATGCG
This sequence comes from uncultured Acidimicrobiaceae bacterium, assembly GCA_905182135.1. GTDB lineage: Bacteria > Actinomycetota > Acidimicrobiia > Acidimicrobiales > UBA10347 > UBA10347. Next base: position 110,383 of record CAJJAG010000003.1, on the reverse strand, counting down.
TTGCTGGCCAGGAACTTGGACATGTTGGCCTCGGCGCCACAGGATTTGCCGGCGTCGTACAAGTCGCAGGCTTTCCAGCGCATCAGGTCAGCGGCTTCTAGGTGGATCTGGGCCTTGGCCAGTGGGAACTGGACTCCCTGGTTCATGCCGATTGGACGGTCGAAAACGATGCGCTCGTTGGCGTACGCCGATGCTCGCTCAAGGAAGAATTTGCCGTCGCCGATGCACTCACTGGCGATCAGGATGCGCTCGGCATTCATGCCACCTAGGATCTGGCGGAAGCCGTTGCCTTCTTCGCCGATCAAGGCGCTTGTCGGGATCTCTACATTGTCAAAGAAGACCTCGGTCGTCGAATGATTCATCATTGTTTGGATGGGGTTGATCGTGAGCCCGTCGATGAGCGAGCCGTCAGGCTTTCGCATTTCCACCAGAAAAGTTGACAGGCCCTGCAAGCGATCTTCGACTTCGTCGATAGGGGTGGTGCGGGCAAGTAGCACCATTAGGTCTGAGTATTCGGCTCGTGACGTCCAGATCTTCTGGCCGTTAATCTTGTACATATCGCCGTCGCGCTCGGCTTTGGTTTTGATCATGGTGGTGTTCGAACCGGCGGCAGGTTCGGTCACACCAAAGGCCTGCAGCCGCAGGGTGCCGTCGGCGACCTTGGGCAGGTACTCCTTCTTCTGCTCGTCGCTGCCATGGCGAAGAACTGTGCCCATGACATACATCTGGGCATGGCAGGCGCTGGGGTTGCCGCCGCTGGCCGAGATCTCTTCGAGGATGACCGATGCCCCACCCAGGCTCAGACTTCCGCCACCGTATTCGGTCGGGATCAGTGCACCGAGCCAACCTTGCGCTGTTAGTTCGGTGACGAACTCTTCGGGGTAGGTGCTGGGTTCCAGGCTGCGCCAGTACTCGTTGCCGTACTTGTCGCACAGGCGGCGGACTTCGGATCGAATGACATCGAGGTCTTCATGATCGCGGTTCATGCCCTTGTTTGTACTTGCCCGAGGGTGCCTCGCACAACACGTGATCACACATGTTGCGTGCGCCCTAGAGTGACCGCATGGTTCGTCCCTTGATCGGTTTGACGGGTGGCCGTCTTTACGGCCGTGACATCGTGGGGAACCTTGACGTGCTTGGAGACTCACCTGTCGATATTTTCTATGCCGACTATTCCCGGGCAGTGATCGCTGCCGGTGGCATTCCTGTCTTTCTGCCACTTGAGCTTGATCCTCGCGACGCGGTCGACAAACTCGACGGGCTGCTGCTGACCGGCGGCGACGATATCGCCCCGGGCCGCTACGGAGCGGAGCTCGGCGACCATACCCAGCTGCCCGAACCCACTCGAGACGATTATGAACTGGCTCTGCTTAGCCGAGCCGCTGCTCAGAAGGTCCCGACGCTTGGGATCTGTCGTGGTTTGCAGCTTGTCAATGTGCATGCAGGGGGCACGCTGCACCAGCATGTTCCCGAGCATGCGTTTATTGAGCAGCCGGGCACCGTAGAACAGCACGTCGTTACTCTTGAGGCCGGTTCGGTGCTTTCGGACTTGTATGGAGCGACCAAGCCGGTGAATTCGTTGCATCATCAGAGTGTTGCCACGGTTGGCGCTGACCTGCAGGTCACGGCGACCACCGAAGATGGCGGTGTCGAGGGTGTTGAACATCGTGAGCTGCCCATCGTCGCTGTCCAGTGGCATCCCGAGATGCTCACGACCGCGGCGACCGATCCGATCTTTCGCTGGTTGGTCGACTGCGCTGGCGCCAACTAAGTTCTCTCCGTGCCCATCAGCGTCGAGCCTTCTGTGGGGTTCGACGAAGCGAGAGTGGCACACCATGACGTGGCGGTCGTTGCGACCGCTGCCTTATCAACTGTTTCGGTTGTGTTCCCTGGTCTTGCAGCCGGATCGTTGGCGGTCCAGGCAAGCGACGATTTTGGGGTTTCTGAGGGAAGCTACGGATGGGCGCTCGGCACGTTCTTCCTGGCTGCGGCGCTTACCTCGGTAGCGGGCGGGCGATTGGCGCAGCGCCTCGGGCCGCGGCGCCAGTTGTCTTACGGCCTCGTCGGGGCCGCTGCGGTGCAACTCTCCATCGCGTTTGTCGTGCCTTCCTTTGGTTGGATGCTCGTGGCACTGGCGCTCGCAGGGGTTGTGAACTCAGGTGTGCAGACAGCCGTCAACCTGGCTTTGTCCCAGGCCGAGCTGCCGCGGCTTGGCCTTGCGGTCGCAACGAAGCAGTCAGCGATGCCGGCGGCAGCGATGCTCGGCGGTTTGGCTGTTCCTGCGGTTGCTTTAACTCTCGGATGGCGATGGGCATATGCCATGGGCGCTCTGGTGGGGCTTGTTGGCTTTGCTTGCGTCCGAGCTTTCATCATCGACCGGCCAATCACGGCGGCTAGCAAAGTTTCGGTCGTCGAGTCGACATCTCGGGCACTTGCAGCGGCGACCGCGGTCAGCATGTTGTTTGCGTTCAGCTCCGGAGCGATCAATGCGTGGACCGTTTCATCGGGGGTTGACGCTGGCCTCTCTGAAGGGGCCGCTGGTCTGTTCTTAGGCCTGGCCGCCGGTATGGGCATTCTGTTTCGACTGGCAGCGGGAGCTCGCGTGGATGCAAGCAAAGCACCACCGTTCCGTATGGCTGCTCAGCTTTACCTCATCGGCATTGTTGGTTTCGTCCTGTTGTCGGCGCGGGTGGCGCCGCTTCATGCGGGAGCGACAGTGTTGGCGTTTGCCGGTGGTTGGATCTGGCCCGTTTTTACGAACTTCGCGATAGTGAATGCCAACCCGCGTAGTGCTGGGGCAGCGACGGGAATGACGCAGATGGGCGTTTACGTCGGAGTGTTTTCGGCGCCAGTGATCACCGGCGGGATCATCGACCGTTGGGGCTATCAGACGATGTGGCTTGTTGTTGCTGGCGTGGCCATGTGTGCCGCTGCAATTGCGGTGGCCGTGTCACCGTCGTTTCCGCGCACTGGCTAGGTCGCTTCGGGATTGCACAGCTCGATGTACGCAAGACCCGTCGGTTGAATCAAACAATGGTCGACACGACTGCTTTGTCAGACGGCGGCGAGCGGTCGACGATCAAGATGCTCGTGTGCTCGGACCAGCCATAGTTTGGTGTTCGGTGGGAAACGCGCAGCGCTGTTTGCACTACCAGTGGTAGAGAACGAAGGTGTCGTCTACTCTCGGCTGATGGCCTTGACCAGTAGAGACGACCTGCGCACGATCTATCGCGAAGCCAAAGGTGGTGCGGTCGACAAGGTGATCCACAAACTCGATCATCACTGTGTGGACTTTCTCGCCAAGTCGCCATTTATGGTGCTGTCGACAGCCGACGAGAACGGTGTTGTTGACGGTTCACCTAAGGGTGGCGAACCTGGTTTCGCCAGGGTTCTTCTCGATGGCCGCGTCGGATGGGCCGACTCATCTGGCAATAACCGATTGGATTCGTTCGAAAACGTCGTCTGTAATTCAAGTGTTGCCATGCTGTTCATGATCCCTGGGCTGAACGAGACGCTGCGGATCAATGGCACTGCAGAACTCTTGACCGATCCCGAGTTAGGCGAGCAGTTGCCGCTAGGCGGGCGACCGGCCAAGGTCGTGGTTGCGGTGACGGTCCAAGAGGCCTACATGCACTGCGCCAAGGCATTCCGGCGCGCAAGCCTGTGGGAGCCGGAGACATGGTCACCCGAAGCAGAACTTCCTTCGGGAGTTGAGATGCTGCGCGACCATGCGGCTATCGATGCCCCGGTCGAGGTAATTGCTGAAAGTTACGAAGCCGATACCAAGGCAACCCTGTGGGCCCCTGGCGGTAGTTAGTAGTTCGAGCTAGTTCTTCCATGGTCCCCGAGAATCTCCTGGTGTTTTGGGTTCGACCGGCGGCGCTTCAGGCGGACCAGCTCGACGTGCCGAGGCTGTAGCCGACCGATCGGACGGTCTGGATCATCGAGGCGTGTTGGTCGCCGAGTTTCGAACGCAGTCGCCGGACATGCACGTCGACCGTGCGAGCGCCACCGAAGTAGTCATAACCCCAGACTCGGCTCAGCAAGATTTCTCGGGTGAAGACGCGCCCTGGGCTTGCAGCCAGGAACTTGAGCAGCTCATATTCCATGTGCGTCAGATCAAGTGACGTCCCGGCGATGGCTGCCTGGTAGGTGTCGACGTTGAGGACGAGGTCCTTGTAGGTGATGAGCTGGCCCGGTGCGTCTCCGACGCCGGAAGCAAACAAGGTGTGGGTGATCCGACGATCGAGCTCGCGTGGATGAAATGGCGTGATGCAGAAGTCGTCGTACAGATCGTCGCGGTCGGCCAAGTCATCGAGTTGGCGTCCGTTGATGAGCACCACGAGAGCCAGCGGGTCATCGGTCTTGCGCAGTGCCCGGCACATCGCCCACGCTCCGTCGGCATTTATATCTGCGGCGATGACCGCCCCAGCCCAGCCGTTTGGGGGCTCTTGCGATACAGCCGCTGATTCGGTCGCGATCGGAACGTATTCGCGGCCTGCCATGTCGAGCGCTTGTGCCAGCTCTGCAGGCACAGGGGACGGGTACACGAGGAGAGGTTGCACAACAGATGTGACCTTACCGGCAGGCGCGCTCTCACTCGCAGCTACAGACCGCCTACTCGCGATGCTGTAACACGGTGTTCACATTCGGTCCGTAGAGTACGGATTTACGTCGCACGGCTCTATGCACTCGCGCACGCCTAACTCGATAGGAGACAACATGTACCGGGCTGAATACATCTGGATTGATGGCACCGAGGACCCTTACCCAGGGCTTCGTTCCAAGACTAAGGTTCTCGAAGACGGCAAGGAGCCTGGCATCTGGGGCTACGACGGGTCGAGCACGAATCAGGCACCAGGCGCGAACTCTGATGTGGTGCTGAAACCACAGTTTGTTTGTCCTGACCCAATCCGTGGTGGCAACGACATCCTGGTCATGTGTGACACCTATGCCCCCGAGGACATGTCACCGCTTCCAACCAACACTCGTGTTGCTGCCGTTGCTGCCGCCGAGGCCTATGGCGATGCTCAGGACATGTGGTTTGGTCTTGAGCAGGAGTACACACTGATGACGCCTGGCGGCTGGCCAGCAGGCTTCCCCGACAATGCGTTCCCTGGTCCGCAGGGGCCCTACTACTGCGGCGTCGGCACCGGTCGAGTCGCCTATCGCGATCTTGTCGAAGAACACACGACGGCGTGCATGGAAGCTGGGCTCAAGATCAGCGGCACCAATGCTGAGGTCATGCCTGGTCAGTGGGAATTCCAGATTGGCCCAGCAGGCACCGTCGAGGTCGGTGACCATCTCTGGGTCGCTCGCTACCTGCTCGATGTGCTCAGCGAGAAGCACGGCGTGATCGCGTCGATTGCGGCCAAGCCAATAAAAGGCGACTGGAATGGCGCTGGTATGCACAGCAACTTCTCGACCCAGGCAATGCGCGACGGTTGGGAACCCCTGATCGCTGCTGCTGAAGCAATGGGTGCTCCCGGCAAACCCGAAGAACACCTTGCTGGCTACGGCATGGGTAAGGAAGACCGCCTTACCGGTGCGCACGAGACCGCTCACTGGTCCGAGTTCCGTTACGGCACGTCTGACCGTGGTGCTTCGATCCGTATCCCTTGGCAGTGTGCTGTCGACAAGAAGGGCTACCTCGAGGATCGTCGCCCGATGGCAAACGCTGATCCGTACACCGTCGCTGCTCTCATCACCAACACAGTTGGTGCGGCACTGGCCTAGGTAGCGTTCTTCTTAGCGACACTTTGCGGAGAAGACAACAGCAGTACGTCGTTCAATTGTCAGCAACTGGCAGTGGCCTCGGTTTCTCCGACGGACCACTGCCATTTTGCTTTTTGAACGGATTGAATCGTTACTTCCTGAGAGGGAAGAGATCGACTATGGCGCTAGCGCCTGCCATGCGGCGGCAACAGTTTCGTCGCCGAAGATCTGCAGGTCGTGGGTCGGTCGGCCCCAGCTCCAGAGCAATAGCTCAGATGCTGAACCGCGGACGGCTGCGTCGCCTTTGCCATGCTCATGGGTTATTGCCACTCCACCGTGTCCGTCGGACTGCAGCATCCATTCGCCGGGGCCGTCACTTCGGTGCAGGTGAAGAGATCCGGTGGGATAGAGGCGTTCGGGACGGTTCGAGGAGAAGAGCAGGCTGACCTCGTGGTACTCGTCGATAGCGTCAGTAGCTAAACCGTTATCGACAGCGGGTATTTCGCCGAGTGCAGTACTGCCGGCTTGGGCATCCCAGCGATGGATCGCGGTCTCGCTGGCCATGCGCCGCATCCACCACCCGGCGGTCTGGGGACCGGTGAAGGTCCAGGTTTCAGTGGCAGGGTCGACGCTGCTTAGCGCGTCCAGCAGCGATGTTCGTCGCTCGACAAACCAGTCGTTGATCTCGTTGCCGGCGGGGGCTCGGGCTTCGGGTCCGACATTGGGTGAGTCGGTGCCGCCGCTGTTTAGGCAGGTGGTGACCGTGGCGTAGACGCCACCGATGTGGGCGACAAGCTCTGCCATGGTCCATCCAAGATGGTCGATAGGTGCATCGAGGTTGCTGGCGCTGGCGCTGGCGAGGCGTGCGCTATCGGCGGCGACATGATCGAGATATTCCTGTGGAGTCACCTGTTAAAACTACCGCGCTCCCAGATGTAATCAGGCGCCATCAGCCAACGGTTCTCATGTGTGAATCAGATTCGTAGTTTGCGTCCATCTTCGTTTGATGGTGGCCCACTTGCTGCGTCTGAACTGGCCCTACCTGTGAGTTTTGCGATGCACGCGACAGACAAATGGGTGCGACATCAGCACCGGACATGGGTGGGAGACCAACGCAGCACGGTGAGTTTTGTATGATCGGAACGTGAGTTCTGATCTTCGGATAGACATTGACCGCCTGCAGGCCCGACTGGCAGATCTTGCCGCGATCGGCGAGATTGCAGGAACCGAGGGGTGTGCTCGGCTGGCACTTACCGACGAGGACCGTGACGGCCGTGACCTGGTGATCAGCTGGATGCGTGACCTTGGCCTTGAGGTCACGGTCGATGTCATTGGTAACGCCGTAGGCGTTATGGCTGGCGAGGTGGATGGCCCGCCGGTCATGACGGGATCGCACATAGACACCGTCCGCACCGGCGGCCGTTATGACGGGAACTTGGGCGTCCTTGCAGGGCTTGAGGTCATTGAGGCTGTTAAGGCTGCTGGGATCACACCACATCGTGCACTTGCTGTGGCCTTCTTCACCAACGAAGAGGGCGCCAGATTCTCGCCCGACATGTTGGGAAGCTTGGCGTACGTCGGTGGTATCGCTATCGAAGAGGCCCTGGCGATCATTGGTATCGATGGCGCAAGTGTCGGCGACGAACTTGCTCGGATCGGCTATGACGGCAGTGCGCCGCTGCCAGGCCCTGTGCCGCACGCATTCATCGAATTGCACGTTGAGCAAGGCCCCGTGCTCGAAATCGAAGGTCTAACGATCGGCGCAGTGAGCAGCGTGCAGGGCATCAGTTGGACCGAGATTAAGGTCACTGGCCAGTCAAACCATGCGGGGACCACACCAATGCATATGCGTAAGGATTCAGGCTTTGTTGCTGCGGCGTGTGCAACGTTCGTCCGTGATCTCTGCGAAGAACTTGGTGGAACTCAAGTTGGTACCGTTGGCCGGGTCGAGTTCTTGCCGAACCTGGTCAATGTGGTGCCAGAATCCGCAATGTTTACCGTCGACTTGCGCAATACCGACGAGGCGCTGCTTCAGTATGCCGAGCGCCGCTTTCTGGACTTCTTGCAGAAGACGGCTGCCGCCGAAAGCTGCACCTATGAGATCACCACGCTTGCCCGTTTCGAGCCGGTTGAGTTTGACCGCAAGCTCGTCTCGCTTGTGGCTAAGACTGCTTCAGGCTTGGGCTACTCGCTGAAGACGTTGCCGTCTGGGGCTGGCCACGACGCTCAGATGCTCGCTCGGGTGTGCCCGTCCGCGATGATCTTCACGCCTAGCCACAATGGCCTGAGCCATAATCCGGCCGAATATACAGCGCCTGAGGACCTCGAAGCTGGTGCGAACGTGTTGCTCCAAACCATGCTCCAACTGGCTGAAACCTGACATGACCAACCTGGCATGACCAACCTGACATAACGCTGTTGGGTGCGTCCTGGGCAGCCTCGATGTGGCAGCGGGCTTCGCGAAGATGAGCATCGAAGAAGCGCAAGGACGCTTCGTTGGCTGACTCCACGGCTATCGAGCAGGTGCGGGTAATCGAGCTCGCCGCCTGGATCCCGGCGTGGGTGTTTAGCCGTAGCTCACGCCGAGACCGGCCCGCGCGTCGGTCTGGATGCCGTAAGGCGGGATCGGGTAGCGGAAGCCGTTGCGAGATAGCGCCTCCATACCCTCAATCGATTGCAGCAGATGGCCTGGGCTAAGCGCCATGAGCATCTCATCGTCCTGCACGCCGCCGTAACGGCGCTCGGCGTAACAAGGAATGGACAGACTTGGTTCGCCAGTAGAGAGCGCACGGCCCCAGCTGTCGGCGCAGGCTGACTCGCCAACGCAGCCCCACTCGAAGTTCTTGTAGCCGGACCACTGCAGGCCATTGATCAAGATGATCATTTGGCCAGGGGTGGCATAGAGCATGCAGATGTCTGGAGGAGCGAGGCGTCCAGTGGATAGGGGCGACACAGCCATTGCCTGGTATCGGCCAACGGGGACCACATGCATGGCGCTCTGGTGAATCGAGGCATTCTCTTCGGTGTCGAACCACACCCCAGCCATATGTTTGCCCGAGTACCAGGCTTCGTCCTGACCCCCGAGACCGAGGACAGCTTGGCATTGGGCGCCGACAAGATCGCTACCCGTGATGCCGACCGTCCAATTCAGACGCGATGCCATCGACACAATCTGGTCGGCGGTGTGGACTTCGTTGGGTCGACGGATCTTAGGAATCGCCGCCATCTCTTCTTCGGTCTCGAACATCTTCATGCCGATCGGTGTGGTGCGAATGCGCAAAACTTTGTTCAGCCGGTCGAGTGTTTCAGGCCAGTCGATAGCGCCATCGGTTGGGCGAATACTGACGGTTTGTTCGGTCATCGGGTTGCCTCCTGCAGGACTTGGGCCATGCGGTCAATCACAGTGTCGAGAATTTTAGGGCTTGTCGCAAAATTGACACGTACACAGGACGCTGCACTTGCACAGAACTTTGCGCCGTCGTGAACGGTGATCTTTCCGCGCTCGCGGAAGATCTCGGATGGGTTGCCTATCAGCCCAGAATTTGAGAAGTCAATCCAGGCTAGGTAGGTCGCTTCTGGCAGCGTCATGGTTACGCCGGGAAGATCAGCGGCGACCCGTTCGGCGAGATGATCACGGTTGATGTGCAGTTGGGCCTTGATCTTGTCGAGCCATGGCTGTCCTTGGGTCCAGGCCGCCAAGCTGGCCTCGGCGCCGAGCGTGTTCGGGCCGGCGATGAAGTGGTTCGATAGTTTCGCGAAGCGGTCGCGGACTCGAGGATCCCCAATGTGTGCGACCGCGGTCCGCAATCCGGCGACATTGAATGTCTTGCTAGCCGAACCCAGGGTCACGATGCGGTGGCGCAGCGATTCATGGTTTAGCGATAGTGGAATATGGCCACCGTCAAAGGTCAGATCACACCAGATCTCGTCGCTGATTACCAGTAGGTCATGGCGCTCGACGACCTCGGCGAATGCAGCGATTTCCTCGGCATCAAACATGCGGCCTAGGGGATTGTGCGGATTGCACCACAGCACCAGCTTGGTGGTCGGATCGATCGCAGCTTCAAACCGTTCGGGATCGAAACGCCAGTCGGGGCCATCGAGCGGAACATCGACGAGCCGTCGGCCAGTGTCGTTGATGATGGCCCTGAAGGGGTAGTAGATAGGCGTGAAGACCACGACGCCGTCGCCTGGTTCGGTCATGAACTCCATGACCAGATTCAGACAGTTCAGCGTGGCGGTGAACACCATCGATTCTTCTTCGGGCGGCCGCCAGCCAAAGTGGCGTTCTTGCCAGTCGCCCCACGCCTCGATGAGTTGTTGCTTGGCATGGAAGTTGTAGCCAGTGTCGCCGCGTTCGACGACTGCTTGCATCGCGTCTTTGATTGCAGGCGAAACTTCGAAGTCCATGTCGGCGACCCACGAAGGGATCACGTCACGGTCTGGGTCGTTCGTCCACTTCACTCCAGATAACGAGTGGAGCCGTTCAAGATTCGCGCCAAGCATGCTCAACCCTAACCCCGGGCTACGGCGCGATGTCCTTTTGTTGGCCCGGAGCACGGCCTGTCGTGGGTGCGGTTTCCGTTCTTCGGTGCCAGGTTCACAGGTTTTTCCGCCGTCTGCGGATAAGCCACACAAATGTAATTTGACGGGTAGTCCGGCCTAAGTTTCCACAGGTTTTTCCACCACTTGTGGATAAATAACACCTATGTAATTTGATGTAGCGTCCCGGAAAGGTGCGTTGAGGCCGAACTGCATCTGATCGACATGGTCAGTTTTGTTGGCCAAGGAGCACGTCGATTAGCTACGTTTGTATCGGCACCATGACGTAGGAGCAGGACGATGAGCGATTCAGTAAGCATCCTTGGCGGATACCAAAGCGACTTTGGTGACAACTTGGCCAAGTCAGGTGGTTCGGTCGAGTCCTTGGTGCGTGACACCGTTCTTGCGACCGCCGCTGACGCACAGATCGACCTGACCGATATTGACACCATCCACGTCGGCAACGCGTTCGGCCAGCTCTATACCGGTCAAGGCCATCTGGGTGCGATGCCAGCGACAGTGATTCCTGAGCTGTGGGGTGTGCCCGCTATGCGCCATGAAGCAGCGTGTGCCTCGTCGTCGATGGCCGCACTCAGCGCTATGGCCGAAATCGAGAGTGGCCGGTATGACTGTGTGCTCGTGCTCGGTGTTGAGCAAGAGAAGACTATGCCCGGCCCCGAAGCGGCTGCCGTGCAAGAAGCAGCCGCATGGGTAGGCCAAGACACCGAAGGCGCGACCTATATCTGGCCTGAAACATTCGATGCTCTCGCCGATGAATATGACCGTCGCTACGGCCTTGATGAGAGGCATCTGCGGGCGATTGGCGAACTCAATCTGCGCAATGCGAAGGACAACCCGAACGCACAAACCCGCGCCTGGCAACTGAACGCTGACACGTGCGGCACCGATGATCATGTCAACCCGGTTGTCACCGGTCGTCTTCGCCGCAATGACATCACACAAATCACTGACGGCGCCGCAGCGCTGATCCTGGTGTCGGACCGCTGGCTTGCTGCCAGGGGCCGCCAGCCCCGTGCCCGTATTGCCGGCTGGGGACATCGCACGGTCGGTCTTGGACTCCAGCAGAAGCTCGATCGCAACCGCGAGTCGACACTGATTATGCCGCATGTGAACCAGGCGATTACCGATGCGTTCGGCCGGGCGTCGATCGGCGGAGTCGACCAACTCGACGCGATCGAAACGCACGACTGCATGACTCCGTCGGAGTACATGGCGATCGACCATTTCGGCATCACCGAACCAGGCGAGAGCTGGAAGGCCATCGAAGATGGGTCGCTTGAGCGCAACGGCCGCATTCCTATGAACCCAAGTGGTGGGCTGATCGGTGGAGGCCACCCTGTCGGCGCCACCGGCGCCCGCATGCTGCTCGATGCCACCAAGCAGGTCGCCGGTCGCGCCGGCGACTACCAAGTCAGCGGCGCTAACCGCGTTGCAACACTCAACATTGGTGGAAGTACGGCAACGACAGCTTGCTTTGTCGTCGAAGGCGTTTAACGCCAGAGTGCTAGCGACTGCGGGTAGCGCTGTCAGTTCCCTTTCCCAATAGTGAGGGCGTCTTGGCGCGGGGTCTCCCGCTGATCTTCGTTTCGTGTTACGACGAACGCACATGCTTTGAATCGGCGCATTGTCGGTGCAAACGGTTCTGCGATGCCAGCGCCGATCATTTTGTTCGGTGATCATCTTGTTCCCTGTGACGGGTTGGTAGGAGACCAGGCCTTTATGGAGGTGAAGTTTTAGGGGCAGAAGCCACAAGAACAGCAGGTGCCGCAGTGGCTTATAACCGCGGGGGCTTAACATTTTGTAAAGTAACGGCGTGATCGCATCATGAGCACTGACTTCACTCTTAATGGCGCACCGGCTTCACTAGCTGGCAGCCATCACCACTTGCTTGGAGCATTGCGTGATGAGCTTGGTGTTTTCTCGCCGAAAGATGGTTGTTCTCCGACGGGGCAGTGTGGGTGTTGCACGGTGCTGGTCGACGGGAAAGCGCGCGTCGCTTGTCAGACCCCGCTTGAAAAGGCCGAGGGCGCATCTGTCGTGACACTTGAGGGCATCGATACCGATGAACGTCAGCGCATGGCTGATGCCTTTGCCGCGTTTGGCGCACTGCAATGCGGCTTCTGCACGCCGGGCATCATTATGCGAACCAAGTCGATGCTCGACAAGGCTGCAGCTAGTGGTGTTGAGCTAACTCGAGACAAGGCTGCTCGTTTGATGGGCGGCAACCTGTGTCGCTGCACCGGGTACACCAAGATTCTCGATGCGGTCGAGGCCCTGGCCGTCGGCGAAGTCCCGGTAGCTCTGCAGCCCCGAGGAGTCGGGACCCGCGGTATCAAGTACGAAGCGCACGCGCTGGCGCTGGGCGACCGACCGTTCATCGACGACATGGTGCCTGAGGGGCTCACCCACGGCGCGTTCAAGTTGACCGAGCACGCTCGCGCCGACATCCTTGCCATTGACACTGCTGCAGCCGAGGCAGTTCCTGGTGTTGTTCGTGTTTTCACCGGTGCCGATGTCCCTGGTGAACTCCGGCACGGCTTAATTCACAAAGACTGGCCAACGTTTATTCCCATCGGTGGGCGCACCAGTTACCTCGGTGATGTGATTGCGATGGTGGTCGCTGAAGACCGGAACACCGCTCGCCATGCAGCGACGCTCGTCGAGGTCCAGTATCGGGTGCACGAGCCGATCGTAAATCCAATCGAAGCAATAGCGTCCGACGAAGACGCTGTGTGGGAACTCGACGGCAATATTTTGTCGACGTCGACCTATACCCGCGGTGACGCCGAGGTTGCGCTGGCGAATGCCACGCATGTGGTGCGTGAGACGTTCCAGACCCAACGTATTGATCATGCATTCCTCGAACCAGAGTCAACGTTGGCGCTGCCGGTGCCTTCAGGCACGCCGCTTCCTCTGACCAACGCGACGACGGGTGGTGACGCTGTCGACTTCGACCGTTTAATGGTCTACTCGGGTGGCCAAGGTATCTGGGACGACCGCAACGACATCGCTCGCATCCTCAATGTTGACATCGACTGCATCGTCACAGAACTGGTCAGCAACGGTGGCGCGTTCGGCGGCAAAGAAGATATGTCAAACCAGGGGCAAACTGCGCTGGCAGCATGGCTGCTGCAACGCCCGGTCAAGACGACCTTTAGCCGTGAAGAGTCGTTCTTGGTTCACACCAAGCGCCATCCGATTCGGATGGCGTACGAAGCGGGCTGTGATGTCGATGGCAAGCTTGTTGGCTTGCGGGTCCGTATGGTTGGCGATTCAGGACCGTACGCATCGGTAGGCATGAAGGTGCTTGAACGCGCAGCGGGTCACGCATGTGGTCCTTATGCCATCGAGAACATTGACGTGAACGCGATTGCTGCTCGAACCAATAATTCGGTGTGTGGTGCGTTCCGCGGTTTCGGTGCCAATCAAGCGCAGTTCGCTATGGAAGGTGTCATGGACCGTCTGGCCGAAATGGCCGGCATCAGCGGTTGGGAGATTCGTGATCGCAACGTGATCATGCCCGGCGTGGTGTGGGGTCCCGGTCAGATAATGGACGACGGCTGCCTTGGTGCACGCGAGTGTCTGGACGCTGTTCGTCCTGCTTATGAAGCCGCAGTTGCTGCTGGCCAGCCAGTGGGTGTTGCCCTTGGCCTAAAGAACTCGGGCCTGGGTAATGGGTTTAAGGAACTGGCCAGGGCGGTCATTCACTTCCGATCCGACGGCAAGGTCGAGGTTCGCCACTGTTGGACCGAGATGGGCCAAGGTGTGCACACGGTTGCGCTTCAGGTCGCGGTCGAAGAACTGGGCGTCGAACCCGAACAGATCGAAGTGATCGTCGACTCCACTCGCGAACTGGGTGCAGGCCAGACGACTGGTAGCCGAGGCACCCTGATGGGCGCCGGTTCTGTTGCCGATGCCTGCAAGGCGGCGATCGCCGACGGTTGCAAGGTCGGTGTTGACTACCACGGCGAATATCGGGTCGACTGGACGAACTCGCTGAGTGAAGGGCTGGAGAACCCGATCATCCATTCAACCTTTGGTTATGCCGCCCAGATGGTCATTCTCGATCCCGACTCCGGCGCTGTGAATAAGGTTGTTGCTGCGCACGATGTTGGTCGGGCGGTTAACCCACTGCTGTGCGAAGGTCAGGTCGAGGGGGCTGTGCACATGGGCCTTGGGTATGCGCTGTCTGAAGGTTTCCCCTGTGACGAGAACGGTCGTCCGTTGAACACGACTCTGCGCAGCCTTGACATTCTTCGGCCAAAGGACATGCCCGATGTCGAGGTCATTCTGGTCGAGGCTGCTGAGCCGAACTCGCCTTATGGCATCAAGGGCGTTGGCGAGATTGGGCTTGTACCTACAGCAGGAGCAGTTGCCGCAGCGATGCATGCCAAAGATGGTCTATGGCGGAACGAACTGCCGCTGGTGAACGAAGCCAACCGCGAACGTGCGGCGGGCTGGGTGGGCCAGCTCTCATGAGCTTGCTGCCCGAGACCGCTCTGATGAATCCAATCCCGTGAACCCTGTGCTCGAATGAACCCTGTACTCGCACCGAATCAAACGGCCGGCCTGGTCTGCGCTCATCACCATCTGTACTCTGCCCTCGCTCGTGGTATGCCAGCGCCACCGCGAACACCAACTGGGTTTATGGAGATTCTTGAACTCGTGTGGTGGCGTCTGGATCTCGCCCTCGACGAGGAGATCATCTATTGGTCGGCCAAACTTGGTGCCCTGGAAGCGTTACAGCGCGGGTGCACCTCGATTGTTGATCATCACGAATCGCCGAATGCCATCGAGGGTTCGCTCAGCATCATTGCGCAGGCGTGTGCCGAGGTCGGCGTTCGGGTGAACTGTTCGTACGGAATCACTGACCGTCACGGGCCAGAGGGCGCTGCTCGCGGCCTGGCCGAGAATGACCGCTTTTTGAGCGAAGGTGGTCGCGGCATGGTCGGGCTCCACGCTGCCTTCACGTGCTCTGAGGACACCATCTCGGCCGCTGCTGAGCTTGCTGTTACGCACAAGGTTGGCGTGCACGTGCACGTTGCCGAAGGGCGCGAAGATACGTGGCAGCGTCTACTTGAGCACACCCAGACCGACTGGTGGCTCGTGCACGGTGTCTATCTGCCCGATGATCACGGCCTGTTAGGAACGATTGTTCATAACCCACGTTCGAACATGAACAATTCGGTGGAGTATGCCCAGCCGCAGCGGTTTATGAACCCGGTGGCGCTCGGGACCGACGGCATCGGTGCGGACATGCTCGATGAGTTCCGTGTCGCCTTTGTCGCAGCGCGGGCTAGTGATGTGACGACGTCGCCGGACCAGATCTGGGAATGGTTCGAGCCGGGATGGTCTCTGATGCCGGAAGCTCGCACCGATATTGTTACGTGGGACTATGCCCCGATGGACCCATGGCGGCTTGCCTATTCACCTGGTGTCTCCCCGTCCCAGGTGGTGATCGATGGCCACACTGTGTGGGAAAACGGTGCTGCGACGCTGGTTGATGGCAACGAAATACGAGCAAAGGCCTCAGAAGCCGCTAGCCGGCTGTTTGGGAAGCTGGAATCTTCAGCTTGAGACGGAGAGCCTCATGTTTTCCACAGTTCTAGGCACTTTTCCCACAGGCGCGGTAAAACCTTGAGAAGAAGCCGGTTTCGTTGCCGTTAGCGCGGTCTTACACATACCCATAATTGGCCATCCACAGGCTGAGATGAGTTATGCACAGGCACCCTTGTGTTTTTCCTGTGACGTACAAACACCCAGTTGACCGAGGCGATTACCGCTTCGCTTGGTACGTTACTATTAGTGTCAAATGACTTACGCGAAGACCAAGTAGGAGCAGTAACAATGCTCTTGCAAGCCGGTAAAACCATCAAAGAGATTGTTAAGTTCGCCGAACTCGATAATCGTGCAGTTACGAAGGTCGCGCGCAAGCTTGACCTTGAACCAACGACCGAGGTGCAAAGGCGCGGCAAAGAACTTTACGCGTCATCCCAAGGCGTGACCTTCCAGGAAATCGCCAAGACTTTGGCGGGTCAAGGTTTCGCCGCCGATGATGGAGCGACTATGCACCATCTGACGGTGGCCAGCTGGGTAAAGAACTATGGATGGGCCTGGGGCGGCGCCGAGAACGGCGACTATGCCCCTGAACGCTCGGCAACCGTTGCCGCTCGCTCTAAGTACGTGCTGCGCCTGTCTAAGGCGCTCGATGTCGAAGTCAACACGGCTGCCAAGATCAACGCCGCTGTCGAAGCAGCTTGGACCGAACTATCGACGGACAAGACACATGTGGTCCAACTTGCCATCATCCGCGGAGCGGGCCACGCAGGAGTCACAGATTTGGTGGCAGTAAAGAAAGCCCTTATGGAGATCCACGGAACCGAGATTCGGACCGCCAAGCAACCGGGATAGTTCGGCTTTCCAGGCACTTCTGTAGGCCACAGGAACTGTGGGTCAGGTCGCAGCGTTCCGCCTGTTCACGCGATGCGACTTCGAGAAAGGCACGACCTGACCGGGGCAGATCTTGTTCGGATCACTGAGCAACAGACGATCAGCTTCGCTGACGCCCACGAAACTGGAGTTGAAGACAAACGCTGGTTCGTCCATGGCGTCATCGAAAGAGCCGATGTAGGCAACGCCGCCACAGCCACAGTCCAGGAAGGTGTCGCTTGTAATAACGACACGGACGCCCCAGTTGGTGTCGCTGCTCGATGAGCGTTTCAGTGCTTCTTCGCCCGGATCAATGGTGGTGACGTTGACGTTCCAAGGAGCAAAGTCTTCGGCAGCAACAGCCCATGAGTTGGCGATTACCGACAGTTCAGATGCTGACCAGGTGTCGGGAGACCCGTTGGTGTCATAGGGCGGCGACACGATCGTGGCGCCGTTGTTCCAGGTGGTGCCTTCGGTAATGGACCCATTGAAGTCTAAGAAGATGGTCTTGCTGGCGCCAGGGTTGCTGGCCAGCTGAAACTCAGGGCCCGTCGTCGGTGGAGCGTATGCCACTTCGGCTCCAGCAGGGTCCGCTGGGGAAGCGATCTCGCCTGGAGCTAGCACGTCGAAGTAGAGAAGCTCGTCGCCGTCATCAACACGTAGCGTGTCGTCTGATTCCAGCACCGCGCCGGCGGGAACCGGACGTAGAAAGGCAATCGCGAGCGTTCAGACCAGCACGGTGACGCGTATTCGACGGGTGTGAGTCATATGTAACAAACCTCAATAGTCACCACTTGACGAGTGCACCATGACTTCATAACAATTAGCGGGTACCGAATAGCAAAGTTGAGGTTCCCGACCGAAATAATTCGTGCGTCTCGTGACGCCAAAATCTGTGATCCGGTTGGCCCCAAAAATTGCTGGCTTGCACTAGAGGATCAAAGGTGGCACAGAACGTAACGAGGCCCTGATCCGGCCGTCAAAGTCTCTTCGTTGTGGTGTTGTCAACGCGAGAATGCACTGAGGGGAGTGATTCCGCGAAAGAGGCACCGGTCTGGCCAAAGCCACGAGTTGCGCAGGCCTGCGAATACATGATCGATGCCGCTCGAAATGGTGAAGACCGGGGTTAAACGGTGAAGACCAGGGCGCTTCATTAGCCGCAACTGCCCGCCTAGAGGGTGATGAGATAAGCGCCACATCGAGACGATGTTTGCAGTTGGGCGGCGACATTTCCGGCCTCGACCGTCAAGCTTCGGCCGGTTGAGTGCGACTAAGCCCGACGGCCTCGTCGCCGCCTTCGATACACAACTTGATCAGGTCGGTTGCCGGTTGACCATTGGCACCAGTGACGAGAAGTCTCACGCTTCAACCGTAACGGGTAGCGAGACAGCGGAAAGGAACGACTGGCCGGTTGGTTCGTTGCGCTTACAGCAATGCTTTGATCGCATCGGCTGCCTCCAGTGCTTCCGCAATTGTGACGTCCATGTCCAGGTACCGATAGGTTCCTAGCCGGCCGACGAATGTGACGCCCGAGGAGGCTGCTGCCCGCGCCTCGTACTGCTCGAGTAGCTGCTGATCACCGACGAGACGCACAGGGTAATAAGGGATATCACCAGGCTGATGCTCGCGACTGAACTCGCGAAAATACACGGTCTGGTCGTGGGTTTCGCCCGGTGCGAAGTGTTTGTGTTCAGTTATTCGGGTGTATGGGATGTCCTCGTCGCCGTAATTCATGACTGGTGTTCCTTGGAAGTCGCCGTGTGTCACGACTTCTTCGAAGTCGAGCGTGCGATAACCCAGTCGACCAAGGTCATAGCCAAAGTACGCATCGAGTGGACCGCTCCAGACCACATGGTCGTACTCGCTAGCTAATGCTGGTTCAAGTGCTGTTCCGAGCGTGACATGTATCGCCTCATGGTCCAGTATCGCCTCGACGATTGGGGTGTAACCCTCGGCCGGAATCGCCTGATGAGGATGATTGAAGTACGAGTCCTCATAGTTGAATCGCAACGGCAGCCGTCTAAGGATCGACGCCGGCAGCGATGTTGGCGATACACCCCATTGCTTGCGGGTGTATCCCTCAAAAAACAGCTTATAGAGACGGTGCCCAACCATTGTCAGCGCCTGTTCTTCGAAGTTCTCCGGTTCGTGATCGAGACTGATCACTTGGGTTCCTGTGATGAACCGATGGGCTTCCACCGGCGACATCGATGTGCCGAACACTTGATTGATGGTGTGCAGATTCACGGGCAGGCTGAAGACGGTGCCTTCGACCGTCGTCTTGACCTTGTGGTTATAAGGGACCATGTCGCCAAAGCGGTTGATGTACTCCCACACCCGCTCATTGTTGGTGTGGAAGATGTGGGGGCCATAGCGATGCACCAGCACACCCGTCTCGTGACGTTCGGTATGACAGTTGCCGCCCACATGATCTCGAGTATCGAAAACATGGCAAACATGACCTGCCTCGGCGAGCTCACGAGCTATCGACGCCCCAGAGAATCCAGCGCCAGCGATACCGATCGATGCCATGTCTTCAGCGTAACCATCTGGTGATGCCAGAGTCAGCTAGCCTCGCCAATCGTGGAGAATGATCATGAACTTGCGGCTCGATTAGCAGAACAGGCAGGCGAGTTATTGATTGCCGTTCGGGCTGAGCTTTCCGAGGCCGATGTCACTGTTCGTAAGGACGAAGGAGACCGGCGCAGCCACAATTTGTTAATGCACGAACTGCAGATCGCTCGACCAGGTGATGCCATCTTGTCTGAAGAAGGCAGCGACAGCTCAGAGCGGCTCCGCGCCGATCGTGTCTGGATCATCGACCCTCTCGACGGCACTCGCGAGTTCGGCGAGATCCCGCGGACTGACTGGGCTGTTCATGTTGCGCTCGTCCAAAACGGCCAGCCAACTGCAGGTGCGGTGGCGCTGCCCGCGCTACAGACCACGCTGGCTTCCGGCGCTGATCTCGTCATGCCCGAGCCGTGGGGAGGGGCCCCGCGGGTGATTGCTAGCCGCAGTCGTCCTGGCCCTGCGGCCGAGGCTGTTGCTGCGTCGTTGGGTGGCGAAATGATGTTTATGGGTTCGGCAGGAGCCAAGGCCATGGCTGTTGTTTGTGGCGAAGCTGATATTTACGCTCATACCGGAGGCCAATATGAGTGGGATTCCTGCGCCCCTGTCGCTGTGGCCCTTGCGGCAGGTATGCATGCCAGCCGGATTGACGGCTCGCCATTGGTCTACAACAACGAGAATCCGTACATGCCGGACCTATTGATCTGTCGCCCCGAGTTCGCAGAAGCTTCGATCGCAGCAGTAGCAGCAGCGGGGATTAGCTAGTCGTCACCTCGAAAGGATTGCGGACGGCATTGACGGACGCGTCGATTTAGCTGCCCATCGGGTCGATATCGCGTGAGCGCTCCACCGTTGAAGCCATGCGCAGCCGGCTCGGTCCTGATGGAACCTGCTATCGACACGCAAAGCGGTGCCGGCACCAGGTTTGGATTGACCCGCGCATGATTGTCACGCATCGACATGTGGGCCACAAGGCGTGCCTCCTCGGTCGCAACGCATACCACCAGAGGATGAGCGAAGTGAAGGCGTGACTGGGCTGAAGTAAGCCGGACGGCCGATCGATCACCACTATTGCGGCTGGCCGAATTGGCTAGTCTGGGATCTTCATGGTTGATCACTAGTGACCAGAACGCCACTACCCCTACGCTGGCGGGCGTGACTACTGCCCCGTCCCTGCGAGTTGCGCTGTGTCAGATTGACACGATTGTCGGCGCTCTCGATCACAACACCGACCTGGCCATTGCAGCTCTCCGCCAGGCCGAACAGGCCGGATGCGACGTAGCGATCTTTCCCGAGCTCACGATCCCGGGCTATCCACCCGAGGACCTGGTACTGAAGCCTCGATTCGTGGCCGACAATGTTGTCGCCCTCGAGCGCCTTGCTGCTGCCACAACGACTACTGCAGCCATCGTTGGTTATGTAGAACCAGGCGACGGTTTGACGGTGGGCAGCAGTTATCCCACGATCTATAACTCGGCTGCGGTGTGTTCGCACGGCCGAGTCGTAGGCAACTACCGCAAACACCAATTACCCAACTATGGCGTGTTTGACGAGAAGCGCTACTTCACACCCGGTACCGAGTTGCCGTTGTTCTCGATCGCAGGGGTCACCGTCGGTGTCTCGATTTGTGAGGACCTATGGATCGATGGCGGTCCAGTCGACGGTTTGGTTGCGGCAGGTGCTCAGTTCATCTTGAACATCAATGCATCGCCGTATTATCAGGGAAAACCAGCCATACGAGAGGCACTCGTGCGGCGTCGCGCCGTCGGAGGCAATGTGCCGATCGCATATGTGAACCTGATCGGCGGGCAGGACGAGCTGATCTTCGATGGCGGCTCAGTCGTGATCGCAGCTGACGGATCTGTTGTGGCACAGGCGCTGATGTTCGATGAGCAGGTTCTGATTGCTGACTTCGCCGTCGGCGAATCCCGCCCAAATGGGACCGAACCGATAACGGTGACTGAGCGTTCGTCAGCGTCGGTTACGGGCCTGCCCCCGGTCATCGAACCTGCGCCTGACCAGATGGAACAGCTCTGGAGCGCCCTCGTTCTAGGCACGCGTGACTATGTGCGCAACAACGGTTTCACCGATATCTGCTTTGGGCTCTCGGGCGGCGTCGACTCAACATTGGTTGCCGCTATCGCAGCCGAGGCGCTTGGGCCAGAGCACGTACACGCGATACTGATGCCCTCTCGCTATTCGTCGGAGCACTCGGTAAGCGACGCCGAACAACTATCGATCAATCTCGGAATCGATTACCGGACCATCGAGATCGAACCTGCCCACTCGGCGATGCTTGAAATGCTGATCCCATCGTTCGGTGACCTCGAACCGAATATCACCGAAGAAAACATCCAGAGCCGAATACGTGGCGTGACATGGATGGCCATCTCGAACAAGTTCGGCTGGCTCGTGCTTGTTGGCGGGAATAAGAGCGAGATGGCGGTTGGCTACGCGACACTTTATGGCGACACCGCTGGTGCGTATGCACCGATCAAAGACGTTTGGAAGCTGCAGGTGTACGAGCTGTGCCGCTGGTACAACGAGCGCGCTGGCTCCGAAGTCATCCCCACACATATTTTGACCAAAGCGCCATCGGCTGAGTTGCGGCCGGACCAGCGAGACGACGAGAGTTTGCCGCCATATGACGTGCTGGATCCCATGCTGGTTTCTCTTGTCGAGGACGACATGACTGCATTTGATCTAATCGAAGCTGGTGGCGACGAAGCGACTGTTAAACGCATCGCCCGACTCGTTGACATCGCTGAATTCAAGCGTCGCCAGTCACCGCTAGGACCTCGCGTGAGTCCCAAGGCATTCGGCCGCGACCGCAGAATGCCCATCACCAACCGCTACCGCGGCGGCGCCTGATAGATGCGCGGCGACGACTGGTTTACGCTCGCCGAGCTTACGGAACGACTCGGTGGCCTGGTGTGGGTCGAAGAGCAGCTTGCAGAGTTGTTGGCATCATGGGCAATGGTCGAAGCATCGGCTTCGGTAGCGGTGGTCTTTGCCACCACGAGCGGTCACCACAAATGGCACGCCGAAGTGGTGCGTGAGTGTCTGCCCACCTCGCCTGGGCTACGCGAAATCGAGGTTGTCTGTGCGCCGACTGCCGGTTGGGAGAACGCGATCGCGACGCTCTCTGCCCTGACTGAGGTGAACGCAACCCTGCCGCGCTTGAAGGCATTGGTGAAGGTCATCGATCCATGGCTTGAGCGTGAGATAGGCGCACTCCACGACCTGTCTCGGCCGATCAGCGACGCAGCGATGATGCGCTGGCTGCGGTTCGTGTCACTGGACCACCATGACGACGGAGTCTCCGCGGCGTCGCTTCTCACAAGTCAGGCTTCGATGGCAGTGTCGGTCGATGGCCACCGTGTCGTGGCCAGCTTGGACCTCGGGCAAGCTGACGAACGGGCTTAGCGCCCCGTTGGTGGTGTCTCAGATGGATTCGATGAGTTGATTCAGGCACCGATTGCCTCGGCCACGTCTAGACCATTTTTATCCACCAGGTTTTAGGCCGCAGTGGCATTGTGCAGTCTTAGTACCGCAGGGGTATTACAGACCGCGGTGGTAGTGCAGATCGCGGTGGTAGTGCAGATCGCGGTGGCGAATCTATGGCTGGATGGTTAGATGCGTTCAAGCTCGCGACCGTCGAAGAGCGGTGAGATCCCGAACATCGCGACATCGTCCTGTAATTCCTGTTGGGTCGGAGCGGGCAATCCCGAGGTCACGGCATCGAAGATCACAGCGAGCTTCCGAGCATCGCTGGTCGTATTCAAGAACAACTGAGGGTCGCCCAGAACCGCCCGGACCGCCCGACCAATTGCATCGACATCTTCGAGTGGTTCGTACCAGCTGAATCGTTTTCCATCGATGCCCTCGGGCCAACGGCCGCGGGCAATGGCCTTAATAGTTTGGGCTGCTACCTGCTTCTCGGCGCATATAGCAAGCAGTTCCTCAACGTCAGAGCGATACGCGTCGCTGGCCATCATGGTTGTGTTGTGCGGGAACAACACGGACGCATAGTCAAACTCGGCGAGGCTCTTGAGATGCATGCCGGGGATACGAGTGCCGTGACCGGTCACACCAATGAATCGCACGAGTCCTTCGTCGCGGGCCTGTGCCATGGCTTCGACGGCTCCACCTGGGCCATGAGCTTGTTCCCATTCGTCTTGCTCAACCAGATTGTGAAGCTGGATCAGGTCGACCTGATCAACGCCGAGTCGCGTTAGAGATAGTTCGAGCTCGGCTCGAGCAGCGGTGCCTGAGCGTTCGCGAGTTTTAGTTGCCAGGAAGACTTCGTTACGGCGCGACGCCAGCCAAGGGGCGAGCCGTAGCTCGGACTCGCCGTAGCTTGAGGCAGTGTCGAAGTGATTCACGCCAGCGGCCACGACCTGCTCGATAGTTGCATCGGCTTTGTCTTGGCTCATGCCACCCAGTGCTGCGGCACCGAAGATGATTCGGCTACTGACATGTCCGGTGGAACCAAAATGTGCTGTTGGAAGAGCCATGAGCTCAACTTACTCGCCGGGCTCAGGCCGGGCCACTCGACATAGGCGCGCCCGCACAAGGTTCTAGCGGGGCGACTGGCGTAATGTCGGAGCTATGGCTGAACGTGCGTTGGGGTTGTTGTCGGCAACAGAGCTAGTGGGCAAGCTACGAGACCGTGAAGTAAGCAGCCGAGAGCTGCTTGCCCATTTCGCGCAACGGCGAGCGACGTACAACGACGAGCTGAATGCAATCGTCACCGTCGACGATGAAGCCGCCGAGCGTGCAGCTTCGACAGCAGACGATCAGCTCGCTGCCGGTGGCGAGACCCCGCCGCTGCTTGGGCTCCCGATGACGATCAAGGATGCGATCGCGACCAAGGGTATGCGCTCGACCGGTGGAGCAATTGAACTCGCTGATCATGTACCTGACGCCGACGCTCAGGTCGTCGCCCACGTTCGAAGCGCTGGTGCTGTGGTGTTCGGTAAGACGAACCTGCCCCGCTGGTCAGCTGACGCGCAGGCGTACAACGAGATCTTCGGCACGACCAATAACCCCTGGGACCTCTCATGCGGTCCTGGAGGATCCAGTGGCGGCGCTGCTGCTGCCGTTGCTGCTGGTCTAACCGGGGCCGAGATCGGAAGCGATATCGGCGGGTCGGTCCGTCTTCCCGCTCACTTCGCTGGGGTGTGCGGCCATAAGCCGAGTTTCGGCATCGTGCCGCAGCTCGGCTATATCAGCCACACCAGTTACCAGACGGGTGAGCCCGACGTGAATGTGCTCGGGCCAATTGCTCGGTCCGTCGATGATTGCGAGTTGTTACTCGATGTCATTGCTGGGCCACGACAGGACTTGGCTAGTGCGTGGAAGCTGACGTTGCCCACCGTCCGCCACGAACGTCCATCAGATTTTCGGGTAGGGGCACACCTCGATGATTCAGCGGTGCCGGTAAGTACTGAAGTAGCCGAAGCGCTCGACATCGCGGTTCAGGCAATTGAAGCATCAGGGATCACTGTTGACCGCAGTGCATGGCCGCAAGACCTCGCCTTCGATGACGTGCGCGATGTCGGCTTGCCGCTTATCTCGGCAGCCACGTCACCGGCCCGAGGCGGCGAATTGTTCGAGGCTCTGCAACAGATCGTGCTCGATCCGACCGGCCATCCCGAGTCTCAACAGATGCGGGCTCGAGCGACAGCGATGTTTCACCGCGACTGGTTGTTGCTGAGCGAACAACGCGAGCTGAACCGTCACAAATGGACTCGCTTCTTTGGTGACTTCGATGTGTTGCTAGCACCGGTGGCACACGTAGCGGCCTTTCCGCATCAACAGCAGGGAACCTTGTATGACCGCACGCTGCTGGTCGATGGGGTCGAACGTCCCTATAACGAGGTCATCATGTGGACGTCGCAGTTTGGCTACGTCGGCTTGCCATCGACCGTGGTGCCGGTTGCCGTCAGTCCTCGTGGGGTTCCGGTCGGCATCCAGGTCGTCGGTCCTCATCTTGGCGATCGCACCACGCTGGCTTTCGCCCGTCACCTCGAGGAACTTCTCGGTGGTTATCAGGTGCCACCGAACTTCACCTGATACCAAGAGCATTTGTGGGTAGGCCCGAGCGGGGCTAGAGCGGCCACAGTTTGCTGTTGGGGTGGAACTGGGACCACGCAAACCAGAATGCTTGGTGTCCACCCAAGTCGTTTCCCTCGGCATCGACAGCTTGCAGGCCACCACCAGCGAGGATCACGTTGATCCCGTCGAGTTCGATGAACTCGCCGCGTTCGAGCGCTTCGATTGCGCTAGTTACATGAAAGGCGATGGCCGTCCCGTCGGCCTTTACTAGACCGAGCACGTCTTCGTGTTCAGGAAGCCGAGGATCAACCTGGCCTATTGGGAAGATCGGTCCATTGGCGTCGCGTGTATTGCGAAGATCGGAGTCCTCCCGGCCTAACGCCAATGAGATGTCCAACACTGTGGTGTCGGGATGGTCGGTCTTCCATCGGCCCCATGTTGTGGTGATCACGCTGTGCTGGTTGAGTTCGACGCCTGCATCGCCCAGGGGCCCGCTGACGGCCCGGCCAAGGAACGTGTCGAAGATCGAGAAGGTAGTGACGTCGAACATCACCTTGTTCGATCGGTTGAGAAGCCCCGAAGTGCGCAGCACCGGTCGAGCGAAGCCAGCCGGCACCTCGTCGGTGAAAAAGACCTGGGCAGAACCACAGAGTGTGCAGTAGGGCATCGCAAAGTCACGACCGCCAAGTGTGTCATTGACCATCTCGCGGACTTCCATGATCGACCGGGGATAGGCCCGATGTTCACCATTGATCGAGATACCGAAAATAACCGCGTCTTCGTCGAGCCATTCGTCGCCGCCGGACGCGCTGGTCGTGATGGGGTTGTCTGCAGCGGGGATGCAGTTGCAGCGGTTGTCGGTCATGTTGAATGCCCGGTCATCGATGAATACGCCGCCCCAGCTGATCAGGCGCCAATCGATGTCGGAGCCATCTTCAAAGAGCGGCTCCCACTTGGGTTCACGAACGATGTAGGTGTTGCGTTTGTATGTCAAATAATCAGGTGGCGCGGGGATATCCCAACCCATGAGGTGGTTGGTGGTGAAGTCCCACGGCCGGAGTGGGTCGATCTCAACACCGAGCAATTCGTGCAGAGCGCTTGACAGCCGGACTGTCAGATCGGGGTCGGGCGCGATGCGCATCAGGTCGGCGAGCCACCAGGCAACACGGGGATCTTCTGACTGGCCAAGCGTGCTAATCGCATCAAAAGAGTCTTGATTGATGACGAATCGAAGCAACTGTTCACCCAAGAGCGTGTCGATTGCTTTCGCCGTGGCGGGGGCCAGGTCGCCGGTTGGCACCTTGGGTGCCGGTCCGAAGTAGCGAACCTGGCCAGACGGGATCGATGCTGGGTCGATGTTGGCGGCGACTCGAGGCCTCGAAGGTGTTGATCCTGGGGTCGGGGCCGTGTCGTTGGCTGGTTCGGCCATCGTTGCTTTGGTAACGGTATTAGTTGCGGTAGCTTCGGTAGGGCTATCGCTGGAACTGCTGCATGTCACGGCAATCAGACCGAGGATTACGAGACACAGGGCGAGGTTTCGGCGCACCATGGCAGTTGAACACATATAGCAAGTGGTCTGGCGTCGGTGGCGTGGTTGTTTCGGAGTTGTTTAACGCTCTCAGTCGAAGGTCGTGTCGAACCATATATTTTGGAACGTTCCCTTAGGGCCGCTCGCCCCACAGGCCAACTGTCGGTCCTTACTCAGTGCATGCCTGGGCCGCCACACCGGAGATTGCATGAAGCTGCTCGGTCCCAAGAACCCCATCGTGCAAACCGACAAGAACCTAGAGCAGCGGTAAATTTTACGTGCCGATGCGCCGGGTGTGGCTCGTGGTCGGGTCGCTGAGGGTAGGGGTTCTCTAGCCGACAGATGAGAATGTCTGCACGGGTTGAGACATGCCTATCGGTTTGGTTTTGGTGGCTTGATCGACGGCGAGGCGTCAGTTTTGCCAAAAAAATGTGCTCAAAACTTGGCGGAAACATACCAAATTTTTACTTCGGCGCAGATTGCAATTGCGTTAACGTTGGGTCATCCAGCCGCCTCGCTATGGTTGCAAAGCAAGGCGGCGTTACCTCCGTCTGCTGGACTCAATTGCAGGGGTGCTTGTGGCCAAAGAGCGTGTGGAACGGGACGAGGAAGACCTCGTACGTCTTTATTTAACTGACATCGGCCAATATCCGCTGTTGACCAAGGACGACGAAGTTCGTCTGGCGCAGATGATCGAAAAGGGTGCGGCCGCTCGAACCGAACTCGATGAAGACGAAAAGCCAACAGCGGCGCGCAAGCGCGAGCTGCGCCGCCACGTGCGTTCTGGCGACGATGCTGAACGCACCTTCGTGCAGTCGAACCTGCGACTTGTCGTGTCCATTGCCAAGAAGTATCAGGCCTCGGGTCTCCCCCTGCTCGACTTGATCCAAGAAGGCAACCTCGGCCTTATGCATGCCGTCGAGAAGTTCGACTGGCGCAAGGGCTTCAAGTTCTCGACCTATGCCACCTGGTGGATTCGCCAAGCGATCACCCGCGGTATCGCCAACACAGGCCGGACCATTCGGCTTCCGGTGCATGCCGGTGACACCCTGGCGCGCCTTCAAAAAGCACGTGCCCGTCTTGAACTCAAGTTCGGCCGGCCTGCCACGCTGGTCGAACTCGCTGCCGAAGTTGAAATGCCAGAAGACAAGGTCACTGAAGCCCTCCGTTTCGCTGCCGAACCACTGTCATTGTCGGAGCCTCTGCGTGAAGATGGCGATGCCGAACTCGGCGACGTTGTCGAGGACCGTGGCGCTGAATCCCCATTTGAGGTTGCAGCGACTGCGCTGCTCCCTGACGAGATCAATCGCCTGCTTGGGCCACTCGACGAGCGCGAGCGCGAGATCCTGAAACTCCGCTTTGGCCTAGATCGCGGCGAACCGCGCACCCTTGAAGAAGTTGGTGAACACTTCAATCTGACACGCGAACGAATTCGCCAGATCGAAGCACGTGCCATGTCAAAGTTGCGTCACCCGTCTTCAGACACCGGTGCTCGAGACCTGCTCTCGGTTTAGGGTCAACACCAGCGCTGGCCAAGCGCACCGTCTGGGGAGTAAGAGCCCAGACAACCACCACGGAGGTGTACGAGTACCTGGTGGGCTCCGCCGCCTTCAAAGCGGTTGGGACGAGTGATCCTCGTCCGGCGGGTTCGATTCCCGTCCACCTCCGCCATTCTCCTTCTTTCGGGTTTCCCAGGTGCGTTCGCACTCGGCCTCGCTGCGGTGGCTGCGATCTCACGGTCGTGGGGATGTGCATGCCGCGAACGGAGGGACGGCGTGACCTGGGCAATAAAACGAAAGAGTTTTGGGGGTTGCGGGGTGAGGATGGGTGCCCTAAGTTCGAGCCACTGACCGCAAGCCTGAGCTTCCCCCTCGATGCGAGTGAATGCAGGGAGGCTGACCGTGACAATTGCGGTGTGGTCGGTAAAGGGTGGCGTCGGCGTGACCAGCGTGGCGGCGATGTTGGCGATCGCCAGGGTTGAACGAGCAGAACCCACGGTCCTTGTTGATTTGTGTGGTGACCTCCCTGCGCTTCTTGGGGGTCATGACCTGGACAAGACCGATGCGGCACCTGGCATAACGGATTGGTGCGCTACGCCTGAGCTGGCGGTGACAGCACTTGCTCGCATCGAACGTCCAGTGCGAACCGATCTGACGATCGTGCCTCGTGGGACGGGGTTGCTTTCGGCCGACGCTGCGCCGTTACTTCAGGCTCTTGGCCTATCGCAGCGGCGAGTTATCGTCGACTGTGGGGTCGTGACTGAGCGGCACGACTTTCGCCGCCAGTTCGTGGCTGCTGCGCCGGTGTCTCTGCTGGTGGTTCGCGAGTGTTTCTTGAACCTGCGTGCCGCTCAAGCTAATTTGGTCACGCCGACGGCAGTAATAGTGGTGAAAGAGCCGGGTCGTCATCTCGGGCGAGCTGACGTCGAAGCGGTTACGGGCGCTCCCGTCGTCGCTCAGGTCGCGGTCGACCCGAGTATCGCTCGAAGTCTTGATGCGGGGCTGGCCTCGGCCCGACTCCCGCGGAGTCTGCTCCGAGTGCTGGGTCGGGTGCCACTCGATGTTGTATGACCTTGATCATTTGTGGCTTGTAGCCAGCGGGCATCGGTCGTGACGCAGCAGGACCCGCTCGATGAGATAATTCGCCAGGTACACCGCCAGCTGGTCGAATTCGATGGCCATGTCGATACGCCGATGATCGAACGGTGTGTTGGATCCTGCGCTCCGCTGCTGGCAGAAACCCAAGTCAGCGCAGTGGCCGAGCGTGTGTCACGTCTGCTCTTCGGGCTCGGCCCGCTCGAGCCCCTGTTGCAAGATAGCGATACAACCGAGCTGATGGTGAATGGGCCCGGTCCAGTATGGGTCGAACGCAACGGGGCCATGATCAGCACTGAAGTGTTCATTGACGAAGACACATTGCGTGTCGTGATTGACCGCATTCTTGGTCCGCTCGGTCTTCGTGTCGATCGCACGGCACCGTTCGTTGATGCCCGGCTCGCCGATGGAAGCCGAGTGAACATTGCCGTGCCGCCACTGGCGGTCGATGGCCCATACCTCACCATCCGAAGGTTTCGAGAGAAGGCGTTTGAGCTCGGTGATTTCTGCGAACCCGACAGTGAAGCCTTCCTGATTGACGCCTTATTGCATCGCAAGAGCATCGTTGTCAGTGGCGGCACAGGGTCAGGTAAGACGTCGCTCTTGAATGCGTTGGCGCGTCACATCAAGCCGGGAGAGAGAGTCATCACGATCGAGGATGCAGCGGAGCTTCGGCTGCCTGGTGACCATACGGTTCGGCTTGAAACCCGACCAGCCAATGCCGAAGGCATCGGTCAGGTTTCGATCCGCGCATTGGTGCGTAATGCGCTGCGGATGCGCCCGGACCGAATTGTGATTGGCGAGGTCCGGGGCGCCGAGGCGCTCGACATGATCCAGGCAATGAATACCGGGCATGACGGCTCAATGTCTACCTGCCATGCGAACTCCGCTCTCGATGCGTTGCACCGGATCGAAGCAATGGCGCTGATGGCTGATGTTGATGTGCCTCTGCAGGTTGTGCACGAGTACGTCCGCTCAGCAGTAGATCTTGTGGTGCATCTCGAGCGAGGGTCAGAGGGCCAGCGTCGGGTCCTGTCGATCTACCGATGCGGCCACGACGAAGGTTGGGCCATGCAAGACGGCGAGTTTCTCGGTGTCAGCTCAAGCAGCGATGGTGTGCATGACTGAGCCCATAACAGCGCTTCGCGATGCGAGTTGGTGCCGTCCGGCACAACCTCTTGCACGGCTGTACCCGCGGCGGCGGTCACGTTGCCAGCGGGTATCGCTGCCAGCCCCATTAGCCCGGTTTGCACGTGAGGCTGACCTCACAGATGATCACCTCAGTGCACTAGTGCTGTGGCTTGGGTTTGGTGTAGTGGCGAGCGGTGCGCTGTTGGCCTTGGTGGGCGTAGCCCCGAGCCTTGTGATGTGCGTCGCTGTCGTCGCGATCCCATTGCTTGTCGCTCGCAGGTGGGCCGGGC
Organism: uncultured Acidimicrobiaceae bacterium; assembly: GCA_905182135.1. Classification (GTDB taxonomy): domain Bacteria; phylum Actinomycetota; class Acidimicrobiia; order Acidimicrobiales; family UBA10347; genus UBA10347. Next base: position 79,505 of record CAJJAG010000003.1, on the reverse strand, counting down.
GGCGTACCAGACGTCTCGTCGCGTCGTTACCAGATGTTGTTGACATGATTGGGCGTTCGTTGCGAAGTGGAGCATCGCTGGCCCAAGCACTTCGCGAGGCAGCAACTGGCGGCCCATCAACGGTCCGCAGCGAGCTGGCGATCGTCGTTGGGGGCATCGACCGTGGTCAACCAACACCGCAGGCGCTGCAAGTATGGGTCGAGCGGATGCCACGACCGGAGGTACGCATTGTTGCAGCAGCGTTGGCCCTGGCAAGCCGGAACGAAGCGGGCACAACGCGGGCGCTCGACGGGGTCAGCCATTCGCTGCGCGATCGTGCTGCGCTGACGGCAGAGATTGGTTCCCAATCTGCCCAGGCGGCGGCGTCCATGCAAGCGTTGGTCTTGCTGCCAGCGCTGTTTCTTGGGATTGACGTAATCGGTAGTCAGGGAACCGTGCGGTTTCTAACTCGAGAACCACTTGGTCAGGTCTGCTTAGTTGCCGCTGTAGTTCTCGATGTTTTTGGCTGGCTCTGGATGATGGCGATAATTCGTCGACGGTCACCGCAGTGACCGCATCCTGGGTGGTGTTCATTCTGGGTCTGACGATCGTCAGCGTTTTTACGATTGGGCGCAGGGCGATGCCGCGCCCGCCGTTCGCGGATCGACCGTTGGCCGCGTCGCCTCAGCGGTCAGCGTTCGAACGTATAGGGCGATACATAAGATCTGCATTCCGTCAGCCTGCTGATCGATCCCTGGATCGCTCGACTGGCGCTGGTGTCGTTGTCGTATCGGCGCTAGGTCTGGTCAACATTGGGCTTGGGATCGTTGTGGCCGTGGGCCTATGGGTCCGGACCATGCTGCACCGTCGTCGTAGAGGACTGCGCGACCAGGATCGTATTGGTGCCGCGCTTGGTGACGTCATCGACTTGTTCGCGGTGGCTCTGCTCAGCGGTAACACGGTTGGCGATGCTGTTCGTCAAGTCAGCGAATGGTCCGATACCGATATCGCCGAAGCATTTGCGTGGTGTACCCGTCAGGTCGCGGGTGGGCGTTCTTTTAGTGACGCTCTCGAGCAGGTGCCGGGACTGTTGGGCCCTCAGGTCCGTCCGCTGATTGCCGCTTTGGTTGCAACGGAACGCTATGGCGCCCCCATTACGGCCAACCTCGCACAACTCGCCGTCGATACTCGCGCAGACCGGCGTCGCCGCGCCGAGGCAAGCGCTAGACGGCTTCCCGTCGTGCTGCTGTTCCCACTAGTGACGTGCGTTTTGCCAGCGTTTTTGCTGGTCACCGTCGTGCCGGTGGTAATCGACACCATTTCGAGTTTTGACATCGCTGCTTCCCCGTGACGTGCTTCCGCTGGTGGCACAACTCCGATCAAGGAACACCTATGTACTTCTGTTTACGAAACCACCGCTACCGGAATCACCAAACGATTGGGCTGGAAGGCCACACCGACGAAGCCGATGGCGAGTGGAGCCCTGCGTATGCAGGTTCTCCCAGGGGCACTTCTATGCGGCGTATTGCGGCAACTGAGAGCGGACAGACGACCGCTGAATATGCACTGGTGCTTCTTGCCGCAGGCAGCATTGCGATGCTGGTTGTTGGATGGGCGCAAGGCAATGACGCCATAGGAGCGCTCTTTGACACTGTCTTGTCAAAAATCACTTCGCTCATGGCATGAGAGGACGTGATGAGCGCGGGCAATCAACCGTTGAGTTCGCGCTCATCATCCCGCTTATCATCGTTGTACTGCTAGCGGTCATTCAGGTCGCGCTGGTGGCGTACGCGCAACTCAGCATTTCTCACATCGCCCGTGAAACAGCGCGAGCTGTCTCTGTCGACCCGACCGTGGACGTAGCTCATCTGATGCAGGACATAGCTCCGTTGGGTACCAAAGGCCTGGTTGTTGAAGTTTCCTTTGAGCCGTCACCCGTTTCGGGGCGCACATTTGTGGTGGTATCGGTTTCGTATCAAACCGCGCCAATCTCCAAACTTTTTGAAGCATTTACTGCCCAATTAGCGGTATCTACACAGATAAAAATGCTCTCCGAGTCGTAGCGACTCCTGGGCTTTTGTGTTCCGCATGAGAGCATCCTTTAGACCGGTTGAGCATGGGATACGGGGATTCATTCATGGTCAGGTGGCTCAAAATGTTGCAGGAATAATATGAGCAAGCGAAAATTCACAAAAGATCAGGCAAAGAACGCTTTGGTTGAAGCTGGTCGTGAAATATTGGCCGAAGTCGGGCTTTCAGGCGGGGTTGGTCGAGTGGCCCTGACCGAGGCAATCAATCGCTCTGGCGTTCCGCGCCCGTCGGCGTATCGAGTGTTCGGCGAGACCGACCTTGACCCGCAGCGAGCATTCCACGAACAACTCATCGTTGACATCACCGAGTCCGGCCCAGCGTTCGATGTAGCGTCGCTAGCTGAGTCGGTGTGCGGTGTCCTGGACGAGGTCAAACAGGTCGGCGTCGAGGCAACCCCTGAAGCTCTGACATGGTACCTGCGCGACCTGGTCCGTGTGGCCGCAACCGGGGCCCAAGCTGCAACGTTCACCGAGACACCAATTGGTGCCTATATGTCGGTACTCGCGTCAACACTTGACGAAGTTCGCAACGACCGCGTCGAGGCAGCAGTGCGCCAGGCCGAAGAGGTAACGGTGAACGCTTTGATCCCGTTTCTCCGTGAAGTGCTGACCTCGTTTGGCCTTCGTCTGCGCGATGGCTGGACATTTATCGATCTAGGTAGTGCCCTCATCTCGGCTATCCTTGGTGCATTGCTCACCGCTCGTGTCACGCCGGCTGCGCCTGAGTTCCAACTCACAACGGGCAAAGATGATGAGCCGCAAGCATGGACGCTGCTCGGAATCACGCTGCTAGGCATCGTTGGCCAAGCGACTGCACCTGACCCTCGCATGGTTGTTTCTGCACAACCATCACGTTGGTTCATATAAGCCCCAAAACTGTTGGCTAGCGCGTAACCTTCCGGTGTTCTTTCTACAGAAAGCCATTCATGGTTATTTCGACGTTGCCGCCTGAGCTGCGGCTAACGCATTTGAAGCAACTCGAAGCCGAAGCGGTCCACATTATCCGCGAGGTCGTGTCGCAATTCGAACGCCCTGTGATGCTGTACTCGATCGGCAAGGACTCGTCCGTGCTGCTTCATTTGGCTCGTAAGGCATTCCACCCTGGGAAGATCCCATTTCCGCTGTTGCACATCGACACCACGTGGAAGTTCCGCGAAATGATCGAGTTCCGTGACCGGGTTACCGCCGAACTCGGTCTCGAACTTCGTGTGCACTCGAACCAAGAAGGCATCGACGAGGGCATTAACCCGTTCGATCATGGTTCGAAGAATTACACCGACATCATGAAGACGCAGGCGCTGAAGCAGGCGCTGACCTCTGGTGGTTACGACGCAGCTTTTGGCGGAGCCCGTCGCGACGAAGAGAAGTCTCGGGCAAAAGAACGCGTCTTCAGTTTCCGTGACAAGAACCATCGATGGGATCCGAAGAACCAGCGGCCCGAGCTGTGGAGTCTCTACAACGGTCGCGTCCACAAGGGTGAGAGCATTCGGGTGTTCCCTATCAGCAACTGGACTGAGCTTGATGTCTGGCAGTACATCCATCTCGAGAAAATCGAGATCGTGCCGCTCTACTACTCGGCGCCTCGGCCGGTGGTGAATCGCGACGGTGTCGTGATCATGGTGGACGACGAGCGTTTCCAGTTCGAACCTGGCGAGGAACCCGAGATCAAATCGGTGCGCTTCCGCACGCTTGGCTGTTATCCGCTGTCTGGTGCAGTTGAGTCCACGGCCGACACCATGCCCGAGATCATCCAGGAAATGTTGCTTGCGACCCGTTCCGAACGCGAGGGCCGAGTGATTGACTACGACCAGTCGGGTTCGATGGAAGAAAAGAAGCGCGAGGGGTACTTCTAATGTCGCATCAGAGCGAACTCATCGCGACCGATATTCAGGGCTACTTGGCCGAACACGAACGCAAAGATCTGCTGCGCTTCTTGACCTGCGGCAGCGTCGACGATGGGAAATCGACCCTTATTGGTCGGTTGCTGCATGACTCGAAGATGATCTACGAAGATCAGCTTGCAACACTCACGGCTGACTCGACCACTCAGGGGACCACCGGCGATGCTCCTGACTTGGCGCTGCTGACCGATGGTCTCAAGGCAGAGCGTGAGCAGGGCATCACCATCGATGTCGCCTACCGCTACTTCTCCACTGCTCGGCGCAAGTTCATCATTGCGGATACACCCGGACACGAGCAGTACACCCGGAACATGGTCACGGGCGCATCGACATGTCAGCTGGCGATCATCCTGATCGACGCCAGGTATGGCGTGTTGTCTCAAACCAAACGGCACACGTTTATTGCCAGCTTGCTCGGCATCCGCAATGTGGTTGTGGCTGTCAACAAGATGGATATCGCTGATTGGTCCGAGGCTCGTTTCAACGAGATCTGCGAGGACTATCGCGAATTCTCTAAATCACTGGATCTTGTCAATCCATACTTCTTACCTATGTCGGCGTTACTCGGCGACAACGTCGTTGACGCGGGCGACAACATGGGCTGGTTCAGTGGCCCAACTTTGATGGAGCATCTCGAGACCGTCGACGTCGAAGTTGGCATCGACCTTGAACACTTCCGTATGCCCGTCCAGATGGTTGTGCGGCCAGATTTAGACTTTCGTGGCTTTGCCGGAACGATCTCGTCCGGCATGGTGCAACCGGGTGACCGCGTTGCATCGATGCCGTCGGGTTTCGAGTCGAACGTCGATCGGATTGTCACCTTTGACGGCGACCTCGATGTTGCTGGTCCCGGACGAGCGGTGATCATCACGCTGACCGACGAGATCGATGTCAGCCGCGGTGACCTGCTCGTGAAGGCCGGCGAGCAACCGCTTCGCGGTCATGACATCGATGCGATGCTCGTGTGGATGGACGACGCCGAACTCGAACCCGGCCGCCAGTACGTGCTGCAGTCGACCAATGGTTTGAGTAATGCATCGGTTACCTCGATTCGACACCGCATCGAGATCAACACGCTGGAGCACGAAGCTGCAGCGTCGCTTGCCCTGAATGACATTGGGCACTGCACTATCACGAGTGATCGCGAACTGCTCTTCGATCCGTATGGGGCCAACCGCCAGACAGGCTCGTTTGTCCTGGTCGATCGTATGTCCAACGCCACCGTTGCCGCAGGCATGATCACCGGTGTGTCCTCGTCGTGGGATCAGGCGCCCGAAGCGAGCCTGACCCGTCAGGTTTCTAACATCACGCCGAGCGAACGAGCTGCGCGGCTTGGCCAGCAGCCATGCACTGTTTTGCTCACGGGTCTCAGTGCAGCTGGAAAGTCCACGATTGCAACCGCACTTAGTCGCCGTCTCTTTGATCTCGGCAAGACGGCTATCCGGCTCGATGGCGAGAACGTCCGACTGGGGATCAGCCGTGACTTGGGGTTCAGTGCGCAAGAACGTTCCGAGAATCTCCGACGAGTGTCGGAGATGGCGTTGCTCGTTAATAAGCAGGGTCTGATCTCGATTGCGGCTCTCGCAGCACCCAAAGCATCGGTCCGCAGCCAGGCCCGCGAACTGATCGGGACTGAGCACTATCTCGAGGTATTTGTAGATACGCCAATCGAGGTGTGCCGTGAACGCGATCCAAATGGGCTTTACCAGGCCGCCGATCGTGGCGACATACCCCAGTTTCCCGGTGTTTCGGCAACCTATGAACGGCCCGTCGACATGGACTTGAGCGTTGATACGTCGGTGCAGTCCATCGGCGAGTGTGTCGAGCAGATCATGGCTCTGATGACCGATCGCGGGTTCCTCGATGGCTGATCAGACGTCTCGCCCCGACCCGGTTTCGGCGAATATCGTGCGAGCCGAAGGTCATGTCGACGGTCTCGACCGAGCCAAGAACTTAGGTCATGGGTCGCGTACTGTTTGGTTCACGGGATTGTCCGGCTCGGGAAAGTCGACGTTGGCCTTCGCTGTTGAAGAAGCGCTGATGCGCCAAAGCGTCGCCGCCTATGTGCTCGATGGCGACAATGTTCGCTTCGGTCTGAACCGCGATTTGGGCTTTGCGCCCGAAGACCGCACCGAGAACATTCGGCGCATTGGCGAGGTCTGCCGGCTCTTCCAGGATGCTGGCATGATCGTGCTGACGGCGTTTGTGTCGCCGTACGTAGCCGACCGCGATGCAGTTCGGGATCTGCATCCGCGCGGCTCGTTCATCGAAGTATTCGTCGACACGCCCCTCGAGGTGTGTGAAGCGCGTGACGTGAAAGGGTTGTACGCCAAAGCACGAGCCGGCGAGATCCCTGAATTCACCGGAATATCTGCGCCCTACGAAGCGCCGGTCGACCCTGAGATCACCGTCGACACTTCGAACCCGCTCGATGAGTGCGTCGCGCAGGTCATTGCCCAACTCGACCTGTAGGGCACCTTTTGGTCAACGCGTGTGGTCCCAGCCGGCCGTTTGTGGGTGTTTGGCGACGCAGTTTGTTCTCGGTTCGCGCCTTAGGGTCACCACTGACGTGAACTTGTCTGCTCACGGGGCACTATGAATAGACGAGTAGCCCTGCGACTACCCACGATCCCGAGGTGAAGCCCATGCGTACAGCGGTCATTTCAGCAAACCGGGTCACCAAGAGCTTTGGTACGACCAATGTGCTGACCGACATTTCTGTCGACTTCCCGGCTGGGATCACTGGCCTTTTGGGGTCAAATGGCGCGGGCAAGACAACGTTCTTGTCGCTGGTGCTCGGATTCGAACCCCGAAACGGGGGAGGCCTGACGGTCCTTGGTCATGACCCGCAGACCGCCGGACCCGAGATTCGAGCGCAGATGGGGTACTCGCCAGAACACCATCACCTGCCGTCTGATGTGCAAGCTGCCGATCTGGTGCGACACATGGCCCAGCTTCACGGCCTTCCACAACAAGCCAGCACAGAACGAGCTAGTGATGCGTTGTGGCTGGTCGGCCTTGGCGAAGAGCGTTTCCGACCGATCGGCACGATGTCGACAGGTCAGCGCCAGCGCGTGAAACTGGCAGCTGCGATCGCCCACGACCCAGCGCTTGTGCTTCTCGACGAACCGACCGATGGCTTGGACCCGGTGCAGCGAGACGACATGCTTGAGCTGATTCACCGGGTTGGAAACGAGTACGGAATCAGTGTGGTGTTGTCATCGCATCTGCTCGAAGAAGTGGAACGTATCTGCGATCACGTCGTCATTATCTCGAATGGTGTCGTCATCCGGAGCGGCAACATCGACGAGATGCGTGGTGACCGAACTGGCGTCATGGTCGAACTCGATGGTGGCCATGAACTTGTCGCAGCGACCTTGCGACAAGCAGGTTTGGTCGTCGACATTGTGGGCAGTCGGCTTATGGTCGACGCTCCACCACAACCTGGCGCCGACCCCTACTGGATCCATGACTACATTCGCGACGTCGTCGCGTGGGCCCAGGTTGGTATGAGACGACTAGGTGATCAGACGATCTCGCTCGAAGACGTTTTCTTAGAGTCGAACGATGCAGCTTCGTCGGATGCTGGATTATGAGCAGCCAGATTCATGACCTGGGTTACCGCCCCTATGAGGGTGAACGAGCGGGGGTCGCATGGGCTGTGCGCAGCCTGGCCGTTCACAGCATGCGCAGAGCATTGGGTCTGAAGCGGGCTGGCAGACACAAGATCGTGCCAACGCTCACGATCGGCTTTGCATTCTTACCTGCCATCGTGATGGTTGGTCTGTCTTTGTTCCTGTCGGGCTTCAGCCTTGATGACCTCTTCAGTTACGGCGATTACCACGGATTCACCAGCTTTGCCCTATTTTTATTTACTGCAGCTGCAGCCCCGGGGGTGCTCACAACGGACCGCACTAGCGGCATGTTGGCCATGTATTTGGCTTCTCCTTTGAACCGCACCACGTACGTGCTGGCGAAGGGGATCGGCATCTTTGCGGTGATGTTCCTAGTCACCGTCGCCCCAATAGTTTTCCTGGTAGTTGCGTACACGATTGTTGGTGCAGGGCCAGGTGGGCTGCTCGACTTCTTGGAATTGATGGGCCGAGCCCTGCTTGCAGGGGCCATCTCGGCGGCGTTCTACACAGGGCTTGGCATTTTCGTATCATCGATACCCAAGCGCTGGGGTATTGCAAGCGTGTCAATTATTGCGGCTTTGGTCGTGCCTAGCATCGTCACAGGGATTCTGACCGAAGGCGCCCAGGCTCCTGACTGGGTCGCCTATATGTCACCTGCCGCCATGATGGGCAAGGCGTGGGAACACATCCTTGGTGATGTCAGCTTCAATGGCTTGGCAATAGATCGGTTGTCGGGCTCGCTCGTGGTGCTGGCTGCGGTGGCCTACGCCGCCGCGTTTCTTGCAATGACTTGGTGGCGCTACCAAAACGTCGAGGTTGACCGATGAGCACGCTTCCTCCACCACCGGGCGTGTCTGGGGTACCAGCCGCGCCTGGAGCGCCGCCCGCATCGCTAACGCCGGCGGTGATTTCGATGCCCCCTCCTCCGCTACCAGGCCAGGCGTCGACGGGCGGCGCCGTTTTACAGATTCCTGAGGGCGCACTCGTTGTTGTTGATCGAGTGTCAAAATGGTTCGGCGATCTGGTTGCTGTCAGCGATGTCAGTTTCGCGGTAACGGCGGGTGTCACTGCCCTGCTTGGGCCCAATGGCGCAGGCAAGTCGACCATGCTGCGCATGTTGTGCGGGCTGGCGCTTCCTTCGAGCGGCACTGTCAGTGTCATGGGTAAGAGCCCACGTAAGGATCCAGAGATCGCCGCCGAGATCGGCTTGGCACCGCAGCAAGAGTCCGTGTTCGGACACTCAACAGCCCTGCAGTTTGTGCGAGCTTCAGCCGAACTTCAAGGTGTCGTTAACGCGGACACCGAAGCACGCCGTGTGCTTGGTTTGGTCGAGCTCGATGCCGACGAGACCCGCCGCCTACCCACGTATAGCAAGGGCATGCGCCAGCGGGTCAAGTTGGCTCAGGCCATCGTGCATGAGCCCCGCGTGATCCTGCTCGACGAACCACTAAGCGGTCTAGATCCGCGGCAGCGTCTTCACATGGTCGAGCTGTTTCATCGTCTTGGCGACGAAGGGCGTGCGGTGATCGTGTCGAGCCATGTGCTCGAAGAAGTCGAGCGGTTTGGGTCAAACGTTGTGGTAATCACTCAAGGCCGCCTTGCGGCCCAGGGTGACTTCCGCGAGATCCGCGCGCTGATGGATCACCGACCGCGACGATTGCGCATTAGCAGCGATGCGCCCCGGGCCCTTGCGGCGGCCCTTGTTGGCCAGCCAAATGTGCAAGGCGTGCGCTTTGACGGGGAGCGAGTCGAAATCGATACCGACGACATTGTGTCGTTCTCGCAGAGCATCGCCTCGCTTTCACAGGCGGCGAACGCTCGGCTCTACGAAGTCGAACCGCTCGATGACGACCTAGAAAGTGTCTTCAGATATCTGGTGGGACGATGACTTCTCTGGAACCCCGCACGCCGACGGTTACCGCTGCGAAGTCCATACCAACCTATTTCCGCCTGTTGCTGCGGGGCCAACTGACCCGAGGCCGTTTGTTCGGCTTGGGAGTGCTCGGCGGGATCTCGTTCCTGCTGGCGATCGTGGTGCGGACCGCCGTTGAGAGTCGCGACCTTGAAGAGGCGAGCGTCAGGTTGCTCAGCGATTATTCAATCGGGCTCTTGATTCCGTTAGCAACGTTGATCCTGGGTTCACCAATGATCGGCGATCTCGTCGAAGACCGCCTGCTGGTTTATTTGTGGTTGAAGCCAGTGCCGCGTTGGCACCTGGCTGTTGCGGCGTATGCAGCGGTGGTCGCCACGCTGCTGCCTGTGGTCATCGTGCCCGTTTTGCTTACCGCACTGATCACCGGCTTTGGCCCACTGATTGTTCCTGCCACGGTGGCTTCGATCTTGGGTGTGCTGGCCTATAGCGGCATCTATTTGTTCTTGGGAGCTCGGTTCACGGCTGGGTTGTGGCTTGGCCTGCTCTATCTCGTGCTCTGGGAGAACGTCCTAGCACGCTTCAGCAATGGCATGGCACGGCTTTCGTTACGCAGCTATCTACAGACAATGCTGCAGCGCGGCACCGATGTCTCGATCGATCTAGCCGATCGCGCTGCATGGGCGTCGATCGTGATCCCGCTTGCGGTAGCGGCGTTTGCTGTAGCGATGGCTGCCGTCACGCTGGCCACCAAAGACATCGATTAACCATGCACGGTTGCCGTGCAGCGAGGTCCGACTCGCACGGAATCGTCGAACATCCTGGCGTAGCCAGCCTTCTCGGAGGTAGCGATACCCCGGCTGGGGTTAGTCGGGCTTGACGGACATGCCGGTTTCGGCCAGGTCCAGAAGCTCGCTGCCTTTGTGGGTGATGTCGACGTCACGGTTCAAGAACGCGCTGAATGCGGCGACAAAGGCGGTGCTGCTCATCAAGATACCGATCGGGGCGAGTAACAGAATGACGATGATGACGATTGTTCCGACCATGTCACTTGTCTCCTATGTAGGCCCAGGCCTCGATTTCGACGCGGGCACCAATGGGCAGTCCCGCGACAGCAAACGCTGACCGGGTGGGGCGATGGTCGCCGAATGCGGCGATGTAGGCCGTGTTCATTTCGGCGTAGTCATCCATGTCGACCATAAACACAGTGGTCTTGGCCACGTCGCTAAGCGATGCACCCTGGCTTTCGAGCAACCCGGCCATGTTGGACAGAGCCAACGTGACTTGCTCACCGACGCCGCCATCGAGCAGCGCGCCATCTTGCAGGGCGATCTGGCCAGAGCAGATGACCCAGTCACCGACTTTCATAACCGGCGTATAAGGACCCAGTGGTTTCGTCACGTGGCCAGGTTACTGCCTGCAGCCGGATCCGGAAAGGCCCAAGCTCAGCTGCGTCCAGACCAATGTTGCTGGACTTGAGACATGTACGTCGTACATATCTCAAGTGTCGCGTCACGAGCTTTTCGTTTCTGACAATGAAATCAAGGACCAGTTCATTCTGGTGGGTCTTGTTAGGTGTGGGGCCAGGTGATGGCGTTGGTGTGAAGTGCGACAGCGGCTGCGACAGCGGCGAACACAGCGTCGCTGGCGTTGACGGCAGGGCCTGACTCGTCGACGATTTCAATGTGAATCGTTGGTGTGTCAGACGCTCGGACGACACCAAACGAGCGAACGGTCAAATCTTGCACGATGCCGTCGGCGTCGACAGCGAGCGATTCGCCCATAACCAGGCTGTAGCCCATGTGGGCCGCACCGATGCAGTAGCTGCGGAGCACGACTTCGTCGAGAACTTGACCTGCCCCGACACGGACGTTTATTCCATCGCTGGTCACGCTTGCCTCTGCCCATCCACTGTCTATCGGCTGAACTCGGTCGAGCTTGCCGGCAGCGAGTGCTAGGAGTGCCACTGCCTCGACCCAACCGGCACCTCGAACCTGGGTCGAGGTGCGAAGCTCGGTCGGGACCTGCACGTGTTCAACGGTCAGTCCTGGGGCGACTGCGTGGATAGCTTCGTCGATGCCAGGTGTTGCGACGACTCGCAGCACGCCGGTGCCGTCGGCATTCGCTGCACCGGCTACCGGTGGGCGCTTTGCGCCAAGACGAATGGCGTCTTCGCGACTGAACAGGACTCGCACTGCACGGTCGTATTCGGTGGCGAGGTGTTCGGCTACCGCCGTGACTATTGAGTCGATCTTGCCGCCAAAAGCGCCGCCGTTAGATAGGGGCGAGACGGCTGGCTGGCCAGGAAGCGCCCATGCAGCGTCGGTTTCGAGATAGGCAGGGTCGACCCAGCTGGTCTGCAGTGTTGCGACCCAGTCGCCATTGGGGACCGCAACCGGATGTGTTGGTTCGAGTGTGGTGCGTCGTCCCTGGACTTTGCCGGCAAGCGTGCGGGCCTGGTGTAGCGACTCGCCAACGACCCATTTGCCTGCCTCGTTCAGCACGGCGACCAGCGCATCAGCCGGCGCACGATCGTCGGCGAATCCGCCATCGCCCAGAGCAACCGCTGCTGACACGGTCTGTTCGTTGCGCCCCTCGAGTTCGGCCCGTTGAGCTGCTGCAGCAAGATCTCGGGTGTCGTTGATCTCGATGTCTCGCTGGTTCCATGCGTCGACGATTGTTTGCCAACCGGTACATCGACACAGGTGGGCGGCGAGGGCCAGGCGCACATCGTCTTCTGAGGCGTCGGGCTTCTTCTCTTCGAGCCCGGCTAGACGCACAATGATGCCGGGGGTACAGAAGCCGCATTGGCTGGCCCCGGTTGCACAGAAGGCACCGCCCCATCGAGCCCGTTCGTCGGGGCTGAAACCTTCGAGCGTGGTGACCGACCGACCCTTAACTCGCCGGGTAGGGGTTACACAAGCGACTCTCGGTTGGCCATTGATGAGGACGGTGCAGCAACCGCACTGGCCCTGCGGCGAGCATCCGTCCTTGGCCGATCGTTTGTCGAGATGATCCCGCAAGGTCCCAAGCAGTGACGACCCATCGTCGGGAACCTGGACTTGTTGTCCGTCTACCTCGAACTCGATCACCGGAAGGTCGCTCACAAGGTCAGGCTATGACTGCCCGAAGCGTTCACAAAGCTGGCTGAAGCCAGAATGGATAGCGCAGACATTATAAAAATGAAGTTCTGTATCGTGAGGGCATTGGGATTCGGTGCACGTCGCACGGCCTTGACAACGTGCCTAGCCGATGATCGACCGGTGATAGTGGGCGTGGGTGCAGCCGCTCTTAATGCACCGGAGATGTTGGCCGAAGTTGAGGTAACTTTGGCCGAGTAAGAGTGTGGGAACAATGCTGAGGTATCATTTGATGACGTACTTCGAACGCTCGCTGATTAGGAGACCACGATGATCACCCTTACCGATAATGCATCCGCCAAGGTTGGTGCCCTTCTGGCCGACGAAGATGAAGTTGGCCTCGCTCTGCGCGTCGCCGTTCGTCCTGGCGGTTGCTCAGGCTTCAGCTACGAGATGTTTTTCGATTCTGAGTTCGCTGATGATGACACGACCAACGAATACGAAGGCGTCAAAGTCGTCGTTGATGCTTCAAGTGCCATGCTGCTCGAGGGTGCAACCCTGGACTACAAGGATGGCCTCCAAGAGACCGGCTTCAGCATCAACAACCCGAACGCCGAGCGCACATGCGGCTGCGGTAGCTCGTTCAGCTAAACCGTTCTCATTAAGAACTTGATTCGAAGTCGGCGCTATGCCGGCTTCGTTTCGCGTTCGAACTCAGCCTCTCGGTGCTCTCGTTGCCGATCAGAGTGTTGGTTGTAGCGGACCGTTGGCAGGTCGGGCTATTGGCAACCACATGGTTTCTGATGGGCACCTTAATGCTGGTTGATGAGCCGAGTGCCTAAAGGTGTTTGTTTGGCCCCGAGCGACGGGCCGGAACCTGGTATCACTTGGCTCGGAGGCCAGGTTGATCAAGCGCCTGGTCAAGAAACGGAGGCGGAGGTCACTGTGACTTGGCCGACCCACCGTGTGAGCGAAGTAATAGTTTTGTTCATTGGATGAGATGTGGGGCACAACCCGGGGCTCCATGGCTACACCGGGTCCCAACATTGGCCCTATCGTTTCAATGTGACTAAGACCGCGCCTGGGCGCATCTTCGACGGGTGGTACGTGGTTGCCTCTGTCTTTGTTCTGTTCATGGTGAATGCAGGCCTTGGCTTTTATGGCCTGTCGGTGTTTTTGGAAGCCATTACCGACGAGCAAGGCTTCAGCACCGCCGACGTTTCGTTCGCCACGTCGATCTTCTTTATCGTGAGCGCGATCTCAGGCCGTCTGATCGCACCGGTCATTCAGACGCGAGACATTCGCGTTGTCGTGGGAATCGGCGCGGTTATCGCTGCAACGGGGCTATGGCTGATGGGACAATCCACGCAACTGATTGCGTTGTACCTCAGTTATCTGGTCTTCGCTATCGGCGTTGGCCTGAGTGGGCTGGTTCCAGGGACCACCCTTGTAACTCGTTGGTTCCAGGTGCGCCGATCGGTGGCCCTTTCTGTTGCGTCGACCGGGCTCTCAGTCGGCGGGCTCACGATCACCGTCTTGGCGTCTACGATCATTGACCGCAAGGGAATGTCTGGCGCTGCGCCATGGCTATCGCTCATCTATCTCGCGACCGTCGCCATAGCGCTATTTGCGCTCTGGCCAGACCCAGCTGCAAGGGGGCAGCTTCCTGATGGGGGGCTGACCGCCGATGGTGAGGTTGCGCCAGCTGCGACAGGAATTGCGTATGACGATGCAGTCGGTAGCTTTTTCTTCAAGCTCGTCACGCTGGGATTCGTGTTCGCTATGGGCGCTCAGGTCGGTGCAATAGCGCAGCTCTTCAAGTTGGGAACCGAACGCGCCGAGGCGGGTGCGGCACTTGTGTCGTCGGTGGCGTTAGCGTCTGTTATCGCTCGGCTGGTTGGCGGTGTCGTGGCGTCGCGAGTAGAGCTCATTGCCATGACATCGGCCTTATCAGCTATTCAAGGAGTCTCCTTGGTTTGGCTGAGTCAAGTCGACAGCAAGGCGATGCTCGTTGCCGCCACGTTGCTGTTCGGGTGCACCACTGGAAATCTGCTGATGATGCAGCCGTTGGTAATTGCCGATCGCTTTGGCGTCGCTGACTACCCGCGTGTTTTTGCGCTCAGTCAGCTCATTGTGACCGGTTTTGGCGTGGCCGGCGGCCCGTACCTTTTGGGGTGGCTCCACGACGTATCGAGCTATACCGCTAGCTACCTAGCAGCCGCCGGTTTGAGCATTGCTGGATCCGTTGTCTTCTTCGTCGCATGGCGCCTGACCCCGACGGCTGCAGACTCGGTAGCGGTGGCGACCGAGTCCCGACGGTAGAGGTAGCGGCCGTGGCCTCTAGAATCACAAGGTGAGCCCTACCGCCGAGCGTGCGACACCCGACGACATCATGGCTGTCCTGCGCGGCGTCATCGATCCTGAGCTTGGGGCCAACATTGTTGAGCTTGGGATGGTGCCAAAGACATCGCTTGAAGACGACGGCACGGCGCACGTAACTATTGCGCTGACTACCATGGGCTGCCCGCTGCGCTCCCAGATCAAGAAGGACGTCGTTGGCCGAGTCGAGCAACTCCCCGGCGTAGACAAAGTCAAGATCGACTGGACCGAACTCGAGCAGGGCGAAAAGGCCGAGGTTATGGCCCGGGCCCGCAAGCGTGTCGCCGAGAACCCGCCTGACAACGAGATTTCGCCATCGACACGCGTGGTCATGATTGCTAGCGGCAAGGGTGGTGTCGGCAAAAGTTCGGTCACCGTCAACCTCGCGGCAGCCATCGCAAGTCAAGGTTTCACCGTCGGTGTTCTCGATGCCGACATTTGGGGTTATTCAGTTCCTCGCATGATCGGGGTCGAGGGTCGCCTTCAAGGTAGCGAAACCGGCGATGGGAAAAAGATCACGCCTAACCAGCGCCGTATCGGGAAGGGCCGCGTCAAGGTCGTCTCTATGGGCTTTCTGGTCGACCAAGAAGAAACCGCGCTGATGTGGCGAGGTCTGATTCTGAATCGCGCCGTACAGCACTTCCTTGAAGACGTGCGCTGGGGCGATATGGATTACCTGTTCATCGACATGCCGCCAGGTACCGGCGATGTACAAATGGGGTTGGCTAAAATGCTGCCTCGGGCCGAGATGGTCATCGTGACCACGCCAGCGATTGCGGCACAAAAGGTTGCCGCTCGGGCAGCCAGCATGGGACGTAAGAACTATCTGCGGATTGCTGGTGTGATCGAGAACATGAGTGCATTCGTAACCCCTGACGGCGAGAGCTATCCGATCTTTGGAAGTGGGGGTGGAGAGAATCTGGCCAACGATCTCGGCGTACCACTACTGGGCCAGATTCCAATCGACACTGCGGTCGCCCAAGGTGGCGACATTGGCCAGCCGAGTTCGCTCGGAGAAGGCCCCGCAAGCGATGAAATCAACCGCATCGCCAACTTGCTGGTCACTGAGGTCACGCCCCCCATCGATATGGGTACATGCACTGTTCGTTTGATGGAAGCCCCGGTGTCAATCAACCTCAGTTCGTGAGTGATCAGTTGGCGGGCACAACCTTGCCGTTGGTGAACTCGTCGATCTGTCGTTGCAAGCACCGATGAATCCCAGGGCCAGTCAATGCGGTGGTTGGGATACCCAAACGCGACGTTCTTGCCTTTGAACCAAAGTGAGAGTGGCTTCCCGTGCATCGATTTTGTGACGGTGGCTAGGCCCATTTGGGATGGCGAAACAGTAAGCCGCTGACCGGAGACCTCTTCGGGCGGTCGACCCGATTCGTGATCGGTTGCCCGATCGCTGGATCTTCGGTTGCGAGATCATCGTGGCAATCGATAACCGACTCGAGTTCGATCAGCTGCAACAGCGTATTCATCTAGCCGTGAGTCGGGTGAACATGATGGCTGAGCCTTATGCCGAGAACAAGCGATCACAATTGAATGTCAAACACAGCCGATCGACTGATGTCGTAGCTATTGGTTGTCGAATCCATAAAGCCGGAAGCGGTATGGGTCGGTCATGCTGGGTTTGTTCGACGATGAAGCAAACCTGCTCTAGGTCGGTGTGGCTGCACGCTTCACGGCGGTGCGTCGAGCCGAACTACTTGAGGAAGTCGCATCGCGTTTAGCGGTCTGTCGCGTGTTGTTGTTCATCCCGACCCGAACGAACTCGCGATTGCTACCGTGACAGGCTTGCTGGATGAACTTGGTGAAACCTGGGTGCATTATCAGACCCCACTCCAATTTCGTGCGCCGCTACTCGAGTCTCGTGAGCGTGACGAGGCTGCAGCAATGATGGATGCATCGTGGGTTGTGATCTACCCAAAACAACCGACTGCATGGTCCTGGGCCACTCCAAGCCGAGTTAAGAAACCCGAGTGAGCAACAACAACCAAGAAAACGAATCCAGCGACGAGGGCCGAGGAGCGGTGCCGCGGAGGGATGACCCTTCCACGCGGATGCCGCAAGGGCGCAACGAAGCAAGCCCGGAGATTGCTGGCGAGGTCATTAATGATCCGCGGGATGAGCGCATGCTGTTGTTCACCGGCTTGCGGGATCAAGCGTTGCGTCAGTTACGCGAGGCACCCGGTGGGGACATGGAAGGTATTTTCATCGCTGAAGGTGATGTGGTCATCCAGCGAGCGCTCGATGCAGGACACACGATGCATTCGGTCATCGTCGAGGCGGCGCGAACGCGTCCTCTGGAGTTCGATATCGGTGCTACAGCGTTGTACCGAATGGGTGAACCTGTCGTGCAGGAGATTGCGTCGCATCGGCGCTATCGCGGTGCAATGGCAGCATTCCACCGCCCAAAGCTGCGTCCGTTAGATGAGGTCGTGGCCGACGCAAGCACCGTGATCGTCACCGAGGGAGTGAACAACCCGACCAATATGGGCGTTATGTTGCGAACCGCTGCGGCGCTTGGTGTGCATGCGTTACTTGTGGACCCTTCTAGCTGTGATCCGCTGGCTCGACGCACCTGCCGAGTTTCGATGGGTGCTGTTTTTGCTGTACCGCATACCCGCCTACCTGATTTCCCTGAGGGGCTCGAACCGCTACATCAGCAAGGTTTTACCACTATTGCTTTAACGCCTGACCCGGCTGCTGAACCGCTCGATTCCATCACCATTGGTCCGGACGAGCGTGTGGCGCTGCTGCTAGGCGCCGAAGAACCAGGGCTCACCGCAGCCACCCAGCAACGAGCGACCCACCGGGCCAGTATTCCGATGCACCAGGGTATCGATTCACTCAATGTTGCGACTGCAGCCGCAATCGCTATGTGGCATGTGACGCGCTCTCGCCTATGAGGGCCGTCTATCGCAGCGCCAATGTTGGGCCGACGCCGACACCGGTCGACACGACGCCGATAGTTATCCAGGGCGATGGCTGGGTCACGACCGAAGCTGGCATCGCCCGGCTGGCAACGTTTGCCGAGAACACCCATCAGCTGGAGTACACGGAACCGGTTACGGTTTTGGTGAGCGACGACGTTGGGGCCGAGTATGCGCCCAGATTCGAAGCCTTCGAGTCTGGCGAGTGGTGGCTGCTGCAAGCGCTCGGCCTTGCTGACAGCGAGGTTGACCGAGATGTCACTAACCAGGTGCGACGTGATCGTATTCGCGGCATCGACCGAAGGTGTCCCGCAGTTCGTCACGTTTGCATATCTGGACCACGTCTCGCCTGAAGAACTTGCTGCGGTGCTGCCCGAGCTGCCAATTATTCGACCAGACGTGGTTCCTCTGATTGGACCTGGTGCAGCATGGCGCCTGAATTTCGCCTATGCCCCCGGTCCGGCCTTCGTCGATTCGGTGGTAGCCGCTCGAGGCATCGGCGCTGCAATGTTTATGTTCTTACTCGTCGAAGAGCACGGTGAGGGTGCCGCCCTCGCGCTGCTCGACAGCCTGAGACCAGCGTTCCCTGCTGCAACCGTCGTGGGTTTGGACGAGATGATCGAACTGCTGACCTGTGGCGAGATTAGCTAACCCGGGTGCATGTCATGCATGTCGGAACCCTCGGGGATGATGTACTTCTCATTGCTAGATGTCTCACCCCGCCGTTGTTCAGGCTTGACTCGCCGGTGAAACCGTGGCAGGTCAGCGATGACGCTCTTTCGTCTGACACGACCGTTTGGCTTCGTGCTGCGTGGCCGGGCGACAAGCTCGCTGCGGTCAGCGTGGTGTTGTAGGCCGGGTTTCTGATCCCGGCGGGATATGTCCCGGTATGGGTTGCCTTCCAAAAGCGGCGACGTGGCGGACGCTTCTGTTCCGAACGCTCGCTGCCAATCCGCGAGACTAGGAGCTAGCGGTCCAGAGCACAGGAAAAAGAGGGTGGTCCATAGGGCCGCCTGTGGCCAGTTCATCGATGAGGCCGGGGAACGGAGGCGACGTGGTCCATCGGCGAGGTGCATGAACCATGTCGTCGCCGAGAAATCGAACCGATAACACCCGCCGTCGGTTTGGGCCATCAACGCCGGCCGAACCATGCACCGTGACCATGTTGAAGAAGACGGCATCACCAGGTTCGAGTTCCCAGCCAATCACCGGCCATTGCTCGGGATCGGCGGCGAAGTCGGGCATTTCGGCCAGGCTCCCTTCGGGAAACCATTTGGCCTGTTCATCTAGAAACGTGCGAGGCATGAACCATGGGCCAAGGTGGGAACCAGCGATGAACTCAAGTGTTGCCGAGCGTGGCACCGGGTCGACAGGAAACCACATGCTTGCGTTCTGATGGCCGTCGACGTTGTAGTACGGCTGGTCCTGATGCCACGGCGTGCGCTGTCTGGTGCCAGGTTCTTTTACGAGCATGTGGTCGTGATAGAGCCGGATGTTGGTTGCGCCAGTCAACTCGGCTGCGATCCCGGCCGCTGGTGATTGTCGAATGAAACGTTCGGTGGCAGGAATGCGATCCCATGAGCGAAAGTCCTCGATGAAGGCACCATCATCATCAGGGCTGGCTCGCTTTGCCATAGGTGACAGGTCAGCCAGATTGGCTTCGATGGCTTCGGTGGCCATCGCGACATGCTCAGCAGTGAAGGCCTCGCGCACACACACGGCGCCGTCTCGCTGGTAGTCACCTTCGATGATCACGGATTAAAGCTTAGGGCGAACCCACTGGCTCGGCGCTTGGATACGGCGCCGTGGCTCGCATGAGGTGTTTCGACTTCCTGGAATCCGCTAGCTAGTCGTGCTCTAGCCAAAAAGGAGGAAGCCTGGTGCACCGAATAGGTACACCAGGCTCCCCGCAACAGATTGTCGCCGGAACTAGATGGCGGTGAAGTTCTTGGTGCCCTTGACCTTGCCGTCGGTGCGCAGCTTGACCAAGTGGCAAAGCGCATTGTTCGTGGCCAACTCGGCGACGTCTTCGTCAACTTCGCCGTAAACGGCCGCGATGATGTCTTCGACCCGCATAGTGTCGCTGCCGAGGGCCGTCAGAATCGCTGCTTCGCGGGCCAGGCGGTGATCGATGTACTGCTGCACAACCGGCTTTGGTTCTTCGATCACATAGCCGTGTCCTGGCGCAATGCGCTTGAGACGCAACTTTTTGAGTGACTCGAGCGACTGAAGGTAAGCAGTCATGTCACCGTCTGGGGGTGCGTTCAGTCCAACGCTTGGCCCGTCGACGATCAGATCGCCTGAGATCAACATGCGTTCTTCTTCGAGCATGAAGCCGACGTTCTTGGCGGACGGTCCAGGCAAGTGCCTGGCGGTCAGACGGAACTCGGTGCCGACAAGCTGCTGTCCATCTTTGAGGACGACGTCGCATTCGATATCGCACATGGCCATCACGATGGCGCCGGTCTGTTTGGCGAGTTTAGGGACAGCGCCGGCATGTTCTGGGTTGCTATTGGTGACGAGGATCCAGCGGATCAGATCACCGCCGCAGCCAATGATGGAGTCGAGGTGCTCCTGGTCGTCTGGACCCGGGTCGATTACCGCGATCTCATCTATGCCAACCATGTAGGTGTTGGTGCCAAGGCCAGTGAGAGGCCCAGGATTCAACGCAAGGATGCGACGAGCCATAGGGCTGAGAGCTCGGGCCACACCTGGCACGATCTCTTCTCTTACCTCCTCTACCTCTTCCTCAACCGGGTTGGTCATGAGCTTGATTCTGCTATTCATCAGAAGGCAACTCCGTGGTCGGGATGCGGTCGGCTTGGACCTCATCAACGTCAATGAATGTGCGGCCTGCGCGCCCAGTTGATCCGGGGCGAGCGCCGAAGTTGGTACCGAACATGAAACCACTAGGGGCTCCAGCGACCGATACTTTGCCGCTGAATCGCTTCAGCAGCAGTACACGTGCGAGTACACGCAGAGGCGGAATGAACATGGAGAGACCTACGGCATCGGTGAAGAAGCCGGGAGTCAACAGCAGTGCTCCGCCAAAGATCATGAGGGCTGCGTCGGCGAGTTCCTTGGACGGCATCTTGCCCTGGGCCATGGTGGCCTGTATCCGGCCGAAAGCACCAGCAGCCTGCCACTTCATCAAGGAAGCGCCGATCATGCTCACCGCGAGGAGTAGAGCGATGGACGGAATCCAGCCGAGTCCGTCAGCTACTTGAACTAGTACGTAGAATTCCACGACGGGAACGACGATTAGTAGAAGGAAGACGAGCCCGAACATCAATGGTTAAGTCTAGGGAGCAATGCACGTGTTGGCTCCGCTGGGCGGGTTATGCTCCGCAATTTTGTGGCTTTGACCCAAACCGCGAGGCAGAAACGTCTACACCGAAGGCGTTATTCAGCGAGCCACTGCCGGAATGTCTCGGTACCGCGATCACCAGTCTTGGTCACATGCACACCTGCGAGGGCCTCGGATATGACGCCTATCTTGGGCAAGAGCATTTTGCGCGGGGCTGTTTTGCGGGCCTGCTTGTAGATGTGGGCGCAATCAGTGAACCGCATGAGCTCGGGGCCGCCATAGTCGCGCACCCGTTGCGATGGGCCAACCTGGATGAGGCCGACGACGCGTCCAGCGATGTCAGATGGCGAGACCGGTTGAACCGGCGTGGCCGGAGGCAACGGAAGAAACGGCTGCCCGAGCAGCTTCTCAATAGAGGGGTGTGGGTGTGTGATGCGTTGGATCGTGTAACCCAAGCTGTCGGTCTGCTCGATGATCTGCTCGGCTTTCCACAGTTGTCTACGGTGGGTAAGCGAGCTGATGTCAGCGCCAACTCGAGACAAGAAGATGAGATGAACACCGCGATCAGCACATGCTGAGGCGAGTGCTCGCGTGGCATCAGGGATGTCACGACTTCCGCCCGGGCGCACGTCGGCGGTATGGATGACGGTTGAGACACCCTCGAGCATTGCTCCTACGCTGCTGAAGGTGTCGGGTTCGACGCCTGCATGCCCGTCGGCAGTTAGGTCATGGTCGATAGACATCACCGGGCCGGCCATGTCGCCAACGCAGGCAACTGGCGTGAAGTCGTACTTCACCAAGCGGGGCACTATTGCCTTGCCAATCGGGCGATCGGTTCCGGTCACTAAGACACGAGTCATAAGCCAGCACGCTATCCGCTTTCTGCGGCGGGGTGCTTGCACAGCCGTTCACGTTGCTCGCATCGATCCGGACTATAGATGTCGGTCAATCGAGCAAGCTCAACGCTCTGCTAGCTGTCAACCGAATCGTGTGCCATTCAGCGGAAGTCTGAAGGCCCCCAAGAGTCCACAGTGAAGACTTCACCGACACTGACCCTCTTCGGTGTACCTGTCATATGTGGGTTGATTGCGGCCGTTAGCCCCGGCATTGGTCAACCCTGTTCTCGTAGGACCTGTGGCTGTTTTACATGGCTTTAAGTTCCACCCTCCATTGGGGGAGGGAGAGTTGATTGCCAAGCGAAATTGTTTGTCTGCTTACTTCAGCACCGTTGCTGAGTTACCGGTATCGATGATCGTTAGTCGACGAGTCGCACGAGTAATTGCCACATAGAGCGAGCGCATGCCTTGTGGCTCGAACTCGACGATCGAATCAGGTTCGATGACGATGGCGGCGTCGAGTTCTAGGCCTTTGACCATGCTGACTTCGATGACCGACACCTCTTTTTCGAGGGCACCGGCATAAGCAACGCCATGGTCGATGCCGGCCTGGTTCAGGAAGAAGGACACATCTTCGGCAGCGCCGGTCGCACAGATGATTGCGATATTTCCTGCGCCGATCGCTTCGCGTTCTTCGGCGACGGTTCGCGCAAGTGCTTCGCCAAAATTATCGGGGTCTGTCTCGACGAACCGTGGAGGATCGCCCTCGGAGCGGACGGCGATGGGTGCCTTCAGATTGGGCATGGCTTTGGCTAGCACCTTGGTGGCCATCTCCATCAGCGGGCCGGGAAGGCGGTAACCAACGGTGAGTTCATGGCGAGTAATTCCCTTGGGGGTGGGCAGGTGCTCGGTGACGCTTTCCCAACTCTCGTGGGCCCACGCACTAGTGGCTTGTGCAATATCGCCGACGATGGTCATCGAACCGCCAAGGGATCTGCGGGCGACCATGTTCAGCTGCATGGGCGATAGGTCCTGGGCTTCGTCGATCACGATGTGCCCATAGGTGCGCAAACCCAGATCTTTGGTGCTGCCGGACGTGGGGCCGACTAGCCGGTTCATTTCGTCGAGCAGCGGCACATCGTGAGCTGTCCAGAACACGTCGTTGACATCGTCGGTACGGGGCCGGTAAAGGTTCTCGACGGCAACACCGAAGAACTTCTCGCCAGCAGCCCGCTGCAGTGACCGGAAGCCATAGAAGTCGTGCAGCAGTTGTTCGGCAGAGATGACTGGCCACATCCACTCGAGTGCCTCTCGGATTGCATCGGAGCCGTGCAGGTTGTCTCTGAGCTCTTGCGCGTCGATGTCGTAGCGGCGGCCGCTGGCGGCCAGCTGTTCGTACAACTCCTCGACGACGAACTTGCGACCGTGATTGTGGAACCGGGCGCGGCGCCGCGTGCGATCAATGACTGCTTCGCTATCGGCAACGCTGAACCGCAGTCGCTGCACTCCATAGGTAATGACCAGGTCACGGCGAAGTGGACGCTGGCGTTGCCGAACGGCGCGCCGCATGACCTTGAGCATGCGCAGGTCACCCTTAACGCGAGCGATGTGAGCAGGATCATTGCCGCGCACCCGGGCGCCAGGAACGAAATCCCCGAGCACCGTCAGCTCGACGCCCGATTCGCCGAGTGAGGGCAGCACCTGTTCGATGTAGGTCAAGAAGAGGCGGTTCGGTCCAATGACCAGCACGCCTTGGCCGGCGAGCGGGAAGTGGTGGGTGTACAGGAGATAGGCGGCGCGGTGCAGTGCAACCACAGTTTTTCCGGTGCCAGGCCCGCCCTGCACAATCACAGCGCCCGTCAGCGGTGCGCGAATAATTTCGTCTTGTTCACCCTGAATGGTGCCGACGATGTCGCCGAGGCGCCCGGTGCGACCTGATTCGAGCGCAGCGATCAGCGTGCGTTCACCCTTGAGGCCCGTGCGTTCAGCTTGGCCTTCTGTGAAGTGTTCGTCTTCGATTCCAAGAAGCTCGCGGTAGCGGGTGATGTAGTGGCGGCGACGGTCCAAGCCCATCTTTTGCCGGCCAGTTGCTCGGTAGAAGGACTCGGCGATGGGTGCACGCCAGTCGACCACTATTGGATTGCGAAGCTCGTCAAACACAGCGACGCGACCGATGTGGAAATAATCACCTGCGGTTTGGTCGATACGACCGAAAATCAGCGATTGGTCGCCAATGTCGAGGTCCTCGAGCCGGCTGCGGACCTTGTCCGCAAGAACATCGCGCTCATAACGGGCCTGATGGGTGCCACCGACGCCAGACTCGACATTGCCGGTGATGCTTTGCGCTGCCTCACGAGACTTGTCCAGGCGCTCGTAGGCGCGTCGGATGTAGTCCGATTCGGCCGCGAAATCTTCATGTTCAGCATCACTCATTACAGGCGCCTTCCCTGGAAAAGAGGGTGGTTCATCGTAGTCCTGTTCTGCGAAAACTGCTGCGTGAAGGGGGCCCGCCACTAACGTCGAACCGTGCTTCCCCTGATTTGTATTGATGTTGACGGCACGCTCGTCGGCTCGGCTCATGTGCCTACCGACGCTGTGTGGACGGCTGCCGCGAAGGCCACCGCTCGCGGTCAACATCTCGCCTTGTCGACGGCACGCGGGGCCTTCGGCCCGACCCTCGACTACGCCCGACGTCTTGATTCGAACGGCTGGCACATCTTCCATAACGGTGGTGCCCTGCTGCACACCGGAAGCGGCGAGATCCGCGGCAGTAGCGTCGCCGACGAGGTCGTGAACGCTGCTAGCGATATCGCCGATGCAAACGGCTGGCTGATCGAGTTCTATTCCGCCGATGACTACACCGTCGAGAGCGAGAATGAGATTGCAGCTGATCATGCAGCGTTGATGGGCGTCCCGCTAGTGAGCCGCACCCGTGACACGCTGGCGAGTGACATCGTGCGCGTGCAGTTCGTCGTGCCGTTGGAGATGGCATCGGAGGTGTACGCCGAAATGGCGGCTCAGGACGCGGTCGTGGTTGGGGCAACGTCGCCAGTGCAGCCAGGCGTCGTGTTCGTCTCCTGCACCCGCCCGGGCGTGTCAAAAGGCGTGGCTATTTCTCGCATCGCCAAAGAGATGGGGATCACCTCAGCTGACGTAATGATGGTTGGCGATGGAGACAACGACGTCGAAGCGCTCGGGTCTGTTGGCCATGGTGTTGCTATGGCGAATGCTGTTCCCGCGGCCAAGGAGGCGGCCTCTTACGAGGTCGCCCACGTCGACAATGATGGCCTTGTCGAGGCCCTCCAACTCTCGACCACTCTTTAACTCTCGAACCTGCGAGGTCCGGCGGCGGTGGGGTACTGCTGGTTATCAAGGCGCGCGCAGCGTCCGATGCTGATGCGCCGATAGCGTCGAGGCGTGAGCAAGGATCTGTCAGCGTCGCCATTTCTTGCAGTCTGTCGAGGTGAGAAGCCGAGTCGGGTGCCGGTGTGGTTTATGCGCCAGGCCGGACGATCGCTTCCCGAATATAAGGCCGTACGAGGGCCAGGGTCGATCAATCAAGCCATCGCCGACCCCGACCGAGCGACAGAGATCACGCTCCAGCCGGTGCGTCGTTACGGCGTTGATGCCGCGATCTTGTTCAGCGACATCGTCACGCCCGTGCATGCAATCGGTTTTGGTATCGACATTAAGCCGGGTGTTGGGCCCGTAGTCGAGAAGCCAATTACCAGCAGCGACGACCTGCCCCGGCTGCGCCCGCTCGACCCAGAAGCCGACGTGCCGTACGTCCTCGAGACGGTGCGCAACCTTGTCGCTGAGCTCGATGTGCCGCTGATTGGCTTTGCCGGCGCTCCCTTCACCGTCGCCAGCTACCTGATCGAGGGCGGCCCGTCGAAGAACAAGGGCAAGACCAAGTCGATGATGCTCGACAACCCGCATCTCTTTGACCAGATCATGGACCGCCTGGCTGACCAAGCGATTGCTTCGCTGACCGCTCAGGTCGGCGCGGGCGCATCGGCGGTGCAGCTGTTCGACAGTTGGGCAGGTTGCTTGTCGCCGCAGATGTACGAGCGCCACGTCATGCCAGCGAGCCAGAAGATCTTCGAGGGGATCGCTTCACTTGGCGTGCCGCGTATCCACTTCGGCGTCAATACAGGTGAGTTGTTGACACTTATGCGCGATGCCGGCGCCGATGTGATGGGCGTCGACTGGCTCGTGCCACTCGATGTCGCCCGCCAACGTCTCGGCCCTGACGCCATCCTGCAAGGCAATCTGGATCCCGTTGTTTGTTTGGCGCGGTGGCCCTCGGTCCAGGCTGCTGTGCGCGACGTTCTGGCGAGCAACGGTGGCCATCATGGCCATATCTTCAATCTGGGCCATGGGGTACTCCCTGATCTAGATCCGGCCATTCTTAAGCAGGTCGTCGACTTGGTGCATGGCGAGGGAAGCGCCCACCTGCAATGAGCGGCGTCGCGGTAATCGCTGGCGTCCATGCGCGTAACGATCGGACAGAGCGGAGGAAGCCGTGACTGAGCCTGTAGTTGTAGTCGGTGGTGGTATCGCCGGGTTGGCTGCGGCGTGGCAGCTCAAGCGGGACGGTATGCCCGTCCACTTGTACGAGCTCGACGAACGTGTCGGCGGCAAGGTGCGCTCGAGTGAGTTCGCGGGACAAGTCGTCGACGAAGCGGCCGACGCCTTTCTGGCGCGTGTGCCGCACGGCATCGAACTGGCGACCGAGCTTGGCTTGGCCGATCAGCTGATTTCGCCCAGTGCTCGCAAGGCGCAAGTCTGGACCGAGAACGGACTCATGGGCCTGCCAGAGCCGCATGTGCTTGGCATCCCGCTTGAGCGCGCCTCAGCCGAAGCACTGCTTGGTGTCGAAGCCGCCGATGCGCTCGAAGCGGACCTGGCTCGAACTGAGCCAGACCCTGTCCGAGACGACGACACGATTGGTTCGCTGGTTCGCCGCCGACTCGGCGACCGTATTCACGAAGCGCTGGTCGATCCGTTGATCGGTGCCATTAACGCTGGTGACACTGACGAGTTAGCTCTGTCTGCGTCATCACCGCAGATCCTTGCCGCAGCGAACGCTGGTCCAAGTCTGATTGGCTCATTGCGTCGGATGAAGGCTGGGTCAGATGCTGACGCTCCGGTGTTCCATTCATTCGTCGGCGGCATGCGCGTGCTCGTTGACGCTCTTGAAGCCTCGCTCGAAGGCAACATCACAACAGGCGTGGGCGTCGACGCACTGGACCGCCTTCCTGACGGAGCGCTGCGAATCACGCTGTCGAATGGCGAGGTCATCGCTGCGCCTGCAGTTGTGCTCGCGTGTCCGGCTCCCGCTGCTGCAGCTCTGACAACGCAATGGTCAGACGCCAGCACTGACCTAGACGCAATACCGCTCGTCTCTGTCACCTTGGTTGCATTGGCGTATCCGACCGGCACCGTGGATGTGCCCAGCGAACTCAGTGGCTTTGTCGTGCCTCGGACTGCGGATCTACGGATCACTGCGTGTTCCTATGCCATGCAGAAGTGGCCACATCTTGGTGGCGACATTGATCTGTTACGAGTGTCGGTCGGCCACGGACGTGACCAGGAAACCCCAGCACTCCCAGACGATCAGTTGATTGCCGTGATTCTGGCGGATCTTGAAGCCGCTATCGGCATTACCGCTGAACCGACTGACGTGCGCATCTCTCGATGGGAGCAAGGGTTCCCGCAATACGTGGTTGGACACACCGAGCGCCTGGGCCACATCGAAGGTCAACTCAATCCCGACGGGGTCTTCATTGCCGGTATGGGGTACCGCGGCATTGGGATTCCCGCGTGTATCGACCAAGGCCGAAGCGCTGGCGTCGACGCCATCCTGCACGTCCTCGAACACCGCGGCTAGTGATCAAACATGTTTGTTGACCTCATCGTTGTGGGCGGAGGTGCCGCTGGGTTCTTCTCGGCGATCACCTGCGCAGAGAACTCTGCGAAATCGGTTCTGATCCTCGAGAAGACGCCGCAGCTGCTGCAGAAAGTGAAGATCTCTGGCGGCGGTCGCTGCAATGTCACGCACCATTGTTTTGAGCCGCGTGCGTTGAGTAGAAATTATCCACGCGGTGAGAAAGCCTTGATTGGCCCGTTTCATCGATTCGGTGCCGCTGACACCGTTGATTGGTTCGCCAGCCGTGGTGTCACACTGAAAACCGAGGCCGATGGCCGGATGTTCCCAGACACCGATAGCTCCCAGACGATTATCGACGCTCTGCTCGGTGCCGCCGACGCCGCTGGAGTCAACATCCACGCCTCAGAAGGAGTGATCTCGGTTGTCAAGAACGAGGACATCTTCGAACTCGTGACAGACGCTGGAAATTCCTATACAGCAGCAAGTGTTCTGATTGCTACGGGCGGAACGCGGATCACCGCAGGGGCCAAACTGGCTGCGAGTCTTGGTCACGAACTCCAGCCGCCGACACCATCACTGTTCACCTTCAAGATTAAAGATCCACGCATTGAGGGGCTGCTCGGCCTCTCGGTGAGTCCAGCCGAAGTCAGCATTCAGCAGAGCAAACTCACGAGCAGAGGGCCCGTTCTCATCACTCATTGGGGCTTGAGCGGGCCAGGAATTCTAAAAATCTCCGCACAGGGTGCTCGCGAACTGGCTGAGCGTGACTACCGGTTCGATATTTCCGTGAATTGGCTGCCAGACGCAGACCCGGCAGCAGTTGTTGCCGAGAAGCGGGTCAGCGAGGGAAAGCGCCAACTTTCTGGCCGAAGTCCATTTGTCTCGATCCCGAAGCGACTCTGGTTGCGGTTGCTCGCCGCCGCAGAAATTTCAGGCGCTACGACGTGGTCGCAGCTCAGTAAGGCGCAGGCAATCCAACTTCTCAGCGAGCTCACAACCTCGACATTCGCAGTCACCGGCAAAAGTACGAATAAGGACGAATTCGTCACGTGCGGTGGTGTTGCTCTCAACGAGATTAATTTCCAAACGATGGAGAGCAAGCTGGTGCAAGGCCTCTATTTCGCGGGAGAAGTTATCGATGTCGATGGCGTCACGGGCGGCTTCAACTTCCAGAACGCATGGACGAACGGCTTCCATGCAGGGTCAGATATCGCTGCTCAATGACAAGATCGGCGGGCCCATAGCATTAGTTCCTCAGTGACTCGGGCTGCTGCATCTGTCGCACCGTTGGTTGCGAACCATTTACAGATTACCGACGGCAAACCGGGTTGATCCGACGCACCAACCCAACCGAGTCCGGTATCGCATCTACATGTCGAGGCTTGTCGCTGTAGCGGGGCTTGACCAGTGGCTAGTTTGGGGCCATGCAGTATCGCTCGCTCGGTCAGTTACAGGTTTCGGTTGTTGGGTTGGGTTGCAACAACTTCGGTATGCGACTCGACATCGAGGGGACGAAGCGAGTCGTTGACGCGGCGATCGATGCAGGCATCAACTATTTCGACACCGCCGAGAGTTACGGCAATGGCCTGTCCGAGGAGTACCTGGGCAAGGCGATCAAAGGCCGCCGTGACCAAGTGATAGTGGCCAGTAAGTGGGGCCATACCGCTAGCTTGGAAGAGGGAGAGCGTGGCGGCGATCCGGCGCGAATTCGAGCACGTCTGGACGCGAGCCTGGCCCGACTCGGAACCGACTACATCGATCACTACCAACTGCACCGGCCGGATCCAGACACGCCGGCCGCCGAAACGCTTGGCTGCCTGAGCGAACTGCGCGCCGAGGGCAAGATCCGAGAAATTGGTTGTACTCATTTCTCGGAGGCCGAATTGCTCGACTCGCAGGCGGCCGCGACGTCGCAGGGTCTTGCTATGTATCCGTCGGTGCAGAACTACTACAGCCTGCTGACTCGCGATCCCGAGACCGACGGCGTCTTCGATGTTTGCGAAGAATTAGGTATCGGGTTCGTGCCTTATTTCCCGCTTGAATCCGGCTTGCTGACCGGTAAGTATCGACTCGGCCAAGAACGTCCCGAGGGAGCTCGACTGACCAACTGGGGCGAGCGCGCCGACTCGTTCATCGACGATGACAAGCTGGTAATTGTCGAAGAACTCGTCCAGTGGGCCGAGGCCCGAGATCACTCATTGCTCGACCTGGCATTGAGCTGGCATACCTCGCATCCGCTGGTTACCTCCGTGATAGCGGGTGCAACAAAGCCGGAACAGATCGAAGCCAACGTCGCCGCTAGTACCTGGGCGCTTACGACTCAGGATCGCGCTGAAGTCGACGCTCTCACCGCTGGCTGAAGCGCTTGGGTGGGGTTCGATGGGTTCGGCACCTTGCAGTGGTTGCCGGGCGCTGAGGTACTGTCGATTTGACGAAGATTGATCTGCGAACACGACCACTTGAGGAACGAACATGGCGTTAACAACTGACAGTCGAATCGAAAGTGCTCCCCGAGCGATCGACACCCCGATCATTTCAGCGGATTCGCACATCACCGAGCCGGGCTGGACCTACCTCGATAATATTGACCCCGCGTTTCGTGACCGCGCCCCGTTCATGACGGATGAACCGGGTGAGGGAGCGTGTTTCCACGTGCCTGGGATGAACTACAAGATTCATCTTGGGCTTCACTCGGCAGCTGGTCGACAGTCTGATCAGTTGTCTATGAAAGGGGTGCCATTCGAAGGGCTCCACCGCGCCGGCTGGGATGCGACAGCTCGGGTCGAAGCCCAACAACGTGATGGTGTTGACGGCGAAGTGATCTACCCATCGGTCGGCATGTTGTTGTGCAACCACCCCGACATTGACCTCAAGAAGGCGATGTTCGACGCCTACAACCGGTGGATTGCCGAGTACTGCGCAGTTGCCCCTGACCGGCTGTATGGCTGTGGCCAGACCGCAGCGCGAACAATTGCCGAAGCCATAACGGATCTTGAAGCGATCGCTGCGGCTGGCTTACGCGGCGTCATGCTTCCTGGTACGCCAGGCCCGGCATATGAAGATGGTCCTGACTATGACGACCCGGCGTGGGATGACTTCTACAAAGCAGCGATCGACTTAGGGCTCGTTCTCAGCTTCCATATTTTGACTGGCGAGAACTACCGGCCCCGCGGCCCGAAGCTCAACACATTTATGTCGATTATTCGAGGTAACCAGGATCTGATCGGCACCTTCGTCTTCGGTGGGGTCTTTGATCGGGTTCCAGATCTGAAGATTGTGTGTGTCGAAGCCGATGCCGGATGGGTGCCACACTTCAGCTACCGGATGGACCACGCCTATAACCGTCACCGCAACTGGCTCAAGGGTGCCACCCTGGAGCGTCGCCCTAGTGATTACCTCGAAGAACATGTCAAGGTCACTTTCCAAGACGATTGGTCCGCCTTTCGTATGGCCGAGGCTGGCCTGCTGAAACCACAGCAATTGATGTGGGCGAACGACTATCCCCACAGCGATTCGACATGGCCCTATAGCCAGGCCATGTTGGCTGAACAGACCAGCGCTCTCAGCGATGAGGCTCGCGCGAAGATCCTTGGAGGTAACGCCGTGGATCTCTACAACCTGGGCGACATCTTCGAGTCAAGCGACGCTACAGCCAGCTCATAGAAGATGCGTTGACGACGCGCTCTGCATCGCTCGCTCTGTCGCATTTTCGCAACGACGTGCGGGTACATGTCAGCCCCAGAAACGCTCATGGCCCGAGACTCCAGCGTTGCTGCATAGCGAATTGCTGAGCCGGTGCTGGGGGTATACCAGCGGCGGTCGGACGCGCAGAGGTCGCGGTGAGTGCGGGGTTGAGGTTGGCGTGGTCGCAGGGGCCGGTGGCGGTTCAGCTGCGCGAGTAAGCACGGGTTCTTTATCGACCGCGCTGTCACAGACTGGCTCTACTGTGGCGACATGGCTCTTTTGCACCGGGCGACTTTGCGTCCGTCCAAACTCGAACTTCTTGCGTCATATCTTGGCACTGGCGACTTGACCACCATGGGTTCGTATCGTTTCGATGACCCGGCCGGCGAAGTTGGCATCGAGACTCACCTGGTGCAGTCCGGCGCAGGCGTGCTGCATATTCCGCTGACCTATCGTTCTGAGCCCTTGGCGGGGGCAGAAGAGTGGGGCATCGGCACAATCGAGCACTCGGTGCTTGGCAAGCGCTGGGTCTACAGCGGCTGCGCCGATCCTGTCTACGCGGCCGAATTGATTCGTGCGATCCTGACCGGTGGGACAGAGGTCGAGCAGTACTTTGAACATGGTGAAGAACGGCTCTATCGAGAATCGACTGCCACGGTTCTGGGAAGCGGGACCGCTAACGCATTGGTTCCGAAAATGTCTGGCGTACATGCCGAGTCCTTCGACACCGACACGGTGATTGACGCTGGTGGCGTCCAGGTCGTCGTGCGGCATGGCCTGAGCACGCCCGAACCAGACTCGACGTCGGGAACGTTGTCGGGTACCTGGAGTGGAAGCGACACCCCTGTCGTGCTGGCTTACTTGCCCTAGTTTGCAGGGCTACCTCATTCGGCCTCTGTCGGCACTCTGGTTAAGTAACGGGTGCAAAGGGCAGCGTCTCGGCCCCACGAGCAAACTGGTCCACCGCGTTTTGCCGAATGAGCTGCATAGACGCCAGCTACGGTCAGCCCATGAATGAGCTTCAGGTAAACATCGTCGGGACGACCGGGGCAGGGGCGAGGTTGCTCGTGCTGGTTCATGGCTACGGGGCCGATGAATTCGATCTAGCGGGGCTTGTGCCTCACATCGATCCCCATGGCCGATTTTTCACTGTGTGCCCACGTGGCCCTCGGTCGGTCATGGGATTTGGCGCCGGCTGGTACGAGCGAAATGACGATGGCACCATCGACTCGGCGATGTTCTTGAGTTCGGTGGATGCGCTCGACATCACGATTAATAGGGCGTGTGCGGATGGAGGGTTCGATCGAGCGGAAGCGGTCATCATCGGCTTTTCTCAAGGTGGCGCTATGACACTGGCCTCCGCGCTGCGGACACCTGGGGCGACTCGCCCCGCCGCAATGGCGTGCTTATCCGGGATGCTTACCGAACTCGATGGCCTCGAGTACGGGTTTGAGAATTCAACCAGCAGCCACTCGATGCCCGAGATCCTCATCCATCACGGCACCCTTGACCCAATGGTCATCGTGGACCGGGGTCAGGCCATCCGTGACACCTTGACGACGCATGGTGTCGAGCACACCTACCGCGAGTACCCCATGCAGCACGAGATCAGCATGGCGTCGATGCACGATCTGCGCGACTGGTTAGCCAGGTTGATCTGACTCGCGTCATAGCGATACCAGCGTGGTCTTGGCGTTAGTGAGCGTTTGCCTAGTCGGCGTCAAACCAGCGTTGCGAGAGAAGGTCGCGCAGGAAGGCGATGGATTCTTCTTGTTCGGTCACGGTTGAACGCAGGTGCATGATCTGATCGCGCAGTTGCTGTATTTCTTCGCCCGCCGAGGGCGTGGTTGAGCGATGAAATAAGGACTGCTTGCCGCGAGTCTTGTGACGCGTCGACTTGGTGCGTTTGGAAACGGTTGTGGTGGGCATCATCGTGATCCTTACCGCTGGCTCTTGGGAGAGGTCCCGACAATCTGTACTAGAAGGTCAGTGACCGCCGTCACGATGACGGCGCATAGCGCTGGTCCGGTGGTGGATAGACGAAGCTAACCCCACCTGTGGAGACTTCACCCGTGTCATTCGTCACCAGTGTCTGGGCGTCATCGCCGACGCCCCGTCGGTCACCGAGTCAAAGTCCGTTGCGTGGCCCAGAGAAATGAGGCGACCGGTCAGCCCGAAACAGCGTCAAATATTGCCTGTTGTGGGGTCGACAGGTTGTAGCGATGATCGGTCGCTAAGGTGTGTCGATTCGGACGAGCCTCGGCCGATCATCAGGAGTTATCATGAGCACTGCCCCTCTTCAACAAGCCATTGCCTCAACCCGTGGTGTGCTGGCTAATGTCAGCGCTGACCAGATGCAGAACGCGACACCGTGTAATTCTTGGGACGTCGCCGGTGTGATTAACCATGTCGTTGGCGCCCAGCACTTCTTCGTCGCTGGCATGTCGGGCCAACCACCTGCTGGTGGCGAGACCAACTGGGCCGAGGGCGATTTCCTTGCCGCATTTGACGAGGCTGCTGCCGCAACTATCGCCTGTTTCGAAGAAGATGGCGCACTCGAGAAGATGGTCGTTATGCCGTTTGGCGAAATGCCCGGCGCTGCTGTTTTGGGCTTGGCCGTTACTGATACGTTCACCCACGGCTGGGATATTGCCAAGGCAACCGACCAGTCGACAGACCTTTCTCCAGAACTCGCCGCAGGCATCTTGACGCAAGCGCGTCAGATGATCCAGCCTGGTTTCCGTGCTGAAGAAGATGGCGCTGGTCCATTCTTAGCTGAGCAGCAGTGCGTCGACGGTTCATGCAACGCCGACCAGCTTGCGGCCTTCCTGGGCCGCACTGTCTGATCTGAACGGTTTGGTTTGACTGGGGTTGGCGGACAACTGCCGTCCGCCTCCCCATTTTCCAAGTACTAGCCACAGATTCTACCCAGGTGGCAAAACTTGTCGTTCATCACCAACGAAGTGATGAGCGCCAGCTCGATCGCCCATCATGGGGCATAGGCACACCGAGGAATTGCTAGCTCTTCGATCTCGGACCTGGAGACCAAATGTCTTGTTGGCCCCGAGGCCGAGATAGCCGAAGGCACTCGTTACGTCGATATGGCTGAACTCATTGGCTACGTGGGTTGAAAGTCGATTCCGGACTAGACCGCGAGGGGTGGGGCTTCATAACCACCAATGACCTCGGTGATACGGCGAGCAAACGCCAGCGCAGTGCGGTCATGCAGGAAGGGTGCAACGACTTGGATGCCTACGGGCAGACCGGCAGCAGTGCGCCCGACAGGCGGCACGGTGACCGGCAGATAGGCGCTACCAATGAGCGTGTTCCATCGGAGCATGTGGCGATACGGCATGTCGTCGAAGTCTCTCAACACCCCATGTGCCCAGTTGGAACCCTGGGAAGAATGAACGTGCTGGAAGGCTGGAACAGGGGAGACGGGGCACAGAAGCACATCGATGTCACCGAAGAACTCGGACCACCGCTGCCGGATCTCGCCACGCTGACGATGCATCACATCCCACACGAGATGCGACATTCCCTCTTGCATTTCGGAGATGTCGGTAGCTGAGCCGATCAGGTTCGAACCATTGACAGCGGCGGCCATTGGTTCCAGGTCAGGACGTGCTGTGTGGCTGATCTGAGCGCCGGCGTCTTCAAGAGCAGCAACGACATTCTGAAGAACAGCACTGACAGAGTCATCGACTGGGCAGAACGAATCGTCGAGCCACGCCGCAACTCGGAAATCGGCGAGCTCAGCAGCACGCGGTGGCGGAAGTTCCAGGCGCCAACCAGGTGCATCGTCGGGGTTTGGCCCAGCGAGTAGGTCGACAAGCAGGTCAAGATCATCGATCGAGCGTGCGATTGGACCAAACACATTTACATCCGACACGTTGCGGTGATAGGCGACACTGTCCAAATAGCCGTGGGTGGGGATCACCCCGAAGCTCGGCTTGTGCCCGTACACGCCACAGTGCGATGCGGGAAGCCGGATGGATCCGCCGATGTCGGTGCCGATCTCGAACCCGGTGAATCCCATCGCCACAGCAGCAGCGGGGCCGCCGGAGGATCCTCCTGGAGTGCGTTCGACATCCCAAGGATTGTTCGTCGTACCGAACATTTCGTTGTAGCACTGGTAATCGCCGGACCAACGGGGCACATTTGTTTTGCCAAACACGACCGCACCCTCGTTGCGGACCTTGGCAACAGCCACAGCATCGGTGTCGGGCACGAAGTCGCGTAGTTCGACGGCGCCGCCCGTCGACCGGATGCCCTCGGTAGCGAGCGCATCCTTGATGGTGATTGGCACGCCTGCGAGTCGGCCGAGGTCTGCGCCACCAGCACGGGCGTTGTCGATCTCGGTGGCTTCGGCTTCGGCGCGATCGGGCGCCAGGGTAACCACGGCGTTGACATCGCCGTCCAGACGATTGATGCGATCAAGGTGCATCGTCAGCAGCTCGCGGGCCGACACATCCTTGTTGTCAAGGGCTGTAATAAGCGTGGTGAGCGACGAGGTGAGTTCAACCATGCGCCCGATCACATCACACCGGTGAGGTGTCGTGTGTATTCGCCACTGGATCGCGTCATGCTTTTTGTTGACGTACTGCCCACCTGGCTATGCGGGGTTTCGGTTTGGCAATGGCCTTCGTCATTCCGCCGCTCATGATTTGCACGGTTTGTGACGAAGAAAACTAGCGAGCCCGCATGCTTATCACTGCGGGAATTTCGACTCGACACGGACCCGTTGATCACAGCCGGTTGGCATCAGACAGGTCGTGGTTGACCTGCCGTAGTTGATAGCGATGTGGTGTCTCAGTGGAAATTGCTCGACTGGTTCGAGAAGAAGGGTACCGTTGGGGGGGTTCCTACCTCGGACGTCCTTCGGACCCGGAGATCCACCATGAACATCGATATCACATCTGATGCAGAGCAACTACTCGCTAAACGTGGCGGGGTCATGACTATTGACTTCATCTCGGCGGTCGGTTGAGGCAAGGTTGCCGAGGTGTCGGTCGACACCAATACAAAGGGCAAGAACCTGGCTCCGTATCGCAACATGCGACATGGTGACTTCAAGATTTTGATGGCCCCGAAGCTGATTGGCTTGGCGGCTGCCATGCGAGTCGATGTCAAGGGCGGACTGCGCAAGCGGCTTGTAGTCGAGCTCGATGATGGCACCGGCGGCGCCTGCGCCATCTGACGCGGACACTAGCCCTACCCGAAGTAATCGCTCCGAACGCTTCCACTCTGTTCGCGTGTTGGAATAACCGCGACCATGGGTGTCGATCTCAAGTGCGGCCGCTCGCTGACACTGCTGGCGAAGGTCAAGAGTCAACCGGTTTCGCTGGCCCGCATACTGCAACGCCCTATAACCTGCGTTGATGGATATTGAATTTTGGGTAGACCCTATTTGACCGTGGTGTTGGGTGACTGCCCGTTGGGTAGTCGACGAAGTGCAACCGCACCGCGACCTAAATATCACGTGGCAGCCGATCAGCTTGCTCGAGAAGAATCAGCCGGCTGAAGACAGTGACTACTACGCACCGGTTTCGTTCACACACAATTTGTTGCGTGTGATCGAAGCAATCCGCAAGGGTGAAGGCGAAGCTCGGGTTAAGGATGCGTATTGGGAGTTTGCGACACGCATTCACCACGACAAGGAGCGCCAGGACCGCTTCGACGTTGCCGATGCCTTGGCAACGGCAGGTTTCGACGCGTCATATGCCGATGCCTTCGACGATGAGTCCTACGACGATGTCATTCGTGCAGCGATGAAGAAGGGCCTTGATTTGACGGGTGACGATGTCGGTACGCCGATCATCGCACTCGATGATGACAACGGCGACCGTGTCGCATTGTTTGGACCAGTCATCACTCGTGTGCCGACTACCGAGCAGTCACTAAAGCTGTGGGATGCTTTCGTAGCGGTCGCTCAGATACCTGGCTTCTGGGAGATCAAGCGCACCCGTACTGAAAAACCAGAGTTCGGCGAGCGCCCAATTTGATTCAAGGCTGCAGGGGGCGTCAGACATGATTCACTCGGACAGAACGGCTGGACTTATGGCGCCCCTTGCCGGTGGTCTGATCGCCTTTTCGATGCCGCCATGGGGATGGTGGCCGTTTGCGTTTGTAGGCATCGCCATCCTCGACATGCTTCTGGCAAACCAGCCACGAAAGGAACGCTTTAAACGGGCGACCGTGGTTGGTATTTGGTGGCTGTTCCCAGCCACCTTCTGGATGTGGGATATGACGATCCCCGGGTACCTAATCCAAGGCGTTGTATTTTCCATGCTCTATGGAGCTGTAGCCATGCTGGTGCCACCCACACAAGGGCGCCGTGTGGCCCTTCCGGCAGCCTTGGTTCTTGCCGCGCTTGTTCGCTGGAACTGGCCCTTTGGTGGTGTGCCGCTAGCCAGCTTGGCCATCAGTCAGTCCGACGCGCCTTTGGCCCAGACGGCACGAGTCTTTGGCTCATTGACGATAGTTGCGTTGGTCGGCGTCGGCGGCGTTGCACTCAGTGCCCTCGCGGAGCGCAACATGCGAGACACTACTATTGCTGTTGGCGTGCTGGTCGCAGCTGTGTTCCTCACGATTGTGGCACCCCACGGACAAGCGATCGACACCATCGATATCGCCATCGTGCAGGGTGGCGGGCCGCAGAACACCCGGGCTGCAAACACGAGCTCGCGGGAAGTGTTCGTGCGCCACCTCGAAGCAAGCCAAGGCGTACAAGGCCCGGTCGACTTTGTGCTATGGCCCGAGAACGTTGTGCACACAAGGGGCCCTCTCGTCGATACGCCTGTGTACGACGAACTGGTCGAAATGGCGCAGGATCTCGATGCGCCGATCATCGCTGGCATCATCGAGACTTTTGGGGACGAAGGTTTCTTCCTGAACGCGTCGATGACGATCAACCCCGACGGCACGAACTCAGGTCGTTATGACAAGCTGCGGCGGGTCCCGTTCGGCGAATTTGTACCCTTTCGCGGACTGATCGAGCGTGTTGCTCCCGACTTTTTGCCCACCAATGATGCCAAACCAGGAACGGGTCCAGCCATTATCGAAACCGGTGTCGGCACTGCTGCAATCAGTATCTCGTGGGAAGTGTTCCACGATGACCGAACTTATGACGGTATGAGCAATGGCGGTCTGATTCAGTTGAATCCGACAAACGGCTCATCGTTCTGGTTGACAATTGTGCAGACCCAGCAGATCGCGTCGTCGCAACTGCGGGCAATCGAGTCTGGTCGTTGGGTGCTGCAGGCTGCGCCGACTGGCTTCAGCGCAATCATCAAACCCGACGGCACGATCGTTGACCGCACCGGTATCTCCGAGGCTCGCGTGCTGCAAGGTGAGGTCGAGCTCCGCGAAGGCAACACCTGGGCTACCCGCTTCACCTGGTATCCCATGTTCGTCGTCGCCGTTGTTGGTTTTGTTGTCGCCTGGGGCTTTGCTCGGCGTGACTCGGTTGCGTCAACTGCCTGAGATCTATGCAGCTGGGCCTGTGCGAGGTGCGGTCTGGCTCTTACCGATAGATCAGATTTCGATCGAGAGGGTGACTGGGCCGTCGTTGATGAGCTCGACCTTCATGTCGGCCCGAAAGCGGCCGGTCTCAACGGGCAGGTCGAGCCCACGCAAAGCATCGACTACCGCATCACAGAGTGGCTCAGCAATCTCGGGACGGGCGGCGTTGATGTAGGCAGGGCGTCGGCCCTTGCGGGTGTCGCCATAAAGGGTGAACTGACTGACGGCCAGGACAGAGCCGCCAATGTCAAGCACGCTCAAGTTCATCTTGTCGTCGTCATCGGTGAAGATTCGCAGATGAGCAATCTTCTCGGCCAACTTTATGGCTTGCGCTGGGGTGTCGTCGTGGGCGATCCCAATCAACGCCAGCACGCCCTGTTCAATTTCGCCGATGACCTCACCATCGACCCGAACTCGGGCCTCGGAAACTCGCTGTACCAACGCACGCATTACCTGAGCCTACCGAACAGCACTCTTCGTAGATTTGATAGAAGCCACAGGCCCTAGGGGGCCAATTTGAGCAGAGCGATCGCGCCGGCCTTGTCGAGTGGTTCATTGCCGTTGCCGCACTTGGGTGAGACGATGCAGGAAGGGCACCCGTCTTTGCACCCGCAGGCTCGAAGCAGATCGAGGGTTGCTTGTAGATGACGGCTCGCGACGTCGTAGCCGAGTTCGGCAATACCGGTACCGCCTGGGTAACCGTCATAGATGAAGATCGTCGGATGCAGCGTGTCCTGATGCATGGCGGTGGAGACGCCACCGACATCCCAGCGATCACAGATCGTAAACAGGGGAAGCATGCCGATCATGGCATGTTCGGCGGCATGTAGAGCGCCAGGGAGTTGGCTGGTGACAACGCCGGCCTCTTCACACAGCTGATGTTCGATGGTGTACCAGAACGCCCGAGTTACGAGCCGTTGGGGTTCAAGGTCGAGTTCCTCGTGGGACAAGATTTTGCGGCTGCGGCGCTCGCGTCGCTGATAACCGGTGACCTGGGTCGTGACGTCGACTTGACCCAGGAAGAGTTCGAGTGGCCCCACGGCCTGCTTGTCGTCGACGGCCAACACAGATATATCGGTAGAAGTGCGGGGCTGTGTGTATTCGTCATCAGCCGCCATATCGACAATGGCGACTAGATCGTCGGGATCGAAGTGTTCGACCTTGTAGGTCTGCCCCCGGTGCAGGTAGACGGCCCCGGTGTGCACCAAGCTTGACGCTCGTGACTCATCGACGGTACCGATCAAGGTGCCGTCAGTGTTGATTATCTTGACCTCGTTCGTCGAACCGGATCGCAGGCCGATACCGCGGCTCGGGCTGCCAGAGCCTGCCCACATGGCAATGGGCTTGTCATCGTGCAGTCGAGCGACGATGAGGTCGCGCATGACCAGGCGGCGGACCGTGTCGTCGAGGATGTCAGGCCAGTATTTGCTGTCGTTGTGGCCGAGTGGCAGCTCAAAGGCGGCACACGCCAGATGTGGATCGGCAATGAAGGCGTTGGTGACATTGATGACTGCGGGTTCGGGGGGCCGGGAGAAGACCTGGTCGGGGTGCGCCATAAGCCACTGGTCGAGCTGATCTTGACCAGCAACCAGAATCGTGAGCGACGCCTGGCCAGTGCGCCCCGCTCGACCAGCCTGTTGCCACATGGACGCGATCGTGCCGGGGAAGCCCGACAAGACACAGGCATCGAGGCCCCCGATGTCGATTCCGAGCTCGAGGGCGTTCGTTGCGATTACCGCCGACACGGTGCCGTTCGCTAATTCTTCTTCGATCTCACGACGTTCGTTTGCTAAATAGCCGCCGCGGTAGGACCGCACGACTCTGTCATCGAGTGCATTGAGTCGTCGTCGAACATCGCCTGCAATTAACTCGGTGCCCTTGCGGCTTTGGGCAAAGGCGATCGTGCGGTGCCCCGCATCGACCAGTGCCGCCACCGCTGACGCGGTCTCAGAGTTCGTCGAACTACGTGCGCCGGACGCTTGGTCGAGCAACGGCGGATTGAGCAGTGCAAACGTGCGGGGACCGTGGGGTGACCCGTCGTTTTCGATCTGATGCACGGGCAGACCACAGAGCTCAGATGCAAGGGCGCCGGGCTCACCGATCGTTGCCGACGTAAAACAGAACGTAGGCTCGCTGCCATAGTGGCGAGCCACCCGCAACAGCCGGCGTAATATATGGCTGACGTGGCTTCCAAAGACGCCGCGCAGCACATGTAATTCGTCGATGACTACGAACTCCAGCCGTCGGAAGAAGCGGGCCCATTGGCTGTGGTTTGGAAGGATCGAACCGTGAATCATTTCGGGGTTCGTCAGGATCGTGTTGCACCGGTTGCGGATCCAGGTGCGTTGTTCATACGGCGTATCGCCGTCATAGGTTGCAGGCTTGACTTGGTCGACACCCAACGAGCCAAAGGAACGCAGTTGGTCCTGCGCCAGTGCCTTGGTCGGGAACAGCAGCAGCGACGTGGAACGTCCGTGGCTCTCGGCCGCAGCTTCCGCGATGGGGACCTGATAACAGAGTGACTTGCCCGAGGCGGTGCCAGTCGCCACAGCAACTGACTGGCCATCGCGCAAATAGTTAATGGCCTGGGCTTGATGGGTAAAGAACTGGTCAAAGGGGAGTGCGTTAGCAACGCCGTCGGGCAGAGGGCGGTCCAATGCGCCAAAGCGTGCAGAGCGCGGAGCGAAGCGCTCGACGTGCACAATTCGGCCGTCTTCTTCGAGCCGCGCGAGCAGTTCATCGAGGCCGTTAGCGCTCACCGTCTCCATCTCTACAAGAGTAGAGACGAGGTGGGACAGTGTCGGGTTCTTTCGTCAGCGACGCGGAATTGATACCTAATTGCGTAAAAAGTCGGCAAGAACACCGCTAAGCGCCGCTCGCTGCGCTCGGATTCGAACTAGTGTCAGTACTTGTGATCGAGCCCACCTTTGAGGTCGCCGAGTACGGGCGATGGGCCGTTATGCGAGTCACCGGTGAGATAGATATGGCGACTGCGCCTCGGCTGCGACAACATGTCCAGACCGTTACTGCGCGTAAGCCCGCAGGCCTCGTGCTAGATCTCGACCGAGTCGACTTCATTGACAGCACTGGACTGGGCGTCATGGTCGGCGCAGCGAAGCGCATGCGCATGATCGACGGTGGTTTCCGCATCGTGTGTTCACAGAATCATCTGATTCACTTGTTCGAGATCACTCGCCTGAACGAGGTGTTCGATCTCTACGAGTCGCTCGAAGAAGCGCTGACCTCGGTCGAGGGCGTGACTGTCGATGGTGCGGGTAACCCCGACGGAGTCGCGACATGAGCGAAAACTTCGACATCGAGATACCGCCGGCCTTCGAACATCTGGCCATGGTTCGGTCGGTCCTGTCGACGGCACTCGAGGCTGAGTCGGTTCTCAAAGAAGAACGGTTGCAAGATCTGCGACTTGCTCTCAGCGAGGCGATAACAAACGCCATCGAGGCCCACAACCGCAGCGGCACCGAAGCTACTGTTCGGATTCGCATCACGGTTGCCAACACCAAAGTCACGGTGCGTGTAACGGATCAGGGCGACGGCTTTGATCCGTCAAAGCTCAAGAAACATCCGCCGGTTACTGACCCCGAGCGGC
The DNA here is from genome assembly GCA_905182135.1 of uncultured Acidimicrobiaceae bacterium. Lineage (GTDB taxonomy): Bacteria > Actinomycetota > Acidimicrobiia > Acidimicrobiales > UBA10347 > UBA10347. Next base: position 36,781 of record CAJJAG010000003.1, on the reverse strand, counting down.
TTGAATTCGAGCGGGGCCTTGGCGTTACGCTCATGCGGCGCCTGACCGATAGTTGCACCATTACGCAGACCAAGAAGGGCACCACCGTCACATTGGTCGTACAGCGTTAACTCGTCGTACAGCGTTAACCCTGCGAGAAGCGTGAATGTTTGGCGAACTGGGTCACAGTGACCCCTGAAGGTTTGACGTTCCGGCTAGCCTCTTGATCCGGTATGCAGGAGACAAAATTTAGCGACCTCACCTTCCTCGGTGGCGAGAGCGTCTTCGCTCGATTCTTCGCCCGGCCCTTCAAACGTTTCTTGGCAGTCGAGGCAGCCGGTGGCGTCATGTTGCTCATCGCGACTGCTGTTGCACTGATCTGGGTGAACTCGCCATGGGGCGATAGCTACGACGCGTTCTGGGGCGTTCCGGTCAACCTGTCGGTAAACGGCATCGAGATCTTCGAAGGGCACACGCTGGCCGACTTCGTGAACGACGCACTCATGGCGTTGTTCTTCTTTGTTGTTGGGCTCGAGATCAAACGCGAACTCGTCACCGGTCAACTACAGAACCTGAAGGATGCAGCGTTGCCAGCGGTTGCCGCATTGGGCGGCATGATCGTGCCTGCTGCACTGTTTTTTGCTATCAACGCTGGAAGCCCCGGCGAAAATGGCTGGGGCATCCCCATGGCAACCGACATTGCCTTTGCGGTCGGCATTGTTTCATTGCTTGGTAACCGCATTCCTCGACAACTCAAAGTCTTCTTGTTGTCGCTCGCTATCGTCGATGACATCGGCGCGATCATCGTGATCGCCCTGTTCTACTCGTCGGGCATCAGCGCTGCGTGGTTGTTGGCTACCACCGTATTGCTGGGCCTGATCTTTGTCCTAGGACGCCTGCGGGTGTGGTGGATCCCGATTTATGTCGTGCTCGGCTGCATCGTGTGGTGGACGACGTTCCGCTCTGGTGTCCACGCGACTATCGCTGGCGTCGCTCTTGGCCTGCTCACGCCAGCCCGGCCGCTACAAAACGAGGGTGAGACACGAACCATCGCCCGGTGGCTGCGAGATAAGCCTGAAGTATTCCCGGTCGACGTGCGCTACGCGAGCTTCCATATCCGCGAGTCCATATCGGTCGCTGAACGTCTCGAAACCGTGCTGCATCCCATAACTAGCTATGCGATCATTCCGATATTTGCGCTGGCCAACGCTGGTGTTCGCATGAATGGCAACATTATTTCTGCTGCGCTGCAGTCGCGGGTTATGTGGGGCATCATCGTCGGCCTGGTCGTTGGTAAGACCATCGGCATCACTGTCTTCAGTTTGATTGCGACCAAACTCGGCATTGCGAAGCGGCCAGCATCGCTGACGCTGCGGACTCTGGTCGGGCTAGCGATGATTGCCGGTGTTGGCTTTACCGTGTCGCTCTTTGTCAGCAACCTGGCGTTTGGTGAAGTTGAACATTATGACGAAGTTGCGCTTGTGGTCCAAGCCCCAGGTGATCTTGCGTTCACCGAGGCCGATGAATTGCCTACCGATGGCTCTCACAACGACAGCGATTATTCTCAAAGCGCAAGCGGTGACGTCGAAGGTGGTTCCACCGAGGACAACGCCAAGATCGGCATCCTGTTCGCTTCCATAATTGCGTCGATCGGTGGCCTGCTCATCCTCTCCGGTAGCCGCAAACCTGAAGACGAGTAGTGCTGGTTGGAGCCTCTGTGGTCCTGGGGGCTTTTGTGGCGCCTAGTAGTCCGTGAGGGCGACATCGGAGCGTGTGGCCGGACAAGAGATATGGGTTGAAGTCGGTTTCGAGGCCGCCGAGTGGAATGGACCCCGATGCAACGCCAAGGCCTGCCGATTTGGCGCCGTCTGCAAAATATAGCGACCTCGTGCTCACCATTTGTATCTGACGGGAGCTCCCGCAGCATGGTTTGTTTTTGGCCGTCTAAGACATCGGTAAACGTGTCTTACTTGGTGCTGAGGTTTTCGGTTTCTTGGCTCTAATCACCCTCGATGTTCCGAGGGGCCAACGGTGAGAAGTCAAAGAAAAACAGCCGTTGTGACACGGGGCGCGTGCGAATTTGGTCGCGGACATGCTTACCCTTGCGCCCAATGGGACACGCACTCGTCATTGTCGAGAGCCCTGCGAAGGCTCGAAAAATCGGTGAATACCTGGGCGACGGCTATGTCGTCGAGTCATCGATCGGCCACATCCGCGACTTGCCGCGCGGCGCCGCAGATGTGCCGAAGGCATACAAAAGCGAGAAGTGGGCCCGCCTTGGCATCGATGTCGAGAACGACTTCAAGCCGCTGTATGTGGTGTCGAGCGACAAGAAAGAACAGATCAAAAAGCTGAAAGCAGCGATGAAGGACGCCGACACGCTCTATCTCGCAACTGATAAGGATCGCGAAGGTGAAGCCATTGCTTGGCACCTGCTCGAGGTCCTGTCACCACCGACGAATGTCAAAGTCCATCGAATGGTCTTTACCGAAATCACCGAAAAGGCGATTCACGAAGCACTGAACGATCCCCGTGAACTCGACCGCAAGATGGTCGATGCCCAGGAAGCCCGACGCATACTCGACCGTCTGTATGGGTACGAGCTATCGCCGGTGCTGTGGAAGAAAGTTATGCCGCGGCTCTCCGCTGGCCGAGTGCAGTCGGTAGCGACCCGTATCGTGGTCCAGCGTGAACGCGAACGTATGGCGTTTGTCGCCGCTTCCTATTGGGATCTTGAAGGCACGTTCTCGCTCACTCGCGATGCTGCTGATGGTGAACCATCGAACTTCACTGCCAAGCTGCTTGAGGTCGACGGCAACCGCATCGCTCAAGGTCGCGACTTTTCCCAAAACGGTCAGCTGACTGGCGATGTCGAAGTGATCGACCAGGTCCGCGCCGAAGCGCTTATAACTGAGCTCCAGGACCAGCCAAGCGAAGTCAAGTCGATCGACTCGAAGCCGTATCGCCGTCGTCCGGCCGCCCCATTCATAACCTCGACGCTGCAGCAAGAAGCCAGCAGCAAGCTCAAGCTCTCTTCAGCGATGGCTATGCGCGCCGCTCAAGGTCTGTATGAGAAGGGTCTGATCACCTACATGCGTACCGACAGCACCACGCTGTCAGCCGACGCACTCGACGCCGCCCGTAAGATCATCAACGAGAAGTACGGCAAAGAGTTCTGCCCACCTGAGGTTCGTACCTATAACAAAAAGGCGAAAGGTGCACAAGAGGCACACGAAGCCATCCGCCCAGCCGGCGCCGAGTTTCGTACCCCCGAGAGTGTGTATCAAGAGTGCGTAAAGAGCGAAGCCTCGCTTTACGAACTGATCTGGCAACGCACGGTCGCATCACAGATGACCGACGCCGTAGGCGACACCGTGCAGGTCCGTGTTGGTGTGACCTCGACCAGCGGCACCGACACCACTTTCTCAGCCAGTGGCACTGTCATTACGCATCAGGGTTTCCGTAAGGCCTACAGCGCCAGCGATGCCGACGAGGACGACACAGGTACTGCCGCACTGCCACAGGTGGCGCAGGGCGATGATCTCAAGGCCAGTGATCTCGAAGCCAGCGGTCATGAAACTCAACCACCGTCTCGTTATACCGAGGCATCACTTGTCAAGAAACTTGAAGAGCTTGGTGTAGGTCGCCCGTCAACCTATGCAGCGATTATGGGCACCATCGAAGATCGCGGTTATGTCTGGAAAAAGGGTTCGGCATTGGTGCCGAGCTTCACCGCATTCAGCGTGACCAATCTTCTCGAAGGCCACTTCCCGAACCTGGTCGACTACGACTTTACGGCCCAGATGGAAGTTGACTTAGATGGGATTGCCGAAGGTCAAGGCGAAGCCATCCCGTGGCTGCGAAAGTTCTACTTTGGCGATGATCAAGACGCTGGCCTGAAGGAAAAGGTCGACAATCGTCTGGGCGAAATCGACGCCCGTGCGATCAACAGCATCCCGCTCGGTGTCGACGCCAACGGCCAAATGGTCGTCGGTCGTGTCGGCCGCTACGGCCCCTACGTGCAGCGCGGCGAGGAACGTGCGTCCATTCCCGATGACATCCCGCTTGACGAACTCACCATCGAACGCGCCATCGAGTTCATCGAAGCGCCTAGTGGCGATCGTGAACTCGGCGACGATCCAGTCAGCGGCATGGTCGTGTTCGTTAAGAACGGCCGCTTCGGCCCCTATGTGCAGCTGGGCGAGATCGACGACGATCCCGACGGCAAGCCGAAACGGGCGTCGGTCTTTAAGACGATGGATCCGGCCGAGGTGGACCTCGAGACGGCACTCAAGTTGCTTGAGCTACCCCGTACGATCGGCCAGCATCCCGAAGATGGCACCACGATCATCGTGCACAACGGCAAGTTTGGCCCTTACCTGACTAAGGATTCGGCCGAAGAGGGCAAGAAGCCTGATACCCGTAATGTGCCGAGTGAAGAAGCACTGTTAACCATCACGATGGATGAGTGTCTTGAACTGCTCAAGCAGCCAAAGCGTCGTGGCCGAGCCGAGCCCAAGCCGCCTCTGGCCGAGCTAGGTATTGATACGTTCAGCGGTATGGCGATGGTGATCAAAGATGGCCGCTTTGGCCCTTACATCACTGACGGCGAAGCGAACGCATCGTTGCGCAAGGGCGACACGATCGAGGAAATAACCGACGAGCGCGCCAGCGAGTTGCTGATGATGCGACGCGAACGTTCCGGCAAGATCGTCATGGAAGACGGCAAGCAAGTCTGGATTCCTGAGCAGAAGGCCAAGAAGGCTGCGAAGAAGAAAGCGCCAGCCAAGAAAAAGGCGGCTGCGAAGAAGAAGGCACCAGCCAAGAAAAAGGCGGCTGCGAAGAAGAAGGCTCCAGCCAAGGCGGCAGCGGTCGACGCGACTACCAACTAAGAAAACGCGGGCACCCCGGCCGGGTGGACTTCTCGCGTTGGGTTTCCGAGCCTCTGGTGTTTCGGTTGCGGCGAAATGTGATGACAGCCACGAGGCCATCACGGTGTGCGTTGGCGGTGGTGCAGACATCTCTGAGTGCTGCGGCTGGTCCAAGTTGAGCAGTTGCAGTTAGCGTTGATGTGATGGAGGCGGTGCAACCACCTGAAGAGTCGGCGGATGAACAGCCCGCGTTTACTAACCGCCATTCGGCGAGCCAGAACGCGTTCGGTGGTTGGGAAGCGTTACGTAACCTGATCTGGGGTACGCCGCAGTTCATGCGCCTTTGGCTTGCCCAACTCGTCACCTCTACCGGTGAGTGGGTGTTCTTCCTGGCGGTGGCGATCAAGGCTGCCGAGGTTGGCCCTGGCACCCCTGAAGGTGCTGTGGCGCTGGTATTACTCGCTCGCCTCGGCCCGGGTTTCTTCTTCGGCCAACTCGCTGGCGTATTGGCTGATCGATGGGATCGACGCAAGCTGATGGCACTGTGTGACGTCGCCCGCGCCGGTGTGGTGTGTGTGTTCCCGTTCGTGAGCCATGTCTGGCAGCTCGTTCTGTTGTCATTAGTGCTCGAGGCGTTCACCCTGTTGTGGATTCCTGCCAAGGAAGCGATTGTGCCAAATTTGCTGCCAGCCAAACACCTGCCGACGGCGAACACGTTGTCGGTGCTGGCTACCTATGGCACTTTCCCACTCGCCATTTTTCTGATGTGGGTCTTTGAGACGCAAAGCAACGACGGCACAGTGGCTGGTTTCTTCTTCGACTCGGGCACTTTTGTCGTATCAGCGATCTTGATCTGGTCGATAGTCGTGCCAAAGCGAACATTGCCTGAAATCGAACGTACACCGATCGATGCAAACAAGTTTGAACTCAGAAGCATCTTTAGCGAGATGCGTCTGGGGTGGCAGCTGATCTTTGGTGATCCCACCTTGCGGGCAGTCAACATCGGCCTTACCACCGGCATGGTCGGTGGTGCCATGCTCGCAACCCTGGGTCGGGTCTATCTGGACGAGGTGCTGCTTGAAGTCAACAGCAGCTTTGCACTGCTGTGGGGGTTCGGCGCCGGAGTGGTCATCGGCGTGCTCACGTTGTTGGTCGTGTCGCAACGCATTGATCGGCCCTGGGTATTCGGGCGAGCATTGTTGCTGGCTGGTCTCGCCTTGTTGCTGGCGACATCGATTGATGTAACGGGCATCGTGGTCGTGCTGCTCGGGCTGACGGGCGCGGCTGTTGGAGTCGTCTACATCTTGGGCTTTACGATTATCCAAGAGACGACCGATGATGAGACGCGCGGTCGGGTCTTTGCAGCCTTTTACAGTCTGGCGCGAGTCGGGCTGCTGCTGATCGTTGTCGTAGCACCGGCCTTGACAGTCTTGTTTGACCGCATCACCGAACTGACGACTGACGGCACCGTCAACGTCTTTGCGCACCGACTGCTTATCCCGGGCGTACGGATTACATTCTGGCTCGCCGCATTGATCATCGTCGGCGCTGGCACTTTTGCCATCCGCACGCTTCGAGGCGTAACCACCGGCGATTCTGACCCTGGTCTACGAGCCATCGACTAGTGATCCCAAAGCTCGAACAGAATCGATGTTTCTGCCGTTGTGAGCATCGGTGGATTAGTTGTAGCAACCAGGTGCCGACGCCGATAACAACGAGGCCAACGAGCCTTGTGGCTGAAGATTTGCTGTAAGAACTCCGTATGGTCAGGTTCGCTGCCTACGCTGCGGAGGTGGCCAGCGGTGATGCACGAGTTATGACATGACAGGTCGTTTCATCGTCTTCGAAGGCGGTGAAGGTTCGGGCAAGTCAACACAGGCCCGCCGTATAGCTCTAGCGCGCAGCGCATTGCTGACGCGTCAGCCAGGTGGGACCGAGATTGGCGCTTCGATACGTCGGCTACTTCTCAGCCCCGATACTGCTGGGCTATCTGATCGAGCCGAGGCGTTGCTGATGGCGGCGGACCGTGCCCAGCATGTGGACGAGATGATCCGACCAGCACTCGATGCGGGCAAAGACGTGATCTGTGATCGGTACGTCAGCTCATCTCTGGCCTATCAAGGTGCTGGCAGGGCGCTCGGCATTCCCGCAGTCTTGGAGCTCTCTGAGTTCGCCGTTGGCGGCACCTGGCCTGATCTCAATGTGCTACTCGACGTTCCGGTTGAGGTCGGCCTGGGTCGTATCGATGGTCCACCTGACCGGCTTGAGCAGCAAGGCGACGGCTTCCACAAAAGAGTTCGCGAGACGTTCCTGGCGCTTGCGGCGGCAACCCCTGATCGATGGTTAGTCATCGATGGCACGCAGCCAGCCGACAACGTGGCCGCTGAACTCGATGCGGCATTGAGCGAACGGTTCTTGTGGACATTGTGACGGTTGATGTCGAATCAGCGTGGGGCGACATTGTTGGCCAGAGCGAAGCCGTAGCAGCGCTGCGGTCCTGGTCGATGGATCCAATGCATGCTTATCTCTTTGTTGGGCCGTCGGGTACTGGCAAACGACAAGCTGCTCGCGTATTTTCTGCGGCGGTCCAAGCGCAACACTTCACCGGCGACGATGCTGGACGCGAGCGCCAACTGAGGCTTGGGCTGCAAGACAAACACCCCGACGTCGAAATGTATGAACCCGAAGGGTCACAGCTCTTGGTGCCGGCAGTTCGCGAGTCAATCATCCCGTCGGCATTTCGTAAGCCAGCCGATGGCCCTCGTCGCATCATTGTTATCGATCGTTTCCATGATGCGCATCCCGGTGCAGCGGCTGCACTGCTAAAGACGGTCGAAGAGCCACCACCGAACGCAATCATTATCTTGTTGGCCGAATCAGTTCCGGTGGAACACGTGGCGATCGCTAGTCGGTGTTGCAAGATCGAGTTCCCCCCGCTGAGTCGAGACGACCTTGCCGGATGGATCGCGGCCCATGGAGTCGCGCCGAATCAGACTGATGCGCTGATCGAGGCATCGGGCGGGGACCTACGGCGTCTCGAGTTGCTCATCGATGATCCCGGATTTGCCGAGCGCTCTGCGCTGTGGCGCGATCTACCAACGACGATCGACGGCACGGGCGCGACGGCAGGTCGTCTCGTGCGCGAGCTGGTTGCCATGATGGCTGCAGCCTCCGAGCCTCTAACGGTTCGCCACGAGCAAGAGCTCAAAGAACTTGATGCACGCGAAGAAATGTTGGGCACTCGTGGGTCCGGCCGCAGTGGCGTTGATGCTCGGCACAAGCGCGAATTGCGTCGGTTGCGCACCGAGGAAGTCCGATTCGGGCTTCGGGTGGTGGCCCGTCGTTACAGCCGGGCATTGGCTGCAGGCGGTGGCCGCGAGTTGGTTGACGCGGTATCACGACTCCGTCAGGCCAACGATGCGCTTATCCGCAACCCGAACGAGACGTTGTTGCTCCACAACCTGTTCTGGGGTCTTCCTCCACTGCACGGTTGAGTCGTTCGCTGCAGGCACGGCGTCCTTTATTGCGGCTCGCCGCGTGCAACGCGACGAGTTAGCTACTTCAGATGGCGGTCGAAGAACTCCAGGATGATTTCGGCCCGCTGCTTGCGATGCAGCGGTGATCCTGAACGTGACAACTCGTGAGTCTCGCCAGGGAAAAGCCAGTATTCGACATCAGGTTTCTCCAACAGCTGACACGCCACGAAGAGTTGTGTGGCCTGGTCCGTAGGGCAGCGAAGGTCTTCTTCGGAGTGGACGATCAGAAGCGGGGTGTTCAAGTCCTTCACATAGGTAATGGGGGACATGCGTCGAAACTCTTCGGCGTCGTCGACAAAACGTACGCCGACCTCGCTGCTGAACATGCCAGCGATGTCGGAGTTGTACTCGAGGCTGACCATATTGTTCACCGCTCGTTCGCTGCAGGCGGCGGCGAAGCGGTCGGTGTGGGTCACGATCCAGCTGGTCATGTAGCCACCGTAGGAACCGCCGAGTACACCGAGTCGATCAGAATCGATGAAGTCGAATTGGTCGAGTGCTGCATCGACGACGGCGATGCAGTCGTCGTAGTCGGCGCCGCCCCAGCCGCTGCCTGAGACCTTGTGTTTCGGGCCCAGAATGGCTGATGCCCAGTCGTTGTCTCGACCGCTGCCGCCGCGCGGGTTTGAGCACAGCACGACGAAGCCGGCTTCGGCCTGCATCTGGAATTCGTCGAAGTGGTAATTGCCGAACTGCGTGAAGGGGCCACCGTGGATGTTGAGTAGCGTGGGGTACTTCTTGGCTGGATCAAAGTCGCGTGGCCGGAAAATCCAAGCATCAACTTCGTGACCATCAGATGGGGCCAGGAAGTGTTCACCAGGGCGAGGTTTGGTCGTGGCCAGGAAGGCTGCGCTGACGGTCGTGAGCTGGGTGGTTTGACCGTCAACATAGACATACAACTCCGCCGGCTGGTCCCGCTTGGTTGCGGTGTAGGCGATGACGTTGGAGCCATGCAGGTCACCCGCCGAATAGCCGGTGATGTTCAGGTCGCCGATCAACACCGGTTGAGGTGTTGACCCTTCGTCGAGTGACACGCGATACAGATGGGTGTTACCGCGGTCTTCAACAGCGGCAACGATGCTTCCGTCCACCGCCCAAACGGGGGCCTGGCCAGAGATGAACGGCATCCAGGTGCGATCGATGGAGTCGGTGATCCAGCTAGGTGACGCAACCTTGCCGGGATGCAGCAGCCCGAGATGGCAGTTCTGCGGGTACCAGTGTGGGTCGTCGAATCCGCCAACAACGATGCGCTCACCGTCAGGGGTGACCATTGGATTGTCGTAGCTGCCGGTGCCGTTGGTCACCAGCTCATAAGGGAGTTCGTCTGCTGTTGGGGTGGCTGTGATATCGGTTATTGCGACGTCGTTTGCAAAGTCAGTGCGGCGCCGGTTGAGCCCAAATGCCAACCGTTCGCTGTCGGGGAACCACGCAGGCGACGAACATTCGTGCGGACCTGGTGTGACATTGCGGGGGCCTGCTGAACCATTGGTGGGCACTACATAGATGTGCTTGGGGCGGTCAGTGATGAAACCCTCGCCGTTGAGCGTGAAGAACAGGTGCTCGATCTTGCGAGCCGGGCGGCGGCCGATCTCGTCAGAGTCGTAATGATCGCCGCGGGTGCGGTGTGTGACGGCGAGCCATTTGCCGTCAGGCGAGAACGTGAGCTGGCCGAATGACTCGTTGCCTTCGGCAAGCGTGATGGTCTCACCTGGCACGCCGAACGGAAGCAAGTGCAGCGTTGAACGGGTCTTGCCCTTGGCGTCTTTTGCTCGGCTTGAACTGAATGCGAGCTGTCGACCGTCGGGGCTCCAGCGCGGATTGGCATCGCTATGGGTGCCGGCGGTGAGCGCACGCGGCGGTGCGGTCTGGTCGGTGGGAACGACCCAGATCTGGCTGCGGTACATGTTGGCTTCTTCGTCGACGCGGCCGACCACATAGGCGATGTGGTGACCGTCGGGGGAGAGCTGTGGATCAGAGACGTTCGTCATTGCGGCGATATCAGAAGGTTTCATAACGCCACGCTAGCTCTGGACTCAGGCGCACGTCTTGGTGACATTTAGCCGATTCGGAGAAGTCATAAATTCGGGTCGGACGCGGCGCCTAGGCCGCTACTCTTTTCCTCACGCCCGGGTAGCTCAGTCGGTAGAGCAATTCACTCGTAATGAATAGGTCAGGAGTTCAATTCTCCTCTCGGGCTCCAACGTTGTATCAGCCTTAGCAGCAGTCATATGCCAGTGGCGGTTGTACTCGAACTAGCGCCGATTGTGGTGCTCGGCTAACGAGAGTTAGTGCGAACAACGTGTCTATGAGTGACGAACTTGCTTCAGGTTTTGTTGCTCGTTCCAAATTGAGCGGAAGTAGTTCTTGTTCGGTGAAGCCGGCGCGAAAAAGCGAAACAGCGTCGCCGCCCGTTGGTTGTTGTTTGATTAGCCGCCTGCGTCAAGTGTCATGGCCTGCGACAAGGGACGAAGCCGCTTCGGTTACCGGCATCTCAGGGTCTAACTAGCTGCGTGAGCCCGCGCTGCCTTTGCCAGAACGCGTAGATCCGCTCGCTCGCTATTGGTGAGTACGTCGAAGTCAGGGGCATGCAGAGCATCTGTCGCAGCCTCGATGGCTTCGCGTGCATCGGCAAGTCCTGAAACGTCGGGGTAGGGCTTTGGCCAGCCAAAGAAATCAGCGTTCCACTCGCCGGCCGGGCCCGACAAGATTGCTTCGAGCGGGCTCATGCCGGAAGCCTGAACGACGACCGAGTGGCGTCCGAAGCGGAGTTCACGCATCGTCTGGGCGAGTAGGAAGGTCCGGGCGGGCCCAGGGGTTGGGCGCGGCATGTCGCGCCAACCGACAAATGTTGGAGCGCCGTGAGGTGCGGCATTGTCGACGACCTGTTCTAACAACTCACCCAGACGTTCGACGCCGTCCATTTCCCCAAGGTGGACCTCGCCCCAGGCCTGGCATATTTCGCTGTAGATCTGTGCGCCATCGGCCGGCATCATGGTCGCTCGTCCTTCAGCGACCATGGCCCGCATCGTGTCGGGTTCCCAGAAGTATGCGGCGGCGACGACATTGTCTGGCGGGCAATCACCGAGCACACCGAGTCGGCCGATTGCGTAGGCACCCATTCCTTCGCCCATGGAACGGTCAGCGGCCTGGGCTCGAGTGTCATCATGTATGAGCCAGGCCATGGCCAGCATGCCGATCGAACCTCGCATGCTGCGTGCGACTGTTGTGCTGTCCATGTTGATCCCCGAGGTCTCACCGTTGATGGAGACGAGAGTATTTGGCGATGTGTAAATTCTAAAAATGAGGCGGGCCCAGTTTTCTTGTCAAGCTATTACCTTGCTCTGGTTTATGTCTTACGTTCGGCGTTGATTCTTTAGCGATGGAAGAACGCGAAGCGCTGGCCTGGTTGGGCCGCAAGATTGGTTGGGGTCTGGCTGAGGGGCAACTCGATGCCTGGTCACAGCTTGGAACGGCCGCTGTTGTCGATCGGCTGGTGGATCCCGACAAAGCGGGCATCCCGGCTCGGGCGAACCCGTTCGTCGACATCGACGTGGGCGACGGACGACAAGCACGCGCCGTTGGAGAAGGGACGCTCAACTGGATTGACAACGTGGTGCAGACGCAGCGGCCACTCGAGACATTCATGGAGTTCTTCTGGAGTGATTATTTTGCCGTTTCAGCTCGGGTCATTCAACCCCGCTACTGGATCTTTGATCACATGAACCTGCTTGCAGAACATGCGCTCGGGAACTTCGCCGACTTGTTGCAGGCAGTGTCTATCGACCCGGCGATGCTCGACTTTCTTGATGGCCGACGAAGCACCAAAGAGAACCCGAACGAGAACTTTGGCCGTGAGTTACTCGAGCTGTACTCGGTGGGTGTGGGCAACTTCACCGAAGCCGACGTCAAGGCCGCGGCTCGTGCATTGACGGGGTGGAAGGTTCAGCGGCGCAATGGCAGCGTTCGCCTTGTCGCCTTCTTGCACGATGACAGTCCGCAGCTATTGCTCCGTGTCGGCGGTGTGCATGATCTCGATTCGGTGCTCGACGCTGTTCTATCTCACCCTGCGACTGCAACCCGGGTTGTCGACAAATTGGCAAAGGCCATTCTCGGCGTTGGATATGACACCGAGATCGTGATCGGTTTGGCTGCCTCATTCGCAGACGACTGGGAGCTCAAGCCGGTTCTTCGGCGATTGCTTGAACTGGGTCTTGCGGGCCATTCGGTGCCGACATTGCTCGAGCCGTTGGCGTGGTATGTGACCGCTCGGCGTCTACCCACGCCCGCCCCGGCCATTCCCCAACTTCGTGAGTTCTTTACCTTGGGTGGTCAGATTCCGTTACATCCTCCCACTGTCGGCGGGTTTCCCTCGCCCGATGCCTACCTGTCGACCTCGGCAACGATCGCTCGGTTCAACCTGGCCTCGCATTTGGCGGAACGGTCTGCCCGGGATCGAGCGGGTGGCGGCGCGGTCGGCCTCACCGAAGACGTCGATTTGCTCGCCGACCGGTTCGGTCTGGCCAACGGTTTTCGACCAGCGACCGCGGTGGCTCTCGAAAGTCTCGAACCGGGCATCGACCGTTTGGCCGCAGCGCTTGTTTCGCCAGATTTGGTGGTGGTGTGATGTCAGCGATGAACCGACGTAGGTTCCTTGGACTCAGCGGTGGAGTCGCTGCTACTGGCCTCCTCGGCGGCCTTTCCCTACCTGGCGTCGCTGGCGCACGCCAGCTACCAACCGCGTCAACAACAAACCGCACGCTCGTCGTTGTCGACCTGCAAGGCGGCAATGACGCGTTGAACACCCTCGTCCCTCAGAGCGGCCTGTACCGAGACTTGCGGCCAACTATTGGTGTTGACGAAGGCGATCTGTTGTCGTTCAAGGGCCTGAGTCATGGCGTGCACCCGAGCCTTGCGTCCTTACAAAATTTGTGGGACTCCGGTCAGATGACTGCTCTGTATGGCATCGGGATGCAAGGGCAAGGCCGGTCCCACTTTGTTGCCCAAGACGCGTGGCGCACCGCCCGCCCGGGTGAACCAGCTCGGTCAGGATGGCTTGGCCGCTGGCTTGAGGCTTCAGCGGCGGTCGACCCGTTACCGCTGCGGGCGATTTCGTTGGGGCAGAGCACCCTTGCCGTCCAGGGAGTGCAAGGCCGACCGGTCGCGATCCAGTCGGTCGGCGGGTTTCGTCTGAAACCGCCCCGACTAAATTCCGGCGTCACCGCAGCCGTGTTGTCTATGGGTAGTCCGCTGGAAGCAGGACTTATGGGTCAAGCCCAAGCAGCTATCCCCCAGACAGTCGAAGCAGTAACCCAACTGCAGCAACTCGTGGCTGGCATCGAGATCAATGAGAGTGAGGAAGTTGACTTGGATGGAGACCGTGCACTCTTCCATGCGGCGCAGGCGATTATTCAGGGTGATGTAGGCACGCAGGTCATCTACGTGACGATCAATGGCTTCGATACGCACTCGCTGCAAGGCCCGAAACAAGACGCACTGCTTCGCCTCGTGGGTGACGGCCTTGCCGGCATGTTTGCTGCGCTTGAAACGACGGGTCACGCCGATACGACGTTGGCGCTGGTCGTCAGCGAATTCGGTCGCCGCGGTGCCGAGAACGGTTCAGGGGGCACCGATCACGGTCAAGGTGGCTTGTCACTTTTGCTCGGTCCTGATGTCGAGCAAAGCACGGTGATAGGTGAGCCTGATCTCGGTGATCTCGTCGACGGCGATCTTCGCATCATGATCGACGCTCGCTCGATGTATGACAACGCGCTCCGCTGGTTAGGCGCCTCGGACTCGATGGTGGTGGATGTTCTCGGCGGCGAGTGGAACGATCTGGAACTGCTTCGGGCGCTCTAGACCTTCTCGAACCGATCTGACTCGATTTGGCTGAGTCGAGGTTGCAAAACCGACAGGACGATCTCCACGATGACCGGTTGTGACCGTCATCAGTAGCCATGTGGCAGTTATGTGGCAGTTATCTGGCAGTCATCTGGTGCGATGATCAAGGGCAGCGGTGCGACTCGGGGCGAGGAGGGGGCCGTTACACAGGTTCGGAGTTGACGATCTTTGCGTCGCGTAACGCGGCGATCGCAGCGCCGTCGTGGCCCAGTGCGCTCAGGATCGCATCGGTATGTTCACCGGCAAGGGGGGCCGAGCGGTAGTCCGGGTTGAGCCCACCAACAGTCACGATTGGGCCCCAACGGCGATGGCGCCCGAAACGGGTGTGGTCAACAAAGGGCGCCCATCCATTGCCGACCATGTGGGGGTCTTCGGTGATGAATCGGTCAACCTCGATGCCATCGGCGCGAACGCATCCGATGCCACGGGCGACCAGCTCTAGTTCCCACGCGTCGGCGGGCTTACTCATGAAGAGTGCGCCCAACTCTTCCACCAGAGCTAGGTCGTTCAGCGACCGTGCACTTGATGAAAGGAAACGGTCGTCGACCAGCAGTTTTGCACAGCCGGCGACCTGGCAGAAACGTTCGAATTCGGCGTCGGAAGTAACCGCAAGGAAAACCCAGCCCTCGGCAGTGGGGTAGAGGCGATACAGCGCCGACAAGCCGTGAAGGCCACTGTCGACGGAAGGCCGAGCAGGTTTACCTTCGTAGGCCAAGAAGTCATCGCTGTTGGCCCATGCGTTTGCGACTTGCATGTTGATGCGAACCATTTGACCACGGCCGTGTGCCTGGCGGCCGTACAGCGCAAGTGTGATAGCTGAAGCCGCAACCACACTTGTATTCGGGTCAGGGTTTGCTTCGTTTGCGGCCATGATCTGGCGAGCGTTTTCGCGTACGTCGGCCAACGTCGGGCAGTCTCGGGTTAGGGCTTCGCCCGCCTGCAGCGCCACGCCGCCGGTACAGGCGCCCATGACTGGATGGGTCGCTGGCCGAGGCGCACCGGGGCCGTAGGGGCCGTAACCGTTGACGACAGCCCAAATCAGATTCGGATTAAGTGCAGAGAGTTGTTCGTAGCTGATCCCGAGTTTGATGGGCACGTCGCCACGAAAATTGTGCACAAGTACGTCGGCATCGACGACGAGTTCGTGCAGCAGTGCCTGGCCCTCGGGGGTCTTCAGGTTGATGCAGATCGACTCTTTGCCAACATTGGTCTTGACCGCCATGCGGCCTTCGATCAACATCGCCCGGAACGGATCACCGCTAAAGGGTTCGATCTTGATGACTCTCGCTCCTAAGTCAGCAAGCATTGCCATGGCGAGTGGTGCCGCAATGATGGTCGATAGGTCAAGGATTGTTATTCCCGCAAGCGGTTGGCCAGGGATTGCTTCTTTGGCCTCGGACACCACAGTTTCTCGAGGGGCGAGGTCGGCAAGAATCTGGGTGCTGTGTTCCCCAATCGATGGCGCTCCGGAAAGAACCGAGGCTGGTGTGTCAACTAACTCGGCGATCGGCGCAATCTGGGTGGTCATCCCGACGCTCTGGTCGGCTACTTGGCGTAAACCCTGGCCTTGTACGAGGTCGAGGTGATTGAGTGCTTCGGCAGTGGTGACGATTGGTTCGGCTGCAACGTTGCCGTTTTCTTCGAAGGTCTGCATCCATTCGTCGGCGGTTCGTTCCTGCATCCGCATCAAAATCCGGTCGCGAGCCTCTTCGGTGGCTTCGGCTGTCCACACAGCGGGGCTGCCCTGGAACTTCTCGTCGATCAGGAATTCGCCGAGCAGGTCGACGGCATCGAGGAATGAGTAAAACAGGTGCTCAAGCAGATTGCCACATTGGATCCACTTGCCGTCGCTCGTGCGCAGCGGGTGGTAGTTGAGCGTAGGCATCGGGTTCATTTGTCGAAGCGCGATGAAGGTGCGGTCGTCACGCTCGGCGATCTGGCGAGACAGGGCGTCGACGAGATCGAACGGCTCTAATGCTTGCACCAAGCTGGCTTCCACCGCGGTGCCAACCCCGGTCTGTTGGCGTTGATAGAGAGCGGCCATGATGCCTTGCACCGCTGTCTGGCTGACGCCGTGGGTTGCGACTGGCACAGCGGCAAAGACAGGTCGGTCTTCCTGAAGCTGTACGTCGAAGGCAGCCATGCGGCCTGACTTGGCGGCAACGATGCCTTCGTAGCCGGGGATTTCGGCGTAGGGGCCCTGGGTTCCCCAACCCGAGATGGTGCAATGCACAAGTTGAGGGAGTGCTTCGAGCAAGGACGAATCAAGTCCCCAGGTGGCCAATCGGCTCGGTGGACCTGACACGACGACGACATCGGCGGTCGCTGCGAGCTGTTTGGCCTGGGCCCGGCCGGCATTGGTCCGGAGGTCGATTACGACGCTCTGTTTGCCGCGCAGCCAGAACGGGCTGGCGGGTAATGAACGAAATCGATCGCCCTCGGGGGGCTCGACCTTGATGACCTCTGCTCCGAAGTCGGCCAGCACGGTTGTGGTCACCCCACCAGCTGGCCCGGAGGTGAAGTCCACGACTCGCAAGCCCGTTAACACCGATGAAGACATCTCTCGAATCTAGTTCGGCGCGGAGCACAGACTCACACTGACGGGGTCCAGGCGACGCCCGGTAGTTGGTGGTTGCAGGGTGCCGCGGTCAGACTCGGTGCCATGAAGCTTGGATTGTCTCTTGGATACTCGGGCGCGAAGTTGCGCATACCTCTTGATCTGGTGCAACTGGCGGAGCGGCTTGGTTATGACTCGGTCTGGACCGCCGAGGCCTACGGTTCCGACGCCATCACCCCGCTGGCGTGGATCGCTGCGCACACTGACCGCATCCGGCTTGGCACAGGAATCATGCAGCTGGCAGGTCGAGCGCCTGCAATGGCCGCAATGCAGGCGCAAACTGTCGACGCTTTGGCCGGCGGCAATCGGGTCATTGCTGGGCTTGGTGTTTCAGGCCCCCAGATCGTCGAGGGCTGGTACGGCGAACCGTGGGGTAAGCCGTATTGGCGGCTGCGCGACTACATCCAGATCATGCGCAAAATAAGTATGCGCGAAGACCCCGTGACCCACGATGGCCGCGAGTACCAGTTGCCGTACACTGGCGAGGGAGCCCTGGGTATTGGCAAGCCGCTCATGTCCATTATGCACACCAACCGCTCGTTGCCTATTTGGCTTGGGTCGGGTTCTGAAGCGACTGTCAAGCTGACTGCCGAGCTCTGCGACGGCTGGTTGCCCATGCATTTCGTGCCTGGCCGCATGGAGCATTTCCGTCCCTGGATCGAAGAGGGGTTTCGCCGAGCTGGCAACGGTAAGTCGTGGAAAGACTTCGAGATCATGGGCAGCGGACCAGTGACGATTACCGACGATATTGGTGCGGCCCTCGCAGCGGTGAAACCGAGTATTGCGCTCTATGCGGGTGGCATGGGACATAAGGATTTGAATTTCCACAACCAGCACATGGTGCAACGTGGTTATGCAGATGTGGCTGAGCGGGTACAAGAGCTCTTCCTCGCGGGACGCAAACAGGAAGCCATCGATGCGATTCCCGATGAATATGTTGATGAGGCCGGCCTGTACGGTTCGATCAAGCGCATTGAACAACGTTGGCCTGCGTGGGCGGACTCTGGCATCACTGGCTTCAAGATTGCGAACCCGACTGAAGAATCTGTGCAGCTCATGGCTGATTTAGTCGGAACACGTCGATACTGAGCTACGAAGACTGGACATGCACCTAGTGGCGCATGCCCAGCGGCTTGCGCCCCGCGCTCTTCGAGTCATGCGGTGCAGGCGCTCGATGGACGAGTTGACTGGTTTTCAGCTTCCACCTGGTGGTGGCGAGCCTGGGGCTTGTGGAGAAGTTTTGGTGTCGGTCAGGGCCAAGCACGAGTCGCCACAAAGAAAGGTGACGAAATTTGTGCGTAGAGGGCGCTAACTTGCTACAACTACCTAGCGGCGGTGCTCCGTGAACGTCTGGAGATCATGTCTCTCTCGCGCCTCCAACCCAAGATTGCTGTCGTAGCCGCAGTTTTTTTGGCGTTCTTGCTGCCGAGTGCAGCTTTTGCGCAATCAGTAGCGGAAAGCACGATCGCTGCCGATGGTGTCGGTGCCGCGATGCTTGGATTAAGCCCGCAGGAGCTCGCTAGAGCGCTGGGTCCGGACTTCGACATTGGCGATGAAGTCCGCATTACCGTGGACTTTGACGGCCGGATCATCACCCGTAATGGTGTAGTGCAGTTTCGGGCTGCCATGACCGACAACACTGATGATCTCACCCTCTTCATCGTGAGTAATCCCGAATACGTGACGGCCCGAGGTGTGGGCCCAACCGTCACGATTGCTCAAGCCGAAGCGATTTATGGTGACGCCACCCTGGCTTGGAGCCCTGACAACCAGGGCCGCGAGTTCGTTTCGTTCGCTAATGGGCCCGAAGGGCGCATTGCATTCCGTACGCCAGGTATTGGTGGAACCAATGTTGGGGTCTACGCCAACGGTGAGTTCGAAACGTCGGACTACAAAGATGGCGCTGTTATCGCAGCTGTCTGGGTGAGTTGCGAATCGGGCACTGACTGCCCGGCGGACCGCCTTGGACAAACAATGCCGGAATCCAGCGTTGAGTCGACGGCTGATTCCACCGGAACGCCTAGCGCCGCTGACGGATCACGTACCTCCGATGATGAGTTGCCGCCTACGGGTGCGACTGAGCTGTTGTGGCTCTCGCTGATTGCAATGTTGTTCTTGCTAGGTGGTGTTCTCGTGATCGTGGACCGCCGGTATCTCTGTCCAGCATGGCTGAATAAACGGGGTTGAACTAACTAGGCGACGCAGTGGGGTTTATCTCGCTCGGGTTGATCTCGCGGGGGTTGATCTCACCGAATGGCTAGCGCGCTATAAGCCCTTAAAGTTGGGTTGATGAGAAATATCATCGATCTTTGTACTTCAAAATATAGCATTCTTTGGCTTTTTGAAATAAATAACCCGCATTTTTGCAAATAAGTCGCTGGTTTGTTCTTCAAAAAAGCTAATAATGATACTTGTTCAGCCCACAACGGCGTGGGCCGACGCCAAGGAGTCATCAGCATGAATGCAGAACTCGACATCTACGAACCAATGCAGTGGATGGATGACCTCGGTGGTCTCGGTCTTGATGAGCTTCGTGACCTGCCCTATGCGGTGCAGGCTGGCATGGACATCGCTGTATTCGAATAATCCACGCTTAGCCCCCAGCGGTCTGGCTGGGTTCGCCGCGGATAGGCGACTGGTCAAGCATCTCGAGTCGCAGCTGCGGCAATGGCGCGTAGCGGTATGACCTGTTTCAGGTGAACGACTGTTGTGGCGTAGCGTCAAGCCCGCGGCTCATTACGGCTGGGTGAGAGGCGCCGTCGAATTGGTGCCGTCTGGTTCAGTTAGTGCTGTCTGGTTCAGCCGTCGGCCTTCAAGATCTTGCGGACGAGCGGTGCGTAATGCTCGAGCGGGTTGCTCGTGTAGGTCGCGTCGAACGCTGTCTGGTCATAGAGACGGGTGAACTCTTCGGTGTGATCGAAGTGCGGCGAGTCGCGGAATTCTTCGCGAGCGTTGCCGTCCATGCCGATGTAGTCCCAGAAGTAGTAACCCTGGAACACGCCATGATTCTGGACCATGAAATGGTTGGCTTCGCTAACGAATGGCTTCACGATTGCAGCTGCGATTTCTGGGTGATTGAACGGTGCCAGCGTGTCGCCGACGTCGTGAATCAGCGCGCAGAATACGTACTCGTCATCGCGGTTGTCGCGCTCGGCGCGGGTTGCTGTCTGCAAGCTGTGCTCCAGCCTGTTGACGGGGAAACCGCCGTGATCGATCTCCAAGTCGGCGAGTAAGCCAAGCACCCGGTCAGCCACCATGGTTTGCGTTGTGCTGAGTTGCGGAATGATCTTCGCCCAGTCTTCGGCGGTCGATTCTTCAAACGTGGTGAACGCTGCCCGGGGGAGGTCTTCGTGGCTCGTTTGTGGTTCTGTAGTCAGGCTCATGTGTCAACGTTAGAACACCGGTCGGCTTGTGGTCACTACTTTGCTATGCGCAATTTGTGAACCAACGCTTTGATCGCCCGTTTCCTTGCCCGAGGCCGATGGCTCGTTAGGAGCCGGCTACGCGTTGTTAATAGCGCTCTAGTTTGGGTTTGGGTTGCTCTGCGGATTAGCTAGTGATGCGGTCGTGGTAGAGATGGCCGCTTCGTTTGATGGAGCGGTCTCGGCCGATCAGGCCGCGGTCGGTATCGAAGCCCGCTCGCCACTCGTATCCGTCGATGCCGGTGTCGTGGAAGTAGCCAACCAGATTGACGCCGTCGGCTCGAACGTCGCGCACGATGTCGAGCGTCTCGTCGAGTACCTCGGTGCGCCATTCATCGTTGGTGGTCGAGACGCCATTCGATGTGACCGCGAGTGGCGTGTTTAGCCGTTCTGCCATCAGCTGTAGCAACACGCCGAGTTCCTCTGGCAGCGGTGAGAAGCCCGCATCGGAACGGGTTGTATTTGCCGGATAGGGGCGCATGCGGCCAGTCCGGTCGATGCTGATCGGATGATCGAATCCCAGGCCGATGATGTCAAAATCGTCGACCCACTGAGCGTCGCGCTGCGGCACTCGGTCTGGCAGCGAGAGTTCGCCATCAGCGCCCATGCGCACCCATGAGTCGACCAACACAGCTTCCCACCAGCGGACGTGTTTTTGGGCGGCTTGTGCTTCCAGGTCTGATCGCTCGTCGTCGACGGCGGCGAAGATCGTTGGTGTGCCGCGAGCAGCCATAGTGGTGGCCCCACCCGCACGCAGGTGGCGGGCAGCGAGATGATCGGCAATCAGAGCGCCTTCGGCGGCTTCATAAAATTTGCGCATGTCAAGGTCGGTTGTGTGTTTACGCCCCGGAGGCCTGCTGCCTAGTAGAAACCCTCGAACGGCCCAGCCGACAGGATCCTCGATGGGGGTCCACCCGGCAGCGTCGTCACCGAAACGTTCAGCGCACCGGTCGACATGGCGGAGCCAGTAGTACTCACGGCCCCGTTCTTCTAGGAAACCCATAGAGTCTTCGCTGAACCACCCAGGCAGGCTGGTGCTGTGCAGCGTCAGCCAGGGCCGCACGCCGACAGAGCGAGCATGGGCCACCATGTCGCCGTAGCGATCGAGTGCCTCGGAATCAATCTTGCCTTCGACCGGTTCGATGCGAGCCCACTCGATACCAAGCCGAACGTCGGTAACGCCGATACTGGCGATCAGACTGAGGTCGTCATGGAAGTTCGTGGCGAAGCCGTTGCCGTCGCTTGAATCGGGTGCGGTCTTGTCCCGCTCCCAGCGTGACCAGTCTGCAGACGGGTGAACGCCTTCGGTTTGCATCGACGACATGGTGACGCCCCACATGAACGGTTGTTGTTCGCCGGTCTTGGTCACGTGCCAATACTGCCAAGAAAACGCACGGTCTCCTCGTGGTCGCTATGGGATGTTTTACAGCAGAGTCGCGGGTTCCATGGCGAGGTGCGATTGTGTTTCGTCGGCACGCGGCACGGCTAGAGCCGGCGTAAGCGGATCTCTTCCACCATGTGGTTCAGCCCTTTGTGCAGGATCAGATCAGAGCGCTCACGGGTGGGTGCAATGTTGTCGACCAGGTTTGGCCCGTTGATGGCGTCCCAGATTCCGGATGCTGTTTCGGTTGCTTCCTCGTCACTGAGCGAGGCATAGCGTGAGAAGTACGAGCGTGGATCGGCGAACGCTGACTTGCGCAACGTCAGGAACCGTTCGATGTACCAGGTGCGAACGACGGCGGGGTCAGCATCGATGTAGATCGCAAAGTCAAAGTAATCGCTTACGAAGACTCGAGGGCCGGCGGGCGTGGCGGCGCCGGTCTGCAGCACGTTGAGACCCTCGATAATGATCACATCGGGTGCTTCGATCAGGCGGCGCCGATCAGGGAGTACGTCGTAGGTCAGGTGGGAGTACACCGGGATTTCGATGTTCTGTTCACCCGACTTCAGCCGAGACACGCATTCGAGCAGCGCTCGTTGGTCGTAGGACTCGGGGAAGCCCTTACGGCTCATCAGTCCACGTTCCTTTAGGACAGCGTTGGGATACAGAAACCCGTCGGTGGTGATCAGGTCGACTCGGGGACTGTTTGGCCAACGTGAGAGCAGCGTTTGCAGGACACGAGCACTGGTGCTCTTGCCAACTGCGACGCTTCCGGCAAGGCCGATCAGGTAGGGGACATCGTCGGGGGGAGTGCCGAGGAAGGTGTTCGTGGTGCGTGATAGTTCTTGTACCGCGCCGACATACAGGCTGAGCAGGCGTGAGAGCGGCAGGTAGGTGCGTTCGATCTCATCCATCGAGAGATTCTCGTTTACCCCCTGCAGCCGTTCGATGTCGGCTTGGTCAAGCGTCATCGGTGTCGTCGCTCGTAGCTTGGACCAGGCTTCCGCGTTGAAGTGCAGATACGGATCGATCTCGGTCATGCAGGCAAAAGAGTACGCACTCGCGCAGGCGTAGCGTTAAGGCAATCTTGCATAGGCTTGGGGCGTGTCTCTACGAAGAGGCAGAACCTTTGGAAAATTTCGGCGGGGAGAGCGTTAGATCTTGGGCAGGTGACGGGTGAAACTCGATTCTTATCGTCGCCGTTGTGGCCGGTTGGTCATCAACAGTGCACACTTCTTGTCTGTGTCATCGATGGGTCTGGGATGGCCAGTGCAGGCAAAGGAGAGTCGTACGGCGTGTCTCGGGATGAGAGCGCTGTCGTTGTTTGTAGCGGGAGGTCAACAGTTGGATGTTCTTGGCCTTGAACAGGTTGATTGTGACCCCTGCTTTTTGAAGACTCGTACCGTCGCGTCGTTCGGTATGGGCTAAGGGCGACACGGCTTTAAAGTCAGCGGCCAGCTTGGAGGAGCCGTCGGGCATTGTCGACGAAGAGACTCTTGAGCTGCGTTCGCGCTTCACGTTCACACCAGAAGATTGCATGTTCCGCAAGGAATTCGATGCCCCGTTTGTGCAAGCCGTTCTTGTCAAGAGCGGGGCTCTGTGCCGGTCGGTTGGCGCGCTCATTCACGCCGTGTTCAACAGCGAACAAGTACCTGGCATCAGCTCGATGATCATCGGCCGAGAAAAAGGCGCTACGTGGTCAACGTCTCTGAACCTGAATAACGGCCGGCTGTGGCTACGAGAAGAGCGGTAGGGGGTTCTTCGGTCGATCCTCTGGGCATGCTCCCGCGATTGAAGGTGCTGCCATGCTCGATAGCAGCGAACTCCCTCGGTTTGAGATAGCAAAACACGCCAAGGGCGATGTGGACCCAACGCCGAAGACTGCACGTATAACTGCAGTGGCGGTGGGTGCGGACCCGACAGGTTCTGTCGATAAACCTGCTGGCGAGGCCGTACCACGGGTAGGTAATCTCGCATCGTCAGTTGGCGAGATGGACCTGCCACACTGGTCACGTCAGGCGACCAGTGACCAGCTGAAGGAAGAACCCGACGGCTGGAGCGACGAGTTTCGAATCAAGTAGCGGGCCGGCTGTGCGACTAGCACAGAGTGTCCTAGGCTCCGTTCATGGTGCTTCGCCGGTTCCGCCGCAAACGAGACCCCGAGGCGCGCCGTTATGCGTACTCCCAATGGGACGGTTCACAAAACGGGTTTGACCTCGACGCGTTCGACATATTCGCTGAACTCAGCGACGAGCTCATTCACCACGGCGACCCCAACAGTGCACTTCGCAATCTGTTGCAACAAGGCTTTGACGTTGACGGCAACCACATCCAAGGCCTGCGCGAACTATTGCAGCAGTTGGCCGAAGAACGACGCGAACGACTCGAGAACCATGACCTTGGCGGCGTCTACGACGAAATTGCACAAGAGCTGCGCGAACTTGTCGGCGAAGAACGACAAGCACTAAACGATCTGGCTCAAGAAGCCCGCAACTCCGGCGATGATCGACGCAGTGACCTGACCCAGAACTCGGTCACCGAGAAAAACGTGCAACTTGACCTGCTGCCATCTGACCTGGCTGGTCAGGTAAAAGGGCTCGAGAACTACGATTTTCAATCGCAGGAATCTCAGCAGCGCTTTGATGATCTGATGGAGAAGCTGCGTGAGCAGCTGATGCAACAGCAACTGGATCAGATGGCCGAGGGCGTCAACGACATGTCACCCGAAGACATGCAGCGCATGAAGGACATGATGTCTGAGCTGAACAACATGCTCGATCAGCGCCAGCAGGGCGAGGAGCCCGACTTTGCTGACTTCATGGACAAGTTCGGCGACTTCTTCCCCGAGAATCCGCAGACGCTCGACGAACTGCTCGAAGTTATGGCCCAGCGGATGGCTGCGGCCCAGGCGATGATGAACTCGATGACGCCGGAACAACGGGCGCAGATGCAGTCACTGTCGGACCAACTACTCGAGGACATGGACCTGAAGTGGCAGGTCGACCAGCTCGGTCAGAACCTGCAACAAATGTTCCCCGATGCCGGCTGGCAGCAGTCCTACGACTTCTCCGGGTATGACCCGCTCGATATGGGTTCAGCCATGGACATGATGGGCGACCTCAACGATCTTGACCAGCTCGAGAACCTGTTGCGGGGCACCACGAACCCCGGTGCGCTCGCTGAAGTCGACATCGAACGTGCCCGCGAGCTCATGGGTGACGATGCCGCAAATTCACTTGAGCAGCTCAGCCAGTTATCGAAGATGCTCGAAGACTCTGGTCTGGTCGAGAACAACGACGGCAAACTCGAACTCACGCCTCGGGCGGTCCGCCGCATTGCGAACCAGGCGCTGTCTGATCTGTTCTCCAAGCTGGCGAAGAACACGGTTGGGCGCCATGAGATGCACGAGTCGGGCCAAGGTCACGAGCGCGAGTACACCACCAAACCTTATGAATGGGGCGACCCATTCAATCTGCACATTGGCAAGACCATCCGTAATGCCATCACCCGCACTGGTGGCGGGACGCCGGTTCAGCTGACACCCGACGACTTCGAAGTCGAACGTACCGAACACCAGGTCCAGTCCTCAACGGTGCTGATGCTCGACATGTCACTCTCGATGCCGATGCGCGACAACTTCCTGCCCGCCAAGAAGGTCGCCATGGCGCTCTATGGGTTGATCTCATCGCAGTACCCGCGTGATTATCTGGGTGTGGTCGGCTTCAGCGACGTGGCCACCGTGATCGAGCCGACCAAGCTGCCAGGCGTTCAATGGGACTTTGTCTATGGCACCAACATGCAACATGGTTTCATGCTGGCCCGAGACATGCTGAAAAAGCAGACCGGCACCAAGCAGATCATCATGATCACCGACGGGGAACCGACCGCGCACCTCGACGACTATGGGCGACCGCAGTTCAACTATCCACCGATTCAAGAGACGATTGACAAGACCATGATCGAAGTCAATCGCTGCACCCGTGAGGACATTCGAATCAACGTCTTCATGCTCGACGCGACACCCTATCTGACCCGCTTTATCGAGAAAATCACCCAACTCAACGGTGGCAGAGCGTTCTTCACCACACCGCAAAACCTGGGTGACTACGTGCTCGTCGACTTCGTCGAACACAAACGAGCCATGCGCACCGGGCGCCGTTAAGAGCAACGGGCCCTTTACCGGGCGGTGTACCCAGCGTCGACGTGCACGATTTCGCCGGTCATGTAACTGGCGTCGTTGCTCGCCAAGAAGACAACCACGTTGGCGATCTCTTCGGGTTCAGCCAGCCGCTTCATGGGAATCGTTGCATCGGCCATGGCCTGCAGGTCGGCCGCAGACGGGGGAGTGGCACGCTGACTGGACAGCATTGGGGTGCGAACCTCGCCAGGAGCCACAGCGTTGATTCGAATGCCATCTTCCACATGGTCGAGCGCCATAGCCCGTGTGAGTTGATGCACCGCACCCTTGGACACGCAGTACGCAGTCGACCCTGACGCCGCCACGCCGCCCCAGATGCTGCCGAAGTTCACGATCGCGCCACCACCGCTCTTGGCCATGTATTTGACCGCTGCTCGGCTCAGATAGAACATGCCATCGATATTGACGCCCATGACACGGCGCCAGTCATCGTCGCTCGTGCCCAGAGCGTCAGCGCGGTGAATGGTGCCTGCAGCGTTTACAAGAACGTCGAGACGCTGGTAACGGTCAGTGATTGTCGCGATTGCATGGGAGCAGAAGCTGCTCGTGGAAAGGTCGCCAATGATTGGGTCGTCGCCAGCTATCTCGCGGGCGACGCCTAAAGCACCCTTTTCGTCGATATCGATGATTGCGACAGTGCCTCCGAGTTCGGCAAAGGCCCGCGCGCACGCAGCGCCCATGCCAGATGCGGCACCGGTGATGGCGATTACCTTGCCTGTAAAAGAGCCTTCGGCGAAGTTCATGGCTGTGTCTTTCGTAGGACGTACTGGCTTCCACCGTATGTCTGCTCGGTCGGTTGCAGCTCAATCCGATTGATATTGATATGAGGTGCGGCATTTACTGCATAAACGATGGTGTCGGCGCACTCGGCAGCGGTCACCTCGTCAGCGCCAGTGTCCAGGATTGCCGATCGAGCATCGTCATCGTCAACGGCTACTTGGTAGAACTCGGTTTGGATTCGGCCGGGACAGATTTCGGTGACCCGCACGCCGGTGCCGTGCAGCTCAAGGCGAAGATTGGTCGATAGGCGATGCATGGCGCCTTTGGTGGCACCGTAGAGAGCGGAGCTGAGCGGATAGAGCCCAGCCATGGATCCAACGTTCACGACATGGCCAGATTTCTGGGCGATCATGGCGGGCAAGACCGCCTGGACCATGTGGATTGTTGCGGTCACATTCGTCGAGACGGTGACTTCGATGTCTGTGTACGTTGCCTCGACTAGTGAGCCCCAACCGCGGCCAAGGCCTGCATTGTTGACCAGAATGTCGATGGTGCCAATCTCGGCCACCAGTGCTTGCACCGCAGGCGCATCGGTTACGTCAAGGACATGGGGGATGCATCCGCTTTCGGCGGCAAGAGCCTGCAATCGATCGTGGCGGCGAGCCGCGGCGTGCACGGTCATGCCGGTCGCAGTTAATGCTCGAACAGCTGCGGCGCCGATGCCACTGGACGCACCGGTGACCAGAACTATCTTCGATTTGTCGCGCGATGGAGTCATCGTACGACATTACCGGAGTTCTGTTCGTCCTATGAATCGCCCTCAGCACGGAGTGGTGTTGCTCGTGTGGGCACTGTTGATACTGGTATGAGGGCGGGTGGTGGGCCGATTTTTAGGGAATTTGGGCCTAAAACCGCAAAAAGACAACAAAAAGCGCGCAAAAACCTAGATCGGCCTTGCGCTTTTGGCTTTCCCGCTGACACAATGATGACACTGTTGTAATTACAAAGGGTGGATTCCCCTTTGAGGAGGCGCCATGCGTCGCAAAAACATGCTTGATCGTTCGTGGCAAGAGTTCTCGAACTGCCTCGGCGTAGACCCTGACCTGTTCTTCCCCGAGAGGGGTGCCTCGACTCGCGAGGCCAAAGAAGTCTGCCGTAACTGCATCGTGCAAAACGATTGCCTTGAGTACGCATTGGCCAATAGCGAGAAGTTCGGCATTTGGGGTGGCATGAGCGAACGGGAACGCCGTCGTATCCGCCGCCAGCGAAACGCAAGCCGTCAGGTTGAGCTGCCCGAGATCGCAACCGCGTAATCTCGCCGCCTGATCGCTGTCGAGATATCCGGCTAAGCTCACGATATGAATCTCGGGGCAACAGAGCTAATTATCGTATTGGTTATCGTTCTTGTGGTTTTTGGCGGTGCCAAGCTTCCTAAGCTTGCCCGTTCGATTGGCCAGGCTCAAAAAGAGTTTCAAGATGGGGTAGCCGACGGCATATCCGACGACGACGTCGCCTGATCACCACTGGTTGATCGAGTTCGACGCTTGCGTCCGAGCAGCGGTTTGTCACCTGCGCATTGTGGGAATGGTTGTTAACGCTTCGTGGTTTGGCTATTGCCGCAACGGCTACGAACCTACCAACTCACTGCCGGCCTAATCTGAGTCCGATGTCTCGCTCCACTATCGAAGAAGCTGATGCCAGGGCGGGTGGTGATGCTGATCGCCCCGCAGGACAGGGGCGCGAACTTCGCTTGTTGGCAGTCGCCCTGGTCCTGGCGATGTCCACATGGTTTTCGACTGCAGCGGTGCTTGGTCAACTCACGGCCGCATGGGACCTGGGCTCAACCGCCAAGAGTTGGCTAATCATTGCGCTACAGATTGGCTTCGTGGTCGGCGCTGCTGGCTCATCGTTGGCGAACCTCGCCGACAGAATTGCACCTCGTCGCCTAATGCTGATCGGCACAACAGGCGCCGCTATCGCCAATGCAGCCATCATCCCCCTGAATGCCTACGGCCCAGCACTAGTCGCACGCTTCATGACAGGCGTCTTTTTGGCGGCGGTCTATCCGCCAGCACTCAAGGCAATGTCCAGCTGGTACCGGGCCGGGCGCGGCTATGCGCTGGGGGTCATGATTGGAGCGCTGACGCTGGGTTCGGCTCTTCCCCATCTCATCAATGGCATTGGAGAACTCGACTGGCAAGTTGTGATCGGAGCGACGTCCGCACTGACCCTGGTCGGTGGCCTGCTCGCAGAGCGATTGGGTTCGGAAGGACCGTATGCAACTGCGGCTGCGCCCTTTGACCCGGCCAAACTCCGATCTGTAGTCAACAACCGTGAGTTCCGCTTGGCGAGCCTTGGCTACTTTGGCCATATGTGGGAGCTCTACGCCATGTGGGCCTGGATTGCCGCGTTCTACGGTGATGTCTTCATCAACCAACGCTCGGCCAGCATCGCAGCCTTCGGCACGATTGGGATCGGAGCGTTCGGCTGCGTCTACGTCGGGTCGCTCTCGGATCGCCAGAAGCGATCGACCGCAGCAGGGCTAGCAATGCGCTGGTCTGCTTTGGCGTCGATGGTCACTGGTTTCCTTGTCTCGGCTCCACCTGCATTTGTGCTTATGGTCGGCCTGGTCTGGGGATTCTGGGTTGTGGCTGACAGCGCGCAGTTCTCGACGATTGTTACCGAGGTTGTTGAACCCGAGTCCGTCGGCACTGCACTCACGCTGCAACTTGCGCTTGGTTTCGTGCTTACGGTGCTCACGATTTTCCTGGTTCCGGTCGTTCGAGACGCGTCCAACTGGGGATTTGCGTTCATGCTGCTCGCGCCGGGCCCCATCGTTGGCGCGTTCGCAATGCGAGCATCGACTACCTGAAGTGTGCACTCCCCATGGGAGTACACACTGTGTGTCAGATCAGAGGCGTTCGATCAGGGTGCCGGTGCCAAGGCCGCCACCACAACACATGGTGATGACGCCGTAACGGCCGCCGGTGCGCTGTAATTCGTGGACTGCCTTGGTGGTCAGGAAGCAGCCGGTACCGCCCAGCGGGTGGCCAAGTGAGATGGCGCCGCCGTTGGGGTTGACCTTGTCCATGTCAGGGCCAAGTTCCTTGCTCCAGGCCAGTACGACCGACGCAAATGCTTCGTTGATTTCGAAGACGTCGATGTCGTCGACGGTCAAACCTTCGGCTTCGAGTATCTTGCGCGTTGCTGGAATTGGGCCCTCGAGCATCAGGACGGGGTCGCAACCGACCAGCGCGCTTTGCACGATTCGGGCGATCGGCTTGACGCCAAGTTCCTTGGCCTTTTCAGCGCTCATCATCAGCACTGCGCTGGCGCCATCAGCGATCTGGGAGGATGTCCCCGCGGTGTGAATACCGCCGTCGCCAGCGACCGGCTTGAGCTGTGCGAGCTTCTCTAGGCTGGTGTCGCGTGGGATTTCATCACGCGTCACGGTGATCTTTTCGTCGGTCTTTTTACCGTCTGCGTCAAGGACTGGTGCCTCGATTGGAATGATCTGTGTCTCGAAGCGACCCTCGGCGATAGCAACGGCGGCACGTTCCTGAGATTGCAAGCCGAATCGGTCGGTGTCTTCGCGGGTGATCTCGTACTTATTGGCGATTCGTTCTGCACCGTCGAACTGACTGATGAACTCATAGTGCCCGAAATAGGTGCGACTCATCGGGCTACCGAGGCCGGCTTGCTTGCCGGCAAAGGCATCGGAACCAATAGGGAGCAGGCTCATAGCCTCGACGCCACATGCCAGCACGACGTCTTCGATGCCAGAGGCGATCAGCGCATGCGCCTGGTTGACTGCCTGCTGCGATGAACCGCACTGAGCATCGATCGTGGTAGCCGCTACTTCCTGGGCTCCGCCATGACTCAACCAAGCGGTCCGAGTGATGTTCATGGCCTGGGCACCGATCTTGTTGATGCAACCGCCCACCACCTGACCAACATCAGATGATTCGATGCCAGCTCGCTTGATGACTTCCATCATCACTGGACCAAGCACATCGGCTGGGTGCGCCCCAGCGAGTGACCCATTGCGCTTGCCTACCGGCGAGCGACCAGCTTCGACAATGACTACTTCGTTCATGATGCCTCCTGGCAATCGTTCGATCTTCCGCTCCAACCTAGTTCCGCAAGGTAGGTGAACCCCAGTGGAGGGGGCTATCGAAGGTGCCGGTGAACGTTATCGGTGCAGACCGCTCGTTGCGCTGAGGGCCGGTAGGTGCCCAGGTGGTGGCCACCGCCCCAAAACGCGATCGAGGCACGCCCTGCACGGCGTGCCCGATCTAGTGGGTAAAGGCGGGGGGTCCTTTACCTAAGCGTGTACCGCTTCGCTCTGCACAGCGAGGCGGCGAGCCTTCAAAATACGACGTCGCTGACGCTCGGAACAGCCACCCCACACACCATGTTCGATGCGCAAGGCCAAGGCGTACTCAAGGCAGGCATTCGTTGAAGGGCAGTCAATGCAGACCTTTTTAGCTACCTGGACCCCAACCCCATCGCTGGGGAAGAAAAGGTCAGGAGCCTGGCCTGCGCAATTGCCTTCTGCCATCCAAGACGTGTCCACGAGTTGTCTCCAAGTACGTCGCTTACGGATTTCATTACGCCATACCGGTGCGAAAGCGAAGGTAAATCTGAGATTTCTGTCGATTTTCGGTGTGGCCGTTGTAATTGCAGCGATTTTTGGGATCGGTGTATCGAATGTTCATTGTTGGTTGAAATTTGATTGTCGTTAGCTTCGGTTTGTGGTCCTCTATCAGCGGAATCTGCTGCGAGAGCAGGTCCATGCGAGCCCATCTCAACCTGAGATGAAATTACGATGGCCTCGGACCCGCCCAAGTCGCCTCGCTCCCTGCCGATTGCCCGGTTGTCAAGGGCGGCCAGTCCTGCATGTGCTACCCGGCGGCTCAAGCCGCTTGGACCCAGCCAGATTGCCCAGCCGCGTGGTGATCGAGGCATTCTTCGGCGATGATGGGGGAGCGTGGCTGACTTGACCGATCCATCTGCTTCCGAGATGCCGTCTTACTTGGGCACTGGTGCCGATAACCCCTTGGACTCGCTGCCCGCGACCCCGCCGACCTATGACCCGGCACACAATCTGTATGCGCCGCTGCCTAACCCGCGACCGTCAAGCTCGACGGCCGCTGTGCCTAGCGAGGACCCATGGTGGATAAACCCGTGGCCTCTAGCAGCGCTGGCGTCGGCAATAGCGCTCGTTGTCGCTGCATCGGTCGTTGGTGCCTTTCTGTTGTTCATTGACGACCAACCATCACTGGTCAGTCTCGGAGGCGGAAGCGCCGTGGTCGGTGGCGAGAATCTAAGCCTGCGTGGCGGCGCACTCGATGTGCAAGGTGTGTTGGCAGTCGTGTCGCCATCGGTGGTCTCGATCGAAACCAATGTCGAGAATTTCCGTGGGGTCTTTGGTGGGGCTGGTTCCGGCATCGTCGTCGGCACCAATGGCCTGATCCTCACGAACGCCCATGTGATCGAAGATGCTGACACGGTCGAAGTCGTGTTCTTTGACGGCACCCGAGCCCCCGCCACCGTTGTGTCGAGCATCGTCGCTCAAGACGTTGCGCTGATTCAGGTGCAGGGAGTGACCAACACGCTGCCAGCAACGTTGGGTACCACCGAGCAGTCGCTGGTGGGTGATCAGGTGCTCGCCATCGGCAACGCACTGGGCCTTGGCGGCGACCCAACCGTCACGCTGGGTATCTTGTCGGCCAAGAACCGTCAGATCGACGCTGGCCGGTTGCGTTTTGAGAACCTTCTCCAGACCGATGCTGCGATCAACCCCGGCAACTCGGGTGGACCACTGGTCAACGCAGCAGGCGAGGTTATTGGCATCAATACGGCCATTATCGAGGGATCGCAGAATGTCGGTTTTGCTATAGCCATCGATTCAGTCATGGACTTCCTCCAAGGTTTCGCGGAGGGCGATCCGTCTTTGACTCCTGACACGGCCTGGTTCGGAGCATCGAGTCGCTCGCTTGGCGTTGTGCCCGAAGCTCAGCGCGACGAAGCGGGAGCAACCGGCGATAGCGGTGTCTTCATTGTCGATATCTTCGAAGGTTCAGCCGCCGGTCGAGCGGGCCTCGAACCCGGCGATGTCATCACCGGCATAAATGGAGCGTCCGTGGCGACGCCCGAAGATGTGGCTCGCATCATTCGTCGCCAAGATCCTGGCGACGTGATCAATGTCGAGTTCGAACGTCGCGGCAATGTCCAAGTCGTCGACGTCTCTCTTGGCACACGCGGCGACGCATCGAACGGCGACTGACGCACTCCAGCAGCTCATTCCTGCCAAAAATAGTGACCAAAGAATTTACTGTTGAAGTGCTTGTGCAACAGATCCGGTTTCGTCGTAGAACTGTGTTCGGTGACCCTGCACAGCGGTGACCCAACAGTTCGTGACGTTCGGTAGGAAGAGACCTGCTACCGGTGCGTCTCGAACCCGCAGGGCATCGTCAAATGCACACCGATGTGGAGGCCTTGAGACGTGAAGGGATATGGCGTAGTGAGCGACGTTGCCGAGACGTCGGTCTTTCAGCACGCGACTTTGGCCTTGCCGTAGAAGGCGGGAAGAACGTGTGCGTCGCAGGGGGTACGCACCCAAGTCGGTCATCTTCCTCGAGTCGTTGAACGGGCATGCACTCGTCGGATTGCGATACGTCAAGCCTGCTAGGTGTGCCGGCACTGCAAGGACACATCAGCCGCCTGGGAAATAGTGGTTAGAGCTTCACCAGTGATCCTTTGGGCCAGCAGTTTGTTGACAGAGGGGTAGTCATGGACGGGTGAGGGCGTAATCGGCCTAGGCTGCTCTACATGTCAGACATCCAGACACCCGGAGCGGTTGACGAGAATGGCGATCGGATCACACCGGACGCACACGTGAAGATCGTGTACCTCGGTCCCACCTCGCCTCACTGGGACTTCCGCAGCGACTTTGGCGACAGCAGCTTCGTCGAGTCATTCAAGCTCCGCGTGATGGCCCGCCTGCTGCTATTGCCTCCCCACGATCCGCAGTTCCGTCGCAACCGTGAACGTGTAAATCGCGACGCCGAACGCTCAAAGATTCTGCTCGAGTGGGACCTGGGCTACGACGAAGACGAAGGCTAAACCGTTTGCGGGTCGTGCGTCGTGCTTCGCTGCGGCTATCTGAGCCGCGGATCAAAGGTCTCGGTGTCCGCCGCAGGGTGCGAACACGATGACCTCTGAACAAGCTGATACACCAACTACCGCTTCTCGGTTCCTCAACCGGCAACTGTCCTGGCACGATTTCAATCGCCGCGTCTTGGCGCTCGCCGAAGACACGTCGTTGCCTTACGCCGACCGCATGCGGTTCGTGTCGATTTGGGCGGCGAACCTAGACGAGTACTTTCTTGTCCGGGTGGCGTCGATGAGAGACGATGCTCGCAACGGGCGCATTCGTATCGTTGACGACGGTGTTACCTCGGTCTCACAATACGAGGGCGCGCTCGACATGGCACGCACTCAACACGCTGAAGCCCAACAGATCTTGAGCCGGATCCGAACCGAGATGACCGAAGACGCGAATGCGCTTCATCTCGTTGACTGGGTCGACCTGACGCCTGAAGAGCAAGCTGAATTATCTGCGTATTACGCCGACCAGGTATTCCCGATCCTGACGCCGCTAGCGGTCGATCCAGGTCATCCGTTCCCGTATATCAGCACGTTGTCGCTGAACCTTGGCCTGCTTATTGTTGACCCCCACAGCGGTGTTCGACGGTTCGCACGAGTCAAGGTCCCCGTTGACCTGCTGAGTCGACATCTGCCCATCGGTGACAAGGCCGTTCAGCTCGAACAAGTGATCTCTGCCAATTTAGACAAGCTCTTTCCTGGCGTCGAGATCATCGAACGAACCGTGTTCCGCGTGACTCGCGATGCCGACATAGCCGTTACCGCCGACATGCTTGACGATCACGATGA
This sequence comes from uncultured Acidimicrobiaceae bacterium, assembly GCA_905182135.1. Lineage (GTDB taxonomy): Bacteria > Actinomycetota > Acidimicrobiia > Acidimicrobiales > UBA10347 > UBA10347. Next base: position 2,200 of record CAJJAG010000003.1, on the reverse strand, counting down.
TGATCTGATGACCGCGGTCGAGAGTGAGCTACGCCAGCGACGGTTCGGCGAGGTCGTGCGTGTCGAGATCCGTTCGGCGGCAACACCCGAACTCCGTAACATTTTGGCCAGCGAACTTGGTATCGAACACGACGTCTTCTTCGACGTCGACGGGCGTGTCGACCTTTCGAGCTACGGCAATATTGACAAGCTCGTACACGGTCGCGCTGGCTTCAGTCTGAAACCCGTGAGTCCTCGCACGCCCGATGAATTTGCTGGCATTGGATCGCCCGGCGAGTTGTTTGCTCGCATTCGTAAGAATGACATCCTGGTGCATCACCCCTACGATTCGTTCGAGGACTCGGTGCTGGCCTTCATCAATGCCGCGGCCGATGACCCGCACACCCAAGCGATCAAGATGACGATGTATCGCATGTCGGGCGACGGACTTATTGTCGAAGCGCTTGTGCGTGCCGCCGAGGCTGGCAAACAGGTTGTTGTCGTTGTTGAGCTCAAAGCTCGATTCGATGAAGCAGCCAATATCAGCTGGGCGAAACGACTCGAACGGGCTGGCGTCCATGTGGCCTATGGGTTTGTGTCGCTCAAGATCCACACCAAGACATGTCTGGTAATCCGGCGTGAAGAAGACAAACTGGTTCGCTACTGCCATTTCGGGACCGGCAACTACAACGCGCTCACCGCCCGGCTGTATACCGACATCGGCCTGTTCACCTCGCAGCCTGAATTCGGTGCTGATATGAGTGCGATGTTCAACTCACTCACGGGCTTTCATGTGCCCGTCGACTACAACCATCTGGTTGTAGCGCCGGCAGACATGCGTCCGCGCTTTATCGAGTTAATCCGAAACGAAGCGGCGCTTGGTTCCGGCGGGCACATCCGGATGAAGATGAACTCGCTCGTGGATCCCGACATGATCGACGAGCTCTATGCAGCCTCACAGGCAGGCGTGCGAGTCGAGCTCGTCATTCGCGGTATGTGTTGCCTCCGTCCTGGAGTGCCGGGAATGAGTGAGAACATTTCGGTTCGTAGCGTGCTCGGGCGGTACCTGGAACACGCACGCTGCTACTGGTTCGCAAACGGTGAGGGCATAGGTAAACCTCACTATTTGATTGGATCTGCAGACCTGATGAGTCGCAACCTGGACCGACGGGTAGAAGCGCTCGTTCCGGTGATCGATCCTATGACCCGAAAAAAGGTCGACCGCATCATCGAAATGAACTTGGCTGACGACCGTCGCTCCTGGTCTCTTACTAGCGATGGATCCTGGATTGCTCCCGACCCGTCTGGCACCGTTGAAATGCACGTGCTTCTGCACGAACAAGGAAACTAGCAATGGAACGCCTTGAGCAGATCGAAGCAGCGGGCGGCGTCGTCGTTGACATGTCTAAGGGCAAGCCGCGCTATCTCCTGATCCACCGACCTCGTTACGGCGACTGGTCGTTGCCTAAGGGCAAGCTCAACACCGGCGAAAAGCATCCTGATGCGGCCCTGCGCGAAGTTCAGGAAGAAACCGGTTTGGTCTGTGACGTGTTGGCCAAGCTGAGCCCGGTGAACTACACGACCCCCAATGGCAACTCCAAACAAGTCAAATATTGGCTGATGCAAGCCCGCAGCGGCAGTTTCGTCAAGAACAACGAAGTCGATGCGGTGACTTGGGTCAAACGCTCAAAGGCCATCAGCATCTTGTCCCATGTGCATGACCAGGCTGTCCTGATGGAAGCCCATGCCCTGGTCAAAGACCTCCGTCGCCAAGCTAAAAACGAAGCCGCCGAATAGATCTAACGGTTTACCTGGAGTTCACCCGGGGTTGGGGCTGGGGCAAGAAGTGGTCGTTAGTTTCGTGCATGGCATTGCGCATGCGTTGTCAGTGCCACAACTAGTTCCTTTGGAGGAATGAAAAATGACAACCCCCCGTTCGTCTCCGTGGCGAATAGCGAGCCTGGTACTGACCATGGCTCTTTTTGCTGTCGCATGTGGCGACAGCGACGATGTGTCCGATGGTGTCGACGACGACGCCGAGGTCATAACAAGCACCGATAGCGGTGCAAACAATGACAGCGCCGCCGCTGCCGATCCCTCTGACCTCGAGGGTGAGATCTTCATTTCTGGCAGCTCGACAGTCGAGCCGATTTCGAAGCCAGTGCCCGGGTAGATCTGCTGCAGCTCTCTCTCGATGCCCTGACGTCTGGTGTGGTCGTGA
>CAJJAG010000002.1 GCA_905182135.1 uncultured Acidimicrobiaceae bacterium | reverse complement strand
ATGCAGGATCGCCTCCTACACACATGTAGTAACGAGAAGCAGATCCGCACAAAATCAAAATGAGAAATGCCCTGGGTACGCCCAGGGCATTTCCCCGTTTTACACCCAAAACAACACAAACAAACCCGACCAACTCGGGAATGGGCAGGCCAAACGGGTCAGCGTACTCCCCGGTATGAACTCGAAGTCATCGGGTCGACTCCACGCTGTGGCTCTCGGGTGGTTTTCGGTCCATTCGTCGAGCACTCGGTGGGTCCTTGCGCCGAACGCGTGGTTGTTCCCACCGAGATTATGATGAAAGCGATGGAAGTTGAAACCCAGGACTATCTTCAGGCCGAACTCTCAAGGCGGTTGCCAGCACGCCGGATAGGCAGGCCGGCTGAGCTAGACGCGATGTCGATGTCGATGTCGATGTACCTGTGTGGGCCAGCAGTGTCTTGGGCTACTCACCAAATAATCACTGTCGACGGAGCTGTATAACCGTGCGTATTACAGGGTTATGCGGTGGTATTGGTGCGGGCAAGTCGACAGTGGCATCCCTGTTCGCTGACCACGACGCATGGATCATCGATGTAGACCAGATCGGCCGGCAGGTTATCGAACCTGGTGGCCGAGCGTTTGATGGCGTGGTTGAACTCTTTGGTGAGAATATTCTGACTACAGACGAGGCAGGTGTCGCCGTGATTGACCGGACTAAGTTGGCGCCCATCGTGTTTGGCCACCCGGCACAACTCGAGCGTCTGGAAGCTGTTAGCCATCCAGCTATCAACGCCGAACTCGACGACCAGTTAGTGGCTGCTGCTGCGGCGGGGCACGCGTGGGTTGTGCTCGACATGGCGGTGTTGGTCGAATCCAATCTCGGACAGGATCTACCTTCGGGCTACGGCTATGACACTGTCGTGGTGGTCGAAGCCTCTACGCCGATTCGTATTGAGCGGCTTGAGGGCACCCGAGGGATGGACCCCGTTGATGCCGCAGAGCGGATCGCCTCCCAGACAGATGATGAGACCCGGCGAGACGTCGCAGACATCGTCGTGACCAATAACGGTGACCTAGCAGAGTTGACGGCAGCGGTGGCAGCGATCGTGCCGATGCTCTCTCGTTAGCACCGACTAACGGCAGATGGGGATTGGCCCGAAATGAGGCTGACAGAGTGACGACTAAAGGTGACCTGACGGGTATGGAGGGCACGGCCGTCTAGGCGCGCAGCAGGTGCGCTGGTCCTAGGAGTGCCCGCCTTAGTAGCTGTTGCTGACGATGAAGTCGACGATCTGGGTATTGATAAATTCAGCGTCGTGGTCGAGCGTCGCCACATGAAAGCTCTTGGTCAAATGCACCACACTTGTCATGGTGTTGATTTGGTCGGCTATGTAATCCGCTGTCTCGGGTGGCACAACGTGATCTTGGTCGCTAACCATGATCAAGGTGGGGCAGGTGATGGCTCCCAGGTCAAAGTCGTTGATTGCTTCGACGAGCGATAGCAGCGGAGCTAGGGGTGTTTTGTCATAGGCGAGTTCGACAACGCCAGGCTTGGCGATGTCATTGCCGATGGCATCGATGGTGACTTGGCCACCCTTGATGAGTCCTGCCAGTGCTGCAGTTCGTTCGGCGTTTGGCTCACCGGCTGAGTTGACAATCGCTATGCCGGCAATCGTGTTATGGCGTGATGCTAGCCAGAGGGTAAGCGCCCCTCCCATCGACAGACCCGTCACGAACACGCGGTCGCAGCGCGATGCTAAGTCCAAATAGACCTGTTCGACATGCGCGGACCAGTCTGGCCAGCCTGTGTTCAACATGTCGTCAACGTTGGTGCCATGGCCAGGAAGGCGAGGCATCTCTACGGTGTGGCCTGCGCGGATACAGGCTTGGGCGATGGGGTCCATCGACTGGGGTGAACCGGTAAAGCCATGGATGACCAACACGCCGATGGGCCCGCCTCGATGCGAGAGCGGTTCGGCGCCGGGCAGTATCTCTAGGTCAGTCATCGGTTGGCTCCGGTTTTGAGGGTGACAAAAATATGTGCGGGGTTACTGTCTTGAGTGTTGGGCCCCACCCAATCTTGGTGCGTATGACGCTCAGTCTAGATGTCGCAGCCGTAGCGATGAAGCCGAAAGCCTACCGAAACCAGGCGCAACGTTGCCCGAGGACAGGGAGTGGGGCTCGCCCTGAAACCTTGTTGAGATCAGCCACCAAAGTGCTGTTGCCGCGCTGCAATAGCAACGATGCCAGTTGCAGTAAGGCGCACATCGGGCAACATGGGAGTTCTGCCGCATCCCGATGAGGGACGGGAAGCCCTAGGCCGCACAACGTGACGAGGCTCGTGTCGATCAACGCCTCGCGCATGATGGTCCACATGGCCCTGGGCAGGTAGCGGCCCCAGTTCGCAGTCCCGTTGCGTCCTAGCCGAGACGCCCATTGCCAGACGTTTAAGGGGTCGGGTTGAGTGCGCAGCGCTTAGCGGCAAGACTGCATACTGTGGACGACGAAAACCGCAGTGCGAATGAAAGTTTGGCCGTCAACATCGTGTGCACCGCAATCGAAAATGATTGGGGCGACGACCGGCCCAACATGCTGATGCACCCACCGTGCCAATGCCATCGCTGCGCGTCCGAACTCCCGTCGTTGTTAGCTGACGATGGCTCGTGGCTGCTGGTCCACGGACAGCGCCAACGACGGCGAGTCGAACCAGCCGAGCTTGGCGAAACGGGCCGCCACATTCTCGGATGACAAGTTGCGCCCGTTCCTGCAAGAGAGTAAGCGCCTGTCAAGGTAGGTTCGTCTGTAATGAGTGATTTAGCTATCGAAACGGTGGGCTTGAAACGCTCGTTCGGCGACGTTCAGGCAGTGAAGAGTGTCGACCTGCGGGTGCAAGATGGAGAGATCTACGGCTTTCTGGGTCCAAACGGTGCCGGCAAGTCCACGGTGGTAAAAATGCTGATCACGCTGCTGCGGCCAACCGGCGGCAAGGCAACTGTGCTTGGTCACGATGTCGTATCGGGAGCGTCGAAGATCCGGCTGCGTATCGGGGCGGCGTTGCAGGATGCGTCGCTTGACGAAAAGCAAAGCGGTCGCGAGATCTTGCGGCTGCAGGGTGCGCTATACGGCCTGACCCGGAAAGAAACTGACGTTCGAATCGAAGAACTCAGTTCGCTGATTGATGTCGAAGCAACCGATCGTTGGATCGGGACCTATTCCGGCGGTATGCGCCGCCGGCTTGATCTAGCCGCGTCGTTGATGCACAGCCCCGATCTGCTCTTTCTCGACGAACCGACCACCGGGCTTGACCCGCACAGCCGGGTGCAAGTATGGGACGAGGTCCGTGCCCTGAACAAGGAACTGGGCACAACGATCTTTCTGACCACTCAGTATCTCGAAGAAGCCGACGAACTTGCCGATCGAGTAGGCATTATCAACAATGGCCTCATTGTTGGCGAGGGCACTCCCGAAGCACTCAAACGTTCTATCGGCGCCGACGTAATCCAGGTCAGTGTTGATGATAACGAAAGTGCGGTTGCAGCGCTCCAGGCGTTGCCGTGCGTCGATAAGGTCGAAACTGGCCCGCGGGCACTGCTGGTATCGGTCAATGATGGCGCAGCGGCTGTGTCACCGGTTGTGATCGCGCTTGATGGCGCAGGTGTCAAGATTGGCGAGCTCACGTTGCGCACGCCGACCCTGGACGACGTCTTTCTGGAACTCACGGGCGACCGAATTGAGGTCTCCGGATGACCGTCACCGACACGCCACGCGCCGCAACTGTCCGTTCCAACGTGCAGGCGCGGCCATCGGGCTTTCTACGCGACTTGTGGACGGTCGCCAAACGAGCGATACGGGCCATCCCGCGTGAACCCGAAGCATTCTTGCCTGCACTCTTCATCCCAGCGTTCTTCTTCATCGTGAACGTTGGAGCGCTACAAGACCTGACCGAAGCGATCCCAGGAGCTACCGACTTCAGCTACAAGAACTTCCAACTGCCAACGGCAATTATTTTCGCGGTCACTGGCATAAGCCGGGCAACGGCCCTCGTCACTGACATTCAGACCGGCTACTTCGATCGGCTGTTGCTCAGCCCAGTGCGGCGTTTGCCACTGTTACTGGGACTGATGGTGTCGGATTTCATGCTGGTTATGGCGTTGTGTATCCCGGTTCTCATTCTGGGCGTAATAGTTGGCGTGTCGTTTGGAACCGGTGTGCTTGGGCTGTTGCTGTTCATCCTGATCGGAGCGTTGTGGGGCTTGGCCTTTACCGGCTTCCCCTATGCGATTGCGTTGAAGACAGCCAACCCAGGCGCTGTCGCGTCAAGCTTTCTGTTGTTCTTCCCGTTTGCGTTTCTGACCTCATCGACCGTGCCACTGGAAAATCTCACGCCATGGATGCGAGGGATCGCCCGATTCAACCCGATCACGTACGTCCTCGAAGGCATGCGTAGCTTGTTGTCCGCGGGTTGGCAATGGGGCGAGATCGGTAAGGCATTGTTGGCCATTGCAATCCTGGGAACCATCAGCCAGACGATGGCGATGCTTGCGTTGCGCGGGCGACTGGCGCAGAACTGACGAGTGCCGACAGAGCGAACCCAGGGTCAGCCTTCGATTGAGGCTTTGAGGTTTGCGAGAGTGGTGACCATGCCGTCGGCAACCATGTCGGCTCGACCCTGCACCCGTTCTTCGGGTGCGTCGACAAGTGATGGCGGCAGCTGCGTCATCTTCCAGGTTTCGGTTACTCGTGTGCCCTGATCGGTCGCTTCCAAGTGGTAGCCCCATTCAGCAACAGGGTTATCTAGCGCTCCGACGGTGAAACAAAATGCCGAGCCAGGGTCACAGCGCACGACCTCGGCGACGGCGCTCCATGTGCGGTCGCCTATCGCGTTGTTACCTTCAAAACGGTCGCCCACATTGGTGCCGTTGCCGAGGATCCAGCTTCCGCCCGTATTCTCAGGACTCCATTCGCCCATTCGTTCGAGGCTGCTGACGATGTTGTACACGTCAATAGGTGTGGCGGCGATTTCGACAGTTTTTGCGTGTTCCCAAGACATGGACGCACGATATTGCCCGTAGCGACCTAGCTCCAAGCCGCCAGCGTCAATCGGTTTGTGAACCACGGGTAGAAGGATCGGCTGGCCGGCGCCTCTTCGCTGGAGCGAGTCTTCTAAAGCTGCTCTTCGAAGGTGGCGCTTGCGCTTAGCTCAAGGTCATTGGACAACGGTTGAACAAAGCAAAGGTTGGGAGCTGTAGCGATGCACCTGTGTTGGACTGGCTCTGTTGTTGGTTGTAGTGCCACCAAAGTTTCAGCACGGCGGGTCCCGTCACGACCACAATCACGAGCAAGTTTGCTGCGGCCGTTGAGAGTTCGCTGGGCAAGAATGGTTAGATAACACACTCGGAGTGCGTCGCTGTTAACTGTCAAACTTTGGTCCTCACCTCTTGGCTGACTGCGGCGAAGCGGGGTGCTATCACGGTGCGGGTACCCAGTGAAACAGGGGGCGGAAGGTTCTGTTGCTAAGTGGGCCGGCAGTTAGTGGGGCCTTTACGCGTTGAGCATCGATATACCACCGTCGACAGGCACAGTTACACCGTTGATATAGGCGCCAGCCCGGCTGGATAGCCAGATGACGGTGCCAGCGACATCTTCAGGTGTGCCGATGCGGCCCCGAGGATTCGTGCCCTCGATGTTCGCGCGGATCTTCTCGTCCTCGAGCATGTAGGCCATCATCTTCGACTCGAAGGGACCTGGAGCGATGCAGTTCACGGTGATGTTGCGGTCGGTCAAGAACTTAGCCATATGGCGAGCCAGCATGTGGATGCCGGCCTTCGACGCCGAGTACGAAAAGTTGTCGCCAACCGGCACACGGATGCCATCGACTGAGCCGGTCATGATGACTCGCCCGGGGTCGTCGGGGGTGGCTGCAGCGGTGAGTGGCTCTAACAACGCTTGAGTGAGCATGTAGGGCGCCTTGACGTTGATGTCCATCACCTTGTCGAAGCCGACATCGGGGAACTCGCCCATGGGGGCACCCCATGCGGCGCCAGCGTTGTTGACCAGGATGTGGAGTTCGTTCTCACGCTCGCGGAACGCAGCAACGAATGCGGCGAGACCTTCGGCAGAAGACATGTCGGCCGGAATCGATATGCACTCGCCGATGGCACTCAAACGTTCGGCGGTTGCATCGCATGCGTCGGCCTTGCGGGCAGTGATATAGGTACGCACGCCGTTCGTGACCAAACCCTCGGCGATCATTTCACCGATACCCCGCGACCCGCCAGTCACGATTGCAACCTTGCCAGCAACACCAAACAATTTTGTCAAATCCATGATCTAAAACTACTCGCGACAGGTGGCGCTTTTACAGCTTCAGTCACGCTGGTCAGCGGCCCGGCACCTGACAGGTCGTACCTCAAGAGGCGCGGTCATGTCCAGGTTGCCAGTGGCGAGGAGCGAGCGAACTAAGTTCACGGCTCTGACCTTGTCCTCACGTTCGGTAGCGTCGACGAAGCCCTTTTGGTCTACCGGAGCATCGGCGAGCGCCGACATGTCGTGGGGCCAGAGGTCGCGGTTCGACTCAGAGAACCCGCCCAAGGCTTGGGTCAGAAAACCTGTACCTGGGGGCGTGCGCTGGTTAGGGCCCCTTCGAGAATTGGGGTGGAAAGGCAACACCAGGCTTTGCGTGGCAAGCCGAGTTGTTTCTTAAACCCAGCAGTTCGAAGGCAACCGTGCGGTCAGCCGAATTAAAAGCCCCGAGCGCCCGGTTCCCTTTAGACCTAGCAATCGGTCTCGCTGGTGTCAGGTAACGGTCGAAGTGAATTTGCGCATGAGCCAGGGCCCGGCCTGGACGGGTTCGTGCCGAGGCGACTCGTCGCCGACCCGGCAAGTAGGCAGGCACTCAATGGTCGCGTCCCAGTTGGCCATATGGAAGAACGCAAATGATTGCCGAGGTGCCGTATCGGTGCGTGCGACCCGGTGGACCGTCGACCGCCATTGGTTGTTTGTCCACTGCTCGATTGAGTCGCCGAGATTGACCACGAACATGTCGGGTCCCGGCGAAACGCCGACCCAGCTTCCGTCAGCCTGTCTGATCTCTAACCCGCTGACGTCGTCGGTACGAAGGATTGTCAGGGTTCCATAGTCACTGTGTGCGCCAGCCCGAAGCGAGTTCGCAGCGGCGTCGACATCGATAGCGGGGTAGTGCAATGCTCGCATTGATGTGATCGGCTGGTTGATTAACGTTTGAAAATAGTCAGCGGGGAGTTCAAGAGCTAGTGCCATCACCATCATCAGTCGTTCGGCTACCTGTGCAAGCTCTTGGTAGTACGCCGTCCATGTAGACCGCAGACGAGTCGGGTGTTTGGGCCACAAGCTAGGAGAGCGGATCCACGCCTGGTCTTGGGCTGTCAACGCTCCAGCACCGCGACCACAATCTGGTCCGACTGAGAGCGACTCTTTCAGGTCCGGCCCACTTGGCGTGCCATCGTCGAGCGATTTGGCGAGGGTCTCGAACTTGAACGGCGAGTAGCCATAGGGGTAGCCAGGTTCGGGGAATTCGATACGTCGTTTCTCTCGTTCGGGCAGCGCGAAGAACTCGGCCGCTGCAACCCAGGCGTCGTCGGCGACCTGTCTAGATACGACGGAGAGAGGTAGTTGAAAAAAGCCCGTGGTTTCGCACGCTTCGGCCATGACCGCAGCCTGCTGTTCGAGTGGGGTGTCGAAGTCGATCACGGCGAGTTCCATCAGCTGCACACTAGTAGGAAGGCCTTGCATGGGCAGCAGTGCAGGTTCGCCGCCCGGCCAACTACGAGAGCCACCGGCAGATCTTCTAGCGTGGTGTGAGAAGACGACGAGAGGTTGACTATGGCTGGCGATGAAATGATGCGCGGTGTGGGCGACGGCTTGCCCGTTCCTGAGTTCGAGGCTGCAGCGTGGGCAACCCCCAAGCCGCTGGCTGAGGCGACGGTTGCAATCGTGACGTCCGCAGCACTGCATCGCAGCGGCGATGAAGGCTTCCAGCCTGGTGACACCGAATATCGCCTACTCCCGAGCGATGCTCGCGATCTCGTGCTCGGGCATTGGAGCCCAAACTTTGACCGGTCTGGTATTGCGATTGACCTGAACGTGGTCTTTCCCATCGATCGGCTCGATGAACTTGCCGCTCAGGGTGTCATCGGTGCCGTGGCACCACGACATGCATCGTTTGCCGGCAATCAGCCGGACGACGTTGCGACGATCCGAATCGACTCCGGTCCTCGTGCTGCTGCACAACTCAAGGCTGACGGTGTTGACATCGTGCTGCTCACACCTGTTTGACCACTCTGCACGCGTACCGTGAGTACGCTTGCCCATGTCTTCGAAGCTGCTGGCATCGCCACCGTCACCTTGGCTGCAACCAAGTCCGTCGTTGAGCGAATGCAGCCTCCCCGTGCGCTGTTCTGCGAGTTCCCGCTAGGCCGCCCGATGGGAAAGCCTGGCGACGCTGAATTCCAGCACGCTGTGTTGGCCCGCGCCTTTGCCATGCTCGATGCTGAAACAGGCCCGGTGCTCGAGATCTATCCCGAGGTCATCGAGGCTGACGAGACGCCGTTGAGCTGTGCCTTGCCGCCTCGATTCGATCCATCGCTTCCGGCGGCCGTCGACGAAGCTAATGGCATGCGCAAGGCGTTCGATCGAGCTCTCGAACGCAGAGGCGTCACCTCAGTCGGTCGTGTCGTTGACCCCGATGGGGTTCCGGGTGCCCTGCAGATCTTTGATGACATTGCCAACGGGGCGCTCTGGAAAGAAGCTGGGATTCCTGGTGGGAACACCACAGCGGTTTGCCACGATATTCGCACGTACTACGAGGAAGCCGCGCTCGAACTGGTCGATGGGCCACCGCCAAGCGGGCGGTCTGCAGAAGCGTGGTACTTCGAGTCGACCCAGGCTGGCCGAACGGTCATGGCCGCACGAGTTGCGATCAAAGAGCAGGGCGCTCCTCATCCGGTTTGGTTCTATATGGCCCCGGGTCACCGTTAGCTTCCCGGCCGGCCCGACTGGGATTGGCGGGGTATTCCGCAAAGTGCGTATGAATTGCCAGTCATCGTCTCCTAGTTCGAGCGAGGCGACAGACATGATTGCCCAAGGGCACTTGCTAGACGGTGTTGTTGACCATCTAGTCGCCAACATCATGTCGTGAATAGTGGCCAAAGCCCGCGCTAAACGACTCGACAAGCGCTCCTGTAGCTTCAAATGCACGTGCGCAGTGAGGCCGCTCGAAGCTGTGTGCAAGCTTCTGTAGAACACGCTTACTGGCCGAGATGAACAAATGGAGCCTCACCTGCCAAGCTGTTCTTCTCGACAAGGAGTAGATGTGGCTAACAATCAGCTAAACGACAAGGTTGCCGTAATCACCGGTGGCGCAAGTGGCATTGGCCGGGCGTGCGCCCGACGGTTTGCCGCTGAAGGAGCCCGGGTTGTCCTTGGCGATATCAATATGGATGCGGCTATCGACGCCGCTGCCCAGATCGAATCGACGGGCGGCACGGCCCATGCTGTGCGACTTGACGCTGCATCTCCTACCGAGAATGTTGCGATGATTCAGGCTGCGCTTGATAAATATGGTCGTGTAGATGCTGTTGTAGCTGCTGCGGGTCTGTCTCATGCTGGCTATGTCAGCGGCGAGCGACATGCACGCGCCACTGAGGGTTTGCTGCACCAGTCACCTGAAGACTGGCAACGGGTGATGGACGTGAACCTGACTGGCGTGATGTTGGTTAACCAGGCAGCGGCTCAAGCCATGATCGAGGGTGGTACCCCAGGCACGATCGTGAACATAGCCTCCGTTGCGGCCAAGGTACCGCTCCGCGGTGCTGTGGATTATTGCGTTTCAAAGGCAGGAGTTTGGATGCTGACGAAGGCGTTCGCTCTTGAAATGACCGACTATGGCATCAGGGTTAATGCCATCGGCCCGGGCTTTATTGAAACCCCAATGACGGCTCGCGCTGGCGCACACGCCGAGGGAGCAGCCCGCATGTTGGGAATGACTCCCATGGGTCGCCTTGGCGTGACTGACGAGATTGCCAACACCGCTCTCTTCCTGTCGACCGACCAATCCTCGTACACGACAGGCCAAATACTGTTTCCTGCTGGCGGTATGTTCACGGGATGACCAACGAGATCACCGACCATTATTCCTTTGGGGGTTTGCGCACCCGTATCGAAAATGGCCTCGCCATGCTCGACGGCGATCCCACGGTTGAAATGCTGGGTCCAGTAGACGAGTTTCACGTCGGTGGGCGGCCTGCGACTGCTCACTTCGTGGAGCAACTCGATCTTGATGCGGGTAGCCATGTGCTCGATATCGGAAGTGGCCTTGGTGGCACCGCTCGCTTCATGGCAGCGTCGGCTGGCGTCACTGTTACTGGCGTTGACCTGACTGAAGAATACGTGCAAGTCGCGACCTGGCTGACCAAGCTTGTGGGACTCTCCAACTCGGTGCAGTTCATCCATGCATCCGCCGCAGAATTGCCGGTTCCCGAACAAGCCTTTGATGCCGCCTCGATGGTTCATGTCGGTATGAACATTCCAGACAAGGCGGCTGTTTTCACAGATATTGGTCGCCAACTTACTCCTGGTGGGGTGTTCGGGATCTATGACCTGATGGTCACCGGCGAGGCTCAACCGGACTATCCAGTGCCATGGGCGGCAACAGCCACTACCAGCTTTCTGGAAACCCCAGCACAGTACGTTGCACATCTCGGGTCGGCGGGCTTCAGGTCGGTCCAGGTCATCGACCGGACCCCGGCAGCACTCGCTGTATTTGACCAGTTGGCTTCAGCTACGAGCAACGGGCCACCGGCGCTTGGGCTGCATCTCGTGATGGGCCCCGACACAGCGACAAAGTTCGCCAACCTGGTGACGGCCGTGCGCTCCGGGGCTATTGCTCCGACAGAAATAATTGCGCGCCGCTGATTGGTGACCCGCGTGTTCAACGGCGAACTGCGCGGACCTGGGATAGTCGGAGCGGCCGCTCCTGCTCCTGGCTACTAGGTTTGCGATATGAGCGAACCGTCAGAAAAGGCCGTACATCTGCGCACGGACGGGTGGTATGGCCGTCCACTCGCTGGTTTCGCCTATCGGAGCTGGATGAAGCGCGGGTTGCCCGACGATGCATTTACCGACGGCAAGCCACATATCGGTATTGCGTCGTCGTGGAGCGAGCTGACGCCCTGCAACTCGCACCTGGATGAGATCGCCGAACACGTGAAGCGAGGCGTCTGGGAAGCCGGAGGCATTCCGCATATCTTTCCCACGACATCGCTGGGCGAAACGCAACTTCGGCCAACAGCCATGCTGCTCCGCAACCTGATGGCCATGGATGTAGAAGAGTCTCTGCGAGGTAATCCCGTCGACGGCGTCGTGCTGCTTGGCGGCTGCGATAAGACGACACCCGCACAACTTATGGGAGCAGCGTCGGTTGATCTGCCAACGATCGTGGTGTCTGGCGGACCGATGCTGAACGGTCAATACCGAGGGCAATCGCTCGGGTCAGGTACTGATCTGTGGCGCTTTAATGACGAAGTGCGGTCTGGGCGTATGTCGATCGAAGACTTCCGAGATCTCGAGTCCTCCATGACGCGCAGCCGAGGGTCGTGCAACACCATGGGAACAGCATCGACCATGGCGTGTATGTCCGAAGCGCTTGGCATGTCGCTGCCGCAGAACGGGGCCTTGCCAGCCGCCGATAGCCGGCGACTACGCCTGGCTCATCTCTCGGGCCGGCGTGCCGTCGAAATGGTGCACGAAGGGTTGACGATTTCCAAGGTGCTCACCCGTGCCAACTTTGAGAACGCCATCCGAGTCTTAGCGGCGATCGGAGGCTCTACGAATGCGGTAGTGCACCTGCTCGCTATTGCAGGGCGTCTGGGTGTTGACCTTGAGCTCGCGGACTTCGATCGCTTCAGTGCAGAATCACCGTTGCTCGTTAATCTGAAGCCCTCTGGTGACTACCTGATGGAGGATTTTGCTTATTCAGGTGGGTTGCCAGCGGTGATCGCCAAGCTCGGTGACATCATCGACGGGACTGCTCCCACCGTGATGGGTACACCGTTCGCGAGTTACGCCGATCCGGTCGCGGCTGAACATGCTGACCCCAACGTGATCCGTGGCCTCGACGACCCGCTGCTCGACGAGTCCGGTATCGCAGTGCTCAGCGGAAATCTGTGCCCTGGTGGGGCCGTGATCAAACCGAACGCCGCAACACCGGAGCTCATGCAGCACCGAGGGAGAGCCGTGGTGTTCGAGTCGATCGAGGACTACCACGAACGCATCGATGATCCTGATCTGGACATCGATCCCACGTGTGTGCTCGTGTTGAAGGGCTGTGGGCCTAAGGGGTATCCCGGCATGGCAGAGGTCGGCAACTTCGGCCTGCCGGCGCGACTCCTTGCCGACGGTGTGACCGACATGGTCCGCATAAGCGACGCTCGGATGAGCGGCACAGCCTACGGCACTGTTGTGCTGCACACCGCTCCCGAGGCAGCGGCCGGTGGCCCCCTTGCTGTGGTGCAGGATGGCGACATGATTTCACTCGATGTGGCAAATCGTTCGCTCAACTTGGAAATCGACGCTTTCGAGCTAGCAGACCGACTAGCAGCATGGGATCCGGCGCCCCCGAAATACACCCGCGGGTATTACCGCTTATACATCGAGCACGTTTTGCAGGCCGACAAGGGTTGCGACTTCGATTTTCTTGTCGGCTCCAGCGGAAATGAGATCGCTCGCGATAGTCACTAAAGGGCCCTTTAGCGACTGAGGCTTCGGGCTACTTCGCTTTAGCGGTTCGTCCTGTTGTCGACAGAGCGATCTACGCCGATCAGCCCAGCTGGTCGGCCGTATCGATCACTGCATTTGTTCAAAGCCTTCCTATGGCGGCAATGCGGCGATCCATCACCTGCCTGTCCAACGCTGCACCTTTGTGGTCGCCGGCTGAGGATGGCGTCGTTGTTGGATAGCGCTCGAATCGGCCTTCTGAATTTGTCGAGGGGCGCAAGCTACCCGCACAGTGGCCATGATCGATTCAGGGCGAACTTGCTGAGTTGCCGAGCCGACCTGGGTCCACTGGAAGTGCAAAGCATGAGCGGTATAGATGACCGAGTCTGTTGCATCAACGCGATCATGGGTGTCGAGCCAGACCAGAATCGTTTAGGTTACGTCCGTGCTTCCCGCCCACCGCTTCCCGCCCACCGAACCCTAAGGAAGCCATGAACGAACGAGAAGCCAGCATCGAACCTCCTCGTCCAACCGCCGACGAAGTCATCGCCGAACTGACCCGTGACATTCAGCTGCTCGCCGGTCCCGATGCCGTGCCGAGGCCAGAACAGATCGAGGCTGTCACCGCCGTCGTTGCCAATCGTCAACGGACGTTGCTGGTGGCGCGCACGGGTTTCGGTAAGTCGGCGGTCTATTTCTCGTCGACTCGTATGTTGCGCAGTCGGGGCTGGGGTCCAACTGTCGTGGTGTCGCCCTTATTGGCGCTAATGCGGGACCAGGTTGCTGCCGCCCAAAAGCTTGGGCTCAATGCAGTCACCATCAACTCGTCAAATATCGACTCGTGGGACGAGATCGAATCCCAAGTTGCGGCTGATGCTGTCGACCTCATGCTTATCGCCCCAGAACGTTTATCGAATCCAGGATTTCGGCGACGTGTTTTCACTTCGCTTCGACAACGAGCGTTTATGCTCGTGTGCGACGAAGCCCATTGCATCAGCGATTGGGGGCATGACTTTCGTCCTGACTATCGCCGGCTTCGACAGTTGTTGGCCGATCTTCCTGCATGGACACCGGTGCTGGCCACAACAGCCACGGCAAACCAGCGAGTGACCGACGATGTCGCTGCCCAGCTCGGTGATGACAGCCTCGTGCTGCGCACCACCCTGGACCGAAAGTCGTTGCATCTGTCGACCGTTGATCTGCCTGATGATGCCCACCGCCTGGCATGGCTGGCCGAAACCCTGCCGCAGTTAGATGGCTCGGGCATCGTGTACACGCTGACGGTGGCTCAGGCCCATGAGACCGCCGAGTGGCTGCGCTCCCAAGGTCATGAGGTTGGCGCTTATACCGGCCAGGTCGATCCAGATGAACGATTGCAACTCGAGGCCGACTTACGAGGAAACCAGTTGAAGGCGCTGGTGGCGACAAGCGCTCTAGGCATGGGCTTTGACAAGGGCGACCTAGCGTTCTGTGTGCATCTTGGGCTGCCGCCCACCCCAGTCGCCTACTACCAGCAAATTGGCCGTGCCGGTCGCAACATCGCTCGGGCCGAAGCGATCGCCGTACCGCGGCCCGCAGAAGACGCTCGCATCTGGAAATGGTTCGAGTCGGTTTCCATGCCCAGCGAAGAGCTGTGCGTCACGGCGCTCGATCAGTTGAATCCACATGAACCAACGGGTATTGCGGACCTAGAGCGTTATGTCAACCTAGGGCGCAGCAGGCTGTCGACACTGATGAATATCCTCGAGGTTGATGGCGCTGTAGAACGTGTGGGCTCAGGCTGGATCCGTTCCGACTTTCCCTGGGTTTACAACCATGAGATAGCGGCCACGCTGCGCGAGTTGCGGCGAACCGAAGGTAACGAAATGTTGGCCTGGGCTCAACTCGACACGTGCAGGTTGCGGTACCTCCGAGAATCGCTCGACGACGCCGAGGCGGCCGCCTGCGGCCGTTGCGATCGTTGCACCGACCACACCTGGCAGTCCGACCCTGACCCAGTTCTCGTGGCGAAGGCGACATTGCACCTGGAAGGCGGCGATGTACTAATCGAGCCACGAAAGCAGTGGCCAACGCGCCTCGAAGCACCAAAGGGTCGCATCGCTGCTGACTCTCAAGCCCGGGTCGGCAGGGCTTTGGCCAGACTTGGTGACGGTGGCTGGGATACCGTCGTCGAAGGGCTGTTCAAGCTGGCCCGCAACGGTGACCCGCTCGAAGTGAGCGAGGACATGGTGCAGGCATGTGCTGGTGTTCTTAAACGTTGGGACTGGGCGGAGCGCCCGACTTGGATCTGTCCAATGCCGTCGCGGCGAAGCCAGTCCGTTATCGACGCTGTCGCCGACGCAATCGCAGCGCTGGGCAAGTTACCCGTGCATCGGGCCATCGTGGCTGACCTGTCAGAGTTGGCACCCGCCGACCAGTACCAGACAGAGCAAGCCAATTCGGCGCATCAGGTGTTGAACATGTGGCACCGGCTACGAGTTGACCCCTTGCTGTTGCCTGCCGGGTCGGTTGGCGGTGGGCCGGTGCTGCTCATCGACGATGAGGTTGAGAGCCGCTGGACCGTCACCGTTGCTTCGCACCGGCTGGTGCAAGCTGGAACCGGTCCGGTCCTGCCGTTTGCTTTGCGCTCTCGCTGAGGCCACAGAGCATCCCGGTAGCGGTAATCAGAGTGTTTGGTAATCAGAGCGTTTGGTAGTCAGAGCGTTACTGAACCCCGGTTGCGACGAAATGAACGAACGCCCATACCGGCACAGAAGAATGAGAACAGGCTAAGTCCAACGATCACGCCGGGAAGAAGTGTCGACTCGTCTTCGAGCATGATCGTCACCGTCTCGGCAAGCAACTCACCGCCCTCGTCCGGAGCAGCCACCGCTTGCGCCGTGGGTGGTGCCAACGTGTTCGGCGTAGCGACTGCGGTGGGGGTCGCCAACACGATCACTTGCGGCGTCGGCCTAACATCGGGGATCGGTGTGGAAGCCGGCTCGGTTGGCTGATCGTCGGTGGGTTCTCTAGCTGACTCCGGCGTCGGCGCTGGTGTCGGGTCAGCCTCGGCTGGAGAAGGCGTCGGCGTGGGCAGTGCGCCAATTAATGGGTCGCGGGGCTCTTGATCAGCCTCGTTCGGGACGCCGTCGCCGTCGATGTCGATATCGCAGACGTCGCCGTCGCCGTCGCTGTCAACATCGGCCTGATCTGGGTTTGCGATCAGATCGCAGTTGTCTGGCTCAGGGTCTGCAATTCCGTCGCCGTCGACATCAGAAACCGTAGGTGTCGGCACGGGTGTTGGTGCGGGCGCTGTTACTGGAGCTGTCGTGATTGTTGGGTCACTCGGGGCGAAGTCGGCGGCGTTGTCTACGCCGTCGCCATCGATGTCGATATCGCAGACGTCGCCGTCGCCGTCGTTGTCCAGGTCCGCTTGATCGGGGTTGGCGATTGCATCGCAGTTGTCAGGCTCAGGGTCAGTGACACCGTCGCCGTCGACATCACTGGTGTTGGTGACTGGGTCGGGTGTGACTACTGGACCGGGCCGGGCGAGCGGAGCGTTCACCGTGTTCTCGTCGATCTCGCGAGTGACGCCGCCGTAAGTCCTTGTGACGTTGAGTCGGTACTGATGGATGCGAGCGTTGGTCCACAGGTCGTCGGATGGGATCTCGAGCCCGTAGTTGTCGGGCTGACCGTTACCAGTCGCCACCCATACGGCATCGGGGGCATCAAAGCCAGGCCGGCCTATGGTCCGACTGAGATCCCACATCGTCGAGGACCGAGAACCGTAGACACCGGAGACGTAGCCGGCGCTGTGGATGCCTTCGGTCCATGCATCGAGGAAGGCCAGAACCGCCTCGGCGCACCCGGGGCGATAGGCCTCCATGTCGTAATAGATTGGGTTTCCTGGGCCGATGCCCAACCGGCTTACAGAGTCGACAGCATCGGTGGCCGAAGCGAAGCCCTGGTTGCGGGCAGTTGCCGGGTCAGCAGATAGGCCTTCGAACCGAGCAGTAGCGCATTGGTCCGGAGCCTGGAATCCGACATAGATCGGGATGATGCTCCAACCGTCGGCATGAATTTGGCTTATCCACGGCGCCGTCAGGTTCGACTGGATCTTGTCGGCCCGGTTGTCCCACGAACTGTTCACACCGATATAGACCCCAACAGCAGTGAAGGGGGAAAAGTCTTTCCAGACCGCCATTTGGCTTGCAGTCATTGCTGACCTTGCGTCGAATGCAGCGCCAACTGGCGCATCGGGCGGAGGGGGAGCGGCGCTGCCGGTCAAGGTGAATGAGGTGCTGGTGCCAGAGCCCAGCCCCCTAACGGTTACCGCCCACGTCTGGGGGCTGCCGCAGTTCCATCGCATTTCTACTCGACCAGAGTTGTCAGCGACCCGGCGCGAAAAGACGCCATTCAGCTCCGGTGCTGAGAACTCGACGGTCTCGCCGGGAATGAACCCGGACACGATCCCAAGTGGTCGCACAATGACATCACAGACGAACGGGTTCTCAAACAGTTGGACCTGCAGCGGCTGCTGGGCCGATGCGACTGGGGTGAGGGCGACGATGCCAGTAATCGCACACGCAATCAGCACTAGAAGTCGTTGGGAACCAGTATTCATCGACCTGAAAAGTAGTTGGCGCGGCGACCTAAATGACGGCGCGTGGCAAATTGTGCGATCTTTCACAGGTGCCTTGCGGAGGTAACTAGATCTATGGACAACTTGTGGAAGGGCTGCCGAGCGGTATCTGGAAGACGATCAACACGTTGAAGGTCGAACAGGCAACTGTTCCTTGGGTCTGAACCGGCCGGTAGTCGGTTCTCCGTCAGCAGAACTCTGAATCCCGAGTTCCGATGACGGAGCAATGTACAGCCATGAAAATGCGGGTTTTATTCGTTTGCACAGCGAACGTCTGCCGATCGCCTATGGCGTCGGCACTTTTCGCAAGACCTGGTCGATAAGTCCGATCTGATTCTGACTATGACCAGCGAGCACGCTCGTGACGTCGTGTCTCGGTTCCTCCGGCCTATCTGGGTGGTTGCCAGTTTTGGTTTCTCAGTCTCGTTTGGTTTCTCAGTCTCGGAAGTTTCCGAACTGCAGCGGGATGTCGAAGTCGCCTTCTTTTAGCGCCTGCATGACTTCTTGGAGCGCATCACGTTTCTTGCCGTTAACGCGGAGTTGCTCGCCTTGGGTCGAGCTCTGTACGCCCTTGAGGCCCAGGGCCTTGATGAACTTGTTCAGTTCCTTGGCCTTGTCGCTGGAGATACCTGCGGTCAATGTGAGAAGTTGTCGAGCGCGACCACCTGAGGCCTCTTCAACATCGCCATAGTCGAGTGCCTTAAGCGACACACTGCGCTTGACGAGCTTCTCTTGCAAGACTTGGCGTAGGGCGCTCAAGCGGTCCTCGTTGGATGAGTTCATCGTGATCGAGCCTTCCCCAAGCTCAATCGAAGAGTTGGTGCCCTTGAAATCGAAGCGCGTAACGATTTCTCGGCTGGCTTGGTCGACTGCGTTTCGGACTTCCTGCATGTCAACTTCGGACGTCACATCAAAGGTAGGCATGGCCCCAGACTAGCCACCCGTTCGGTGCTCAATTGCCGCTCTTGTCTTCGTGGCGCACTCCACTAGCGCTAAGCCAATGGAGTCGTCGATGAGGCCTGGCATGGCAGGCCTCGTTTCTGGATCCTCATCATCTGATGTCACCGCCGGGCAAATGGTTCGACAAGTCCAACCCAGGCGACATGGAGCTATCGCCGTCGATCTCAGTTCTGGCGACACGCTGCTGTTGGGTCTTATGAGCGATCCTGGCGAAATGGGCGAGCTGAGTCACGTCGACAGCGCCCAAACAGCGCAAGCGAATGACTACTTGACGCCATGATGCACATCACCAACGGTGCCCCGTTCAGCTAGGTCTTCCTATCGTGAGGTAAATCATTCACTCGTGACCAGGGTCCATATTCAACGACTGCGTGGGCAGGGGATGGCGAACCCGCAGCTCCCGGTTCGATAGGCCGCCAGCATCATCAGGATCGTTCCGGGTGAAGATCTTGCGGTGGGGCGTCTGGTGAACAACCCCGTAACGCCACCAAACCGCTCCTGGGGTTGTTTAGCTATTGGTCCAGTCGCGATGCTGGCCGGGCAGGCTGCTCATGCCCAATCGGGCGTCAGACGTCTGGCTCGCCATGATTTGATTGCGATTTTCGAGGTCGATGCCCGCGCGCAAACTCGGAATCTCGAGGTTTGACCACATTGCTTCTTTGGTCATCCACACGCCAAACGGGCTGTTCGCTGCAATCTCTGCGGCGACGCCCATCACGGTGTCCTCAAGTGCGTTATCGGGAACCATGCGGCTAACCAGACCGATGCGTTCGGCCTCGGCAGCGTCGAACACTCGGCCGGTCAGCAGCAACTCCCACGCACGGCTCGCACCGATCAACCGGGGAAGCATCCAACTCACGCCAATGTCGCATCCCGATAGGCCAAGGCGAACAAACGCTGTCCCAAACTTGGCGCTTTCGCTGCAGTACCGAATGTCAGATGCACAGGCAAAGGCGAACCCGCCACCAGCAGCGGCACCATTAACAGCAGAGATAATGGGCTGCCGGACATCGCGCATGTGATGCACGATTTCGGCAATAAGTTGCTGCGTCGCCATCCCTTGTTGCACCCGACCGAGGTCCTCGGTGCCCGGCACTGTTCCAAAACCATTCAGGTCAAGCCCGGCGCAGAACCCTTTGCCAGCGCCGGTCAAGATGACCGCCCGACAATCATGGTCTGCGTCTACCGCATCGAGAGCAGTATGTAACGCTTGCACCATGTCAAGTGTCAACGCATTGAGCTTGTCGGGACGATTCATCGTGAGCCGGGTTACGCCTTCGGCAGGCTGGTCTATCAACACAGTGTCACTCAAGGTCATGCCCCTGGCCTAGCACTGGGCAAACGGCCAGGCCAAAGCGCTCTAGCGCCCAGGTGGACTCTGGAACCGATCCGCCAGCTCGCAGGCCCAACGTGTTCTTGCTGCCATCGGCGAAAATCCCAAGGTTTAAAGACCTCCGGGGCAGCGATAAAATGTGAGCAGCAGCGACGAGAGCCCGGTGATCTTCTGGCCCGAAAACGCTGGCTTTAGAGAAAGGCGCGGTGGGATCCAAACGGTCCGACGCCAGCTGCTCGAAACACCAAATGTCAGTTCGAAGTTGGGTGATTGTTCACGAGTAGGACTGATCAAACGGGCGTCGAACTAGCTGTTCGAAGCGACTCGACTGCGTGGTGTAAAACGAGAGAACCACGGCCCGCCGAGGCGAGACCGTGGTTCTGTTCACAAGTGGGCCAGGGAGGATTTGAACCTCCGAAGTGAAATCACGACGGGTTTACAGCCCGTTCCCTTTGGCCGCTCGGGCACTGACCCTTGTGGAGCTAGAACCTTATCTAACCGACAAGGTCCGCCCACCCTGATTCCGCAGGGTCTTTTATGCAACGTTGATTGGGAGTGGTGAGGGGCGTGTCTACATCGCCATTGCGGTGTACATGGCAACACCCTGAGCCATAGCGTCTTCGTCGATGGTCATCAGGTTCGAATGGTTTGGAGCCGCTTCCTCAGGGGTCAGGTCTGGAGCGCACACACCCAGGAACGCCATAGAGCCAGGAACCTTGTTCAGCACATAGCTCCAGTCCTCGGCACCCATCACAGCTTCTCGCATGATGTGGAACGAACCTTCGCCAACAACAGCCTCGGCGACTGCAGCAGCGCGCTGGACTTCTTCTTCGTTGTTGATCGTCACCGGATAACCAGCGATGATCTCGGCGTTACACGAGCAGTTGTGGGCCTGAGCGTTGTGATTGGCGACGTTCATCAGGTTGGTATGCAGCGTGTCACGCACATCTTCGTTGAGCGTGCGAATCGTGCCTTCCATGAACGCAGAGTGAGGGATGATGTTGTTGGTGGTGCCGGCGTTGATGTGAGAAACGGTGACTACAGCAGCCTCGCTGGCAGGCGTGGTGCGCCCGACCATGGCATGCAGGCCAAGCACCGTCGAGGCGGCTGCGGGTATGGGGTCGATGCAGCCATGAGGCATCGAGGCATGCCCGCCCAAGCCATTGATCGTGATCTCGAAACGGTCAGCACTGGCCATCAGCGCGCCGCCGCGGCTAAAGAAGTGGCCGCTACGCATTTGGGTGAATACATGAAGAGCAAAGGCACGGTCGACGCCGTCGAGCACACCCTCGTCGATCATGTACTTGGCACCGTGGTGGCCCTCTTCGCCTGGCTGGAACATGAACCGGATCTTGCCGGTGAGTTCAGACTTGTTTTCGGACAAAAGGCGGGCGGCGCTGAGCAGCATGGCGACATGAGCGTCGTGGCCGCAGGCATGCATCATCTGCTCATTCTGCGAACGCCAGGCGACGTCCAAGTCTTCCTGCAATGGCAGTGCATCCATGTCGCCGCGCAGCAGAATGGTTGGGCCAGGCTTGCCTGTGTCCAGGTCAGCGACGACGGATGTCAATGCCTTGCCGGTGGTGATGTCCAGTCCAAGCCCGTCGAGTGCTTCCAGAATTTTTTTCTGGGTCTTCGGCAGATCGAGCCCAAGCTCAGGGTCGGCATGAATCGCCCGGCGGAGTTCGACCGTGTGGTCCTGCACGCCTTGGGCGGCCTCGATGAGTTCGGTTCCAACGTCAGCTAAGTCCATGCGCCGACTGTACTCCCGCTCGCCCCTGCGGGAGGTTTGTGTTGCCGCTTGACTTCGACGGCTTCCGGCATTCGCCAGATCTGAGACCCAGAACCTGGTTGCTTGCTCCGGTACAACGCGCTTTGGGTCCGGGGCTGTTCGCCCAGAGATGGCTTAGTTTGCCTCGGCGATCAACTCGATCTCGACGGCGGCACCGAGTGGTAACGCGGCGACACCGATCGCGGTCCGAGCGGGGTATGGCTTCGAGAACTGCTGGGCGTAGACCAGGTTCATCGCCTCGAAGTCGGCCATATCGGTCAGGAACACATTGACCTTGACCACCTCGTCTGGGCCGAGGCCGGCATGGCCAAGAACCGAGAACAAGTTGACAAAACACTGCTGTGTCCGATCGCCCGCGTCGCCTTCGACAAGTGACTTAGTTTCAGGATCGATTGGTGTTTGGCCAGAGCAGAAGATGGTTGATCCGGTCTGCACCGCCGAACTATATGGACCCACCGCGATGGCATTCGGTGGATCGATCGCTTGTCGCATATCAGCTGTCACTTCCGTCGAGAGGTCAGCGACGGTCCCAGCCCCGCCCGAACCCGGAGAGGTGTTACTGCTCTGGCGCATGCCAGGAGGGAGGTAGCGGCTCGCCAGGGCCTGCCCACCGGCATCAGAGCATGAGTTGCATTTCGGTCACGTCGAGCCAGCGGCCGAACTTGCGGCCGACCTCGCGTTCGACGCCAACGACCTCGTAGCCGAATGCTTGGTGCAAGGCGATCGAAGCTGGGTTGCCTTCGGCGATGCGGGCAATCACCGAGTGGAAGCCGAACATTCTGGCTCGTTCGACGAGTTCAGCCATCAGCATTCGTCCGAGTCCACGACCTTGAAAGTCGGGGTCGACGTAGACGGAGTTCTCGACGGTAGGCCGGTAGGCCGCCCGGTCTTTGAACGGCGAGAGTGAAGCGAAGCCGACGACGCTGTCGTCCAGCTCGACGACGATCACGACGTGGCCACCGCTTCGTTCGGCCAGCCAGCGGATCTGTTCCTCAAGTGCCCGCGGTTCAGCGTCCAGGGTCGCAGTGGTTTCAAGGACCTCGCGGTTGTAGATACGCAAGAGCGTCGCTGCATCGTTTGTACGAGCGTCGCGTACATGGCTTTTGGAGTGTGTGAAAGGTTCAGTCGTGGTCATTGGTTCACGTGAAGGTAGGCGGTCCGGACTGTGCCCGGATGTATGTGACCCAGGATTCCAGAAAAACGGTTCGTCAAGTCGACATGCCATGACATTGTTGTTCGCTCGGGCAGCTGCCGTTTGCTCTTTTAACTCCGTCGGCAGTGCGCTTGCATCGCAGGCAAGACCGGTTCTGGTCGCATGGGTCGAGCCAGTGGGTGCACGAGGGAATAACGCAGTGCTCGATCGAGAGCGACGCGCTTCGACAAGTCGAGTACGCCAACGGGTTCTGGCCAAGGTGGCGGCCAGCTCTGGGGGCAGCAGCAGTGGCGTCAGCTTGAGACTGGGCGAGCGGCGGCGATGGCGATTGCTTCGCCTGCGTCGCACACCTCGGCGTGCAGCGTGCCTGCTTCGACCATGCACAAGTCGCCGGTGCGCATTTGTTGTTCGTTGGATTCAAACTTGAGTGTTAACTCGCCGCTGGTCATGAGCAGCACCGCGTCGAATGGATGCGCGTGCATTTCGGGATTGCCTCGTTCGGCAAAGTTGACGGTGTAGGGCTCGTCGTAGCCACCCTCGGTCCGGATGCGGTCAAACTCGGTTCTGCTCATCGGGAAAACCTACGACACAGATCGATTCCTGCGGAAACTGTGATCAGCTGAGCAGGTTGATCCAGTGGCCTGCGTTGTCGGCCGCGACCTTGTTGCGGCAACGTCGGCGGGCGCGTTCATGTCGTGGTTACGGCTCGATGACGTTGCCGGCGCTGCAGGGCTGCGGTGAGTTCGAAGTCGAGCGCGCTGGCAATCTCAGCGAGGCGACCGCGTTGGGCACTGTGGTAGTCGTTGGCTTCATACCGGTTGATTGCTGCGGTCTTCAGGCCGACCCGCTCGGCGAGTTGAGCTTGCGTGAGGTCCGGTGCAACGCGAGCGTTAACCAGCACTGGTCCGAGTCAGCGCAGGTCCTCGATTGGGATTTCATCGGTGGTGGCCAGTGCGTCGAAGTCAGCTTCGAACTGTGCGATGTGGGTGCGGGTTTGCGAGATCACAAGGCGCCGGCCGATGGCGTCCTCCCCAGCGGCTTCAAGATCGGCGGGCCGGTCGACGAACTCGTTGAGCAGGGCCACAGTGATCTTGTGTTGGTTGAGGGTGACAGCTCGAAGCTGGCTCTTCGCATACGCCGGTAGCGGACCGGCATCGCGCCAGCATGGTGGCCGGTTGTGCATCGAAACCCGCTGGTCCGATAACTTGAGCGACGGTTGACAATCCTCAGGAGCAAATCGGCGTAATGGAAGGCCCCACCTCCCACACGTATTTCTCTCAACGGCTCCGGCTCCACTACGTGGACTGGGGCAACGAGGACGCGCCGGCGATGCTGATGGTCCATGGCGGCCGCGATCACTGCCGGAACTGGGACTGGGTCGCTCAGTCATTTCGCGAGAACTACCACATCATTGCACCAGACCTGCGCGGCCACGGCGACAGTCAGTGGGCTGTGGGCTCCAGCTATCACCACGTGGACTATGTCTATGACATTGCTCAGCTGATTCACCAGAAGAAGATGGACCCGGTCACCATTGTCGCCCACTCCATGGGCGGTGGTGTCTCACTGACGTACGCGGGTTTGTATCCCGAGACGGTGGCGAAACTGGTCGTGATCGAGGGCATGGGTCCACCGCCGGAGATGCTCGCCGAGCGGGTCGATGTTCCCGTCCAGAAGCGGCTCGATAATTGGGTGCACGACCTACGCAAGTCCTCGGCGCGCCTGCCACGGCGCTACCCCACGCTCGAGGAAGCGTACGAGCGAATGCAGACCGAGAATCCTCACCTGACCGAGGAACGGGCCCGCCATCTGACCATCCATGGAAGCAATCAGAACGAGGACGGGACCTTCAGCTGGAAGTTCGATAACTATGTGCGCAACTTCTCGCCGATCAGGGTGCCGTTCGACGACCAGCACGAGCTCTGGAGCCGCATCACCTGCCCCACGTTGCTGGTCCGCGGCAGCGAGTCGTGGGCGTCAGATCCTGCAACCGATGGCGGGGCCGACCACTTCCAGGACGTTCAGGTGGCGAACATCGACGGCGCCGGCCACTGGTCGCACCACGATCAGTTGGACACGTTCCTGAACCTGACTCGTACCTTCCTGGCCGACTGAGGTACGGGGTCAGCGTCCGCAGCTGTGGCATGGCAGGGCAGGCACGTGCAGTATCTAGCAGAGCGACTCGACGGTCTTTCAAGCCTCCAGGTCCCAGGCGATGGTCGGGTGGGCGAGCAGGGGGCTGTCGTGTTTAGTCTGAAATAGTGCATGGGCCTGACGAGCCGTCACGGGCCAGCGGCAACGAGGAGCATCAACAGATCTGAAGCTTCCGTCGAAGCGAGTGGGCGGCCTCAGGTGTTAAGGAAGTTCAGGGGGTGGCCGGGACAATGCCATTCGTGGGCTTGCAGGGTGCCGAAGGCCGAGGCGGTGATGTAGGCCGTGCGCAAGTCGGGACCGCCGAAGCACACATTGGTAACCATTGGGTCGCCGGGTACGGGCACGATCGCTCGCAGCTCCCCCTGGGGTGAGAAGGCGGTCACTGCGCCCGTCCCCAAGGTCGCGACGCAGACATTGCCCTCGGAGTCAACCGCCAATGAGTCGACCCGACCATCGCCGGGCACCGTACCCAACAGCACCGATGGAGCGCCGGCGGTCGAGGCCAGCTGGTGGCCGGCAGCCTTGATCACGCCGGGGCTATCTAGCTCCCAGTATCGGACCCGCCCCGTCATGGTCTCGGCAAAATACAAGCGATCCTCGGCGGGTGATAGACCCACGCCATTCGGCGTGATGAGCGGTCGTGCCACGGCGATGACCGACGAACCATCGGCCTTCGCGTAATAGATCGCGCCCCGATCGAGTTCCTGTTCGCGGCCTTTGCCCAGGTCGGTGAAATAGAAACCGCCGTGGCGGTCGAACACGATGTCGTTTGGGCCCTTGAGCGGCCAGCCCTCGGCTTCGGTGTAGAGCGTGGTCACCGCACCGGACGCCAGGTCGACTCGCTGGATCGAACCACCGCGATAGTCGGTGGCCTGCACACCGGGTAGCAGCATGCCCTCGACGTTGCGCCAGCTGAATCCGCCGTTGTTGCAGATGTAGACGGCGCCATCGGGCCCGATCGCTGCGCCGTTCGGCCCGCCACCGCAGTCGGCCACGACCGTCACGGTGCCGTCGGGCAGCACCCGACTTAGTGTTTGTCTCTCGATCTCGACCAGCAGGATCGAACCATCGGCCATGGCGATCGGTCCTTCTGGGAACCGCAGTCCTTCAGCAATCTGTTTCACTGCCTCGTTCTACTACGGTTCTTGGCGCGAACTAGCACCGCTCCATGGCGCCAAACAGAGTCCTGACACGCGGTGAGGACGACCGTTCGGCTCTCGGCCAGGTCAGATCCGGGGGGAACGACGTTTTTGTCGCATTGGTAAAGACACGTGTCAAAGCCTCTTCTGCCATCTTGGCCCGGCCGTGTCTCACTCCCATCGCCGATCTGCAACGCCGGGTGTGGCGTCCTGTCGGTCATTCGGTTTTGCGTGGTTGGTTTGTTGCTTGGCGGCCACCCTGACCGAACACCACGACGCGCCACTCGACGTGCGCATCGTCAGCTTCCATCGGCCGAATCGCGACCTGGCATCGTTGCTCACAAGCTGACAGGGCGCGAGGCGTCGACTCGTCGCATCTCTATCGGGACAAGGACGGTCATCGTCGCCGCTGCGCTCTGGTTTGCGTGGGGCTCTAAGGTCGATGGCGTAGGCCCATGCCACAGAACGCGGCATTCGCATCGCCGGATGATTCTTCGGCCCGACCATCCCAGGAGCTGCCATGAGCACATCGATCGACACTCTTACCGGTGAGACCGTGGACCTGCTGCAGGCGCTCATACGGAATCAGTGCGTCAACGATGGCACGCCTGAGTCAGGTCACGAAGTCCGCAGCGCCGAACTGCTGCGCAACGAACTCGAGGGCTTCGGCGTCGACTTCGAGCTGTTCGAGACCGAACCCGGCCGCGTCTCGCTCGTTGCCCGGTACGAGGGCACCGACCCCGACGCCCCTGATCTGTGCCTTTGTGCCCATACCGATGTCGTGCCAGCAAACCCCGACGGCTGGACCAACGACCCGTTCGGCGGCGAGCTGATCACCTCGCCCGATGGTGTCGACGAAGTCTGGGGACGCGGTGCGGTCGACATGTTGAACCTGACCTCGTCCATGCTCGTAGCGTTCCGCGAGGTCATTCGAACCGGCAAGCGGTACCCCGGCGACATCGTCTATTTCGCGGTGGCCGACGAAGAAGCCGGAAGCGTGCTCGGCGCCAAGCAGTTGCTGGCGGACCACTGGGACGTGCTGCACTGCGACTACGTCATCAGCGAATACGGCGGCACCCCGTCATTCGGCGACAACGGCACGACCGTATTGCTCACCACCAGCGAAAAACACTCGGGTGCCCGCCGCATCACTGTGCACGGCACCCCGAGCCACGGCTCGATGTCCTACGCCACCGACAACGCACTCATCAAGGCATCCGAGATCGTCCGCCGCATCGCAGCAGCCGAACTCACGCCCCGACTCGACGACGTGTTCGCAGCCCGCGTCGGCGCACTCGGCCTTGACCCCGAAATTCAGAAACAGCTGCTCGATCCAGCCCACATCGCCGATGCTCTGGCCGCGCTTCCACCGGCGTTGGCCAGCAACCTGCACTCATGCAGCCATATGACGATCAACCCGAATACGATCCACAGCGGCGAGAAACTCAACACCGTTCCCGACACTGCAGTGCTCGAACTCGACATCCGCATGCTGCCGGGTCAGACCCAGCAAGACGTCGACCGGCTACTTCCCGAGATCATCGGGCCCGACCTGATGCCGTCGGTCGAGATCGAGTGGTACCGCGATGACCTCACCAACGGTTTCGGTGTTTCGTCGACCGAGTCACCGCTATGGGATGCACTCGGCGACGCGATCCGGGTCGCCTATCCAGAAGCGACGGTGATGCCCAGCCTGGTCACCGGCGGCACCGACTGTCGCTTCTACCGCGAGCGTGGCATCCCCGCCTATGGCGCCGGCCTGCTCAGTGACAAGGTCCCGCTCAGCGAGTTCCTGAGCCGGTTTCACGGCAACGACGAGCGCATCGACGTCGACTCGCTGCGACTCACCACCCAGCTCTTTCTCGACGTGTTCGACCGCCTCTGGCGGTGATTGTGCTGGCGGTTCGACCCGCACAGAATAGTTGGAGAACTTGGCCGCTACGAACCTGGTCGCGCCCCGTTTCAACGGCAGCAATCCGATTGCCGCCGATCAAGAACTCGGCCTGATCGGGTGGCGACCCGACGATCAGGACGGCGATGAGAGTGAACGACGCGACACCGGCCTTGGCGGCGCCGTAGCTGGATGCGACCGGCCACGATCAGGTTGGCGGCACCAGCCGACAGAGAGCCAAGTTCGTTGCAGGATGCCAGGGCGACTAAACAAGCTGGATGACCCTTCTATCCGAAGAACAACAGGCGATCCGGGCCACAGCTCGTTCGTTCGCCGAGCGTGAGATCGCCCCTCATGTCGCCGAGTGGGACCGCGACGGCGGAGCGCCACGTGATCTGTACCGCAGGATGGCAACGGTCGGTCTGATGGGTGTGATGGTTGCGCCCGAGTGGGGTGGCGCCGGCGCTGACTTCACGTCATACGCACTCGCCATCGAAGAGATCTCGGCCGCTGACGGCGGGATCAGCAACATGATGGCAGCGAACAACTCGCCAGTCGCGGCTGCGATCGAACAGCTTGGTACCGAGCAGCACAAACGCGAGTACCTGACCAAGCTGACGTCGGGAGAGTGGCTTGGTTCAATCCACCTGACCGAGCCGCACACCGGATCCGACGCGGCAGCGATCACGACACGTGCTGTCAAAGACGGCGACGAATACGTAATCACCGGCCAAAAGGCCTTCATCACCGCCGGCTCGACGTCCGACGTTGCCATGATCATCGCGGTGACCGACCCGTCGCTTGGAAAGCGCGGCATCTCCGCGTTTATCACGCCGACCGATAACCCCGGCTACCACGTCATCTCCAAGGAGGCCAAGCTCGGTCACCGCACCAACGACACCTGCCAGGTTGCCTTTGAGAACATGCGGGTGCCGGCTTCTGACGTACTGGGCGAGATCGGGCGTGGCCTCAGCATTGCGCTTGGCAACCTGTCACTCGGCCGGATCGGCGTCGCCGCTCAAGCAGTAGGAGGGGCCCGCGCCGCGCTCAAAGCTGCTCACGCATACGCGAAAGAGCGACACACCTTCGCCAAGGCCATCATCGAACACCAGGCCGTCGCTTTCAAGCTCGCCGATATGGCGACCGAAATCGAAGCTGGCCGCCAGCTATATCTGCACGCTGCGGCCCTGCGTGACGCCGGGATCGAATGTGCCCGCGAGGCGTCGATGGCCAAGCTCTTCGCTTCTGAGATGGCCGAACGCGTCGCGTCGGCTGCGATTCAGATCCACGGCGGCTATGGCTTTCTCAACGACTATCCCGTTGAAAAGATCTACCGCGATGTGCGGGTGTACCAGATCTATGAGGGCACGTCGGAGGTGCAGAAGATCATGATCTCGCGCCTCCTCGATGGTCTCGATCTCTAAGTCCACGCACACCTGTAACCCGCTGCGGGCCAACAGTTCCGTCCAAGGCCACGCGTGCCGTGCTCTCGTCGTAGAGGGTTGTCACGAGCGACGTGAAGTCTCCGACGATCACGGCTTGGTTGCCGATCAGCCCATGCCGCAGGCCTGGCGAGTGCTCCTTGGCCCCGCTGGACCCGACCGAAACGTTCGCCAACGCCGTGCAAAACAAAATCCGCCGAGTTGTTGTCGACGCCAAGGGTGTCATCATTGACATCGACACCGCCAGAGCCTTCACCGGTATGGCACGAGACGCCGTACCGATCAACGGCCGCGAGTGTTGCTGGCCGGGCTGTTCGGTCCCCACCTCAAGATAGGAGACCGATCATCTGCACGATCACGCCAAAGACGACAGAACCAACCCGGGAGCGGGGACCGAGATGCGGCAGACATAATCGATGGAAACAAAAGGGCTACAAAGTCTGGCGAGACGCACCCGGCCAGAACCGTGTTCACCGACCTGACGGCACCGAGATTGCATGAAGTGACCCGGCAGGTCAGCCGCGCCTGCCAGCACAACCTCTTCGCTCGTCGGGCGATAGGAGAACAACTGGTCACCGATCGCAGGCAGAGCCCTAACCGAAACCCACAGAATCACGAAACGCACAAAATCGAGTGGCTTCAATCTGCCTAGTGGATAAGGTTTCGACTCGGCAATAACAACGCCTGCTCCCTTAGCTCAGTCGGTAGAGCGCTTCCATGGTAAGGAAGAGGTCAAGAGTTCAACTCTCTTAGGGAGCTCCACCGGTTTCGATACGTCTAGCAATGTTTCAGTATGTAGTTACTGAGCCATGGCTGACGTTGAAGCTTTCCGGGGCGCCATAGCTCAGCTGGTGAGAGCGCTCGACTCATAATCGAGAGGTCGACAGTTCAAATCTGTCTGGCGCTACAACTTTATGCAAATCTGCCCAGCGGGACCCGGTCGGGTCACGCTTGGGCGGAAGTGCATGCTCACCGCACGGTGACCCGCACGATGACCAGTGCTTGCCGCAGAAAAGTCCTTGGCGACTTGTATGCCGCTAAGGCATGACGTCTGCATGGCCTATAGAGTCTGGTGCAGTGGAAGATGACCTCAAAGAGCTGATCGCCAAAGCCAAACAAGGCGACCGTTCTGCGTTTGATGAACTGGTCAAGGCCACTTACCATAAGGTGCACGGTCTTGCACTTCGACTAACGGGCAATGAACACGATGCTGACGATGTTGTGCAAGACACCTATGTGCGGGCTTTCCGTAGCCTGCAGAAGTTCCGCGGTGATGCCCGGTTCTCTACGTGGCTACATCGGATAACCGCCAATAGCGCATCTACATTTATGGGTCGCCGTCAGCGCGATTCGCGCCACGATGACATCGACGGCGTGATCGACCTAGCTGATCACCGTCAAGCCAATGACCCCGAGTTCGCTCTTCAGAATGGCGCTGTTGGTCAGCGGCTTCGACGAGCGTTGGACAATCTTCCCGAACGGCTCCGCAATGTCGTCGTGCTGCGCGATGTGCATGGCCTGAGTCATCGCGAAATTGCGCAGGAACTTGACATCAGCGAAGCCGCCGCCAAAGTGCGGCTGCATCGGGCTAGAGCGCGCCTGCGCGATGGCCTGGCCGCATGGCGACCCACGCGTGCGTCCGCTCCCGACGAGCCCGCTGATGACACGG
This sequence comes from uncultured Acidimicrobiaceae bacterium, assembly GCA_905182135.1. GTDB lineage: Bacteria > Actinomycetota > Acidimicrobiia > Acidimicrobiales > UBA10347 > UBA10347. The sequence goes on along the minus strand of CAJJAG010000002.1, from coordinate 319,607 downwards.
TCTTCGACGCTGACGTGATAGATATCGAAGCTCACCGCAGCGCAAGCTGAGGTCTCGATAGCGGCGATACTTCGATCGTTGTCCATTCGGCTGTGCGACGCACGCCGATATCGACGGCTGTCAACTGACCGCAACGGTTCCCTAGACCAGTCTTTGCGAGGCCGCCTTCGCCCAGGAAGAACGCATCAATGCTGGTGATGCACTGCTGATTGTCCGCTACACCTTGGGGCTTGATCTGGTTGGTCTCTGCCCGGAATGACCGGGTGATCAGAACCGACGTGGCGATTGGTGGACAGAGAGATAGTGTGACGTGTCAAGTTGAAGGGCCGTGGCTCAACTGGCTAGAGCACCGGTCTCCAAAACCGGAGGTTGTGGGTTCGATCCCCACCGGCCCTGCAAACTTGCAAGTACCCACACCCAACAAAGGTCCCAAAGACCATGTCTGATACGACTGGATTGAATCGACAGACCCGCCGCTTCGCCCAGAAGCAGGGCCTCCTCGATGACGACGGCGAACCCGTACGTCAGAAGCGAGAACCACGAGCTGGTTCGAACGAACCGCGTACGCCGCCCGCCCAGTTCTTCCGCGAGGTGCGGAAGGAACTCAAGCTTGTTTCTTGGCCAAGCCGTGACGAGGTAATCAACTATTCGTTGGTTGTCTTTACCCTGCTGCTGTTTTTCACCGCCTTGGTGGCCAGCCTCGACTTCGGTCTTGGCGAAGCAATTGTGAAACTCTTTGAACGATGAGTGATGTGAACGAAGCAACCCCAGCCGACGAGAACCCAGCGGAACAAGTTCCTGCCGCTGCCACCACCGCAGATGAGCGCGTTGAGACCGCTAGTGATACGCCGGTCCTTGACGAAGATGCGCTGATCTACGAAAAGGTCGAAGCGGTCGATGGCGAGGGCGAAATCGTCGCCGCTCCCAAGGCAATCAGCCCGTATGACCGCCCCGGTAAGTGGTACGTCGTTCATACGCAGTCGGGTTACGAGAAGAAAGTCAAACAAAACCTCGAAGCTCGAACCGCCAGCATGAACATGGATGGCCGCATCCACGAAGTCGTCATTCCAATGGAAGACGTCGTCGAGTTCCGCCAGGGCAAAAAGGTCGTTGTCCAGAAGAAGATGTTCCCGGGCTACCTGCTCGTGCGCTGTCGCCTCGACGATGACTCCTGGTTCGTGATCCGGAACACGCCTGGCGTAACTGGTTTCGTCGGCCAAGGTTCCAAGCCGTCACCGTTGCCACGCCGCGAAGTCGAGACGTTCTTGCAGATCAAGAGCGACGAAGACGCCGCAACCTCAGCTGGCCAGAAGAAGACTCGCACCCGAAAGCTCTACGAAATGGGCGAAACGGTTCGAGTCAAGGAAGGTCCCTTCGCCGACTTCAGCGGCGAAGTCATCGAGCTCAACGAAGATCAGCTCAAGGTCAAGGTGTTGGTTAACATCTTCGGCCGTGAAACACCCGTCGAACTCGAATTTGCGCAGGTCGCGAAGCTCTAATAACGCACTAATAATGAGCAGTGTGCCAGCCACCTGTTCGTTATCCCAAAGTACCTTTACCGCAACGCAGGTTGTTCGGCTGTCTATTCGACGGCACACTTTCCTGTCGCTGTTGGTAAAAACCGACACCAATCGCCCAACTCCAATCGGAGCAGCTCCCGAGCTGTGCCACGAGAAGTAGTAGAAAACCATGGCTAAGAAGAAAATCGCCGCACTCGTAAAGATCCAGATCCCCGCCGGCGAGGCATCGCCAGCGCCGCCGGTCGGTACCGCACTCGGTCCGCACGGTGTCCAGATTATGGACTTCTGCAAGGCGTATAACGCCCGAACCGAAGGCCAGCGCGGTCAAATCGTGCCAGTCGAGATCACGGTGTTCGAAGACCGGACGTTCACGTTCGTAACGAAGACACCACCGACAGCATTCTTGTTACGCAAGGCCGCTGGCCTTGACAAGGCAGCACACGAGCCTGGCCGTGAAGAAGCTGGCACCGTTACTGGCGCTCAGGTCACCGAGATCGCAGAGATCAAGCTGCCAGACCTGAACACCCTCGACATCGAGCAAGCCAAGCTGCAGGTCGAAGGCACCGCACGTTCCATGGGTCTGCGCGTCGTCTGATCGCTGCGGCTGGCCGCTTGTGTGGACGGCTGCTGATTAGCTGAGAGCGCGTCAGTGCTCATAGCGAAAGCAATAACGAAGTATTACTAGCACTACCAACGCACTGGGACCACCTCGCCCAGGCGCTCTGGCACAACCGAGGGACCGAAAGGGAAACCATGGCTGGTAAACGATACGAGGACGCGGTAAAGCGTTACGACCGAGAGCATCTCCACTCTGCGGACGAAGCCATCGAGCTCGTCAAGAGCCTGGCTACTGCCAAGTTTGATGAGTCGATCGAACTAATCTTGCGATTGGGTATCGACCCTCGAAAGACCGAAGAAGCCCTCCGCGGCACTGTCGCGCTGCCTTCGGGTACTGGTCGCGTTGTGCGAATCGCCGTGTTTGCCCAAGGTGAAGCTGCAATCGCAGCTCGTGAAGCCGGCGCCGATCTTGTTGGTGCTGACGACTTGGCTGAGCAGATCGAAGGCGGCATGCTCGATTTCGACGTCGCTATTGCTACGCCAGACATGATGCCGACCGTTGGTAAGTTGGGCCGTGCGCTCGGTCCTCGTGGCCTTATGCCGAACCCCAAGACCGGCACGGTCACCATGGATGTCGCCAAGGCAGTTAATGAATTCAAGGGAGGCCGTGTTGAATACCGTGCTGACCGCTTCGCCAACGTTGCTGTGCCAATTGGCAAGGTCAGCTTCAGCTCTGAAGATTTGGCAACGAACTTAAATGCCGTAATCGACGAAATCATCCGAGTTAAGCCAGCCACCGCCAAGGGGCGCTACATCAAGAAAGTCGGCCTCGCGTCGACCATGGGTCCGGGCGTGAAGGTCGACCACAGCGCGTTCTAAGCATAGTCCGGGCAAGTCTTCTGAGTTTGCGGGGTGGGGAGTCGTCCTCGCCCCGCTAGTCTCAGCAACTGACAATTTCATCGTCACCAAAGACATCGGGTGCTCGTACGAGCGTAAGAACCAGACGGTTCACCAGACGAGGGGACAACCGCTCAATTGAGCGTGTTGCACCGGTCCTTGATGACCCTGCACACGCTCATCATTCGTTTTTCGCACGAGTAACCCGCCAGAGAGGCGCACATGGATAACCCAAATCCAGCCAAGGTCGCAAAGGTCGACGAGATCGCCACCAAGCTCGAAACTGCTGGCACTGTCGTCGTCACGGAATACCGTGGTCTCGATGTTCCTGCTCAAGCTCAGCTCCGCGCTGCAGTGAAGGACGCAGGCGGCGAATTCAAGATCTACAAAAACACGTTGACCAAGCTCGCCGCTGAACGCACCGGTGTGGCGCTTGGAGAACACCTCGCAGGCCCAACTGCGTTGGCCTTCGCCTATGCCCCCGAGGGCGGCCAGGCAGACCCTGTCTCGTTGTCAAAGGCACTCACCGAGTTCCAGAAGACCAACGATGCATTGGTGATCAAGGGCGGTGTCATGGACGGCGCCGTTATTGGCCCCGACGACGTGACCGCACTATCCAAGGTGCCACCTCGCGAAGAGATGCTCGCCATGTTTGCTGGCCTCTTGCAGGCCCCTATGTCACGCTTCGCTGGCTTGCTCAACGCAATGCCCACCAAGCTCGCACAACTCATGCAGGCTCTCATCGAAAAGGGCGGCGCAGGCGTCGCATCCGAAGAAGTCCAAGCTGCTGAAGAAGCGCCAGCTGAAGAGGCACCTGCTGAAGAAGTAGCTGCCGACGAAACCGACGCAGCTCCGGCTGCTAAGGAAGATGCCGTAGAACCAGAGTCAACTGACTCTGATGACGCTGCCGCATCTGACCAGACCGAAGAGTCAGCAGCAGCTGACTCCGAAGACACCAACGATAAGGAGGACTGATTATGTCCGCTGTTGAAGACGTCCTAACGACCATTGAGGGCATGACTGTCCTCGAGCTGAGCGAACTGCTCAAGGCATTCGAAGAGAAGTTCGATGTCACTGCAGCAGCTCCAGTTGCGGCCGCTGCTCCTGCAGCAGGTCCTGCCGAGGCTGAAGACGAGCAGACAGAGTTTGATGTCATTCTGATCGCCGAAGGCGCAAAGAAGATTGCTGTCATCAAGGAAGTCCGTGCCATTACCGGTCTCGGTCTGAAAGATGCCAAGGAACTCGTCGAAGCTGCTCCTAAGGCTGTCCTCGAAGGCGCCAACAAGGAAGACGCTGAAAAGGCAAAGGCTGCTCTCGAAGAAGCCGGCGCTCAGGTCGACCTTAAGTGATCTGTCGGCCCGGTCGTGCACCCATTCTTGGGATCGCACGGCCGGGTCGAATTTCGTTTCCACCCCACCTCGCTTCCTTCGCGTTTCTGAGTCTCTGCTCTTCGTGAGCAACGGTTCAGAAAGGTGAAGGACAACCCCGAAAGACGTTTCCATGAAGCCTGAAATTCATCCTGCGTACCGCGATGTAGTGTTCCTGGACACCCAGAACGGCACCAGCTTCATCACCCGCTCGACAATCAAGACCCAAGAGATGACTGACGTCGAAGGTGTCGAGTACCCGTTGGCCAAGGTCGAGATCTCGGCTGCTAGCCACCCGTTCTACACCGGCACGATGACCATCATCGATACCGCTGGCCGTGTTGAGCGCTTCGAGAAGCGTTATGGCCGCCGCAAGCAAAAGGCCGGCGCAGCTGAAGAGGCACCAGTTGCCGACGAAGCCCCAGTGCTAGCCGAGGCACCAGCTGCTGAAGAGGCACCAGTCGAGGCTCCAGCCGAGGACACTGTTGCCAGCGAAGAAGAAGAATAGTCCGCCTCGTGTCGCGACGGCTGTGCATCGCACGCCGCTTGCGATCCTGGAAGGTTTTGGGCGGGAGCTCTTGCCCGTCCGTGGTCTGACTCCACATGGCACTTTCTCAAGAACAGCGCTCTGGTCTGTGGCAGGCCAAATTACGCAGCATCGCTCGTGACCATTTCGGTCGAGACGGTGGAGTGGGATATGCCGTGCCTTGGGGAGCCGCAATCGAGACAGACGGCGCATGGACAGCGTCGCTCGAGGTTGCGCCTGAGCGCTCTTTCGGCCAAGCGCTGGTTCTCGCAGCTCGGCACAATGCAACTTCGCTAGATCTTGTGGTTGAAGAGAACCCCGGCGCAGTTGCTCGCCGAGCCAGCCTCTTCAAGCCATCGCCGTCCGTCTGGCGTATCCAGGGAAAGACTCTGACACCGGCTGAGCCGGAAATAACAGCGCCTATTGAGCCGGCCGATCTAGAGCCGCACATCCAAGCGCTACTCACTCTCGATGATGTCGACATCATCGTCGAGCATGGAGCCATCATCGGCGAGTGTCTGGGCCTCGAGGTTGCTCGAGTTACCGGCGCTGGAGCCGAACAGCGACTGGACGTGGGGGTCGGGGCGTATGACCAGGGCGCGTTCGCTGTGATCAATCCCGGTATGACTCCGGTCGAATCGCTCGCCGAAGTGGTGACCCAGGTTCTGACACACCGCCGCTCCGATGCCCTGACTCACCCAATTAATCGGTTGGTCCGCGAGCGTTGGGTTCGCTGCGTGCTCCTGGCTGATCCCGCAGCGGTTGGCCTCACCCACCTCGAGATAGTTGAGCCCATGCAACAACGCTCTGGTATCAAGGACATCGCTGCCGCCTCGGCTCTGGGAAAGACGGCGACCGGCGAGCTTGTCTTGGTGGCATGCACGGTTGGCATTGATTTGGACGCTGTTCCGGCGGCCGTCGACCTTGCCGAACGGCATCAGACAGACCGGATCCTGATGGTCATGCCGGACCGAGACCGGCATGCAGTCGTTCAGGCAGTCGCTGCCCGGTCGCGTCGTCCCATTGGATTTGCAACAGCACCCGAACCATGGCCAAGCTGATCCATGAGGCCCCACTCGGACGACGTTCGTCGCACATGTTCCAACCTGATGGTGGTTACTCGATGGTCGGTGCCCGGTAGAGCACGACTTGCTCGACAAAGCTAACCAACGCTGAATCGTCGCTAGGCATGAACCACGCAGCTAGGACAACCTCGACCGATCCCATGTTGGCGGAGCGAAGGACCGGGGGATCGGAGACGGTTTCGCTATGGCCCCCAATAGCGCAGGTCTGGACAGCGATTCGCTCGTCCGAAAACGGTTCGCTGCGGAGTTGGTGGGTGCAGGCAACCCTGGGTCTTTTATCGCCAGGCGAACGGGTTCGGCGTTGACGTCGGGCTACGCGCTCATCTAGCGGGTTGTTTAGAGGGTGCACTACCGAAACGGTTCCTGCAGCTTCTCTTCAATCGTTGTGTCGAAGACCTCAAGCCACAGCATTGGGTGCATGAGTCGCAGCTCTTTTTTAGTCTCGACATAGCCAAACAGCGTCCTAGCACCCTTGCCCGGCGCAGACGAGAAAGCGGTGAGGGGGATCGTCGAGACGATCGCGGCAGGAGGCGAGGTTCGAACTCGGGATGGCATTTCACGCAATGATTGGTGCGAGTTTCCGAGTCCAGAAAACTGCGGATCAGTGTGTCGTCGACAGGCAGTGCGGTCTTTGCGAGCTAACTATGTGACGAATCCCGCCACACGTGCGACCGAATTTGATCGTCAAGCGGGTAGTTGTCAAGCGGGTAGTTCACGTAAATTTAGCTGTCATTACTGTATTTGTCCGCCGTTGGCTCGACGGCCATCAGCCGGCGGCGCTGAGACAGCACCGTCCAGCATGTCAAGAGCGATAACCGCAACATCGATACCGTCGGTTTTACGGAGAATGTTGGGAGAATGTTGACCGCCGACTCTGCGTCGTTGTAACTACACCCTGAGAGCTTGACGGGATAGGTACGTGGCTACGAATTGGGGTTGGTAATGGTGAGACCGGTACAAGATTGGTTTTCACGAACTATCGAAGGGGCTAAGCCGGGTGCCGAAGGCACGAGGTGAGCCAGTAGCTTTGTCTGGTGAGCGAACTGCACGACGAGCTTGAACGAGAATTTGCCGACGTAGAGCAGCAGCTTGTCGACCCCGAACTGGTCAAAGACCGGTCGTTGTACGCACAGGTCACTCGGCGTTACAAGGAACTCGGTGCGATCGTTGCCTGTATTACTGATCTGGGTACCGCAGAGCAGGACGTGGCCGACAGCAAAGAGATGCACAGGGAGAGTTCGGGCGAAGACCGAGTCCTCTGGGCCGAAGAAATTTCGTTGGCCGAAGCGACCGCAGCCGATGCGGCATACCGACTCGATGAACTGCTCATTCCCAAAGACCCCAACGACGGCCGTAACGTGATTGTCGAAATTCGCGGAGCCGAAGGTGGGGAAGAAGCGAACCTGTTCGCCCGCGACCTGTTCGAGATGTACCGCAGTTACGCATCAACGCAGCCGTGGCGTCAAGAGATGCTCGAGGCAAACCATTCTGATATGGGCGGCTTCTCGACCGTGATCTTCCTGCTGAAGGGTGAGGCCGTCTGGTCGCATCTGAAATACGAGGGCGGTGTCCATCGTGTTCAGCGAGTCCCGGTTACCGAGTCACAGGGTCGAGTCCACACCTCGTCCGCCACGGTGTCTGTACTCCCTGAGGCCGATGAGGTCGATATCAGCATCAACGAGGGCGATCTACAGGTCGATGTGTACCGGGCGTCAGGCCCCGGCGGACAGTCGGTGAACACCACCGACTCAGCCGTGCGGATCACGCATAAGCCGAGTGGCTTGGTCGTGTCCATGCAGGACGAAAAGAGTCAGCTGCAGAATAAGGCCAAGGCAATGCAGGTTTTGCGAGCTCGGCTGCTGCAAGCCGAACAGGATAAGGCCGCTGCCGAGGCCAGCGATTTACGTAAGGGCCAGATCGGTGGCGGCGGACGTAGCGAGAAGATCCGTACCTACAACTACAAAGAGAACCGGGTCACGGACCATCGCATCGGCCTGACCCTGTACAAGCTCGATAAGGTTCTGGCCGGAGCGCTGGAAGAAGTCGTGGATCCACTTATGCAACACGAACGCGCCGAACAGCTTTCAGCGAACGAGGAATGAACCCAGTGGGACTTGGGACGCGAGCGAGGCACGCGGCTCAAGTAGTCGGCGGCTGGCGATGACGGACCATGCCTCAAAGGGTTCAACGGAACAGTCGAAGCGAAATGAACCTGCGAGTGCGAATGACGCTGGCACGCCATGGCGCGCTTTTTATGAAGAGGCCCGGGGCCGACTCGAGTCGGTTGGTGAAGAGGCCGCCGAAATCGACGCTCGTCGGATCGTCGAAGAAGCGTCTGGGTCAGAACCGGGCGAGTTCATCCTGATGCTTGACAAGCCAGCTATGAAGCGCGGCGTGGTGCATTTTGACGCCATGCTCGAACGCAGGCTGGCCGGTGAACCGTTGCAGTATGTGCTTGGGCGATGGGGCTTCCGTACCCTCGACCTTGCTGTCGACGCTCGAGTATTAATCCCTCGTCCGGAAACCGAAGGCGTGGCCGAACTCGCCTTAGCCGAAGTGGTGCGAGCTGCCGCCGAAGGTCGTGTGCCTCTCGCTGCCGATCTAGGCACCGGTAGCGGCTGCATTGGCCTGTCGCTTGCCGCTGAACACAAAACGGTGCAGGTTGTCTGTACCGACCAAAGTGCCCATGCGGTCGCTGCGGCTCGGGCAAACGCCATCGGTTTGGGACGCCCGGCAACACGTATCGAAGTCCGCCATGGAAGCTGGTTCGAGGCATTGCCGATCGACCGCAAAGGCGCCTTCGATCTAATCGTGTCGAACCCGCCTTATATCGGTACTGACGAAGTCCTTCCGCCGGTGGTGGCCGACTGGGAGCCAACCGACGCCTTGTTCGCTGGGCCCACGGGTCTTGAGGATGCGCAGGTGCTCATAGCGGGGGCAACCGACTGGCTGCGAAGCGGGGGAGCGCTTGTCCTCGAGCTCGGCGAAACGCAGCTCAGTGCTGCGAGAGAGTTGGCCATTCAACATGGTTATATCGAAGTCGCTGTGCACCGTGATCTCGCCGAACGAGATCGGGCATTGGTGGCGCGCAAGCCATGAGGACAGACGCAGCCGGGCTTGCCGCCGCGATCGAGGCGCTCAACAGTGGCGAACCAATCGTTGTTCCGACCGACACGGTCTATGGCCTGGCGGTTCGAGCTGGCGACGCCGCTGCCCTCGATCGGGTCTTTGCGCTTAAACGTCGCCCAGCGGAACGTTCTGTTGCTGTGCTCGTAGGCGATGTCGATCAGGCCGCGGAGTTTGTAGCACTGAACAGCTACGAGCGGCGAGTGGCCGACACCTGCTGGCCGGGGGCGCTCACGCTGGTGCTCAATCGGCTGGAGACCGCCGACACGTCGATAGGGCGCGACGACGGCACTGTTGGCGTCCGTTGCCCCGACAACCCGTTCGTGCAGATGCTGGCCCTCGCCGTCGGCCCGTTAGCAACAACCAGCGCGAACATCAGTGGTGAGCCCACACCGGTTGAAGCTGTTGACGCCGCACGAGCACTCGACGGCTCGGTTGCCGTTGTGATCGATGGCGGGCGTTGCGAAGGTGTCTCGTCGACCGTGGCCCGCGTTGATATCTGCGGCGACGTCATGGTTCTTCGACAGGGTCTGTACAGCCAACATGACCTTGAAGAGATCGCTCACCGCTGCTAACCATGTCTGCCGCAACGGTTCGCGAATTGAGACGCGGTCCAACAGTGCAACAATGCCTTGGCTCGCGCGTTGCCGTGGAAACCCACCACGGAAGAACCTTCTTCTGTCCAACTACGAACTTCGGTTCTTCCAGTCAACACCACGCCGTAGTTCGGCTACGTCTCTGAGCCCTACGGCTGCAGCTAGCCAGATCTTAGGTTTCCATCCGGACTTGCGAATTTCGTCAGTGTGAGCTTTGGCGCTCCGTAGTCCGATGGCAACTCGGTTTCCGACACTTGGTGTCTCGACCAAGCAGCAACAGTGGACTACGCCCACTGCGACGACACCGTTTCTCGGTTATGGGCGGGTGTGCTGGTCTGCGACGTCTTGGTGTTTTGAAAGGAAAGCCATAGCCAGAGCGACCCGTAAAGATGGTCAGCTGTTCCTAACGAGATGCAGTGGGCTCTGCGCGGATCTTACACAGCGTCAGGAGTCTCAGCTGATTGGATCGAGCCGCCTCGTCGGCACAGACGACTATGTGTGGAGTACCTAACCCGGCGGTGGTTGCACATGTGTCTATCGGCACGGGTCGAAGCACCGTTTGAGCTCTGTTGACGGTGCCTTGCGGGCTACCTGCAACGCTTGGCGACGTCAACGCCGGGTCTATTGGCCACGGTGTGAACAGGTCAGATGTGCGATGGAAGGGGCCACACGCTTCGTAGGTGAGGAAAATTGGAACATTATTCGCTTCAAATGTGGCATGGTGCGGGACTTTGTGGATAGATTCACAAGTGTCAAAGCAAGTATGAAGGACCCATTTGGGTCCTTGTCACGTGTTTGATGCCATTTCTAAGCCGCAAACGCCGTCGAGGTCCATGTGACATCTTCATCAAATCGTGAAGTTGGCAGCGGATTTATTGGCTCTTTGCAGCACAGTTCTGGTTCGTATGAACTGGTTGTCGGTGCAGTGCTCGCCGGCCTGGCTGGGTTCGGAATTGACAGCATCGCCGGAACAAGGCCTGTGTTCACAGCCACCTTTGCATGTCTTGGTCTCGCCGGTGCTGCGACCAGCATCATCTTTAGCTACCGAGCACGCATGGTGCTCGCCGAAACTGATCGTACTCAACGCCGCGTTCAGGGCTCAGCGTCATGACGATGAGCGACTCAAACTCCATGCTTAATAGCTATGACGGCCCATCGCCGGCTCTCGAAGTCGCAGTGGACATTGCCAAGCGGGGTGCCCTTATCGCCCCCGCAGTCATCTTGGTGGGTGCCCTCATTTGGGGTTCCGCAGGTGCCGCATCCGTTGCGGTTGGCCTTGGCTTAGTCCTGGTTAATTTGTTGCTCTCGGCATACATCATTGCTCGTGCCGCACGAATCTCATTCGCGGCGCTCGCCGGTGCTGCGATGTTTGGCTTCCTCCTTCGACTTGGTATTATCACGGCCGTCGTGCTGCTGATAAAAGACGAGACCTGGGTCGACTTGGTCGCCCTAGGAATGACAATTATTGTCACCCATCTTGGGCTCCTCTTTTGGGAGACCCGTTATATCTCAGGCAGTCTTGCCTATCCCGGTCTCAAGCCGGGAACAAAACTGATCCGTCGCTCTGACAGGGAGTCCGTAGCATCGTGACGAATGTGCTTGCAATCTTTGCCGAAGGTGAAGGTTCCGCTGTTGAATTTCCACCCATCGAGAACGTGGTCGAATGGCCCGCTTTCTTTGGCGGGGATACGTTCTATGAGTTCAACAAGATCGCACTCATGGGGCTTATAGCCGTCGTGGTGCCAACGGTATTGTTCCTCGTGGCCCGTGCTAGTTCCTCGACTGCTCCCTCGAAACTTCGAGTATTCGTCGAAAGTATCGTCAAATTTATCGAAGAGCAGATCGCCAAGCCTGGTATCGGCCATGGCTTCGAGCCCTACGTGCCGCTGCTGACATCACTCTTCCTCTTCATTGCAATCGGCAATCTGTTCGAGGTCATCCCATTTTTCCAAATGCCGATGAACGCTCGTATGGCTAATCCACTCGTGCTGGCACTGGTGGTTTGGGCGATCTTCATCTACGTCGGCTTTAAGAACCAGGGCTTCCGCTACTTTAAAGACATCGTCTGGCCGGGGCACGTACCGCCAGCGCTACGCCCACTCGTTGGCTTCATCGAGTTCTTCTCGGTCTTCATCGTGCGCCCTTTCAGCCACGCAATCCGGCTTTTCGCCAACATGCTTGCAGGACACATGCTGCTCATCACGTTCTCGGTGCTGATCATTGCAACGCTCGGTCAGATCGCCGCCAGCGCCAGTGGCGTTGTGCTAGCTCTCGGATTCGTCGGCTCTCTCGTCGGGCTGATTGGCTTCACTGCCTTCGAAGTTGGTGTCGGCATTATTCAGGCGTTCGTGTTCTCGATCCTCGCCGCCGTTTATATCGGCAGCTCTCTTCACCCGGCCCACTAGATAACGCCGCCAGAGCCGTAACTACCTCTTCGTTCACAAGTTCACAAACCTTTTCGCAACACCCCACAAGGAGACAAATCACATGAGTCTTGCGAGTAACGCACTTATGCTGGCCCAGCAACTCGATGCTACAGATGCCAAGAATGCCAACGCCGCAATCGGTGCTGGTTTCGCTTACGGCCTCGCAGCGATCGGCCCTGGCATCGGCATCGGCATTATTGTCGGCCAAGCTATTCAAGCTATGGCTCGCCAACCAGAGTCTGCCGGCCAGGCACAGACAACGATGTTCCTCGGCATTGCCTTTACCGAGGCCCTTGCTCTCATCGGCTTCGTCGTATTCATCTTGCTCAAGTTTGTTTGATTCGTTCCTGATGGAACGTCTGTCGCATCGAGGAGGTGTTACATGACGCTGCCTATTACATCTCTCACCGGGATGCTGGCTCTAAGTGAAGAGGCGTCCGAAACTCAAGAGACGATCAACCCTGTATTACCGGTTGGTTTTGAGATCTTCTGGTCTGCCGTGTTTTTCTTCACTCTGCTCGCGCTCATGAGGTACGTACTGTTGCCGCCGATCCAACAGGGTCGAGAAGAGCGAGCGGCTCGGTTAAGTGCAGGAAGAGATTCAGTCTCCGATTCCGATTCCGAACTTGCACAGATCCTGGCCGCTCACAAAGAGCAAATCGCTGTTGCCGAAGCGGAAGGGGCAGCGATCATAGATGCTGCTCGAGCCGAGGCCGATGGCCAACGTGCCCAAGCTGTTGGTGCCGTCGAAGAAGAGATCACGAAGTTGCGCTCAAATGCGCAAGCCGAGATTGACGTTGCTCGTTCGACCGCTCTCGCCGGAGCGAAGGGTTCGGTCTCTCAGCTAGCGGTTGGCGCTGCCACCAAGGTGCTCGGACGCTCGGTTGACCTTGCTTCAAACCAGTCGGTTATCGACTCATACCTGAATAGTGGGAGCTGACGTGTTGGCATCACTAACCGTCCTAGCCAGCGAAGCGCCCAACGGCAAGTTCCTGCCAGGTGACATCAAGGAGTTCTGGTGGGGTTCGCTTGCGTTTCTTATCGTCTTCGGCCTGCTGATATGGAAACTGTCGCCGGTGATCAAGGAAGCGCTCAACAAGGGTCAAGCAGCAGCAGTTGCCGACACGACCGCCGCCGAGCAGGCTTTCACCGATTCACGAATCAAGATTGCGGATGCGACTGCCAAACTGGGCGATGCGAACGCCGAGTCTGACAAGATTGTGTCTGACGCTCAGCAAACTGCGCAGCAGCTGCGAGTCGACTCTGCTAATCGAACCCAACAATTGGTCGACGAGATGTGGGCAAAGGCCCAGATTGACGTCGAGTCGATGAAAGTTCAGGTCGGCGCAGATATCCAGGCCGAGGTCGCAGCGCAAGCCATTGGTGCCGCCGAACAGGTTGTGCATGCAAGCCTTGATGATGCGAGCCAGAGTGCGCTAATTGACGACTACATCATTCGCTTGGGGGTTTCGCTATGAGTGATCACATCCATGGTTACGCCGACGCGATGTTGGCAATCGCCCAGGCCGAAGGCGATGTAAACGGAATCAGCGACGAGCTTTTCACTGTTGGCCGCGCCGTCGATACCAACGACGACCTGCGTGCAGCTATCAGCGATTCCCATATGTCCGCTGAGCGCAAAATCCAGATCATGGATGATTTGCTCGACGGCAAGGCACGAGCTGCAACCAAGGGCCTTGTGTCAATGGTTGTTGGCGCTGGCCGCGGCGCTGACCTTGGCAAGATCGCTTCAGCTCTCGCTGAACGAGCCGCTACCTCAGCGGGCAAACAGGTCGCGACCGTACGTTCGGCTGTGCCCCTGTCCAACGACCAACAGAGCCGCCTAGCAGCTGCACTTGCAGCCAAGCTTGGCACCGAGGTCGATGTCAAAGTAATTCAGGATCCGTCAGTCGTTGGTGGCTTGATCACCACCGTCGGCGACACCGTTATCGATGGAAGCGTGCGCACGCGTTTGAACCGCCTGCGCGAGTCGCTCTAGCCCCCGAGGAGAACTATGTCTGATCTCACGATCGACACCAGCGCCATTACTGCGGCGCTAACCAAAAATCTCGAAGGGTTCGAGCCATCGCTCGAAGCCAGCCAAGTCGGCCATATCATTGAGGTTGGCGACGGTATTGCCCGTGTCTCAGGTCTGCCCAACGCGGCGGTCAACGAGATGCTCGAGTTCGAGAACGGCTCAATCGGTCTTGCACTGAACCTTGACGAATCCAGCATTGGTGCCGTTGTGCTCGGCGAGGTCGACGAGATTCAGGAAGGCCAGACCGTTCGCTCAACCGGCGAGATCTTGTCCATGCCTGTCGGCGACGCCTTGCTTGGCCGTGTGGTCAACGCACTGGGTACGCCAATCGACGGTAAGGGCCCACTCGTGGGTGCTCTGACCCGGCAGATGGAAGTCCAGGCGCCAGGCATCATGGGTCGCAAGCCGGTGCACGAGCCAATGCAGACTGGCATTAAGGCAATCGATGCACTCATCCCGATCGGCCGTGGTCAGCGAGAGCTGATCATTGGAGACCGCAAGACGGGCAAGACGACGATCGCTCTTGATACAATCATTAACCAGCGTGGCCTAGGTGTGAAGTGCATCTACGTTGCGATTGGCCAGAAAGCCTCGACGGTTGCCCAGAACGTAGCCGTGCTCGAAGAGGTCGGCGCCATGGAGTACACCGTGGTCGTTGTCGCTCCAGCATCTGACCCTGCACCGTTTAAGTACTTGGCGCCGTTCGCTGGTTCGGCGATTGGTCAGCAGTGGATGGATGATGGCGATCACGCCCTTGTTGTTTACGACGATCTGTCGAAGCAGGCCGAGGCATACCGCCAGATGTCATTGTTGCTGCGCCGCCCACCGGGCCGCGAGGCATACCCCGGCGACGTCTTCTACTTGCACAGCCGTTTGCTAGAACGTGCTGCCAAGCTCAGCGACGAGCTGGGTGCAGGTTCACTTACCGCTCTTCCTGTCATCGAGACGAAGGCCGGCGACGTTTCGGCGTTCATTCCGACCAACGTGATTTCGATCACCGATGGCCAAATCTTTTTGCAGGACGACATGTTCAAGTCGGGCCTTCGCCCAGCAGTCGACGTAGGCGTATCGGTGTCTCGGGTGGGTTCTGCCGCACAGATCAAGGCCATGAAGACCGCCGTGGGCACGCTCAAGTCTGACTTGCAGCAGTTCCGTGAGCTCGAGGCCTTCGCCTCCTTCGGTTCTGACCTCGACCCGGTGTCACAGTCACAGCTCGACCGTGGCTACCGGTTGACCGAGCTTCTCAAGCAGGGCATTAACTCCCCTATGCCAGTTGAGCAGCAGGTCGTATCGATCTACGCCGGTACCAACGGCTTTCTCGACTCGGTGCCTGTCGTCGATGTCGGCCGGTTCGAAAAGGAACTGCTTGAATACGTTGGCGGCCGCCATAGTGCGCTGTACGACGGGATCAAGAGCTCTGGCAAGGTCGATACCGACGAACTTGACTCGATCATCGGCGCATTCCTTGCGCAGTTCGAATCAAGCTCACCTGTCGGTGGCGATGCGCCCGATGCCGAGGCCCAATCAGCTGCGTCGACCGGCATGGTCGACAGCGATGTCACTCTTCCCGAGACCGACATCGCTCGACCTCAGGAGGGCTGAGCCATTCCTGGAGCCGAGGAGCGCATCCTAAAGCGCCGTATCGCAAGCGTTCAGAGCACGAAGAAGATCACTCGTGCAATGGAACTTATTGCCGCAACCCGAGTCGCCAAAGCGCAGACACGGGCCAATCAAGCACGTCCCTATGCAGCCCGTATCACGAGCGTCATCGAGGATTTAGCCAAGGGTGGTGCCAGCGCGAGTCACCCGCTGCTTGAAGCGCCAGAAAAGATACGTAAGGTCGCTTATGTGGTCATCGCTGGTGACCGTGGCCTAGCCGGTCCTTACAACTCAACAGTCATCCGTGCCGCGGAGCGTGAGCTCATGGCTCGCAGCGCCGAAGGCATCGGTTATTCACTGATCCTGATCGGTAAGAAGGCACGTGACTATTTCGCGTTCCGCAACTACGATGTCGATGCTTTCTACGAAGGCATCACCGACACGCCTGACTACGAATCAGCCCGTGAGGTTGCTGAGTACGTGAGCGATCAGTTCATTGACGGCGACATCGATCAGGTCATATTGATCTTCACCGAGTTCGTCAGCATCGGTACTCAGAAGCTGGCGGTGCGACAGTTCTTGCCGCTCGAGTCAGTCGAGACCATTGCTGAAGTCGGCAGTGGTGGCGAGCTCACCGCAGCATTCGAGTTCGAACCGTCAGCCGACGGCGTGCTTGAGTCGCTGCTGCCTCGCTACGTCGAGAGCCGGTTGTACTCTGCCTTGCTCGATTCGTCTGCCTCCGAGCATGCGAATCGTCAGCGAGCCATGAAGGCCGCAACCGACAACGCCGAAGACCTCATCACTAAACTTGGCCGCCAGCTCAGTAGCGCACGCCAAGCAGCCATTACGACCGAGATCATGGAAATCGTGGGCGGTGCCGAAGCACTCGGCGGCGGCGACGACGACAAAAACGATCAAGTCGCTCAAATTCTCCAGCAGACGAACTAACGAGCATAGGAAAGCTGACATGACTGTCACCGATGCACCCGCCACACTCAAGAGCGGGAAAATCATTTCGATCGCCGGTCCGGTGATCGACGCAGAGTTCCCTGAGGGTTCTCTGCCCGAGATCAACACCGCTATCGCGTTCGATGTCGTCATCGACGGCGAGACCACGACCATCATGGCCGAGGTCGCGCAGCAGCTAGGCAACAGCCGGGTGCGAGCCATTGCGCTCAAGCCGACGGATGGCCTGCAGCGTGGCACCGAGGTGCGCAATACCGGCGCCGGCATCATGGTGCCGGTTGGCGACGTGACGCTTGGTCACATCTGGAACGTGATCGGCGAGCCACTGGACGTGTCCCCCGACGAAGTCGACATCGGTGAACGGTGGGAGATCCATCGTCCTGCGCCGTCGTTCGATTCGCTCGAGCCATCGTCGAATATGTTCGAGACTGGCGTAAAGGTCATTGACCTGCTCACCCCATACAAAGAGGGCGGCAAGATCGGCCTCTTCGGTGGTGCTGGCGTAGGCAAGACCGTACTTATCCAAGAGATGATTACCCGTGTGGCTTCGAACCACGGCGGTGTGTCAGTGTTCGCCGGTGTAGGCGAGCGCACCCGTGAGGGAACTGACCTTTTCATTGAAATGGGCGAGACCAAGATGGGCGCTGGCGAAGACGCCGCAACCGTGCTCTCAAAGGCCGCCTTGGTGTTCGGCCAAATGGATGAACCACCTGGCGTGCGTCTTCGGGTTGCTCTGGCCGGTGTAACCATGGCCGAGTACTTCCGTGATGTGCAGAACCAGGACGTGTTGTTGTTCATCGACAACATCTTCCGCTTCGTGCAGGCCGGCTCCGAAGTGTCAACGCTTCTGGGCCGTATGCCATCGGCCGTGGGCTACCAGCCAACGCTGGCTGATGAAATGGGCCAGCTACAAGAGCGCATTACGTCGACCCGGGGCAAGTCTATTACGTCACTGCAGGCCGTATACGTGCCCGCCGATGACTACACCGACCCTGCACCGTTCACATCGTTCACTCACTTCGACGGCACCACCGAGTTGAGCCGAGATATCGCCTCGTTGGGGATCTACCCCGCTGTGGATCCGCTGTCATCGACCTCAACCATCCTTGACCCCAACGTTGTTGGGCAGCGTCACTACAACGTTGCTCGTCGCGTGCAGGAAATCTTGCAGCGATACAAGGAACTTCAGGACATCATCGCCATTCTTGGTCTTGATGAACTCTCTGAAGAGGACCGTGTCACCGTTGACCGTGCTCGTAAGGTGCAACGCTTCCTGTCGCAGCCAATGTTTGTGGCCGAGATCTTCACGGGGCAAGAGGGCATCTTCACCGGTGTCAACGAAACCATTGATTCGTTTGAGGCACTCGTCAACGGCGACATGGATCACCTGCCAGAGCAGGCGTTCTACATGGTCGGTGGCGCTGAAGACGTCGAGCGCAAGGCAGCCGAATTGGCTGCAAGCGCCTGATAGGGGTCTGCTGTGCCGATCCACGTCGAGTTCGTCTCGCCTGAACGCATCATCTTTACGGCCGAGGCCAAAGAGATCATCGTGCGTACAAGCGACGGCGAGATCGGCTTCATGCCTGGTCACGTCCCGTTCGTGGGCGTATTGCAGGTCGCTGAAGCTCGTATCTACGATGCCGACGGATCGACGGTGCACTCATTTGCGGTGCATCGTGGCTTTGTCGAAGTTGCTAACAACCATTGCACGATTCTGAGTGATGTCGCCGAAGCTGCGGCGGACATTGACCCCGATCGTGCAGAGATTGCCCAACGCAATGCCGAAGAGGCTCTTGCTGCGGACAAGGAAGATGCCGACGCTGCGGCTGCGCTTCGCCGAGCTCAGGTCCGCATCGAAGTGTCAAAGAAGGCATCTGCGTAAACACCCGGTTCGGGTCGTAGCTCGCAACCCGAATTCTTGCTTCCCTTTGTGAGGTAAGAATTCGATGAGTTGTACTGATCAAAATTGCATGGATCCGGGCTGAAGCCACGGATCCATGTGCGTTTTGAGCCCGGGTAAGAGGCCTGTGGAGTTGTTCGCTCATCTCGATGGGGCTTCGGTCTTCGCCGGGACGTGTGGCCTCGCTGTGGTCGCTCACGTGCGCTCTGATGACCCCCAGGAGGCTGTATTAGGCCGGATATCGCATGTGCGTGTGTGGTATCGCCATGCCTGATGGCGTTGGCTTTTCTGAGTGCACCCGATGGCGCTTGCGTATCGGGTGAGGATCTCCATGTGCGTTGGCGCTGCAGACCAGCGAGACGTGCGCAGAGAGGCCCCTGATCCTGGGCGCTAGCAGCGTGCCTGGTTCGCCGTGTGAGGCGCACAGCCTTGGCGTGTAAAGGGTGAGGTCGGTGAAGCACCTGGCGTCTGCGTCAACGAGTGTTCGGCTTCGCTCGGAGCGGAGGTTGCCCTTCTTGCGATGGCACGAGACGTCAGCCGACGGATTTAGGGGTTACATCGATGATGCCGATACTGGGTCGCACCCCGAAGCGGACCTGAGGTGCGTCGCTACGTTCTAGGCCCACACCGGTTGAGACGTATACCGGGTAGTTCTCGACCAAACCAATGCCGCCGGCAGCTAGATCCCTGGGTATGTCGCTAAACGTGACTATGGGGCCAATGAACGGCAACGATAATTGTCCGCCGTGGGTGTGCCCGCTGACAATCAGGTTGACGTCGCTGCCAGGTGGAAGTTCAAATACGACGTCAGGACGGTGTGAAAGCACGATGGTTAGGGCATCGCTTGGCTGGCTGAGTTCGGCGAGGGTATCGAGGCGACTGTTCGTTGCGAAGGTGGTAACGCCAGCGAGTCGGATGGGCTGGTTGTTGATGGTTAGATTCACGATTTGGTTATCGACATACAACGCTCCTGCGGCGTCGGCGATGAGGATGAGTTCTGCTGGGCGGTCACTATCACCCGATACGACTGCGACGGCACCGACAGCTTTGACGAGTGCAGTTAGCAGTTCGATGAAGGCGGGGACCTCTGCCTGAATCTGATCGGGCTCTCCCTGGAAGAAGTCACCAGAGACAAGAACAATGTCGGGTTGCGCCTCGATCAGTGCTTCGACGGCGTTCCATTCGTGCTTCCCGACGTTCGGAGTCTGAAGATCAGAAAGGACGCCGATACGAACCGCCTGTTTGACCGGGGCAGAGACGGTGACGATGTCAACGGCGAGCCAGTTCGGTTCAATGTGTGTGCCCCAGACGCCGAGCAACGCAATCACGAGAGCGAGACCACCGCTCAATCGGAGTAGTCGCGTCCGTCGCCGCCTGAAGAAGGTGGCAACATACCAGCCGCCGAATATGACAGGGACACTGACAACAACCAGTAGGTAAAGCAGATGGAGGTAGCCGAACAGGCCAAGCGGGTGAATTTGGCTGACGGCCACCGTCCCGCCACCAAGCGCGACCATGCCGACTACGAACGCCTTCTCGATTTCTCGGATAGATGAGGGTGGGCGAAAGTAGTTAGCCGCCAAAGTCGCTACCGCAGCGCTAACCGCGAGAAACAGAAGGATGCGGCTCAGACCCATGACTGGCCAGTGTGCCAGCTATGAGCTGTGACCTAGGCGCGTCGAACTCTGGGAGGTTGGCAATCCTTGCGGCGACAAGTCACCTGCGTCTCTGGGTCTGGGAAAATCGGTAACCGCGAGGTGGCTTCACTTCGAAGTGCCGCTCTACTACTGAGATGGAACATAGACGACTCGGAAAATCTGGCATCAAGGTCAGCGTGCTGTCATTTGGTAGCTGGGTCACCTTTGGTGATCAGCTTGATATCGACAAAGCCACCGAAAGCATGCAGGCCGCGTGGGACGGTGGTGTCACCTTCTTTGACAATGCCGAGGCATACGCCGGGGGCCAATCCGAAGTCATTATGGGCGAAGTCCTTCGTCGCATGGGCCTTGATCGCAAGACCTACACCATCTCGACAAAGCTTTACTGGGGCATCACTGATGGCCCCAATACCAAGAACACGTTGAACCGCAAGTACCTGCTCGAAGGCATCGACAGTTCACTCGAACGTCTTGGTCTTGACCATGTGGATCTCCTGTTCTGTCACCGTTCTGACCCGGAGACGCCAATGGAAGAGGTCGTCTGGGCAATGAGCGACATAATCGCTCAGGGCAAGGCGCACTACTGGGGTACGTCCGAGTGGACCGGCGCCGAGTACACGGAAGCCTGCGATGTTGCGGCACGACTCAACCTGCGTGCGCCTGTTATGGAGCAACCGCAATACAACTTGTTCGAACGTCACAAGGTTGAGACTGACTACGCCGACATCTATGACACCCACGGCATGGGCTTAACCACATGGAGCCCACTTGCGTCAGGTCTACTGACCGGCAAGTACAGCGATGGCATTCCCGAGGGAAGCCGTGGTTCGCTCTCCGATTACAGCTGGTTGCGAGATCGACTTACTGATGAGCAGGCGTTGGCCAAGGTCCGTGAACTCGGCCTTGTCGCCGATGAGCTAGGTGCATCGTTGGCGCAATTGTCCATTGCATGGTGTGCAGCGAATCCACGCGTTTCCACGGTTATTACCGGCGCTAGCCGTGTGGAACAGGTTCATCACAACATGGAAGCAGCAGACCTTATCCCCAGCATGACCCCCGAGGTCATGAACCGCATTTCAGCGATCTTCGGCTGAGAGCTAGCGATAAGTCGTCGATGACAGCGTCGTCGATGATGACCGATACCGAACCGGCCAGGAAACTCTGACCCAACGTGGGAGTGTCCTTAACCAAGCATGTCCATCAAGCTGGTGAGTGGCCTCAGGTGATGCTGATGTTGGACAGGTCATCTTCGGGCTTGGGAAAATCCATGGTGAAGCCATCGTTCTCACCGGTCTTTCACGAGGATGAGTCAGCGACGCTACCTGTCTCGACGCGACATTTCGACACGTCGAACCACATTGCGCGCTCAGCAGTACTCATGGTGCCATGCTGTCGCGTCTGGTGCGCAAATACAGGTTTGGCTGCCCATACGGCATGCATAGGGTGCAGCGCCCCTACGCTGCTGCCATGGCGACAGGTGTCCGAGAACCCGTTGCAGCCGGAAGCCTGTATGCCGCAGACTCCCAAGAGCTGCGTACCGAGATAGATGCGTCAATCAACAGCGCACATAGCGAGTTCACCAGCCCGAAGCTGCTGATCGTTCCCGACCATGGTCTTGCTGCGGCCCCCCATGTCGCTGGAAACGGCATGATCATGCTTGAAAGCGAGCGGGACCATGTGAAACGAGTGATCATTATCAGTGATTACCGCCCCGGCATTGGTGGCCGTGAGATCCAAGGAATCGCCGTCCCGCGTGCTATCGCTTTTCGCACCCCACTTGGTGACTTGTTGACGGATCGCGTTGCCATCGACAGTCTGCATGGCCATCCGAGTGTGGTCACCAATGACCGCCCCTTCGAAAAAGACACCTCGATCGAAGTTCACCTGCCGCCGATCCAACGGCTACTTGGAGCGGTACGAATTATTCCGATACTGGTCGGCGAAGCCTCGGTGGCTGAAGTCGTTGATGTCCTTGAACGGCTGTGGGGGTCTCGCGACACTCTGCTGGTGGTTAGTTCATCGTTCGGCTCTGGGACAGATCCCGAAGAGGTGGGTGAACAAGGAGAAGCAATACGAAGCGCGCTACTTCGAGGTGAGTTGGCCTCTCTCGCTCGCACCAATATGTCGGCTCCAAAGTCCTTGGCCGCGGCGATGACGATCGTTGGACGCCGGTCCATGGGTCTGCTCGAGCTGGCCAGTGACACTATTGAAGACCCCTATGGTGGCGATGAAGTCTTCAATGTCGGTGCGCTTGCCGCGTGGGAGTCGACCGACATGGCACTCGCCGAGGCCGACGCCGAGCATCTGCGTGCGCTCGCCCGGGCTGCAGTCGAGTTGACGGTGCTCGGCGGCCGAGTCGAAGGCAGCAACATGGGCCGCGTTCCACCGGCTCTAGCGGCGCGACGCGCGTCGGTGGTCACGCTTCGACACAACGGCCAGACACGAGGGTCAGCCGGCACGATCGAGGCGGACCGGGCCCTGGCCGGTTCCGTTGTGCGTAATGCTGCAGCCGCTTGCGCTGACCCGCGACTTCCATCGATTCAACCCGCCGAACTCGCGGATCTACAGATGACGATTTCGATCGTCTCACCCATCGAACGGATCTTCCCCCAGACGCCGGACGAACTCAGTCAGATGCTCGAAGTTGGACGCCATGGCGTATTGGTTACGTCACCAGCGGGCCGTGCTGCCCAGCTACCGGCCATGTGGTCTCGGCTGCAGACCCATGAAGCATTCATAGGCATGGTTGCAAAGAAGGCACACGTCTCGACTCCTGATGGCATTAGCAGCGCAGCGTGGTATCGGTTCGAGACCATCGACTATTGATGGCCGAGCGCCCAAGGAGGCGATGGCATCCTGGGATGCTGGTCGTCCTATTCGCGCTGATTTCTCTCGGGTGCAGGTCTACGCCAATCGCCCGTGCTGGCAATGAGGTTGTACTGATGGCCACCTCTGTGGCGTCAGAACCCTCGGCCTCGCCGCCAACCGTTTACCCTTCGCCAAACGAGGTCCGAGCAACCGAGCCAACAACAACCTCGTCGGCAGCCAGAGCAACCGTCCTACCATCGCCGTTACCAGAGCCGACTCCGGCGGTCACGATTGCCGATCTATTGCTAATGTCTTCTTTGAGCGAGACCGAGTGCCCCGAAGACGTTCGTGCCGGCCGGGTGGCGTGCTCGATTGCGACACTGCCACGAGATGTGGATTCACACGAGCCTGGCGAGACCGTCGAGATCATGGTCGCTCTGGTCGACAACGGAGATCCAAACAATGTTGGTCCCGTGGTCTTCCTGCAAGGTGGCCCTGGTGTCGGCAGCGTCACTCAGGCCGATAATTTCGTCGGGGCAGATCACGATCTCCTCTTCGTTGACCAACGGGGCACCGGGTATTCGACTCCAACGTTGAAATGCCCTGAGGTCGATGTGCTGTGGGAAGGTCAGTACAGCGATGACCCAGCAGTCCGTTTACCCGATGGCGAGGTGTTCCTGAAGGCTGCTTACGCCGACTGTGGCCGACGGCTCACCGCTGAAGGAATCGATTTCAACCTGTTCAATACTCGGTCGGCTGCCGTGGACATCGAACTGTTGAGGCAGTTGTTCGGCTACGAAGAGTGGTCGATATGGGGGAGTAGCTACGGCACCCGGTTAGGTCTGACGATCATGCGAGACCATCCAGACGGGGTCCGAGCTGCGGTACTTGACTCGGTCGTGCCGTTCGAGGTTGACTTCTTCGCTGCCATCCCAGAGAACGGCATGCGGGCGATCGCTGCCCTCGACCAAGCATGCGATAACGCTCGATGCTCATCGGATCATGGCGACTTTATGAGCGTCCTGTCTGAACTGGTGCTTGAACTGAACAGGGAGCCTGTGGCGGTGATCGCAACGATGCCGATCACAGGGAAACAGTGGCCCTTTCGGGTTGGTGGTGAACAACTCATCGACCTTGTATTCACCCAGCTCTACAGCACGCGCTCGCTTGGGGCTTTGCCCCGCCAGGTCTCTCGGGCGAGCTTCGGCGGGCTTGAAGAGATGGTTGCAGCGTTCGTGAGTCGAAGAGAACCGACCCAATTCGACCTGTCGCTCGGGTTGTATTACACGACGTGGTGTCGCGAGGAGTTCCCGTTTTACGACGAGTCCATCGACGATGATCTTCTCTCAGAGCTGGAGGAGCAGTTCGGAACTGCTGTCGCCGGCGCGTTGAGCAGCGATGGCATCGCGGCGTATTGTGACATCTTTGAGGTAACCCCTGCGCCAGCGGTAGAAAATCATCGGCTGGTGAGCCCGATCCACACACTCGTGTTTGCGGGTGCGTTCGATCCGATTACGCCGCCGGCGTGGTCCCTGCAGGTCGCTGACTCGCTGTCGAACTCGGTGTACGTCGAGATGTCGAACCATGGCCATGGCATGGCTACCGCGTGCCCCATGGCCATAAGGCTGGCGTTCCTGATAAACCCGACAGCGGCACTGGACACATCCTGTGCGGACCAGGCTGGTGGCCCTGAGTTCGAATAGGAGGTAGTTCGGGTTTCCAGTTCCCGAGCTAATGGCCCTTGCAGCTTCTCGGTAGCCGGGGGAACTTGCTTCGGAGCGCTCGGGCCGTAGATTTGGCGAACGCCGACAGGATGAGCGAAGCGAATCTGGACTATTCGTCAGCTTAAGTCGATGCCCGAGAACTCGTCGAGCTTGTCCAACTGATGCGATGCATTGATCTGGCGGACGGTGCCGGACCTAGATCGCATGACCAAAGACTGCGTCGTGGCACCATTTGCGTTGAAGCGGACCCCTTTGAGCAAGTCTCCTTCGGTGATCCCTGTCGCAGCGAAGAAACAGTTGTCGCCTGACACGAGATCATCGGTGTGAAGGACCTTGTTGAGGTCATATCCAAGTTCGATCGCTGCTTGTCGTTCGGCGTCGTCGCGGGCCCAGACACGGCCTTGGATCTCGCCACCCATACATTTCAGCGCGGCCGCACTGATCACGCCTTCGGGCGTGCCACCGATGCCGATGAGCACGTCGACGTCAGCGTCAGGCCACGCGGTTGCGATCGCTCCGGCGACGTCACCATCGGGAATCAGTCGGATACGTGCGCCGGCTTCGCGGATTTCGGCGATAAGCGCTTCGTGGCGGGGCCTGTCCAGCACCACTGCCGTCAGATCGCGAATACGTTTGCTCTTAGCTTGAGCGATGTGGTGCAGGTTCTCGGTTACGGTCGCGTTCAGGTCAATCGCTCCGGCACATTCGGGCCCAACGGCAATCTTTTCCATGTACACGAATGGGCCGGGATCGAACATGGTGCCAGCATCAGAAACCGCTAATACTGCGAGTGCGTTGCCACGGCCATACGCCGTCAGGGTGGTGCCGTCGATCGGGTCGACCGCAACGTCCACGGTCGGTCCGGAGCCATTCCCGAGTCGTTCACCGTTGTACAACATTGGTGCTTCGTCTTTTTCGCCTTCGCCAATAATGACGGTGCCATCCATGGCGACGGTGGTCAGCATCAGGCGCATTGCCTCGACGGCGGCCCCGTCGGCGCTTTCTTTGTCTCCTCGTCCCATCCACCGGCTAGCGGCGAGTGCACCGCTCTCCGTCACTCGCACTAATTCGAGGGCGAGGTTTCTGTCTGGGCTATCACTCATATGTGCTCCGCACGTTGACGTTGCCAGAGATCCTAATTGACAGCCTCAAGCTGAACATCACAAATGCACCCCTGATCGTGAGAAGGTTGCCCTTGACCCATTCTGTGGTCATGATTACGGGGTGACTTCGACGACAGATGACAACGACGGCCGCGTTTGGTGCTTCCAATGCGGCAATGAATACGACGAGGAAATCACCGAATGCACCGAGTGCGGTGTTCCTACGACCTGCGATCCACCTATCGATGTGTCTTCGGTCGGTGATGTCGACGACGATCAGCTTGCGTATGAGTTCCACGAATGGACGGGGCAAGGCCGGTCGACGCTCGATGGCATGCTCACTCGAAGCGGGATCGATCACGCGTGGCAAGGGGCAACTCTGATCGTTAGAGAAGTCGACGAAGAAGCCGTCGACGAAGCTGTCGCACAGGCAGAAATTGTAGCGATGCCTACGTTGGACCTATCTCAGCCGACGATGGTCTACGAACTCGGCGAACTCGATGATGATCAGCACACTCGGTTGCTACGCCGACTGGGCGAGAACGGCCTGTCCCATGCGTTCGACAAAGACGGAGATCTTTTCGTCTACGAGAAAGACGAAGAAAAAATCGACGAGGTCTTCTCCGGGCTCGATGAAGCAGATCCTGATGAGCGCGAGTTTGGTCAAGGTGTTCCTGGTGTCGATCCCGTCAACGTGATGTCAGACCTCTTCGTCGCAGCGGCCCGCCTTCGAAAGAATCCGAATGATGCCAAAGGAGTTGTAGCACTCGTCGAAGTCGCATCGATCATCGAGCAGATGACGCTTCCCTACGGTTTAGGTGCGGACGTATGGGGTTCGGTCGTAGATCAGTCGGCTGATCTCAGTGATGTACTGTCAGGCGACGACGACTCAGGCGATGTCACTATCGAAGAGATGTCGATACAGCTGCATGAATTTATGCGCAGGCTGGTCTGACTCCGCCGCTTTACTGACCCAGTAATAGTGCCCGGTGCCGCAGATGCATCGTCACCGGAACACGCTTACAGAAGACTAGCCTTCTGCGTTGTGATGTTGGCCGAACTTGAGGTGTATCACTCTCGCCCGATTGCACCGACGCGACGGGTAGCTATTGGCCGAACAATCTTGCCCGTCGAAGACTCGCCGGGGTTCGGTGGCCTGCTTCTCGGATCGATCGTGGCCAAGTACAGCCAGAGGATCGACTCTGAACTTCTCGAAGAGCTCGAGATCCTGAGCTATCAAGTCGAGCAAGGTCAACGGATTCCTCAGCCTCGGCTACGGCATCGGCTGCAGAAGGACCGGATTGGCCTAACCCGGTCGGTCCATCAACTGGAGCGGTTGCCGAACAACAAGCTGCACCTGAATTTCGAATCGCAACACAACGCGCCTACTCAGTACGTACTTGCTGCGGTGTACTCGGCAGGCAGGCTCGATCCCGGCCCTCGCACCGACGTTATGAAAGTCATCCGTCGAGCAATTGGCTGGCAGGGCGATGCCGACAGTGACGACGTATTGCTTAGCCACTTGAGTAGCAGTTTTGAGCGCTATGCGCTGTCCTCGTCCAGTCAGGCCGACCCAGTTGCCTGGGCCCTCGAAGTCTTAGGGTTCAAGGCTGATGACGACGTCCCCGACTCTGACACTCTGCGTAAGAGGTTCCGCAATGCTTTGCGAGAAGCCCATCCCGATGTCGGTGGCGACACCGACGAGGCCGCCCACCGTATTGCTGAACTGACCGAAGCCCGGCGTATTCTGCTGGCTTGACCGCGCAGAACCTAAGGTGACGATGATGGCGCTGATGCTGGGAATCGACACCGGTGGCACGTTCACCGACGCTGTCCTTGTCGACGATGGCGCCAGCAACGCCGTCGTGGCGTGGGCCAAGGCGCCAACCACCCATCACGATCTGGCTATCGGCGTGGCCGGCGCCGTGCGAAATGTTCTAGCCAACGTGGGTTGTGAAAGCGCTGCCACCATCGCACTGGTGTCGGTCTCGACGACATTGGCGACCAACGCCTTGGTTGAAGGGCACGGCGAACCCGCTGGTTTGTTCACCTTTGGTTTCTCTCGCGCCGAACTCGAGCGAACTGGGCTGAGTGTTGCGGTTGGGCCAGCGCTTCTTGTGCCCCTAGATGGTGGCCATGATGCCCACGGAAACGAGCGGTCACCCCTTGACCTGCGCGCTATCGAGCAGCGAGCCTGGGAGCTCGCAGGTCAGGTGTCCGCCTTTGCGGTTGCTGCTCAGTTCAGCGTGCGGAATCCCGGTCATGAACAAGAAGCAGCCGAGTTAATTCGCTCGGTGACTGGCTTACCCGTGACATCGAGCCATGAACTCAGTGCGAAACTCGACGGCCCCCGCCGCGCGCTCACTGCCGCTTTGAACGCACGCCTGCTTGGGACGATCGACCGTCTTAACGTGGCCGTCGCCACGGTTCTGGCCGACAACAGCATCGATGCGCCACTCATGGTTGTGCGAGGCGACGGATCGCTAGTCTCGGCTGCCTTCGCTGGAGCCCGCCCGATTGAAACCATCTTGTCAGGCCCAGCGGCCAGTGTGGTCGGGGCTCTGCATCTTGCAGATTTACGTGAAGGCTTGGTAGTCGACATGGGCGGTACGACCACCGATGTTGCCGTGATCGTTAACGGGCGTCCGTCGATCACCGATGGGGGAGCGGTGGTGGGCAGCCACCGCACAATGGTCGAAGCGGTCGACATGACCACGGTTGGGTTGGGTGGTGACAGCGAGGTTCGCATCGACGCCACCGATGTTCTAGGCCCTGTTCTGCTTGGCCCCGAGCGAGCGATTCCGATCAGCCGTCTTGCCCTCGACTATCCGTCGGTCCATGCTGTTTTGGACCGTCAACTTGCCTCTTCTGGGTCGTTAACGAGCGACGGCCGTCTCTTGGTGTCCACCGCTCCAGCTGATGTTGAAATCAGCGATCTTCGTGAGGCTTCCGTGCTTGCCCGACTGGCATCTGGCCCAGCGCCGGTTAGCGAAGTAGCGACGTCTGCGCTGGAACAGCGCGCTGCTGTTCGGCTCCAAGCGCGTGGTCTCATTCGCGTGGCGACGATGACGCCGACCGATGCCAGCGCAATCGTGAATTTCGTGCCCAATGTCGATACCGAGGCGGCTCGCAAGGTCGCCGCGATCCTGGCACGGCAGATGAACCCGATGGGGGGTGTCGTGGCCGACCAAGCGACGGCCTTGGCCCAACTCGTTATTGAAACGTTGAACCGGCGTTCTGCTGACTTCGTGTTGAGGGTTGCTCTCGACGCAGACGATGTCGACCATCGTGGCGGCGACGGCCTTCTTTCGGCATCTCTGGCCGGTCACCGCAAAGTGACGACTGTGCAGATCTCGCTGAGTTCGCCGCTAACCGCCATCGGGGCTCCAGCGGGCGCGTATTACCCGGCTGTTGCAGCGCTGGTCGGGACTTCAGCGTGCGTGCCGGATCACGCCGATGTTGCTAATGCAGTTGGCGCTGTTATTGGTCAGGTACGGGTGCGTCGTAGCGCGACGATCACACAACCAAGTCGAGGCCAATTTCGGGTCCATCTGGATGGCCAGCCAACTTTTGGGTCGGTGGAGAATGCCCGCGTTGCGGCCAGAGACCTACTTCAAGTTGCAGCGTTAGTTGATGCTGAGTCTGCAGGCGCTTCGACGCCTGAACTGACCGAGACGTGGCAAGAACGCATTGCCCATATGAACGGCCAGGATGTTTTTGTTGAAGGCACGCTGACAGTTGAAGCATCTGGCCGTCCGCGCTTCTAGCGGGAGGGCAAAGACAGATGTAACGGGCGCCAGGCGCCTGTTCATGGTGAGCGAAGCGAATGCGGGTGGTGGTGGGTTGTTGAGGTCGCTGGGATCGCAGAGTGTTTAGCTCGGGCAGGATGAGCGAAGCGAATCCGAACTACCCGGCTACTGGTCTTCAGGGTTGAGTTCTTCGAGTTCGCGTTGTGAAGTTTCGGGGTAACGAGCGACGACGAATACGGCTAACAATGGCACGATCGCGAGTACCGCGAATGCCTTGCCAAAGCTCCAATTCCAGTTTTCAGTTACTTGCCCAACAAAGACTAGGCCGATGACGCTGCCGACCACGGCGACACAGGTGAGCATGCCGTTTGCTAGCCCTCGCCGTGAGGTCGGGAAGAGTTCGGGGCCGTAGACACCGAGTGCAGGGATTGTTGCTGCGCCCACGATGGTGGCAAGCGAGCCAGTAATCCACATGATTGAGCCACCGAATCCGTAACGAAGGACGGCGAAACCAATGCCGCCGATGATTCCAATAATGCCAACCACGCGTCGACCTCGGCGGTCGGCCTGGGGGCCTGCGATGGCGACACCGATCCCGATGGGTGTATTTACGATGGCGGCGTACAAGCTGATGCGGGTTGCTGAGAAGCCGCGCGTCTCGCGCAGGTACTCGTTCTGAAAGTTCGACGCTGGGGCGGAGAACATAGAGAGAGCCACACCAACGGTTGCCAACATGATGAAGCGTCGCTTCATGGTCGATGTGATCGGTGCTGGTGCCTCCTTGCGTTTGAGGTGAGCCTGGAATCTTCGTGACTCTTCGAGACGTTTCGACAAGCCAAACAGCACCGGGAAGATGAGGATGGCTGCCAGGAATATGAGCCTCCATGCCCGGGGCCCGGTCCCGGCGAGGGGCAGAAGCCACAGCACCATTCCAGAGCCCAAGCCAGCGAACAATGTGAGGACAGAGGTAATCCATGCCCGTGACCCGGCAGGTGACTCTTCGGCGGCGATAACACCGATCAGAATGCCGAAGCCGGTGGCGAAACCCCGTGACAATGTTTGAGTGCCTCCGAAGAACCAGATATTTGGAGACACGGCGGCGACGACAGCAAACAAGGTTGAAAGCGTTCCGGCAAGCAGGAGCATGCGACGCCGCCCGACGCGGTCGGCCTCCCGGACAACGAGCAGCGCCAACAACGCTCCGCCTCTGGTCAAGCTCGTGACCCACCCCTGGGTCGATGTCCCCTTGTCGAACTCTTCGGCTACGAACGTGATCGTCTGCGATAACAACGTGCCTAGATATGCCGCAGCAAGAGCGGCAAAGATGAGCAGCGCGAACGACTGTGCTCCCTTTGCGTCGAAGCGTTCGGGCGGCGCCCAAAACGGTGCGTCGACACGGTGCGGACGTCGCAACTGCCAGCTGATAAGTGGCGAGGCGACCACTCGCCAAATTGGCAGCGCAAGCCTGTAGTCAATGGTCTCTGTGACGCGGTAAAGGCCATCGGCGTCGACCGATGATTGTTCCTCGACGTGGATCGCTCGGTGCCACTGTGTGAACGGGCCATCGGCGAAGCCGAAGCCGCCCGGGGTCGCGGTCTCTTCAACAAGCCAGTCGACCCGCGGGGTCTGCAGCTGTTGCAGGGCGTCCTGGTTTACCAGGTGCTGATTGACCACACGTGCCATAACGTTCGCTCCGATCCTACCGGCGAGTCGGTGGGCCTGAAGTTCACCATTAGGGAACGGTCCCGGACGCCACCGCCGACCCTGTTGCAAGTTCTATGCTTGGTCGGTGAATCGACCCGAGAAAGCCGAGGCCCTGTCATGAGCGAGAGTCTGCTGGTACGAGGCGGAAAGTCGCTGTCAGGTTCTATCACGCCGTCGGGCAACAAGAACGCCGTGTTGCCGATGCTGTGCGCGACATTGCTGACCGACGAGACGATGACGGTGCGCAACGTGCCAGACATCACCGATGTAAACAAGATCGTTGACTTCTTCGAGATGTTGGGGTCACAAGTGGAATGGGATCGCGACGCGAAGACCATCGAGGTCAATCATGGTGGCGCTGGATTGGACTCGCGGACAGTGATCGATGCGCTGCCACCTGGCATGCGCAGTTCCGTCATGCTCTTTGGCCCGTTACTTGCGCGAGTCGGCACGCTCAATGTCTCAGACGACGCTACGGGCTGTTCACTTGGAGCGCGCGAAGTCGATCCACATCTCGACATTCTGGAAGGCTTCGGTGCCACCATTGAATGGGGTGAGCGGCGCGAGATCCGATTACCCGGGAGTTTCTCGGCGAACGAGCACTGGATGGATTACGCCTCGGTCACCACGACTGAGCACTTCGTCATGTGCGCAGCGCTCGCGAACGGCACATCGACGCTCGTCAACGCTGCGAGCGAACCGCATGTGCAAGACCTGTGCAAAGTGCTCGTCGAAATGGGTGCCAAGATCGTCGGCATCGGCACGTCGGTGCTGAAGATCGAAGGTGTGCCAGCCTTGAGGGGCGCCGACGTGCGTGTCAGCGATGACCACCACGAGATCTTCACCTTCTTGGCTATTGGTGCCATGACCGGCGGCGACGTAAGTGTCGAGCACTCTGTGCAGCACCACTTCCCGCTGATGGATCGCACCCTCGAGAAGTTCGGGGTTGAAGTCGAGCAGACTGCAACTGGGTCTCGCGTGTCAACGACTGAGCGGCTACGCGTCGAACAACCTCGAACCTCGCATCTGCTTCAAAAAGTCGAAGGTGCGCCCTGGCCATATTTCCCTGTTGACCTGATTCCACCCGTCGTCGCCCTAGCCACCGTCGCTGACGGCGACATGTTGTTTTGGAACAAGGTTTACGAAGGTGCTTTCGGTTGGGTTCCCGAGCTGGCCAAATTCGGTGCGCAGGTCACGGTGTGTGACCCGCATCGAGTCATCGTGTTCGGCCGCGATGACCTGCGCCCCGCTGTCGTCGATGCGCCGTACATCATTCGCGTCACAATCGCGCTGTTCATGGTCGGTGCCAGTATCGACGGAGAGTCGATCATTCGAAATGCTTCGCCGGTGCGCCGGGCGCACCCAAATTTTGTCGAGAACCTGCGCTCGCTCGGAGCTGATGTCGAATGGGTAACCGAGTAGGGGCCCTACGAGGTGCTTCGTTATGGCTGTTTGAGGCTCGCGGGTTAGCGCTCCCGAGATCTTTGGCTCCAGCGGGCCGTATCAGTTCGCCAGCGGTATGCCAGCGTTCAACGTCCGAAGAAGGCCGATCTCAGATCGCCTAGGCGGGCTACTCGATATCGACTGGATCTGTTTCGACGGCCTCGACGTTCGCTTGAGCCAGCTTGGTGTTGGCCCGGCGGTTCGCCAGGAACAAGACGCCAGCGAACACTACTAATGGGCCGGCCACCATCAGGATCTCGTCCCAACCGCCGTCGTGCGCGATCAGGCTCACTGCGTACCCCAGTTCGGGTATCGTTCCTTGGCGTAGCCCGATTCGATGCGTGTCTTGAGGCGCCGCAGATTGCCCTTCCATAGAGACTTGAGGATTGGCCGTGCTGCCATGGCGCCCAATGGTCCAGCGAAATACCAGGGAAACGTGAGTTGCTCAACCCACGAGAGAATCGTGTTCGAGCCGCTTGCACGCAATCGAAACTCGCCGGTGCCCGAGACGATGCCTTGATGGTGCACCTCTATGGCCTGGGTGTGTTTCCAGTTGGTTATCTCTATCACGTTGGCCATTCGGAAGGGCCCCACGACGGTCTTACATTCGAAGCGAGTCCCCACGCCGCTGTGACGATCTGTCAAGAAGCGGATCTCCTCGGTATCTTGAATCCAATCGACATAGTTGGCGATGTCGTGCACCTGGGACCACACGAATGCCACCGGAGCGTCGATGACGACTTCGATAGCGATGCCGGGCCGACGTGATGATCGGCGACTATCGCGAGTCTGCCTATCCCTTGAGAACCGTGCCACCGGATAAGCGTAGGTGTTCATTGCTGGATAACCCGATGTGCGGGTTACTCGACCACGAGGCGCTCTTGGTCCTCTACGAACCTCTAATCGTCGTGAAAGTCGGCGTGATTCTATGAATCAAGGCCTGGGTAGAAGGCTCAACTGTCGTCATGACCGTCTCCCCATTACTCCTCTCGTGGAGGTCTCGCTAGTCGAAGCGCACCTCAGCAGCGTCTCTAGCGGGGCTTGTAGAAACGTGCTCGTAGAACCGTGATCGGCTCAAGGAGCCATTGCAGAAGCCAATCATCGTTCGTTTGCGGCTGTGACTTGTCGCTTCTGTCACGAAGCGCGGTCGGAGAAATCCCCCAAATGGCCGGGCGGTGAGGCTCGAACACCGTGGTGTGAGACCTGCAACACTCCCGTTCTAGATCCGTTTGTACCAACTCACGTGGCGATGCCCGGAGTCATCAAACGGTGTGCCTAACCAATCGCTGTATCGCTCGAGGAGCACCATGCCGGCTGCGGTTGCGCTTGCGTCTAGTTCTTGCGGCGATTGGTAGAAAAGTCGCCACGGTCGACACACGATTGGTGAGCCCAACTCGACATGACTCCCCACGATGACATCTGGCTCATCTAGATCTGGCCCAGTAATAATTGCTATACGGGCATCGGGGTCTGCCGGATGTTGTCGGATGCTGATACCAAATGGCGTTGCCTCGCGGGTCATAGCAATGAAGGATTCAACGGCTGCGACCCCGCCAGGACGGATGACACGGGCGATCTCGACAAAGCAGCGTTGCTGCTGCTCGTGACTATCCAGGTTTAACAATGTGTTGTATGCAATGAGAGCTGCATCAACGCTGTTGGAAGCAAGAGGGATAGCCGTCATGTCTGCTGCGATGGGTCGAGGGCCCGGTGCAGCGAATCCGAGCATCTGAAACGATGCGTCCAATGCAACGACCTGGAACCCTGCATCGTGCAGAGGCGATGCCAGCCGACCCGTGCCACTGCCCAGTTCGGCGATAGACGCACCCTCTGCGCACTGGCGACGAAATGCCTGAACCATGACTGCTGGGTCGTCGAGGTCGTCGTACCACTCCTGGTAGACGTCGGCGAACGAACGGGCGTAGAGCTGTGGGTCTGAGGGCGGCGAGCCTGACGGCTGGTTGGCCAACGTCATGTCGGTCAACCAGCCATTGTTGCGGCGGCATCGGTGTCTCGTAGCCGAAGAGCGAGCAGCCCAGCCACTGCAAACATCAGAGCGCTCGCCAACATTGCAGTTTGATAACCGCTCACACGCTCACCAACGACCGTGGTCCCGGCGATGCCATTGGCCAACACCATCGAGGCAATAGCGACACCGACGGCCGGGGCGACCTGTCTGGTCGTCCCATAGATGGCGGTGGCCTGACCCATGGCTGGTCGCTCGGTTCGGGCATAGACAGCCGACTGGATTGGTACGAAGAACAAACCCATGGCGAGACCTCGAACGAACATCAATGCTCGAATCCACCAGAGGTCAACACCGGCATCGATTTGCGCTGTGGCACTTCCCACGGCGAAGGCGAGTACCGCCCCCAACAAGATGAGGCGCCGTGGGCCAATCCGTTTGTATAAGAACCGACCAACGAGTTGGCTGGTAACCAGCACCCCGAGAGGCTGTGGGAAGAGGGCTAGGCCGACCTGCAGCGGTGAGTGGCCGGCTTCCTGCTGCAGGAACAACGGCAGCAGGTAGATGAGGCTGATGAACCCGGCATAGACCGGCAATGAGACCAGGTTGTACCAGCCGAAGTTGCGTTCAGTGAGCAGTCGTAGATGAAGAAGGGGCTCCCGTTTTCGCAACTCGACGACGACCAGCATGGCGAGCATCCCGAGGCCGAGGACCAAGCTGAGCATGATCGGGGCAGAGGCCCACCCTCGCTCTCCACCCCGAGACAGCCCGTAGAGTGTTAGGCCCAAACCGCCAGCGAGCAGGAAGAAACCCGACGTATCGAAGCTGGTTTGCTGCGCTGTGTCGTCGTCCAGGAGCCACTTCCATGCCAAGAGCAAGGCCAGCGCTCCAATTGGCAGGTTCACAAAGAAGATCCATCGCCATGACGTGAATTCGAGGATGGCGCCGCCCACGATCGGCCCGAGCGCTGGCGCGATCACCGCAACGGTGATGACCTTGCGAGACGCTATTGATCGCTCTTCGATAGGGAAGGCGTTGAAGAGCAGCGCTGAACCAATAGGAGTGATGAGACCCGCCGCCGCTCCCTGCAGCGCTCGCGCTACGACCAGCTGGTTGAGCGACTGAGCAACACCACACAGCAGCGAGGTGAACACGAAACCGCCGAGCGCAACCATGAATGTTCGCCGCAGACCAAGGCGTTGCCCGAACCAACCCGCCGATGCAGTCATGACGGCGAGTGCGATCGTGAACGAAAGTACAGTCCAGTCCATGGCTGTGGCCTCGACGTCAAACTCGTTCGCCAGCGTCGGCAATGCCACATTGATGATCGTGCTATCCATGATTTGCATGAACAGTGCGGTGATGTACACAGCGGCCACTAAATTCTTGTAGCCAAATCGCTCGAGCACTAGCTCGAACCTATCTGCTGCAACTCGCTAGCCCCTTATGATCCCTGACGGATAGCCTGGTGGAGTCATGAGTGCGCGTACCGAGTCTGAAGAGACCTATCTGGACTGGGCCGCCAGCACGCCTATGCGGCCCGAGGCCCTGCAGGCAATGGTGCAAGCCGCCCAGGATGGCTACGGAAACCCAACCGGTGCCCATCATCGCGCCCGGGTAGGCCGTCGTATCGTCGACGATGCTCGTGACCAAGTTGCCGACGCGGTCGGCGCCGAACCATCCGAGGTCATCTTTTGCGGTAGCGGCACCGAAGCCGACAATCTGGCCATCTTTGGCGCGCACGCAACGAACAATGGGCACGTCGCCTGTTCAGCGATTGAACACCATGCTGTGCTGCACCCCGTCCAACATCTC
The DNA here is from genome assembly GCA_905182135.1 of uncultured Acidimicrobiaceae bacterium. GTDB lineage: Bacteria > Actinomycetota > Acidimicrobiia > Acidimicrobiales > UBA10347 > UBA10347. The sequence continues at coordinate 283,033 of CAJJAG010000002.1, read as the reverse complement.
GGTGGCACCGTTCTTGATGTTGACAGTGCCGGTCAACTCGACATCGCTCAGCTGCGCTCGATCGCTAATGACGATCTTGCGATCGTTTCAGTCATGCTGGCCAACAACGAGACCGGTGTCGTCCAACGACTCGACGAGATCCGAGCCGTCCTTGACGAACTCGCACCCAATGCACTGCTGCATACCGATGCGGTGCAGGCCTTCCCATGGCTCGATGTTGCCGAACTTGCAGCACCAGCCGACTTGATCAGTCTGAGTGGGCACAAGTTCGGCGGGCCAAAGGGCGTAGGTGTGCTGATTGTTCGTTCGCACGCTGATATCAAGGCCCAAACCCTTGGTGGAGGTCAAGAGTTCGAGCTCCGAAGTGGCACCCACAACGTGGCGGGAATTGCTGCACTTGGCGTGGCTGCTCAGATGATGGCTTCTGAACGAGCCCAGGTCGTCGAAAACGTTGGTGCGCTCCGGGACCGGTTGGTCGGCGGCATCATGCAGGCCTTACCTGACACGATCGAATCAGCCCGCCAAGTCGGCGATGCTGCCGTCGAAAAGGTTGCCGGCAGCGCTCATGTCTGTTTCCCTGGCATCGAGAGCGAAGCGCTTCTGTTCAAGCTTGAACGCGTCGGTATCTACGCATCGGCAGCGTCTTCGTGTGCAAGCGGTGCCCAAGACCCCAGCCATGTGCTGGCGGCGATGGGCTACCCTCGTGAGCTGGCAGCTGGCTCGTTGCGCATGTCCCTTGGATTTGGCACCACCGACGCTGATATTGACCGAGCGCTTGCCATCATCCCCGAGTGCGTGCAGACGTTGCGCGCTGCGTCTGCGTGAGGTCGTTGTAATGCAGGTAATGGTGGCAATGTCTGGCGGCGTGGATTCGTCGGTGGCCGCTGCCATGATGCTCGATGCTGGTCATGAGGTCGTCGGCGTCACGATGAAGCTTTGGGGCGGGCCGTCCGACAAGGGCTGCTGTTCGGTCAGCGATGTGCTCGATGCCCGTCGGGCTGCCGACGCGATTGGTGTAGATCATCATGTCTTCAATTTTGGCGATGATTTCGAGCGTCATGTGATCGCTCCGTACGTGACAGAGCACGATGCTGGTCGCACCCCGAACCCATGCATCGAATGTAATCGTTCGATCAAGTTCGCTCGCCTGCTCGAACGTGCTGATGCGCTTGGGTTCGATGCCGTCGTGACCGGTCACCACGCGCAGATCGTGACCGTCGGTGACGGTACGCGTCGTATCGCCCGAGCAGTCGACGTTGCCAAGGATCAGAGCTATGTGCTGCACATGATCCCGCCTAAGGATCTCGCACGGGTCGAGTTTCCAATCGGTGGGCTTGAGAAGTCGGTCGTGCGCCAAATGGCAGCTGATATGGGTATGCGTGTGGCCAATAAGCCCGATAGTCAGGATGTTTGCTTCATCAGCAGCACAACAAGCCGTGACGAGTTCCTAGGCGATCGACTGACGCATACACCGGCAGAGGTTGTCGACACTGATGGAAACCAGGTCGGCCAAGTTGATTCAATTCAGCTCGTCACAATCGGGCAGCGCAAGGGCCTAGGCCTAGCGGGTGGTTCGCCAGCGCAATATGTAAACAACGTCGACATCGGTGCGCAGCGAGTCACGATTGGGACTCGTCAGGACCTGCTTTCTGAGTCGGTAGAACTCGATGTGTTGACGTGGGTAGGCGAACCTGTTTCGCAGGGCCTCGTGGCTCAGACCAGCGCCCACGGAGCGACCCGCCCGGCACGAGTGCACGCGAACACCGTGACCTGGGAAACACCCCAGCAACGGGTTGCCCCTGGCCAGACTGTGGTGCTGTACGACGGTGACATCGTGGTCGGTGGCGGGGTAGCGCGCTAACTAGTCGGGTAGTCCGAATTCGCCCCAATGACTTGTTTGTGTTGAATGCTCGACGGGCCCGGCGAGGCTATTTGCCGGCGAGGCTATTTGTCTGGGCAGCTTGCGGTGTTTAGTCGGTGGGGATATTGCGGCGTTCGGCTTCGTCGAGTAGTTCGCCAGGACGGCTTGGGCAGAACAAAAATCGGCGCACGTCGGTCAGGGTGGCACCGGAACGGTCGCCAGGATCGCGAAGTCCCAGCGGTGCAGGATCGGTCAGCTCGCATTCAAGCAGTAGACCCGCAGCTGCATTTGAGAGGTCGCGGGCGGGGCTGCCATCGAGTGCAGCTCCCAGCCGTTCGATAGCGGTTCGGCGAAACAGTACTGGTTCTGTCGTGACCGTCAGGTCGTGCATGACCATGCCGGTTGGGACGAAGATGACCCAGCGCTGGGTCAACTGATGCAGGGCCCGTGCGCCGATAGCTATCGAAGTAACGCCGAGCGCAGTTGCGATGGCGCCAAGGACCCATTGCCGGTTCCCTAATAGAAGAGGGCCAGTGGCGGTCCCGCCAATCACCAAAGCCGTGACAATGGGAACCAACACGTAGCCAACATGCGAAGGCGGACGTAGCAGCATGCGACGCTCGTCGCCGTAACTACCACCATCGACGAACCGGTCGCCGACCAACGAATTGAGCGCTACGAGAACCAGGGCGAATGCATGAGCACTAGCCAGCATTGCAATGGCTCCAAAATCAGTGTTGACGAGCGCCCATGTCGCCAGCGGAAGCGTCCCTGTGGCAAGCACTCGTAGGGTCGTCAGCGTGATAGGAACGGGAACCATCGCGGCCAACATGCCTGCGGCCCACAGGGTCCATAGGCCAGCCGTCATCACGAAAGGCACAGCATGACCCGCCGAGGCAATGGCGTTGCTGCCAGCTTGCCCGACAGTAAGTGGTAGGAAGAACCAAAGGCCTCGTAGTACCCAAACTGCTTGTGTTCGCATCACCCCCAGCTTGCCAAGGTTCGCGGCGCACGCCACCCGCCTCTCGGTCGAGACACTGATGGCAGACCTACAGTAGCGAGGGTGAGCGATGATGCCGTGACGCGAGTCGAAGAGTTGCGAGCGTTGATAGCGCACCACAACGAGCGATATTTTGCACTCGACTCGCCAGAGATCAGCGACGCTGGTTTCGATGTGCTGCTGAGCGAACTCGCCGCGCTCGAAGACAAGTATCCAAATCTTGCAGCGACAGACTCGCCAACGAAGACGGTGGGGGCCGGTGCGACCTTTGCGCCGGTTCAACACGATGTGCCGATGATGTCGCTCGATAAGGCCTTCAGCACCGATGAATTTGACCAGTGGCACACTCGGCTTTCGCGCAGAATCGGCGAGGACGCGGAGCTCGGCCCGTTTGTGTGTGAGCTGAAGTTCGACGGTCTCGCTATCTCGGTCCGCTACGAGAACGGCATTTTGGTCCGGGCGGCGACCCGGGGCAACGGCACTGTTGGTGAAGATGTGACTGCCAATGTTGTGACAATCCTCGATGTACCAAAGACTTTGCCGGCGGGGGCCCCTGCCCTGCTCGAGGTGCGCGGCGAGGTGTTCATGGCAGTCAGTGACTTCACTATGCTGAACCAGGCCCGCCAAGCCTCAGGCCAAGCGCTGTACGCGAACCCACGGAACACCGCCGCTGGTTCACTACGGCAGAAAGACCCGGCTATCACCGCGTCGCGCAATCTGAAGTGGTTTACCTATCAGATGGGACAGATCGAAGGCGGACCTGCATTTACCCACCACAGTGAGACATTCGACTTCCTGGCTGAGCTTGGCTTCCCGGTAAACGATCAGGTCAAGGTCGTCGACAATGCCGACGCGGTGAAGGCGTACTTCACCGCAGCAGAGAACCACCGCCATCAGTTCAACTACGAGATTGACGGTGCTGTAGCCAAGATTGATTCGCTCGCCCGTCAACGCGATCTTGGTGTCACCAGTCACCATCCTCGGTGGGCGATTGCCTTCAAGTTTCCGCCTGAAGAGAAGACCACCGCACTGCTCGACATAGCGGTGTCAATTGGCAGCAAGGGGAAGGCCACCCCGTTCGCCGTACTCGATCCAGTCTTCGTTGGTGGCTCCACCGTCCAAATGGCTACGTTGCACAACGAGGACCAGGTGGCGGTCAAAGACGTTCGGCCGGGCGACACAGTATGGGTGCGCAAGGCCGGCGACGTGATCCCAGAAGTGGTCGGACCCGTGCTCTCTGAGCGGCCCAAGGGTTTGCAACCGTGGCGGTTTCCGGAGCGCTGCGACTGCCCAAACCGTCATCGGCTGACGAGAGCTGACGGCGACGCCGCCCACTATTGTCTGCACCCGGTGTGTCCTCGCCAACGCGATGGTTGGATCGAACACTTCGCCGGACGCTCGGCGATGGACATCGAGGGCTTTGGCGAACGCACGGTGCGGCTCTTCACCCAGGTTGGGCTGCTCAGCGATATCGCCGGCATCTATGAACTTGATTTCGTTCGAGTGCGCGAGATCGAGGGATTTGGCGAGACGTCGGTGCGCAAGATGCACGCGTCGATCGAAGCCTCGAAGGACCGTGGTCTCGGAGCGCTACTGATTGGTCTCAACGTTCGGCATTTGGGCGATAATGGCTCGAAGCTGTTGGCCAAGTCGTTTGGTCATCTCGACCGCATCCTCGAAGCTGACGCCGAGACCTTGGGGGCAGTCGATGGGGTTGGCCCGGTAATCGCTGAGAGTGTTGCTCGCTATTTCGCGAACGAAACTAACCAGGGAATCGTCGAGCGGTTGCGATCGGCTGGTGTCGACTTTGCGGGCCCCGAGGTCATCGATGTGCCTCAAACACTCGAAGGTCTCACGGTCGTGGTGTCGGGATCGCTTGTAGGTTTCAGCCGCGATGGGGCGAAAGAGGCCATTACTTCGCGCGGTGGAAAGTCGCCTGGCAGCGTCTCAAAGAAGACCTTTGCCCTGGTACTTGGCGACTCGCCTGGAGTGTCAAAGATCGCCAAGGCAGAAGATCTCGGTGTACCCGTGATCGATGAAACAAGTTTTATTCAGCTAATGCACACCGGCCGGCTGCTTACTTGAAACGCGTGCGACGCAGGTGTCTCAAGTAAGCCTGCGTGCGAGGGCTAGCTGGCGTCGAAGCACCAGGTGTACGGCGTCGCGCCTTCAGGTCCTTGGGCGATTAGCCAGTAGAATACCCGAACACAGTTTTGGTCGGGGCGGAGCCGAGGAACGGTATTGCCTTCGCGTGGCTTGTAGCTCAACTGGTTGAGCCCTTGCACCCGGAACAGTTCCGCTTCGGGAATCTTGATGCCATTGATGTCGATGTCAGCGGTATACCCAACCGCCAGATCGACGAATATGTCGGTTTGGCTCAGCACATTTGAACCTGGCTCGGGGCCAACCGCCTGGATCGCGACGGGAAGGTCGGTGCTTCGCGGGCTTCCTTGATATACGACCACAGCGATTGTGAAGAGAGCGGCGGCGGCGGCCAGCATTGAAATAATGATCAGTCGGCGCGTTCTGGCTGAAGGCAAGTCCACCTATGAATCGTACGCTGCTCGCAGCGCTAGCCCCCAGTTCTGAGGCCCTCGGCCGCTATGGCTGTGGTCACAGATCGGCGAAGGAATGGCGAGCGCCACTCGCGGGACGATGTGGCGAAGTACGATAATTACGTCATGGATCCCACTGCGCTGACCGAGATGGTCGACCGGGTCTTTGACGATCGTTATCGCATCGAAAGTCTCGTTGGGGTAGGTCATATTTCTGCAGTGTTTTCGGCATTTGACCAGGCTGAAGACAGGTCGGTAGCGCTCAAGGTTTTCGATGCCGGACTGGCAGGCGATGAGGGCTTTGTCGAACGGTTACTCGAGGCCGCCGAACTAGCGTCGGTTTTGAACCACCCAAACATCGTTGAGATTTACGACTGGGGCGTCGATGGCGGCCCGTACATCGTATCTGAGTTGTGCGAGGGCGGAAGCCTGGCAGCACTGCTCGAAGAGGGTAATCGTCTGGCGACGAGCCAAGCCTTGGTGGTGACTCTGGCGTGTGCCCGAGCCATGAATTACGGGCACGAGCAGGGTGCTATCCACGGCAACCTGACACCTCGCAACCTACTGTTTACGTCGGACCAGCAGGTTCGGATCAGCGACTACGGTCTGGCCAATGTGATCCTAGATGTGCCAAAGGCACCGGAGTCACGAGCTCTAGAAAGCGTCCGGTACGCCTCGCCCGAGCAGGAGCGTGGCCGGCTCGTCAACGAGTCCAGTGACCTGTATTCACTGGCGCTCATAGTGAGCGAAGCCGTGAGTGGGAATGCTCCCCATATCGCCGAGACTGTTATGGGCACACTGATGGAGCGTGCCGAATCGGCTGTCAACCTGGATCCGGCATTGGGTGTCCTGCTGTCGCCGTTAGAGCGGTGTGCTCGGGTTGAGCCCGAGGAACGACCTGAGGCCGAGGAACTCGCCATTTCGCTGCTCGCCGCCGCAGAGTCGCTGCCGCAGCCGTTGCCGCTGCCGCTGGCGGGGATTAGCAACGGAACCAGCCTGGTCAATGCTCTGCTATTGGTCGCTGGTGGAGTAATCGGACCGATCGCCGACGAGGGCATATCTTCGGCGTCTGATAGAGGTGATGATCAGGTTGAGGATGGAGCTGAATCGGCGAAACACATGGCCGGTCTCAGCGGATTGGCTCCTGCTGCTCAAGACATCGCAGACTCAGAGAAGTTGCGGTCAAGCGAAGCCGAGTTTGATGTTCCCACGGTCGGAAATTCTGCTGGTGTGGCAGGTTTCGACACCAGTGGCCATGAGTTCGACAGGCTGAATACAGATGCCATGGCGCCAGCGTTGGAAGGCCTCGTCAATTTCGAAGAAGTAGAGCCGGTGTTCGCTGAAATTCCAGGCGCGGCCGTCGGGACAGAACTCGATGTGCCAGAACCAGCACCGACTGGACGCAGCACAGCAGTGGCGTACGAAGAACTCGAAGATGATGCCGAAGATCGTTTGCCGTGGTGGCCGCTCGTTGCGCTTGCCATGCTCGTTGTTGGAGCGGTAGCGGCTGGCATGTACTTCTTTGTCCTCACCGACTCGTCAGAGTTATCGGCCGCCCCCAACGTGATCGGTGCGCAGTACGACGATCTAGGCGACCGACTCGGCGAGCGCAACTGGGACATAATTCGGCTCGAAGCGCGCGTCGATGGCACTGTTGTTGGTTCCATACTTTCTCAGGATCCGAGCCCCGGCGAAGAGGTCGACCCAGCACAAGGGTTGACCGTCACGGTGTCTTTGGGGAACCAGATGGTCGAGATTCCTGGTGACATCGTTGGCCTAACTGTCGAGCAAGCTGAGTCGCGCTTGGGAACGGTTGGACTCGTGCTCGGCCGGTTGTCTCAAGAAAACAGCGAAGCGCTCGCTGCTGGTCTTGTTGTCGGCTTGGATGAGCCGACGACGCAGATGCCGGCCGGCGAGGGAGTTGACCTGCGGGTGTCCGCCGGAGCCGAAGACCGCATCGTGCCTGGTCAGGTAGTGGGGCTCACGATCGGTGACGCGACCAGCCTGCTTGTTGGCTTGCGGCTGCAAGCTGTCGAGGAACCGGTATTTGATCCCGAGGCCCCAATCGGCACCGTACTTGCATCGATTCCGCCGGCCGGTCAGATTGTGCTGGCTGATTCGGTCGTCACACTGGTTGTCAGCGCCGGGCCAACACCCATCGAGATGCCCGACATCATCGGCCTGCAGCTTAATGAGGCCATCGATGTGGTCGAGGGTCTGGGACTGATCTTTATTGACACGACTGGAACCCCGGGCAAAGAGGTAATTGGCGCGTTGCCCCCAATAGGCGCCATCGTCGACGTAGGTACCGAAGTCACCATCATCTTGGACGACCCTCCCGAAGAGTGATCTCTTCCGAAGCGTTGTGCACTTACTCGGTGATAGCGGTGAGCCGGCTAACGATTTCTTTAGCCAGAACTTGCTGTTCGGGTGTTGCTTCGACGTCTTGTAGCGACATGATCAAGGTGATGTCGCCTTGGACCTCGATTTCGCCGCTCATGAATGCAATCATCACATTCTCGGGCTGAGGATCGATAAGTAGCTGCCGGGCGATGCCATAGGGAATCGTGACCGAGACGTCGGCATCGCGGACATGGCCCTCGTTCGGGACCGCTGAACCGGTCGTTGTGTCGATATGGCCGAGGACGTGGTCTTCGCTGAATGGAGCAGTTGTGACGGTGACATTCATACGAAGTGACTCGGTCGGTTCGTCGACGCGATCCTTGTACTCGTCATGAATCGCCCGGGCCTTGTCGATCCATGCAGGCGAAAGGAACGGGTGGGTGCTCACGTGGTCCACGGTAACCGGGGCATGTCGGAATTTACGGACCCAGGTTGATCTGTTCACAGGCCCCTCGGCGCCGGATCGGCTACCCCAGCCCGGCCGCTGCTCGGGCGGATAACATCATCAGTTGTGCATGACTGCAGGATGACCTCATGAGTGGCGAGATCTCGCGTGACGAGGTCGCGCATGTTGCTTCGCTAGCTCGGTTACGGCTCGACGACAACGAACTCGATACCTTTACAGAACAGCTATGCGTTGTTCTTGAGACCGCAGCGAACCTAAATTCGCTTGATCTGAGCGATGTGCCGCCTATGGCGCAGCCGTATCCGCTGACCAATGTGATGCGACCCGATGTCTTGGTGCCATCGCTCGATCGCGACGAAGTCCTGGCCCAGGCACCTGACGTCGAAGATAGCAGATTTCGCGTTCCTCCATCCCTAGGCGAGGCGCCGTGAGCGGCGCACAGGAATTGGCTGCATCAATCCGCTCTGGTGTTCAAAGTGCAGTGGCGGTTGCCGATGCATCATTTGGCGCTATCAATGAACGTGACGATGAAATTCATGCCTTTCTGCATTTGACGAAGCAGCGGGCTCAGATCCAGGCCCAGGCCGTCGACGACGCAGTGGCTAATGGCAATGATCCCGGTCCTCTTGCCGGCGTGCCTATTGCGATCAAAGACAACATGTGCACCCGGGGTGAGCCCACAACGTGTAGTTCAAAAATTTTGGAAGGGTGGCGCCCGCCCTACGACGCAACCGTCATCGGCCGACTCGAAGCCGCCGGTGCGGTGATCGTGGGTAAGACGAACTTGGACGAGTTCGCAATGGGGTCCTCGACCGAGAACTCCGCATTCGGGCCAACCCGCAACCCTCATGACACGACCCGGGTGCCAGGTGGATCCAGCGGTGGCTCTGCCGCTGCTGTTGCCGCCGACTTCGTACCGCTATCGTTGGGCAGCGACACTGGCGGATCTATCCGCCAACCAGCAGCGCTGTGTGGCGTCGTAGGCGTGAAGCCAACATATGGTGCGGTGTCGCGTTACGGGCTTATTGCGTTCGCGAGCTCACTCGATCAGATCGGTCCGTTCGCACAGAATGTCACCGATGCTGCGTTGTGTTTTGACGTGATTAGCGGTCATGACCCCATGGACGCTACCTCGATTCCTAACCCGCTTACGCCTACGCTGCCAACAGTGAACGATGGCGTCGCAGGAATGCGTATTGGCCTGGTCGACGAACTCATGGGCGAGGGAATCGATGACGACGTCATCGCACGCACTAACCAGGCGGCCGAAGCGCTGACTGCAGCGGGAGCGACGGTTGAACGCGTCAGTATCCCGGCGACAATCTACGGCCTTGCTGCGTACTACTTGATCGCCCCCGCCGAAGCGTCGAGCAACCTGGCACGATTTGACGGCGTGCGTTATGGCCAACGAGTCGAGGGACAGAACGTGGCGGCGATGAACGTTGCTACTCGTTCTGCTGGGTTCGGCGACGAGGTTAAGCGCCGCATCATGCTTGGAACCTATGCCTTATCCTCGGGCTATTACGACGCTTACTACGGCAAGGCTCAGCGAGTTCGCACGCTGATCGCGAATGAGTTTGCAACGGCGTATGAGAGCTTTGACCTGCTGCTGTCGCCGACGTCGCCGTCTACGGCGTTCGAAATCGGAGCGAAGAGCGACCCCATGGCGCTCTACATGTGCGATGTGTGCACGATCCCATCGAACCTGGCAGGTCACCCTGCCATGTCGGTGCCGTTCGGTGTCGGCGATGATGGGCTGCCTGTCGGCGTGCAAATTCTGGCTCCGATGCTTGAAGAAGCAAGGATGTTTAAGGCCGCCAAGGCCCTCGAAGATGCTGCAAAGGGGATGTCATGAGCGAACTACCTGAGCAAGGCCAGCGTGTCGGGACTCTCGAGACGGACAACTCCAAAACAGTCGAAGGCGTATTACCCGAGGGTTGGGAGATGGTGATCGGGCTCGAGGTTCACGTCGAATTAGCGACGACAACCAAACTCTTCTGCGGTTGTGCCAATAACTTCGGCGACGAACCCAACACCAACATCTGCCCAACCTGTCTTGGTCTGCCGGGATCGCTCCCGGTGCCAAACAAACAAGCCATTGAGTTTGCGATGACACTGGGTCGGGCGCTCAACTGCACTGTGTTGCCGTCGATCTTTGCTCGCAAGAACTACTTCTACCCCGATATGCCAAAAGACTTCCAGACCACGCAATTCGAGGAACCAACGAACGCCGAGGGTTTTGTGCAACTCCCTAACGGCAGGTCAGTGGGAATCGAACGAGCCCATATCGAAGAAGACACGGGTAAATCGACTCATTTGGGTGGAGGCGGCAGGATCCACGATGCAACCGCAACACTGGTTGATTACAACCGAGCCGGTGTTCCCCTGGTCGAAATCGTGAGCCACCCCGTCATGCACGACGCCGAGACGGCTCGTGCCTATGTTGCCGAGCTCCGTGACATCCTGCTGGCCACTGGCGTTAGCGACGCACGTATGGAAGAAGGCTCGATGCGAGTCGACGCCAATGTCTCAGTGCGTCCTATCGGCAACGACGAGCTACGCACCCGGTGCGAAGTCAAGAACATCAACTCGCTTCGGTCACTTGGTCGTGCCATTAACTACGAGGCTCGACGCCATGTCGACCTATGGACCAACGGCGAAGAACCGAAGCAAGAAACACGTCACTGGGACGAAGACGGCGGCCGTTCAACATCGGGTCGGTCCAAAGAAGACGCCGATGACTATCGCTATTTCGCCTGCCCGGACCTGCCGCCGCTGACACCAACCGCTGAAGACATCGCAGCGATTGACGCTGCGTTGCCTGCGTTGCCTGCAGCACGGCGTTCAGCGCTCGCAGCAGCAGCGGGCGTTGAGATTGCTGACACGACACTGACTGTTGAGCGAGGCTTGGACATGCTGGTCATCGGCGCAATCCAAGCCGGAGCCGATGCAACAGTAGCCATGAAGCATGCTGATCAGAATTTGTCTGATGGCCAGGGCCAGCTAACGCTCGAGTCCTTCGCTGCCTTGGTGGTTATGGAGGTCGATGGTTTGTTGAGCTCGACCCAGGTGAAAACCGTGCTGGGCGAATTGGTCGCGAATGGTGGTGCGCCCGGCGATATAGCGTCGTCTATGGGCTTCGAAGCCATGGATACCACTGAACTTGCGTCTCTTCTTGATGGCATTATTGCCACGAGCCCTGACGAATGGGCTCGTTTCCTCGAAGGCGATCGTAAGGTCCAGGGACATTTCGTTGGCCAGATCATGAAGGCAACGCAAGGTAAGGCCGACGGCAAGGTCGTCAACCAACTCATGACCCAGCGAGCTAACCAAGGCTGACCACACGGTGCGGTTTGTTTTGCCCGGATGCCACGCCACTGCGATGGGTTATTCGCTGGTGTCCATCGAATAACCAACGCCGAGTTTGCTGCGGCGGCTCTGGTGGAGCACTGCACGCCTGGTCGTTGCCAGGATACAACTCTGGGTCAACTCGCCGATGCTCCGGTGCTATCGCTCAACCATGTAAGCCAAAGTGGCATGGCACCGGACCGGCGGTCATGAACCGCGCCGTCCCGATGCGCTTTGGTTATGGAGCGGACACTGATGCAGATCGGTACCTGCCGGTTCGCTTGGCCTAAATGATTGCTCGTGAGCGGCGAGCCCGTTGAGCAGACGGCGCTGAAGGAGGCCGCCGAAGAGATGGGCTCGATCGTCAAGTTGTCAAGTTTGTCTGGTGTCTTTCACTGTGCATGCACATCAGAGAATTCATTTGGAGCGGATCTTGTGTTCGGAGGTCGGGCTGACGGCAGAGATCCACTAGTCAACAAATTCAGGACATTGCGCTGGCTACCCGAGGCTCGAAACATTCTCGAAACTGCTATTCCGGACCACGGAGTGACGACTCTTATGGCCTAGCGAGGGGCGCGATTGGACACCGATGCGCAACACCGGTATTTCCCGGTTCCTGCTAGCTTCGATGCCATGTGGACGTTGAGGCGCCCGGCGGCGCGAGTTGTAGTGCTTGATCGGCAAGGACGGATCTTTCTGATCAACGGGCGTGACCCGGCGGATGCTTCAAAGCCGCCTTGGCTCGAAATACCGGGTGGTGGCATCGACCCTGGAGAAGACAGTGCAACGGCTGTTGCCCGCGAGCTGTACGAAGAGACCGGTATCGAAAACGCCGAAATCGGTCCCGTTGTGTGGAAGCAGTACGTCGAGTTCGATTTTGGTGGCTACCACTTTGAGAGTGACGAGCAAATCCATGTCGCTTGGTGTGACGGTGGCGAGTGGCAGCCCAAACATCTTGAGTTTCTCGAAGCCGCAGCCTTCAGCGGAGCCGAGTGGTGGTCGCTTGAGGATCTGATGGCCTCAGATACGCCTGTGCTGCCCGAGCGGTTACGAGAATTTCTACCCGACGTTATTGCTGGGAACCTGCCAGACGAACCCATCGACATCGCACCCCCGCTGGGGTGAGACCCTGATCTAAGGGTCCGGTCCTAGCTGGCGGTTCTAGATCGGACTCATCGACCGGACTTACAGACTGTGTCGGACTCACGGACTGTGCACGTAACAGAAAGGTGGACACCTGAAGACAGAGATGTGGACCTCTAGTGGCCGGAGTCGAGCCCTAGGTCGTCTCGATAGGCGGCCTTTACGGCATAACCGATGATAATTGCCGGCAGCAATAGCACTGACCCGGCGATCAAAGAGCTGATAACGATCCAACCCCAAACATCGTTGAAATTTGTGAACAAACCAACAAAAAAAGCAACCATAGCGATGCCAAAAAGTGAGTAGCCGAGCCGTTTTCCGGCGTCAGCCGCAGTGCTGAGCTGTGCCCGTCGGGCCAGGATCGGATCGTCCTCGAGGTCGCTCACAAATGCGCATCGTACTCATGTAATGGCCGCTTCGACTCTGGCCTTTGGTGTGCACTGGAATATCCTTTTTGCGCAGAGGCCCGCCCCCATCCCTGCTGCCCGATCTTTGGGTGTTGCTGTTTCGGGCCTCTGGTTAAGGACAACGACATGAAGCTCCACGGCGTCATCAATTCCTCGCCCGATTCGCTCGCAGACTTCTCGATCGCGGAGACGGTCGAGGCAGCCCGCACTCGAGCCGAGCTGCTGATCGGACAGGGTTGTGTGGGTATCGATCTCGGCGGTGCGGGATCGACACAGTTCGCCGAGCGGGTAGAACTCGAACAAGAGTGGAGCCGTCTTGACGGCAAGATCCAGACGATCGCCGAGCTAGGTGTCGAGCTTTCGGTTGACACCTGGCAGCCCGAAATCATGGAGCGAGCGTTAGATGCCGGCGCCAACTTCATGAATGCTGCAGATGGGCTACAGAACGAAGACATGGTTGCCCTAGCGGCCGATAGAGGAGTGCCAGTGGTACTACCATTCCTGTCTGGTATCGACCCCAAAGCGATGAGCTTCGTCGAAGGTAATCCGCTGGACGTCATGCTTTCGTGGTTCGAAGAGACCTTGACCCGCGTCACCACCGCAGGCGTCGCCGAGTCCCAGCTCATCATTGATCCTGGCACCGGCTTCGGCCCAGCTGACTGGGCCTGGGAAGATCGTCGTCGTTATCAAGACTCGGTTTATTCACAGCTCGACAGGCTTCGAGTGTTCGGTATGCCGATCTATATGGCACTTCCGTGGAAGCTCGATGGGGGGCGACTCGAGTTGCTCGACATGCTGCTGCGGGTGGGCTTCGATTATGGCCGAGCGCACCTTCCGGACTACATCCTGCAACGCCAACGCGAACTAGGCCTGGCAAACGACTGATCAACAGCATTGTCGGACAACGGTCGGCTTCTGAACGTGTGCGCGCTCTCGTGGGTCTACACGGTGTCTTCGTGGGCATTCTGGCGGCTTCGCCATCGGGACGAGGGAAATGAGGCGGGAGCGTCGCTCGCCTCATAGCGGCCGGCGTATCGTCCGGGCATGACGTTTTCGATACGCGCGGCAACCTCCGACGATGCCGAGGCCATTCATGGCTTCATTTATGAGCTCGCCGTATACGAGAAGGAGCCCGATGCCGTCGAGGCCACACCAGCATCGATCCGCGAACAGATGGAGTCGGAGCGGCCGCCGTTTGAGTGCGTGATCGGCCAGGTCGACGGTGTGGCTGTTGGCATGGCGTTGTTCTTCCAGAGCTACTCCACGTGGAAGGGCGTCCCGGGCATCTATCTCGAGGACCTCTATGTACAGCCTGACCATCGCGGTGGCGGCTACGGCGGGGCATTATTGGCCGAGTTGGCAAGCATCGCTGTTGAGCGAGGGTTCGCTCGGGTGGACTGGCAGGTCCTGGACTGGAACACGCCATCGATCGAATTTTATGAAAATGTCGATGCAGAAATCAAGCGCGATTGGCTGCCGTGTCGACTGGCTGGCGACGCTCTTACTGCCATGGCTGCTCGGTCGCAGAGGGCCTAAGCGGCACGACCAGAGAGCTGAAGTGCTTGTGGGCGCTAGATGAACGCAATTTAAAAAAGCTGCCTTGCCAGCGGTGAGGCACAGTCAAGTTGCGCCGGTGCGTCTAGGATTTAGCTTCTTTACTTTTTGTTAAGATACGCAACCGGAAGCTATCGCTCTTATGTCGAATCAGACCCCACCCGTCGCATCCGATCTTGCCGTCTTTGGTGAGTTCGCCGACGGTGGGCAGGCGTCCTATGACAACGCCATCACCCGCTTCCGCGAGAACGGTATTTTGCTGCCGACATTTGCGCAACTCCGAGACCCGTCAACGATCCCAGCATCGATTCAGCAGAAGCTTGCCAGCATCGACAAGGACGCTCCAGACCCAACGAACCTGTTTCGTGTGCATTGGTTCAATGAGCATGCCGATCAGGCAGGCGAGAACTTTCCCGGTTTCACTGACGTACCGACCCATATCGAGCTGCCATCGGAACTTACCGGCGTCGATGCCCGCATCGTGCTGGCTTTCGGTAACCGTTTCCCGATGATCCGGGCCCATAAAGTGCTCGCGGCATACTCATGTTTGGCCGCACGGCTTGTGACTGGCCGATTCGACCCGATCAACAATCGTGCGATCTGGCCATCGACTGGCAACTACGCCCGTGGCGGTATCGCTATCAGCAAGATCATGGGTTGTCGAGGGGTGGCGATCTTGCCCGAAGGTATGAGCCGTGAGCGCTTCGAATGGCTCGAGCGATGGACCAGCAACCCCGAAGAAGACGTCATCAAGACCTTCGGCACCGAGAGCAATGTCAAAGAGATCTATGACGCGTGCAACGAGCTCTCGTTGGACCCTGCCAACGTCATCCTGAATCAGTTCAGCGAGTTCTCGAATCATCTTGGCCACTACGCCGTGACCGGCCCGGCGATCGAAACGGTGTTTAACCATGTCACTGCCGATCGGCCAGGCAACCTCGCTGCGTTCGTTTCTGCATCGGGTTCGGCTGGCACTTTGGGTGCGGGCGACTACCTGAAGGACGAGCACGGTGCTCGCATCGTCGGGGTCGAAGCGCTCGAGTGCCCGACCATGTTGCACAATGGGTTTGGCGACCACAACATCCAGGGCATCGGCGACAAGCACATTCCACTGATCCACAACGTGACGAACACCGACCTGATTGTTGGCGTCAGCGACAACTCAACGAATCGCCTAGACGTTCTCTTCAACACACCAGCGGGCAAACAGGTTCTTGCAGAACGTGGCGTTGCCCCTGAACTGGTCAACACACTGGTCGACATGGGCTACTCCTCGATTTGCAACACGCTCGCAGCGATCACAGCGGCCAAGCAGTGGGGCCTTGGCTCCGACGACGTGATCATGTCGGTTGCGACCGATGGTAGCGATCTGTATAACTCTGACCGAGAACGGATCATGGCGACCCATTTCGCTGGTGGGTTCGACGAGACTCACGCTGCAGAGACCTTCGATACGCACCTGGTGGGTTTACCAACAGAAGCCATGGAAATGGGTCCGGCGGAGCGCAACCGAGTATTCAATCTTGGTTACTTCACATGGGTGGAGCAGCAGGGCGTCGACATTCCTGATTTCGAAATTCGACGCGAACAGAGCTGGTGGAACAGCTTGCGTCCACTCGTTGATCAGTGGGACGGCATGATCGAAGAATTCAATGCAGCCACTGGCGTGACGATTTGAGCGAAGAAACGGCGGCACCGAACCCCGCAGGGCTTGAAGGTGAGCAGAATCCTTACTTGCGGTACCGCGAGCAGCTCGACTCCTACGAAGTCGTGCGCGATGGCCGCATGTCCGACGAGCAGTTCGTCGATCTGGTATCTGAAATCGATGGCAACGTAGCGCGCGTCTGGGGCCGAGGTTTCTTGGTGTCACCACTGATTGACGGCCAGGAGTTAGCAGCTCAGGCTGGTATCGCATCCCGACTCTCGATAAAGGTCGAAGCCGGCGGCGTCGGTGGATCTCACAAGTCGCGTCATCTCATGGGTGTCGCCATCGACAAGCTGATTGCCGAACGCCTTGGTGGGCCACCAGCAGACAACTTCGCAATCGCTAGTTGCGGGAATGCAGCCCTTGGTGCTGCGATTGTGGCTCGGGCGCTCGGTCGCAAGCTCGATGTGTTTGTGCCGACCTGGGCTGAGGAGTCGGTCGTGGCACAACTGAACGACTTCGGCGCCACCATCAACCGGTGCGAACGTCGCGATGGGGAGGCGGGTGACCCTTGTTATCTGCGATTCCGTGAGGCGGTCACCGCTGGTTCGCAAGCATTCAGCGTGCAAGGCACCGATACACCCACTACGTTCGATGGCGCCCGAACGCTTGGGTGGGAGATCGCAGAACAGAGCTGCACGGTCGACTCGTTGTATATCCAGGTTGGTGGGGGAGCACTGGCGACGGCGGTGTCGACTGCGCTTCCTAAAGCCCGTCTGCATCCCGTTCAGGCAGAAGGCTGTGCTCCATTGCACCGTGCTTGGGAAGCATGGACACCGGACTTCGATCTCGACGCAGCCCTGGCGCCTGACCAGCAGATCATGACTCCGTGGCACGATCCCCATAGTTTCGCGACCGGCATTCTCGACGATGTCACCTATGACTGGGTTCGGCTATTGCAACGCACCCGGGCATCAGGGGGACACCCGATTGTGGCTCCGGAGCCTTTGATCGAGCGGGCTTACGAGCTGGCTCATGCGCACACCGACGTCAACGTATGCTCCACGGGTACTGCCGGCTTTGCAGGGCTTTTGGTCGAACCAGCGCCAGCGCACGAACATGCAGTGGTGTTGTTTACCGGAATTGATCGTTCATGACGGCAGTAGCGAGCGGGCTGCACTGGGTGCAGCAACCAGGAAGCACGCCTGGTGGCATCATCCGCCCGTCAACGATTGAAGAAGCGGCGCATGTCCTCGCTGCGAATCCGGAACTGAGGCTGGTTGCTGGCGGAACCGACCTACTGCTCGAGTTAGCACGTGACCGCCAGAATGGGCGGGTCGACTTGCTAGATATGACGGGCATCCAGGGGCTCGGCGAAATACATCACAACCCTGAAGGTGTGCTGATCGGAGCTGGCGTTACCCATGCTGACATCGTTGCATCCACAGAGCTCTCAGGCGACGGCGTGCACGCACTGCGGCAGGCATGCCTTGAGATTGGTTCCCCACAGCTCCGAAACCGGGCGACTCTCGTGGGCAACCTGGTTACCGCTAGCCCGGCCAATGACACTATTTCGGCTCTTATGGCGCTCGATGCCGAGCTCCGGACCGTCATTGCAGCCGATGGGGAGTTGGTCTGGCGCACGATCAAGCTCATCGATTTCTACAGCGGGTTTCGTTCGACGGTGCTTGCCGCGACAGAACTGGTTACTCACATAAATATCCCCGCAACCGAAGGCACGCGCCGTGGCGTCTGGGTGAAGGCAGGCTTGCGTAAAGCGCAAGCTATATCCGTGGTGCATGCCGGTCTGGTCCTGACGTTTGATGACGATGGAACTATTGCCAAGGCCCGCATTGCTCTCGGCAGCGTCGGACCAACCGTTGCACTGAACGCCGCTGCGGCACAGGTGCTGGTGGGCACACAACTCGATCAAATATCGATCACGGCTGCAGCCCAGGCAGCCGTCGACAGCATCAGCCCTATCGATGATGGCCGGGCTACGGCCGAATACCGCCGGGCGTCTGTGTATGCGGTCATCTCACGAGGTCTTTCCGCCCTTGCCGCAGGAGCCGAGGCCTCACGCTGGCCAGACCGCGTGCCATTGCTGACGACACGGGCTGACACCCGTCGAGATGCCACAGGCGAGCAGCCCCGGCGACGAGACATTCCCGCAGGCTCACCGGTTTCTGTGACCGTCAACGGAGCAATTAAAATTGCAACACCGAGAGGTGCGGGGACATTGCTCGACTGGTTGCGCGACACGGCCGGGACGGGCACTAAAGAAGGTTGTGCCGAAGGCGAATGCGGTGCCTGCACTGTGCAATTGGATGGCGACGCAGTGATGAGTTGCCTGGTGCCAGCGGTACAAGCCGATGGAGGGACCGTCACCACGATCGAGGGCCTGGCTCCGGCTGGAGCTCCTAACACGATGCAGCAGATGTTTGTCGACCGATTTGCCGTGCAGTGTGGATACTGCATCCCCGGATTCGTGATGGCTGCTCAGACCTTGGCCGACGAACTTGGTTCAGTCCCGACCCGAGCTGAAATTGAGCTTGCTCTGTCCGGCAACCTGTGCCGTTGCACTGGCTACTACAACATCATCGATGCCGTGACGGCGGCAATCAAAAGCGAGCTCTTATGAGTGTCGGATCCTCACCCATCCGCTTCGACGCTATGGCTAAGGCCCAGGGGACAGCCCTTTACCCGGGCGACCGCCAAGCCGACGATGCTGCGGTGGCCAAGGTCGTGTTTACCGGCCAACCGCATGCTCGACTCATCCGACTCGATGTAACGGCAGCCGTAGCCGTCCCAGGGGTCATCACCGTGGTGACAGCCGACGATGTTCCCCGCAACGAGTATGGGCTGACCAAGTTCGATCAACCGGTTCTGATTGGCTCAATCAACACCGATGACGTCGCGGTTGAGACCAACGTGAGTCGCTGGGAAGCCGACCATCTTGCGGTGGTGGTGGCCGAGACTATCGAGGCAGCCAATGCTGGTGCCGCTGCGATCGTGGCCGAATGGGAGCAGCTCGAGCTGGTACCGGACATCGACGCTGCGCTCGGTGACCGGGTGCTGGTTCATCCACAAGATGGAACAAACAGCTACACCCATTTGAAAATTCGGCATGGTGATGTCGAACAAGGCTTCGCCGATGCGGATGTCATTGTCGAACACACCTACGAAGTCCCTTATCAAGAACACGCCTATCTGCAACCTGAGGCGGCAACTGCTTGGATTGACGAAGCTGGCAGAGTCACTGTCGAAGTGGCGGGTCAGTGGACGCACGAAGACCAAGCGCAGGTCGCCCACGCACTGATGCTTGACCTGTCGCAGGTGCGCATTATTTATCCCGCCATTGGTGGGGCGTTCGGTGGACGCGAAGACATGTCGGTGCAGATCGTCATGGCGCTCGCCGTCCGCAAGCTTGCTGCCATGGGCATCCATCGTCCGGTGCAGACGCAGTGGAGCCGCGAAGAGTCGATCGTTGGCCATCACAAGAGGCACCGCGGGCGTATCCACGCCAAGCTTGGAGCTACCTCGGAGGGCAAGATCACGGCAATACAAGCCAAGGTGCTGCTTGATGCAGGTGCCTACAACTACACGTCGAACAAGGTGCTGGGCAATGCGCACTTGAGTGTTGTTGGACCGTACGAGATCCCCAACGCCACAATCGATAGCCACACGGTCTATACAACCAGTCCACCAGGCGGAGCGTTCCGCGGGTTTGGTGGCCCACAGGGGGCGTTCGTTGCGGAGATGCAGATGAATCGACTCGCCGAAGTACTGAATATCGACCCAGTCGAACTCCGGCGTCGCAACCAAATTAGCGAAGGCAGCGTTGGCGTAACTGGCTCAGTTTTTCCTGCGGGTGTATCGCTACCCCAGGTCATCGAGTCCTGCGCCCGACGGTCGTCGTTCGATGTTCCACTCGGCCCGGGCGAACCTTTTTCGCCGTTTGCTTCGCTGCCCCCCAATCCAGCTGCAGTGCGACGTGGCCGCGGTTTCGCCGCTGGGTCCAAGAACGTCGGTTTCTCGTTCGGGTTTCCCGAACGCTGCGAGGCCGAGATCCATTTGCACGGTGAACCCGGTGATACCGAACCATCCAACGCAGATCTTTACCACGCTGGTGCCGAAGTTGGTCAGGGTGCACATCAAGCGTTCCTCCAGATGGCTTCCGAAGCGACCGGCGTGGCGCTCGACGACGTCGAAGGGCACTTCAGCGACACGACGAACACCGGTGATTCGGGTTCAGCGTCGGCGAGTCGACTGACCTTCATGGCCGGAAACTCAATCATGGCCGCCGCCGAGGTCGCTGCCAAGGCTTGGGCTGAAGGTGAACGGCCTGCGGTCGGGTTTGCTCGTTATGTACCTCCAGAGACCCAGCAGCTCGACGAAGAAACCGGCCAGGGTCAACCGAACTTTAGCTATGGGTACATGGCCCAAGCCGTCGAGCTCACTGTTGATATCGAGACGGGTCATATCCGTGTTGACAAGGTGACGTCGACCCATGACGTTGGCCGAGCGATCAGCCCCGAGCTGCTCCGTGGTCAGGTCGAAGGCGGGGTTGTACAAGCCCACGGGTATGCCCTCAGCGAGAACCTGCAGGTCGTCGACGGCGTCATCCAGAACCCTCGTTTCTCGTCCTATCTCATTCCGGGCATTGGCGATGTGCCGACCGAGGTGAACACCGATGTCCTCGAACTGGCCGATCCGGTTGGACCGTTCGGCGCCCGTGGCGTGGCCGAGATGCCATTCATCACCTATGCCCCTGCGGTAGTTGCTGCTCTGCATGACGCCACAGGTGTTTGGTTTAACGAGTTTCCGCTGACGCCGTCTCGCGTGCTCGCTGGCCTGCGCACCGCCCAAACCTGACCGCCAGTTAGGGCTCTAGCTCCATTGCGTGACACCACGGAAGTGGAGCGGCGAACATCACGAGTGGCCGGAGCTCGGTGGGAGGCGCACTTCTGCTGCGATTCGATGCTGATGTGCGAAGTGATCGCGGTCTAGACCTTGTGCGAGCACATGCTGAGGATGGACATCGACGTGACTCTGACCGTGCCGACATTGGAGGGTGATACCGCCACGTCCTCCGCCTGGCTCCGTCCAGGCTGGTATTTGTTTTCCCTAGCGACGGAAGTAACCGGGATACAGCTCGCGGTGAGCGCCGGCGCAGTCGATAACCTCCGGCGGTGAACGAAGAGCGAAATGGCCGTCGCGAGCATGGCCCCATCTTGTTGTCCGAAAGCCAGATAGCGGAGCGGGTGCGGCTACTCGGAGCCGAGATCGCAACCGATTATGCAGGGCGGCTCCCATTGTTCGTAGGGGTGCTCAAAGGCGCCTTTGTCTTTATGGCGGACTTGGTGCGAGCGATCGACCTCGATGTCGAAGTCGACTTTATGGCTTTGTCCTCCTACGGGCGCTCGACCGAGACCAGTGGTGTGGTCCGAATCCTGATGGACCTTGACGAACCAGTGCAGGACCGCCATGTCGTCTTGGTTGAGGACATCGTCGACACGGGTCTGACACTGAGTTATCTCGAAGAACACTTGGCAACTGCAGGTGCAGCAAGTGTCGAGGTCTGTGCGCTGCTGGTGCGCGAAGGCCGTCAACACGATGCAAGCCATATCAAATACGTTGGCTTTGAACTTCCACCAGCGTTTGTTGTTGGCTACGGTTTAGACGCCGGTGAGTACGGTCGCAACCTTCCCTACGTCGCCGAGCACATCCAGTAACGCTGCGGCGGAGAACAGAGCACTAGGTGGTGGCGTGGGGACGATTCTCGTTTAGCCCGGCGCCGGTGATGCGTACCATCCTGGCCTTGGTGCGGAACTCGGCAAGTGTTGCGGCATCGGAGTAGGACATGGAACTCTTGAGTCCTGCCATTAGCTCATTCACAAGAATCTGAACCGACCCGCGGTAGGGGACGAGACCTTCGACACCTTCAGCGGCTCGATGTTCGAAGTACTCTTCGTCGAGTTCACCGCCGGAGCGAGCAGCGCGGTGCTCGGCTGCTTCTCGAGAGGCCATGCCACGGATCCGTTTGAACAGGCCCTTATCGGTCTGTTCGACTTCGCCGGGTGCTTCTTTGGTGCCAGCAAACATGGACCCGATCATCACGCTGTCAGCACCGACAGCTAACGCTTTGGCGATGTCACCTGATGTGCGGATGCCGCCGTCAGCAATGATGGGCACACCGCAGCCAGCGTTCACTGCATCGCTAACAGCCGTGAGTTGGGGAACACCCACACCGGCAACGAGTCGAGTGGTACACACACCCCCAGGGCCGACGCCAACCTTGATTGCATCGGCGCCTGCGTCGGCCAGATCGAGCGCTCCTTGACCGGTTGCGACATTTCCAGCAATGACCTGGACCTGGGGCGCTTCGGCCTTCAACCGCCGTACACCTTCGATAGCGTGTTCTGCGTGGCCATGTGCAATGTCGAGCACCACGACGGTCGCTCCAGCAGCGGCACACGCCAAGGTACGTTCGATCATGTCGTGGTCGGTGCCAATCGCAGCACCGACGGTGCCGCCGGCGCAGGCTTCGAAAGCCTTGCGTACCTCTTCCTGTTGGTCGACGATCGGTAAGAAGCGGTGGATGATGCCCACCGCTCCTAGCTGCGACATGGTCGCAGCCATTTCCCAGCCGCACACGGTGTCCATGTTGGCGGCGATCACCGGGATGCTCATGCTGATATCGCAAGTGAGCTGCGACGCCAGGCTGACCTGGGATCGGGATCGAATTTTCGATCGCTGAGGGACGATCAAAACATCGTCATAGGTCAGTGCTAACGGAAGATCGCGGATGTCCATGAACCTTGAATTATGAAGAGATGGTGAGTAGATAGTCGGTGATCTGAGCGTCCTCAGTACCTAAATCGGCGAAATTATCTGCGGTTCGGGCAGCCATGAACTCGGTCCAGTCAAACGATCGGTACAGCGGGTCCGCAGCAAGTTCTGGTAACGGATCAATTGTGGCATGACGTGACGGGTTGGCGAAGTACGGAATGCTGAAGCGGCGCTCGGTTGTCATTGGGACGACGCGGTGCACAGCGGCTCGCCAGCGGTCGTTGGTCTGGACCTGAACCGCGTCGGCCAGATTGACCACGATGGTGCCGGGCTCTGGCGGCACATCAATCCAGTTGCCGTCACGGTCCTGGGTTTGCAGCCCACCTGTGTTGTCTTGCAACAGCAGCGTGATCATGCCTGGGTCGGTGTGGTAGCCGAGTGCCGTTTCGCCGAGTTCGATCAAGCCTTCGCGTTGGTCCTCGGGTACGGGATCGCCGACTGGGTAATGATTGAGCCGTACCGGGCTATTGATCGGATTGAACGCCATCTTGGCTTGGGACTCAGGCCCAAGTGCGAGCACATCATGTAGCAGGGCCATAGTGCGCTGGGCCAGGGCCGTGAACTCGGAGTGGAAGTCGACCATGGCGTCGCGGAAGCCAGGTAAATTTTTTGGCCACCGATTGTACTTGTCGCGCTCAGGATCTGTTGGGTTGGTGAAGTCGAAGACCTGCTTATGGTCGCGCTTGCGTTTGGTCAGCTCGCGATCGAAATAACCGAGAGGGTTGTCTTCGGTGCGCCGTAGCGGCTCGGAGACGTCGGTGCCGGCATCAAAGAACCGTGATGTCTGATCCCACGTTTGTTCGATCAGAGCATCGGCGCCGTGGCCGCTGAGCAAGAAGAAACCATGTTGGTGACATGCAGCGTCGAGTGCAGCGATGGCCTCGGGCGACGGCGCTGACAGATCAATGACAGGTACCTGGCTCATAGGAAGGTAGCAAAATCGTCGACGGTCGCCCGCTCAGTCACGAGTGAATTGATCGGGTGGTCGTTGTTGGCCTTGCCGATTGCCACACCACAGAAGAGCATGAGTTCATCAGGAGCGTTGGTAAAGCTTCGAACCTGTTCGTGGGCAGCTGACCAGGCCTCTTGAGGGCACGTCTGGTAGCCAGCTTCTTCCGCCAACAGCATGAAGGTCTGCAAGAACATGCCTAGGTCCGACCACTGGGGAGAACCAAGACCGCGATCGACGAAGCAGAAGATGGATGCGGGTGCGCCGAAGAAGTCCATGTTGCGGGCGAACTGCTGGAGCCGGCCTGGCTTATTGTCTCGGCCAACACCGATCGTGTCGTACATTTGCTCGCCGTTTTGGAAGCGGTACGTGCGGTACGGGTCCCACAGACTTGGGGGATAGATGTCGTATTCCATGTCGGTCGTTGGTGGTTGATCAACCATGTGCTGGCGGAACGAGACCATCGAATCGCCATTGATCACCCAGATCTTCCACGGCTGCAGGTTGCCGCCCGATGGCGCTCGCGATGCCTTTTCGAGCAGTTGCCGGATGACGGCATCGTCGATCGGGTCGGTCAGAAAGTCCCGGGTCGACTTTCGCTGCATCACTGCGTCGGTGACGTCCATCTAGAGCGCTCCTTGGGTCGGGTCGGGTGGCCGGGTGAGGGTCAGGCCACCCGATGACGCTAGCGGGGGGCTGCAGCAGTGGGTGAATGCACTCTGTCGACGTTGGGCAGTTCTTTCGCACACAATGCGACTTGGCGGGGGTCGGGCGGAACTAGCTTACGGCGACGAAATTTGCGCCGATGACCTCGATCAAGAGGTGCGGGTTGATTTCAAAGATAGCGCCCGCTGTCGCACAGACCGTTTTCCAAATCGGTTAGTCGGTGCCGGTCATGCTTGTTTACCGTTGCAACAAGCCGCTCGGCGGCTGGGTGCGTGGTCACTACGCAACAGTTGCGAGCAGATCAAGAGCACGGTCAAAGGCGATTCTTGTCGCTACCTCGTCCCACGCTCCCATTGGGTTTTCTTCATTGGTGAATCCGTGGCTCGTGCCCGCGTACACATGGAAGTTTACGTCCTTACCCATGTCGCGGAGCTGGGCGGCAAGTGCTTCGCATGCCTCAGGTGGGAAGAAGTCGTCGTTTGCAGCAAAGTGCCCTTCGACCTTGGCCGACAGGTTTGACCAATCGATGGAATCGTCGCCAAGTGGGGCGCCATAGAACGGTGCAGCCACACTGATCTTGTCGCCCCCCAGAGCGCATAGTCGCAGGGCGAGTAGCCCGCCCATGCAGAACCCTGTGACCCCAACGGTGCCGCTGGAGCATGCGTCGAGCGCCAGTAGTGCGTCGACGGCGCCGAGCATGTCTTTCGCCGCACGTTCTGGCGGCAAGTTGGTCATGAGTTCGCCAGCCTTGTCCATCTCGGTGTGTTCAGCCATTTCACCGTGATACAGATCGGGTGCAAGAGCGGTATAACCTGCGTCGGCCAGGCGATCGCACACCGTCTTGATTTGGGGGACTAAGCCCCACCATTCCTGCAGCACGATGACGCCGGGTCCGGCTCCACTCTCGGGAGTTGCAAGATAGCCACGTGCACTGGTGCCGTTGACGGCGAATTCGATCATTTCTGCTGACATGAGTGGGTCTCCGTTTTGCGAGGTGCGGCTGGTAGGTGAACGGTCAGACGTTATCGCAGGATGGTTTGAGGGGTCAGATCAGAGCGTCAGGTCGTTAATAATGTGTCGAGTAGCCGGAGGCCGATACCACCCATCACCGGGTCGTCATCGCTGTGAGTCAGGTAGATGACGGCAAAGTTGGCCGCCCAACCTCGGGCTCGTTGCCAGGTTGCATCATCGGCTCCGGCGTGCTGTTGCACCACGTCCAACTGGTCTGGCACGAGCATGAACGCGCCCGCTAGGTCAGTGGCCCGGTCGCCGGCGCAGATGTCGCCCCAGTCGATGATGGCAGCGAGGTGGCCGTGGCGCACGATCATGTTGCGCGCGTGGAGATCGCCATGCAGCCACACGCGTTCGTCTGCTTGCTCAACGTCACATGCTTCGCTGAAGATGGCCGCTATTCGTTGGCGGTCCAAGCTTGTGTCGAGTTGGTTCAGGTTGATAGCGAACGACTGAGCCCGATGAGCCAATGGGCAGCCCCGGAATTCGTTCGTCGGCGCATCTGACGGTGCCGGAGTGTGGACCTGGCGGAAGAAGTTGGCGAGTGTGGCGGCCGTGTGGACGGTGTCGACCAGCGGTGCAGTTGCCGCCTCGGTGCCGGGGAAGAACGGGGTGACCGACCAGGGCCAAGGAAAGAAGTCAGTTGGCGTGCCGGCGTGGGTTGGGGCCGAGATTGGCAGGTCAATCTGGGTTGCCAACAGGGGAAGCCAGGCCTGTTCATTCTCGATCAGGCGAGCTGCGACTTGCCGGTGGGGGACTCGGACGGTGGCGATGTCACCTAGGCGATGATTTGTGTTGTCCCAACCGCGCGAAAGCTCACGCAACGCCAGTCCAGCGAGCTCAGGGAACTGGTCATTCAGCAAAGCCTGCACCAAGTCGTGAGTTATATCTATCTCTGCTTCAGGACGGTTCGCCACGGCTTGGTTGTATCCCCTGACTGCGGGTTAGATGCCGGAGTTAGCGACTGACGTGCGCAGTCGGCGGTCGTCCTCGTCAGGAAACACGAAGCAAATCACGTTCCTGTCCGCGTCGTCGGTCCAGGTTTCGAACGAGGGAACGATCACGCCAATCTCAAGCTTTGACAACACGTACTCCAAGCCCACAAACTTTTCGAACTCGTCAAGACAGACGGCTTCAGCCCAGCGCTGCAATGTCTCTTCGGGAGGAGCAGGGGCATCCTCTTCGGCTGGATACTTGGTGAGGAAATAGGCTTCACGATCGTGCGGCCCGTCGCAGCCAACCAGCGTGGTGATCTGCTGCAGGAAGTCAGCGCGATCGCGGTAGAGGTAGTCGTTGAAACACTCGCCGGCCTCGATGTCTGAGGGATTGACCGATATCCCAGACAGCTGCTCGGGATCGCTTGCATCAAAGGTGTCGGGTGTTGGCGCAGCTTCGACGATGATCGCAGACCCATTGATCGCGTCGCCTGCATCACTAGCAGAGCAGGCGGTACCGAGAAGTGCAATGGCGCACACGAGAGGAAACCAGCGCATACCGACAGCCTAGAGTGTGGCCGTTTTAGTAGCTGGGCAGTGCCTGGTCGATGTTCACAAACGTTGACCACAACACCACGATGAACGGAAGTAGACCGAGGGCATACAAGGTCCATTTACGGTCGAGACGTTTGCCAATGAACCAAGCAGTGAACCAAATAAACAGGCCAGAGGCGCCCCACAAGATGGCGGGTTTCAACTTGGTCGGATCGCCGTTTAGGCCTTCGCCGAAGTCGTCGGTGCTAAACGAGGTTTGCGCCGAGGTGGGTTCAGCGTCATCTTCGGACAGATCGGTCGTCTCATCAGTGCCGGCGTCGACGGGGTTGGCGTCGCTAGTAGCGTTGCCCTGAGGTGCGGGATCGTCTTGGGAAGCGGTGCTCCCTGCTGTCGTGTCATCAGTGTCGGCATCGACGGGATTGCCGTCGCCGTCGACGCTGGGGTCGTCGTCAGCCGCAACATCATCACCAATGATGACTTGTTCGGCTCCTGAAATCTCGCGGTCGACACCCTTTGCCGTTCGTTCGTCGGCAGCACCGGAATCGAGAGTTACCGCTCCGAACTCAGTGGCTTCGTCGCGTGGGATCGTCGGGGCAGGGTCGCCGACAAGCTCTGCTTGCACGATGATGCGTTGGCGGGAGCTGTATTTGGGATGGCAAGCGGTCAGGGTCAAAATGTTCTGACCGTCCTTCTGGTCGAGCACCCAGGTATCGATAGGGCGCACGACGAAATAGCCGCGCTCGGGGCCGCCGCCCGGGTCTTCGAACCCGAGTACTTGGTATTCGAACACGCCCTGCGCAGTGGTAACGAAGATCGGATCACCAGGATTCAGCTCGTCAAGACGATGAAATGGTGCCCCGTACGTTGTGCGATGGCCGGCGATGGCAGCGTTGCCCGCTTGGCCAGGGTTGGGCGTGGTGGGGTAGTGGCCAGGGCCTTTCCGAAGGTCCTCGACCGAAACACCCTCGACTGAGATCTGGTCAACGTTGATCGCTGGGATAATGATCCGGGCAAATGCTTCGCCGGATTCGGGATACAGCTTGGCCAGAATTTGTTGGCGTTCAGCCTCGTCGAAGTTGTTCTCGAAGAGCTCGGTGGCGGCTGTGCCAGGGGCTTCTGGAGTAGACGTAGAACCTTCAGAGTCAGCCGCGTCGCGACGAGCCTCCGTGCCACCGAGGACGGCTCCGGTATCGCCGATGAGAATCTGGCCGTCTTCGATAGCTTCCTGACTAGCGCGAGCGAGTTCTGTTAGCGACGCAGCATCAGATGCGTCGGCTTCGATGCCCGTTGACTCCGCGAAGTCGTTGCCCAGGTTGGTCTGTGCTGCGGCGTTCTGGATACCCGTACCCCACAGCTGATAGGCAACAAACAACAAAATGATCACGCCTAGGCTGATCAGCCCGCGACCGATTACGCCAAGCACCCGCGCCAATCTCATGCCCGACAGTATGGACTGCGGTTCGCCTGCGATGGTCGCGGGTAAGCCAGAATTTAAGCCAAACATGTCACCTTAAAAACTATGCTGTTAAGGGAATGTTGCTGGTTCTTTACCTGGTTGAGCGATAGAGAAGCGGTCCGAAACCTACAGGACCATTCGAGGGCGAGCAACGAGAGCGCTCCTCATAGTGATTTCTGGACGCATTTGGTGACGCATCGCAGCCTTACTGGGCGTATCATCGGCGAAGGTGACGGAGGCTGATGTGGATCATGCGGTAGACGTACACGATGCTGTCGTGCTGCTTGATCGCTTCCCGGCCTTAGCCGGCTTGAGTCTGAAGCTGCGGGCAGGCACCGTGACCCTCGTGCAAGGCCCCAATGGCGCCGGTAAGACGACCTTGCTGCGGATGCTGGCGGGGTTGGCGCCACTCGAGCGGGGTCGTGCCACCGTGCTCGGGTACGACGTGGCTACAGAGCCGCGCTTGGTGCGGGCATCGGTCGGGCTGCTTAGCCCACAGACGATGTTGTACGACGACCTAACCATTGCAGAGAACTTGTCGTTCTGGGCCACCCTTGCCGGCCACGACGATGTAGATCTCATGGCGGCACTTGAGCGAGTGTCGATGGCCCCATTCGCAGATCAGCAGGTCGTGACATTGTCAACCGGCCAACGACGCCGTGCTGCTATTGCGGTGGTGGCAATTCGCCGACCACGTCTGTGGCTGCTCGATGAGCCGCATGCTGGTCTAGATCAGGCGGGTCGCGACGTGGTCGATGGTCTGATCGAAGATGCGATCGCAGCGGGAGCGACCGTGGTTGTTGCCTCCCATGAACTCGATCGCGTGCGCCCGCTGGCAACTCATGTGGCCACGGTAGCCGGCGGCATTGTGCACAGGTTCGAGACGGTCAACGCCGGAGCGAGCGGTGCGTGAGATTTGGGCGTTAGCCCGCAAGGATCTGCGAATCGAAGCGCGTTCGAAAGTTGTTGCGACCCAAATCGTGCCCTTCGCCATGGTCATTCTGGTTCTTTTCGGTCTGGCGCTCGACGCCGACAGTCGGACGCTTCGTGATCTGGCGCCTGGTTTGTTCTGGGTCGCCACGCTCTTTGCCAGTGTGTTAGCAATTCAACGCTCGATTGCCGTTGAGACAATTTCCTCGACCTTTGAGGCGCTTCGGCTCTCGGGTGCTCCTGCATGGAAACTCTTTGCTGGCAAGGCACTGGCAGTAGCAATCCAACTCCTGGCAATCGAAGCGGTCCTTGGCCTCGGCATCGTGGTGCTGTACCGCTCAAGCTTTCAGGACCCTGTGCTAATCGTCACGGCTGCTGTCGCCGCGACAATCGCGATCGCTTCCGCAGGTAGTCTTTATGGAGTGCTTGCTGTCGGGATGGGTGTACGAGACACAATCTTGCCGATGCTGCTACTTCCGATCATGATGCCGGTGCTTGTTGCCGCCACTCGGGCCTTTGGCGACGGCCTCGGCACCGCCGCACTCAACGGCTGGACGTGGACCGGTCTGCTCGGCCTGCTTGCTGTTGTCTATGCCACCGCCGGAGCGCTTGCATATGCCGTCGTAATCGAGGACACATAATGAGTACCGCTCTCTCCCGACCGCATGTCGCCTCGACCAGTTCGAAGCTCACCCTTGTGCTGGGTGTTGCCAGCCTGCTGGGCCTCGCCGTGTTGCTGGTGTTCTCGTTCGTGCTGACCGACCCGGACCAGCGAGTGTTTGAACGCGGCGCAGACCTCGAGCCGTTGCTCACTGGACAAGGCGACGCCGTACGCCTGTTGTACGTGCATTTCCCGGTTGCGATGGTCACCTACATCGCGTTTACCTTGAACGCGATCGGCAGTATCGCTGTGCTCTGGAAGAAGTCGACCTGGTGGGACAATACAGCGGCGGCTGCGGCCGAAGTCGGCGTTTTGTTCTGCGGTCTCACGCTGGCGACGGGCTCGATCTGGGGGCGACCGATCTGGAATACATGGTGGAAGTGGGGCGATGTTCGTCTGATGACGACCACCATCTTGTTCTTAATCTTCATCGGTTATCTGGCCTATCGCCGCACGATGAGTGATTCCCGGGTGCGGGCGAAACGAAGCGCCGTGGTCGGACTCATTGGAGCGATCAATATCCCGATTGTCTACAAGTCGGTTGATTGGTGGCAGAACCGCACATTGCACCAACAATCGACCCTGCGCAATCGAAGCGTCGAAGACCTCACGCTGTTCACAATGATCTTCGGCATGGTTGTCTTCATGGCGATCTTCGCTTGGCTCATGGTGCACCGCTTTCGCATCGGTTGGCTCGAGCATCAGACCGAAACGGTGGGGCTCGAGGCAGCAATTATTGAACGGCGTGCGCAAACGTCGGCAGCGATTAGTGACGCTGTCACCGATTCACGTTCCTCTGCCGAGACAGGATCTGACTGATGGATTACTTGGGTTATCTCATTTCTGGCTGGGGGGTCGTGCTGGTTGCGGTAGCGGTCTACGCATTTTCGTTACTCCGCCGAGGCAGGGCTCTGACGGCCCGAGTGCCAGCGGACCGTCGTCGATGGATGACCACCGATGACTGAGGACGCTCCTGTGGGAACCGTTGCCGGCGTGAACCTGGATCTCACCCCACGAGAGGTTGGCCCTGCACAGTCACGCAACAAGCGAGTCTTGCCAATGTTGGTGCTTGCTGCAGTAGTTATTGGTCTCGGAGTTGTGCTGCTTCAAACACTTGGCAGCGCAGCGCTCTTTTTCTACAACGCTGACGAAGCCGTGGAACGGCGAGACGAACTGGTCGAGCAACGATTCCGCGTACAAGGCACCCCGTTTGGAGATCCAATATCGGTCGAAGTCGAGCGGAACGGGTTACAGGAGCTCGGGGTGGCCTTTCCCATCTCATTTGCCGGCATCGTGGTCGATGTCGTCCATGTTGGGTCACCAGCCGAACTGTTCCAGCCAGGTGTTCCCGTCGTGCTTGAAGGCACCTGGAAAACAGGTCTGCCTGCCGGGATTGACCAAATAACTCAAGGGGCAAACGATGGTTGGTACTTCGCCAGCACCGAAATGATCGTGAAACACGACAACGAATATCGTAACGACAACGAAGAACGCCTCGACGACGCCGATGACGGCGGCTTCGCACCCGAGACATGATGCATCGAGTCTCCACTGATGCCGATCAAACACTCGGTCAGCTGGGAGAGCAATGAACGTCGCTATTGGTGATGCCGGTGTGGTCGTTGCATTCGTTGCATCGATCGTCGCTTCTATAACGTTGCTCGTTGCATTGCGCAGGGACGATGAGCGTCTCCGCCGCATCGGCGTTCAGGTCGCTTGGTTGGTTTTGGTAGGAGCGGTCGTCGGGTTCGTAGCGCTAGAACGAGCGCTGATCACACGCGACTTCACTGTGAAGTATGTGTTCGACAACGGAAGCTATCGAACACCACCGATCTACAACTTCGCTACCGCATGGGCGTCGCTCGAAGGCTCGATCCTGCTGTGGGGCCTGGTACTCGCTGGTTATGTCGGCGTCGTCCTGACCAAGTTCCGCCGCCGTATTGCTGACCCGCTGGTGACGTGGGCGTTGGTTGTCGTACTTCTTGTCACAGCGTTCTTTTTCGCACTCATGCTCGGTCCGGCTGACCCATTCCAAAGTATCGAGATCCCACTCGGTTTTGTCGACGGCCCTGGCCCGAATCCGCTGCTTCAGAACAATGTGCTCATGGCCATACATCCCCCCATGCTGTACCTGGGCTACGTCGGCTTCACGATTCCGTTTGCCTTTGCGATCGCTGCGCTGATTACCGGTCGGGTTGGCGAAGGCTGGTTGGTCGAGACCCGACGCTGGACCTTGTTTGCGTGGGGCTTTCTGACACTCGGCATCGTGCTGGGCGCCTGGTGGAGCTACGACGTGCTCGGCTGGGGTGGCTATTGGGGTTGGGATCCGGTCGAGAACGCGTCATTCTTGCCATGGCTAACAGGCACGGCCTATTTGCACTCGGTCATGATCCAGGAACGGCGCGGCATGCTGCGCGTCTGGAATCTGTCGTTGCTCTGTGCCACGTTCAGTCTGACCATTCTGGGAACGTTCATCACCCGATCCGGCGTGCTGGAATCAGTTCACGCATTTAGTGAGAGCTCGATCGGGCCGCTCTTTCTCGCCTTCTTTGGTGTGATCGCCGCAGTGTCGATCGGCCTGATTGGTTGGCGTGGCGACCGGCTGCGATCACCTGGTCGCATCGACTCCCCGATCAGCCGCGAAGGGTCGTTCATGGCGAACAATCTTCTCTTCGCCGTGTTTGCCTTCGTGATCCTGCTGGGCACGGTGTTCCCGCTAATTGTCGAAGCTGTACAAGACGAGCGCATCTCGGTCGGCGTGCCGTACTTCGAACGCATGACGATGCCGGTTGGCATGGTCATGTTGTTCCTGATGGCTATCGCCCCGGTGTTGCCGTGGCGAAAGGCCAGCGGCGAGTTGCTTCGCAAGCGTCTTGAGTGGCCAGCATGGTTTGCCGTTGGTGCATTGGTTTTCTCCGTGGCGGTTGGCGCCCGTGGAATCACGCCACTCATCGCGTTCACACTGGCAGGGTTTGCTGCTGGTGCAGCGCTCCGCCAGATCGTGTTGGCAACCCGTCGAAACGGTTGGCGTGGCCTAGTTGGTCGCACCAATGGTGGAATGATCGTGCACTTGGGCGTGATCATCGTGGCGGTCGCCTTTGCTGCGAGTAACAGCTACCTGCGACAGACTGAGGTCACGCTCGAACAAGGCGATGCCATCGAGTTTGCTGATATGTCATTCACTTACGAAGGCCTCGAGACTCTTAATTCAGCCGAGAAGCGTGTCACGGCGGCTGTCATCTTGGTCGACGGCGAAGAGCTTCGGCCTGCCATCAACCAGTTCTTCAGTGGTCAGACAATCGGCACCCCTGACACGTTTGGTACCTTCACGAGAGATACTCAGGTAGCGCTCATTGCCTTGCCCGAGAATGACAAGCAGGTCGTCATCCGCGTAACGACCCAGCCGCTGATTGCTTGGTTGTGGATCGGTGGTTTGCTTATGGCCGTAGGCACTGTGTTCTCAGCCTTCCCTCATCGATTGCATCGGCGGCCAACCGACCCAGTTTCGGCGGATCCCGCCCAAATGGCTACTACCTCGGTCTGATGAAGAATCGAAGTTCCATTGCTGCGGGGCTGGCGGCTGCTGTCATAGCGGTGCTCGTCGTGTTACTAGCGACAAGTGAAACCCAACAAACCAGGTCCATTAATCTTGCGATTCTTGGTGAGGTTGCGCCGCAGATCGAAGGCCCAACCATCGACGGGGGTCAGTACTCACTGCGAGATGATCGCGGCGACTGGGTCGTAGTGAACTTCTTCGCCTCATGGTGTGTTGGCTGCCGGGTCGAACACCCTGAGCTCGTTGAGTTCAACGAGCGACACCGAGACGACGATGTGCAGGTGGTGGCCGTTATGTTTGGCGACACTGAAAAGAATGCTCGTGAATTCTTCGACGAGCTGGGTGGCGATTGGCCAGCCTTGGTCGAAGAGACAGGTCGCATCGCCATCGACTACGGCGTGACAGCTGTTCCTGAGACGTTGCTTATTTCACCGAGTGGTCGTGTGGTGCAAAAGTGGATTGGCGCCAGTGGCGTAACGGCCGATGGCATTGATGCCACGATCGCCCAACTCGAAGCTGGTGGCTCATGACTGTTACTGGTTTTAAGGCTCAGTGGCGATGGCTCTCCTGGGTACTCATGGCAATTATTGGTGTTGCTGCTCTGATTGTTGGCTCGGCTGGTGATGGCGGCCCGCAGAGTGACGGTGAGCGAATGTCACAGTTGGCCTCGACCATTCGTTGTCCACAGTGTCGAGGTCAATCGGTCGCTGAGTCCAATGTCGCAATCGCCCGCGAGATCCGCGGCGACATCCGAACCCGCATCTCTGAAGGTGAGACCGACGACGAGATTCGTCAGGTGTACATCGACAGGTATGGCCGCTCGATAGTACTGAACCCTGATAGTGGTGGTTTTACCGGGCTCGTTTGGATCGTCCCGGTGGTAGCGGCCGGGATGGCTACGGCTGCGGTCGGGCTGGCGTTCCAGCGATGGCGTGTTCAAGCCGATTCTTTACGCGCAGCGACCGAAGAGGACCGAGAGCTTGTCGCCGAGCTTCGACGAGACCGTTCATGACAACCGATAAGGCCGGGGTCGCCACGGCGTCACTCGATCCCGATGCCCTCGCTGAGTTGGAACGTGAGCGAGACTTTCTGCTGCGGTCTCTCGACGATCTTGATGCAGAGCTTGCAGCTGGTGATCTCGAGGCCAATGACCACGCAGGGCTAACTGACGACTACACCCGCCGACTTGCTGAAGTCACCCGCGCGATCCAACAGGAACGGGCTGCGTTTCACGACATGGACACCAAGCTTGGAACCGGCCAACGCGTGGTCACTCTCATCGGCGTTCTGGTGCTCGCGGTGTTGGCTGGTGTGCTGTTGGCTCAAGCGTCAGGCTTCAGAAGCCCCGACGACAGCGTGACTGGCGCTATACGTCAGTCCTCGACTGGACTGCTTTCTGAAGCCGACACCTTGACCCGTGAAGGTCGCTGGCCCGAGGCGCTTGACGTGTATGACGAGGTACTCGAGGTTTCGCCTGGCAATGTCGAGGCACTTACGTATCGGGGCTGGCTCACCGCTCGGCTAGGTGACCCTGAGACCGGACTGATTGATCTCAGTGAAGCGGTCGTAGTGGATCCTGAGTATCCCGATGCTCGGGTGTTCTCAGCGATCCTGCTCGATGACGAACAGCGGTTTATCGAAGCGGCCGCTCAGCTAGCGGTTTTTGACTCGATCGACCCGCCAGAAGAGATGCTGGCGCTGGTTGAACAGTTCGACCTTCGCGTGTCGATTGCTGCTGGGCAGATTAAACAAATTTTTGATCCTCTCGAACCGGGTGAAACAGTAGACCTGTCCGGGATCGGCGGGTCCCTGGAAGACGTGGCGCGCGCCGGTGCATTGCTGTCGCAGCTCGGCGACATCGTGCTGGCGCAGGCGACTTTCGATGCAGTGCTTGCCAACGACCCGCAGCAACTCGTTGCGCTTGTTGGCAAGGGGCAACTCGCACGTCAACTCAGCAAGGCCGAGCATCCTGAAATCGTTGCCAGATCGATGCAAGCACTCGACGATGCTGTGTTGCTGGCGTCGCCCGATGAAGAGCCTGTGATTCGTCTGTACCGGTCCGATGCATGGGCTGCGCAAAGCGACTTTGACGCTGCTCTCGAGGATCTGCAAGTGGTCGACCGTGATGCACTATCACCTGACTTGCAGGCACTTTACGACCAGTTGGCGGCCGTCCTGGGGTAGGCGGCTTCTGAACCGATCTTGGTAGACGGAATGAAGCGTGTCAGACGCTGGGGTTCGGTTCGTACCACGGTTTGATTGTGTCGTTGATCAGTTCGATACGTTCGTCAAACGGGATAAAGGCGCTCTTCATTGCGTTCACGGTCATCCAGCGCACCATTTTCCAATCCCAGTCGAATGCGGCTGCGCATTCCGCGAATTCGTGCGTCAGGGTCGTTGCACTCATGAGTCGGTTGTCGGTGTTCATCGTGGTGCGGAAGGACAGATCGTTGAGCAGGCCGATCGGATGGTCTTTGATTGAGCTGGCTGCCCCAGTATGCACGTTCGACGTTGGGCAAATTTCGAGCGGGATGCGACGGTCGCGAACATAGGACGCCAACCGGCCGATTTCCACTGATCCGTCCTCGTTGACGGTGATGTCGTCGATGATGCGCACACCATGGCCTAAGCGCTCAGCACCGCAGTACTGAATGGCTTCCCAGATCGAGGGTGGGCCGTATGCCTCGCCGGCATGAATCGTGAAATGGAAGTTCTCCCGCTGGATGTATTGAAAGGCATCCAGATGGCGAGTTGGCGGGTTGCCGGACTCGGCGCCTGCAATATCGAATCCAACTACGCCTCGGTCGCGATGGCGCACGGCCAACTCGGCGATCTCGAGCGATCGGGCCGCGTGACGCATCGCGGTGACCAGCGTGCCGATTCGGATACCGCTGTCGGCCGATCCATCGGTGAAACCGTCGGCGACCGCCTCGACGACCTGGTCCAAACTCAGGCCATCGTCAAGGTGAAGCTCCGGAGCAAAACGCACTTCGGCGTAGACAATGCCGTCAGCGGCCAGGTCCTGGGCACACTCGGCTGCAACGCGGTACAGCGCGTCGCTGCTCTGCATGACCCCGACAGTGTGAGCGAACGTCTCTAGGTAGAGGGCCAGGTCAAGGCGGCTTGCGCCTCGAACCATCCATGTCGCGAGCTCATCAGGGTCACTGGTTGGCAGCTCATATCCAGAGTCTTTGGCCAGGTCGACCACGGTCGAAGGGCGCAATCCGCCGTCGAGATGGTCGTGAAGAAGGACCTTGGGTGCAACGCGTAGAGCGTCGTGCGTGAGTTCCATACCAGAGTCTATTCATCAATTATCTGGCTTTGCCGATGCACAGTCAGAGTCGGCGGTTACGAAGTCTGGGCTATGGATTCAGGACGAATTTGGGGAGGTCCCGTCGACGTGGACTAGCGCTGGCTGATAGATGCCAGTTTCGATGCGGTCCGTCGAGTTGTCCAGCAGCCAGACAGATCCCTTGGCGCATCCCCGGCCTTGGAGTTGACTGCCGCCGACCTCAAGATTGCGCAGCACATCGGGAATTACATCGCCATGGCTGCAGAGCGCCACAGAGCGACCAGTGAACGAGCGCACGTACTCGATAGAACGAGAAGTAGACGCGCCCTCGAAGAGCTCAGGAGCAATCAGCACCGGTATTTGAAGTCGTTCCGCTAGCGGCTCGACAGTCTGAACACAGCGTAGTGCTGGACTCGAATAGATGGCCTCGATTCCAGTCTCGGTCCAGGTATCCGCGATGGCCTGTGCCTGTCTGCGACCGACCCGGTCGAGTGGCCGCTGCTCGTCGGAGGGGTCAAGGTTGTTGCGAACACCAGCAATGGCGTGGCGGATCAGAAACAATGGCACACACGAAACGGTATCCAGCTTGGCTCAGGCCGCCAAGCGGAACACTCATTCGATAGCCTCGGGATATCAACGCTGCGAGTCGTCATGATTCGCCGAACCCAGATCCCCCTGACCAAGAGGTACCCATGGCCGTCACCGAAGCCGAAGTTATTGAAGCACTCCGGCCGGTAGAAGACCCTGAACTCCACCGCAGCATTGTTGACCTTGGCATGGTTAGGGAAATCACGATCACCGATGGTCATGTCGGTGTGCTGGTCGCCCTCACCATTGCTGGTTGCCCATTGCGCGCCGAGATCGATAACCGTGTTTGCACAGCGGTCGAAGCCCTCGACGGGGTGACGACATCAACACTCGAGTTCACCGTCATGAACGATGATGAGAGGGCAGCTGTACGCGAGATGTTGCATGGCGACCCGGCGTCGACGGCCGGTAGCCAGCCGTCGCAAGGCCATTCCGAAGGCCGGACTATCCCTATGGCTGACCCCGCATCGAAGACTCGGGTCCTGCTTATCGCTTCGGGCAAGGGGGGCGTGGGTAAATCATCGGTGACAACGAACCTGGCTGTGGCCTTGGCCAACCGAGGCCACAAGGTCGCCATCATCGACGCCGACGTTTGGGGTTTCTCTGTACCTCGCATGCTCGGTATTGACCGGCCACCCGTCGTCATCGACACCATGCTGATTCCGCCGGAAGCACATGGCGTAAGTGTGATTTCGATGGGTTTCTTCGCCGAAGAAGATCAGGCGGTTATCTGGCGCGGCCCTATGTTGCACAAGGCGCTCGAGCAGTTCCTGACCGATGTGTACTGGGACGAACCTGACTTCTTGCTCATCGATTTGCCACCCGGCACTGGCGACATCTCGATCTCGATGGCTGGTTTTTTGCCCCGCGCCGAGGTGTACGTCGTGACCACGCCACAACCTGTTGCCCAGAAGGTTGCGCAGCGCGCTGCAACGATGGCCGACAAGGTGAACCTCGAGGTGCGCGGCGTCATCGAGAACATGTCCTGGTTCACTGGCGATGATGGCAAGCGCTATGAACTATTCGGCGCCGGTGGTGGCACCGAACTCGCCGAGAAATGCGACGTGCCGTTGCTTGGCCAGATTCCACTTACTCCCAAGTTGCGAGATGGTGCCGATAACGGCCGCCCGATTGTGGTCACTGACCCTGATAGCGAGGCTGGGTTGATCTTTGCCTCGATGGCCGAGATAATCGACGTCGAACTCGCTCCCAAACGTCGCTACAACCCTGAACTCAAGATCATCTGATTCTTCGCCGTAGGAGGCAACCCATGGACATCCGTATTGGTATTGTGAACGCGCCCCGCGAGGTCGGCATTGAAATGCCCGACGACAACTCGGCGGCAGACGTCAAAGCCATGATCGACGACGCAGTCGCTGCGGGCGCTGGTCTGATATGGCTAACAGATAAGAAGGGCCGCGAAATCGGCTTCCCGGCCGACAAGGTCGCCTACGTTGAGATTGGCAGCTCCGAAGACCAGCGCATCGGCTTCAGCTGAGTCTTCGTTCGGCTTTGTGTGCTGGTGGCATTCGCCAGATTGATAGTTAGTAGCGGTGCTCGTTGGAAGCGCCCTGGTCTCGTATGGGCTGGGGCGGGCGTCGACTATGGCTGCCTAAAAACTACGCTGACCCGGCCGGGCGGCCGGATCATCGTAGTTTTAGTGTTTTGAACTGTAGGACCGGCTGCTAGAGGCCCGCTTGGGCTTCGACAGCTGCGAGACGCGCTGATCTTCGTGCTGCAGCACGCTGGCGACGGATGACTCGTCGTTCTTCCTCGCCGAGGCCGCCCCAGACACCAGCATCCTGGTTGGTGTCTAGTGCAAATTGCAAGCAATCTGTCATACAAGGGCATGTTGTGCAGACTTGTTTTGCTGCATCGATCTGATTAATCGCTAGACCTGTTGTTCCGATAGGAAAGAAAAGCGATGGATCGGTATCTTTGCATGCAGCATTCAAGCGCCAGTCATGGTCGCTTGGGTCGTACTTCGGCATTGTGAGTGCCAATGGTCCCCCTAAATTAAAATGCAGCAGTTAACGGGCTGCCGCATGTTCCCCTTGGAGTTGGTCGATTTGACCACTCACTATGAACATACCTTGTGTTCTGTTTGAACCACAAGGGTCAATTTGGCTAAAACTTGTCCAGATTTCTGGCGCACTACTCTGGCTCATTGGGTTCGGGTGGATCTGGCTCATTGGGTACGGGTGGAGAGCGATGTGAAAATGACACCACTACCGAGTCCGGACCGACGTCCTGTTGTATGTGGCCACCGGGGTGCGCCAACGGTGCAGCCGGAGAACACACTTGCCAGCTTTGCGGCTGCAGAGCAGCGGGGGGCGACGTGGGTCGAGTTTGATGTTCGTCCCACCGGTGATGGCCAGCTGGCGATCCACCATGACCCTGTGACCATCGATGGGATCCGGTTGGGGTCGACCGGCTATCGCGACCTTGATTCAGCTATCCCGCGGTTCGGCGATCTTGTTGCCGCATCGCCAGCACTCGGTCTCGACATCGAGATGAAGACCGATGATATCGATATGTCGTTGGCGAGCTTTGCAGAACTTGTGGTTCACGAGATCGGTTCTCACTGTTCGCCGTCCACCGAACTGATGGTC
Source organism: uncultured Acidimicrobiaceae bacterium (assembly GCA_905182135.1). Classification (GTDB taxonomy): domain Bacteria; phylum Actinomycetota; class Acidimicrobiia; order Acidimicrobiales; family UBA10347; genus UBA10347. The sequence continues at coordinate 242,648 of CAJJAG010000002.1, read as the reverse complement.
ACCTCGTTCGACGCTGATGCGCTTCGACTCGTGCGCGAATTGCAACCTGACCTTCCCACCGGCTTACTTTTCTGGAAACGCTCGTTCGACGAAGCGCTGGCGATCGCCCAAAGCGATGGACACGGCACGCTTGCCCCCTGGATCCGGCTGCTGAGCGCCGACTTAGTTGAACAAGCTCGTGCTGCGTCGCTGCGCGTTGTGACCTGGACCGTGAACGAGCCAGCTGACGTGCAACTGGCATCGTCGCTCGGCGTAGACATGATTATCGGCGATGACCCGGCGGTCATCCTGGAGAACCTCTAGCTATGTCTTCCCGCTGACAAATGACAAATGGGATTACGAGAGCAGCTGTTTCGTTTGTGGTGAGTCCAACGCAGCAGGACAGCAGATCTGGTTCGAGTGGCGCGCCGGCGAATCGCGTATCACCGCCGACTCCAACCTCGGAGCAGAAGATTCTGGAGCGCCATCGCTAGCCCACGGTGCTAGTAGCTTGGGGCTGCTGGGCAAGGCCCCGGCCTGAGGCGATCTAGGTATTTAGGTCGGCAAGGTCCAGCAAGTCGGTGCGAGCTAGGCGCAACGCATTGGGATGATGACGGAAGTCAATTTCGTTGAACGTTCCGATGTAATCGCCGTCAACCTGCACCGGGACCGGACGCCGTGCCCGCAGGGTGGCCGACGTGAGATCGGACTGCAGATCAAGAAACTTGTTTGCGGTAACTCCTGCCGGCGGACGAAGTGCATCAATAACTATTCGCATCAGGTGCGAGCTGCGCAAGCTGCGCAGAGTGACGGTGGACAGGCCGCGATCGAGCGTCGCACCCGGTGCCAAGTTCAGCGGCAGATTGCCGAGATAGGTGTAGGGGTCGGTGTTCATGCAGATGGTGAAATAACCATCATCGACCCGCCCATTGGGAAACTCGATCGAGAACGCTGGCTCGCTTCGGTCATAGTGACGTAACCAAGTCTTGATGGCGGCATACACAAACAGTGGATGGTTCAGATAGCGCTTGAGGTCGCTTTGGCGTTCGACCTGTTCGACAACGGCGGCATCGAACCCGACACCGGTGTGAAACAAGAAATAGCGCCCATTTACGCTGCCAATTCCAACCGGCCGGATTAGGTCGTGCTCGATCGCAGCCAGCGAATACCGCACCGCATCCTGCGGGTCGTCGGGCAATCCAAGCGTGCGGCAGAACACATTTGTTGATCCTCCGGGCAGCGGCAACAGCGCACAGGGTGTATCCGCAACGCCGTTCGCAACCTCGTTCACGGTGCCATCGCCACCAAGCACGACCACGCCGTCAACGCCACGTCGCGCTGCATCCTCGGCCAGGCGAGTCGCATGATTTCGGCGGGTGGTTTCGACCACTTGGACGTCGTGAGCCTCGCCAAGTGCACGCTGAACGAGCACCTGCGTACGAGGCGAAACCGACGATGCAAATGGGTTCACGATCAGAAGAAGTTGCACAACTCGGGCAGTCTCGCCTGGATCGGCGCAAAAAGAAATACGAAATTACCCGCCACTGAGATTGTGAAGTTGTGCACGAACCCCCCACACTGCATACATGAAGGTTGCCGTTTGCGTGAAGCAGATCCCAGACCCGGCTGATCCGGGCGCCCTTGATCCGTCTACTAAGACGCTCAAGCGTGACATGAAACTCATTCTCGACGAGTCAGATAGTTATGGCGTTGAAATGGCATTACAGCTTGTCGAGGCTGCCGGTGGTGGTGAAGTCACCCTGGTTTCGATGGTCCCAAATGGCGAGGTCAACGGCCTCCGAACCGCTCTCGCTATGGGTGCTGACTCTGCCATCTTGATCAGCGATGAGGCGCTGGCCGGTACCGATGCACTCGGTACCGCAAAGGTCCTCGCTGCCGCCATTGCTCGCGCCGAGCCCGACCTAGTTATCACTGCAACCGAGTCCAGCGATGGCTACACCGGCACGGTTCCTGAACAGATTGCCGAGCTCATGGGCTTGCCATCTGTCACGTTCGCTAAGTCGATCAAAATGACCGAGGCCGGTATTGAGGTCAAGCGTCAAACCGAAGCTGGCTACGATGATGTGAGTTGTCCAATGCCGTGCTTGGTATCGGTGACCGCTGGCGTTGTCGAGCCTCGGTACCCGTCGTTTAAAGGCATCATGGCCGCTAAGTCCAAGCCTGTGGACCAGGTCACTGTTGCTGACCTTGGCCTTGACGCTGGTTCGGTTGGCTGGGCCGGCGCTGGACAAGAAATTATCGCTGTAGAAGAAGCGCCGGTGCGAGACGTTGGCGAAATCATCGAAGACGAGGGCGAGGCGTACCAACGCATCGTGGCATTCCTCGACGAGCTCAAGGTCATCTGAGGAGGCTTGCCATGTCTGTAGGAACAGTTTGGGTCCATACCGAAGTTGCCGAGGGTTCGGTCGCTTCCATTACTCTCGAAATACTCGCTAAGGCTCGCGAAATTTCTAGCGACGTTGTCGCCATTGTTGGCGGTGACGGCGACGCAGTCGCAGCTGAACTAGGCGCACACGGTGCAACGACTGTCCTCGCAACCGGGGACCTGGGCGGCGCCCTCCCTGGCCCATCGGTTGCTGGCGCTATGGCAGCTGCCATCGCCGGCGGCGCAGCACCCGCTGCGATCTTGATCGGCACCACCTATGGCGGCCGTGATGTCGCTGGGAGACTATCGGTCAAGCTCGATGCTCCCGTTATCACCAACATCGTTGACCTGATCGACGAAGGTGGCCTTGTTGGCACCGAGCCCGTCTTCGGTGGCGCATCGTTTGTTAAGACCAAGTTCACGACCGACAAGCCAGGCATCTTTCTGGTTCGTCCGAAGTCGTTCGAAGCTTCAGAGACCGGCGGAGGCGTAGCTGCCGTATCGGCGCTTGTCATTCCTGACTTGGGTGCCACCGGTGCAGCAGTCGTCACGAATTCATTCGTCGAACAAACTGAAGGTCCCAAGCTCGACGAGGCAGCGGTTGTTGTTTCTGGTGGCCGTGGCCTCGGCGAAGCCGACAGCTACTCGCTGATAGAGAGCCTTGCATTGGCACTCAAGGCTGCACCGGGCGCAAGCCGTGCAATCGTCGATGCTGGCTGGGTTCCCTACAGCTACCAGGTCGGTCAGACCGGCAAGGTTGTGAAGCCCGACGTGTACATCGCAGCTGGCATCTCCGGTGCTACCCAGCATCTGGTCGGCATGAAGGGCTCCAAGACGATCATCGCGATCAACAAGGACTCTGAAGCGCCAATCTTTGGTGTTGCTGATCTGGGCATTGTGGGCGATGTGCACAAGGTCCTGCCGCAACTGCTCGAAGCCCTCGCTGCCCGCGGGTAGTCGGGCTTTCGGCGGTGTCGCTGCGCCCCTCAATGAAACCCTGTCCTGGCTGACGCCTTGATAGTTCAGGCAAGCGGCCGGCTAACCGCTAACCACTTCCTACTCTGCGACGTTGTACCTGCTGTGCAGGTGCAACGTCGCAGAGTACTTTTTGGGCGCGGGGCTGCGCACTGCTGGCTAGATGTGGCTGTTAGGCCGGTTTGGCGGCCGTGGAGGCGCTACCCAGCAATTGTCAACGGGTAGTGGACTTGTTCCAGCTAACGGCGTCAGAGGCAGCTTGTGTGGCCTGTGAGGGAGTTGGGCCCCCAACCCCGATGGCTAGATTGTTCTGTGCCCTGCGTGTTACGGCACTGGTCTGTTGAGCAACGAATTGAACATGGTGAGACGATTGATTTCTGGCTGAGGGCCACGGCAACAAAGTTAGGAGCGGCGGCCCCGCTAGGAATATGAGAGCCCGACAACTCCGAAGAGGCCAGCGACCTTTAGCCCAATACGGTCCATGGGCCAGATAGCTGCCTTAAACAGCAGTTGATGAATCACAAACAAGGTTGGCACGTCGACGGCAGCAAGTTCTTGGCCTAACCAGGTGGCACTGCCTTTCGCGTGCGCCATGCGATCGGCCTCGTACAGAACGACTCGTTGGACTCAGCGAGGCAGGCGGCTAGACCAGTGGCCAGGGCCAGCGCCGGCCGGTTGGATCGGTAGGGAAGCGGCCCCTGCTGATCAATGTGCCAGCCCGCTCGAGTGCGGCTTCGACCTCGTCGTCGTCGTCGAGCAGATCGATCAGGGCATCGCCCAGACCAACATCGACGAACGTGCTCAGGTCCGTTCGGATGTCGTCGGGGATGGGTTCACCGGCGAAATCCCACAGCACAGTGCGAAGCTTGAACTCGGCATGAAACGATAAGCCGTTGTCGATTGCCCAGATATGGCCATCCTTGCCGAGCAACACATGACCACTCTTGCGATCGGTGCTATTGGCAACAAAGTCGAAAGCCGTCAGCTTCTGAAACGCGGCCAGGAACTGGGGTTCGTTATGCAAGGTCAAATAGTGCTCTTCGAAGTTGCACGGAATGAACAGTTGAAGTGAGCCGGGGCCGACTGGGCCATCGATTAAGACGGTTGGTGGGACCAGATCCCAGCCGATTGATTTCGCCAGTTGGTAGCACGCGACCTCGCGGAGGTACAGGCCATCTGGGAAGTCCCACAACGGCCGCTCGCCGCGGTGCGGCTTGTACACGGCTTGAATGATCTGGTCGCCGTGGACGACGTCGCACAACAATGTGGTGTTCGAACTCCAGGGCATCTGACCTAAGACGTCAATGTCGCCGTTGCGTAGTAGTTCTTCTGCCTGACTGTTGGGGATCGGATCCCGATCGCGAAACGGGGATTCTTCATCGCTCACCGGGCTGTCAGTTCCAGCATGGGCACCAGCCGTCAACGTTGTTCAGGGGTGCCTCACAATACGGGCATGGGGGACGCCCAGCGGTTACCAGGCCCGTGGCGTGGGTGACAAAAGCTAGGACCTGACCCCTGGTGAGTTGGAATCGACTCGTGGCCGGGGAACCATCATCCTCGCGCACGAGCATTTGCTCGGCCCACAGTGCAACACGATCACGGCTCTCGACGTACGCGACGCCCATCGAGGCAACCGCCCACTCAGGCTCAACCGGGGTCGCCAGACCAGACGGCGCAGGGACGGTACCGGCGTCAGGCTCAGGCAAGTCGGTCAGCATGTTCGAGAGATACTCGGCCAAGGCAATGACCTGCTGCTTCTCGACCTTAAGCGTGACAACTTGGCCGCCAGCGACCGCTTGAAGGAAGAACGCCCGGTCGCCTGCAGGGCCAACCGTGCCAGCTACAAATGCGTCAACATCGGGTAGGTCGAAGGAACGATCAAGTGAAGTCATGATGGGACAAGTGAGGTCAAGTCATCGCCTGTCGAATTGACAGCCAAGACGATGGGACCGGCTTGTCCATACATGATGGCTGTGACCGAGCACGGTGAAACCACGATCCGTTGGAACTGGTCGAGGTGAGTGCCCATCGCTGACGCAATCGCAGCTTTTATTGTGTCGGCGTGCGAGACCACTACAACGGTCTCGCCAGGATGAGCCGCGACGATGTCGGTGAGTGCACCGATCATGCGGGCCTGCATTTCTGGGAATGATTCACCCTTTGGGAAACGAAACCCACTCGGATAACTCTGCACCGTGCGCCACTCGGGGAGCTTGCGTAGGTCGGCCAGGTTCTTGCCTGTCCACTGGCCAAAGTCGCACTCATTGAGACCGGGTCGGGTGCGAATACGACAGCCCGTGGCCTTGGCGATAGGTGCTGCGGTCTCCTGGGTGCGTTCCATAGGTGATGCGTACACCGCCGAGACCTTCTTGAGCGCCCTCATGCGGTCGCCTACTTTGGCCGCCTGGGCCATGCCAACATCGCCCAGATGCAGGTTCTTCGCACGGCCGGGCAAGACCTTTCCGGTGGTTGGAGTCTGGCCGTGGCGCACCAACAGAATGGTGGTCATTGCCGGTGGAGTCGTCGATGTGCTCTTCTTACGTGCCATGTGGCTTAAAAAACTAGCGTTGTCAAAGTGAATGCACTGCACCAATTGGAGATTGATGTCGAGAACTGTCGCCGCTGTCCTCGGTTGGTCAAGTGGCGCGAACAGGTTGCTGTCGACAAACGAGCGTCATTTCGTGACGATCATTATTGGGGCAAAGGTGTTCCAGGGTTTGGTGATCCTAAAGCTGGAGTCATGGTTGTTGGCCTTGCTCCTGCGGCTCATGGGGCTAATCGCACCGGTCGCATGTTCACCGGTGACCGTTCGGGGGATTGGCTATATCGGGCTATGTACCGCGCCGGGTTTGCCAACCAACCAGAGAGCATTAGCAAGGACGATGGCCTGGAACTTACCGACGCGTGGGTCACCTCACCAGTCAAGTGTGCACCGCCGGCGAACAAGCCGACGCCGAACGAACGAGCGCAATGCCGACCGTTCTTGAATCGAGAGTTTGAGTATCTGAAAGGACTTAAAGTCGTCGTGGCGCTCGGCGGGATCGGCTATCAAGCGGTAGCCCAGCATCTTGAGGTCAGACCAAGGCCGAAGTTTGGCCACGGCGTCGAAGTCCTGCTCGAGTCGGGGCTTACGATCTTGTGCTCGTATCACGTGAGTCAGCAGAACACGTTCACCGGCCGACTTACCGAGGAAATGCTCGACGCAGTGTTCTCGAGGGCCCGAGAATTGTCGCAGACCGGGGAAGGCTGAAATTCAGATAGCCTTGCCGCCGTGTCTCGCCGCCCTGCATTAAGCAGCACCGCTAAAGCCATTGCTTCATTGCTCTTCGTGGTCATTATCGCCGCGTCCTGTAGCAGCGATGGTTTCCCTGAGAGCTATACCGATCAGATCGACCCTGAAACTGGTCTCAGTAATGTCGAAGCCAATTGGCTTGAAGGCTGCAAAGTCGGCCTGAACGACTCTGACCTGGCAGAAGATGCCAACAATATTTGCCAGTGCAGCTACGCCGAAATTTCAGGTGTAAATGGCATAGCGTTCAAAGACTTCGTCAAGCTCAACGACGACCTCAAAGGCGACCCGGGCAGTTTGATAGGCAGCGCGGATGCTCCCGCAGCTGAACAGCGCATGCTCGACATCGTTAAAGGCTGCATAGCCGGCGGGCAGGGGTAGTTCGGCTTTGAACTCGTTCCTCGCCCAAACCCTGTTTTAGGATTACCGGGTCTTCAGTCCCGGATCCTTGCGCTGGCTAACCATCTGTGTCAGACACAGATGGTTGAACCATCTGTGTCTGACACAGATGGTTGGGCACGGAGGAACGAGTGACAGACGCCGGGTGTAGATGACCTGGCGTGGTGGTGGTGAACCGGTTACTTCTTGCGGGTGGGAAGGCCGACCGCTGCGCTTTGATTGGCCCATTGTGGCCAACGTTCGCGGCTTTTCTGTGAAAGTCGGCGCATCAGGTCAATCGCTGCAGGGTCATCGTCACCTGGGCGGGTATCGATGACGCCATCTTTGATCATGGCTTCGATAATGGCCCGACCCAGGTCGGTTCTAACGACGGTTAGTGTCCAGTCCGTTTCGTTACCAATCCCACCCGTGCTGATGTCTGCGTGCTCGGCCGCGAAGTCTGGGCAATGTATGCAGCCCTCACGCGTCCAGGCGTGGCATTCCTTCAGGTTGATCTCGTGGTACGAGCCGTCCTTCATCCACACCTGGAAGACACCCTTGATATTCATCTTGACGATGTCGTCTTTGTTCAGGCCGTACTTGACGCCGAACAATTCATCGAACAGTGAGTCATCGAACGACTTGGAACACAGCAGGCCTATGTTCAGCTTGAACGGCTTAGAAACCTTGCCGACCTTGCGGTGCCACATGACAGGCGCAATTGAGGTCTGACAGCTCATGCCCACGAGTGCAAGGCGCTCGAGGCCCTTCTCTTTGGCCTCGGGATAGGCCATGGTGTTGGCCGAATAGGTGTAGCGGCTTCCTGCGCCGGCCAGGACCTCTTCGCGGTTCGTAGCGACGCCGGGTATGGCCTTCCAGCCGCCGCCATCGGCACCGCCTTCGAGATGGCTGACAAGAGCGCCATCGAGGATGTCGTTCTCAAGGCACCAGATCAGGATGGCGGAAACTAAACCGCCGTCTTGGCCCGTGTCGTAAACGAAGTCGTCGCTGGCGCGAACCAGCAGGATGTCTTTGAACACGCCCGACATTTCGTCGGGTTCACGGACTCGGCCGAACAAGTGCTCGTCGGCCTCGGTCTCCCAGTCGCGGAAGCGAGGGCACGCCCGGGTGCAGCTGGTGCAGCCCTTTTCGCCGTGGGTGCAGTTAGCTTCGCCAAGTTCGTCTTCAAGGTGGAACGGCTTGTAGTGCCCAGGTTCGTGCTTGTAACCAATGACATCGTGGGGGCAGGCAATGACACAGCCAGCGCAACCGGTGCAGAGCCCGCTGTTAATGACTTCGTCGTGGAGTTCCTTCCACTGGTGCGTCCAGCGGACGCGTGCTGGCTTGGTGGCCTCAGCTGTGCTCATGTGTTGAGCTTAAAGGGCCGAACCAGCTGACCACCAGGCAGACGACAACTCTCTGCGGAGGCATCTGCATAGAGTTGTGTTCACGATCAGGTGGCGGTGGACCAGACGGTGTAGAGCGGGTCACCTGATGCAGTGCCGGTGCGGTTCTCAGTCGTTGCTGGCGCGAACCCATCTGAGAGCTCGAAGTACTGGGCCACGATGTTGCATCGCTGGGCTTCAGTAGCTAACAGCCAACCGCGGATCGCCTTGGTTGGGAAACAGCGGTTGCTGAAAGTACAGACCAATCGGCCGCCAGGTTTCAGAATCCGTTGTACGTCGGCAAACACCTCGATTGGCTGGGTTAAGTAGTCCACCGACACGGCACAGACGACGTCATCGAAGTGGTTGTCCGCAAACGGAAGTGTTGGCGTGATGTTCAGATCGTGAGCCAGCACCGCGGTGGCCATGGGGTTGGCCTGTAGCTCGGTCAGGTTCATGCCCAACACCACCAGTTCGTCTGGAGCTGCTGCGAAGTGCGAGATCCATGAACCCATGATGTCCAGGACACGGCCGTTGATATTGAGTTCTTCGTACAACGAAGTTACGGCAGCAATTGCGCCGTCGTCAATGTGTTGGACCAGGCGAACAGGCTCGTAGAACCGGGTGTCATCGCTGTCATCAGATCGGGTAAAGAACCCGGCTGGGAAGTGATCTGAACTCTGCAGCGCCCTCGGCAGGATTCGAACCTGCGCACATGGCTCCGGAAGCCAATGCTCTATCCCCTGAGCTACGAGGGCTACTACGTTGCCAACTTGCGCAAGCTACGAGATTCAGCACTGTAGTGGTGGTGAACCAGTTTTGGAGCCACACCTGTGCCCATTTACACAGGCAAGAACAGGCTTAGAGGTTGCCTGAGCCGAGTCCGGTCTCCATGACCTGCAGAACAGCAGGGCCGAGCAGCACAATCAAGAGCGGTGGGAGGATGCAGGTCACCAGTGGCATCAGCATGAGAACGGGTAGCTTCATTGCCCGTTCTCCGGCGTTGTCACCGCAGGGGCGCTTGACCTGGCTTGCCTGCAGAGCGCACTCAGTCCTTAGAGGATCGCTGTAAAGAGATCATTGAGTTGGATCTCTCGCCGTTTGTTCCCAGCTCTACTGCCTAGCTGCTTTGGGTCGACGAGCCGACGCTGCGGATGGAAACCGACAACGCTGCGTGCCTTTTCGGCACTGCCCGTTCCGACTACGGGTTGGATTAGTGTGTGATGGTTCAGTTGGCACGGAAGAGTGTTTGTTGGATGTTCGCCTTGCACGACTGAAAATGAGCACGTTCTTCCGCCACCGCTTTTCTACTGGGATAACTACCCTTGCCGCCCATGGCTGTTCCAACTGCTCCTACTGCGGCATTTCAAATTCAATTGCGTGTGCGGCTTCGCAACGTACCTGGCGTGCTTGGTGCGCTGGCGTCAGCGATTGGCGACGCTGGTGGCAACATCGCTGTCGTCGAAGGCTTCGAGGCTAAAGGCGCCTCGCTAGAACGCAGCATCTGCGTTAATGCTCGTGACGAAGATCACCAGAAGCGCATCGTCGCGGCCGTTGAAAGTCTGGAGAATGTCGAGTTGTTAGATTGGTTCGATCGCACATTCCGCATGCACGAGGCGGGAAAGATTGAAACGCTGGCGCTCTGCTCGGTCGGGGATCGCGACGATCTCTCGATGGCTTATACCCCAGGTGTGGCCCGCGTATGTATGGCTATCCACGAGGACGTCTCTAAGTCATACAAATACACGATTCGCAAGAACACGGTTGCCATCGTCAGCGACGGGACCGCTGTGTTGGGCCTTGGCAATATCGGCCCCGAGGCAGCCATGCCAGTTATGGAAGGCAAGGCACTGCTGTTCAAGGAGTTTGCTGGGGTAGACGCGTTCCCTCTTTGCCTGAACACAACTGACATCGAAGAGATCATTGAAACGGTCGAACGTATTGCGCCGAGCTTTGGTGGCATCAACCTGGAAGATATTGCGGCTCCAGCGTGCTTCGAAATTGAGCAACGCCTGAAGGAATCCCTCGACATCCCGGTATTCCACGACGATCAGCACGGCACGGCCGTGGTTGCGCTCGCAGCACTTTGGAATTCGCTGAAGATCGTTGACAAGAATATGTCCGACATTTCGGTCGTGATCTCAGGTATTGGTGCCGCTGGTGTTGCCATTGGCAAGATCCTGTTGAGTGCCGGTGTCGGCGAGGTCATCGGCGTGGACTCAACTGGAGCGATCTATCAGGGCCGCGACCGCCTGAACCCGGTCAAGGAATGGTTCGCCGCAAACACGAACCGTGACCGCCGCGTCGGCAGCCTGCAAGACGTCATTGTGGGCGCCGACGTGTTCATGGGCGTAAGCGCACCCGACGTGCTCACCGCCGCTGACCTTCGCGGTATGGCTGCTGATCCGATCATCTTTGCCATGGCGAACCCCAATCCCGAGATCACGCCCGAAGCTGCCGACGGCTTGGCCGCAGTCATGGCTACTGGCCGCAGCGACTATCCAAACCAGATCAACAATGTGCTGGCGTTCCCCGGTATTTTTCGTGGCGCGCTTGACGTTGGCGCAACCGACATCACCGAGTCGATGAAGTTGGCCGCCGCCGAAAATATTGCATCGGTAGTCGGCGACGATCTCGCGCCCGACTACATCATCCCCTCGGTATTCGATCCCCGAGTACTCCAAGCAGTAGCCCCAGCAGTGTCCGCCGCTGCGATCGCCGACGGCGTTATCCGCGCCTAACGCCCAATTCGACTACTAGGCCCTTCACAAGGCGTAAACGCTGGACTGCTGGGGTTGCAACAAGTCCCCAGAAGCTCGGATGCATTCAGCTCGAATGTGCTCAGCTTGGACAAGATGAGGAGCGTGCTGTTCGCTGCGCTCACTAACGCGACGAATCCGGACTACCTCGAATACGCTTCCTGGCATGATTCGTGAGCGGTTGACCAATGCGCTCGCTGGCACGCTCAGCGCCCTTGGTCTCGAGGTTGACGCCGGCTCTATTGGGCTCGAGCGCCCAGCCCATCGCGAGCACGGTGACTGGTCATCCAACGCCGCCTTGGCTAATTGGAAGCTAGCGGACCGCTCAAACCCGCGAGCATTTGCGGTCGAGATGACCGATCTCTTGAACGCCAACTTGCCGTCTCATGTCGAAGCAGTCGAGATCGCTGGCCCCGGGTTCGTGAACTTCCGACTCTTCGATACGTGGCTATTCGATGAACTTGTTCATGTGGTTGAGGCCGGTGTCGAGAACTTCGGCCGCCATGATTTCGGTGCAGGTACACACGTGAACGTCGAGTTCGTGAGTGCGAATCCGAACAAGCCATTGCATGCTGGCCATGCCCGAGGGGCGGTGTACGGCGATTCGGTCGCTCGCTTGCTGGCAGCTGTTGGGTATCAAGTCACGTCCGAGTTTTACTTAAACGACCGGGGCGTACAAATGACTTTGTTTGCCGACTCGCTAGCGGCGCGCAAACGCGGCGGCGAGGTGCCAGAGAACGGCTATCACGGTCAGTACCTGATCGAGTGGGCTGCCGAGATGCCTGACGATGCCGACCCGCTCGAATGGGGATATGCCCGAGCATTGCAGAGCCACAAGGACACACTCGCCAAGATCAACGTGAACCACCAGGTGTGGTTCTCGGAGCGGTCACTTGTCGCCGACGGCAGCGTGCCCGATGCGCTCAACGAGCTGAGGGCAAGCGGCATGGTGTTTGAGGCCGACGGAGCGACCTGGCTCAAGACGACCGAGGCTGGTGATGACAAGGATCGGGTTCTCATCAAGGCCAATGGTGACTTCACCTATCTCACACCCGACATCGCCTATCACCGAGACAAGTTCAGCCGCTCCGATCAGCTAATCAATGTTTGGGGCGCGGACCATCACGGCTACATCCCGCGGATGAAGGCTGCGATGGAGTTTCTCGGCAATGATCCCAACGCTCTCGAAGTCATTGTCACCCAACTCGTGTCGCTTGAACGCGATGGAGTCGAGCTCCAGATGTCTGGTCGTCTGGGCGACATGGTCTCGCTCGACGAAGTGGTCGACGAGGTGGGCCCCGATGCAGCGAGGTACACCTTCTTAACTCAGTCAATGGATACCAAACAGAAGGTCGACCTGCGAGCGCTTGCAAAGAAAAGCATGGACAACCCCGTGCACTACGTGCAGTACGCAACGGCTCGGATCAACCAGCTGGCCAATAACGCCGAGTCAGCAGGTCGCGCCCGTGCCACACTTTTCGAAGCCGATTTGAGTTTGCTCATAGACGGGCGCGAGCTCGAGATATTACGAGTTTTGAGTACCTTTGACGAAGTCGTCGGTAGTGCCGCTCGGGAACGAGCTCCCCACAAGATCACCACTTGGTTGCGCGAAATGGCGGCGGCTTTCCATGGCTTTTACCACGACTGTTACGTCGTGGGCGAAGGTGTAAGCCCCGAGCTGACTCAGGCCCGGTTGTGGCTTATCGAGGCGGCACGTATTGGACTGACCACCGGCCTGGACCTCGTAGGCGTCTCTGCCCCCAAGGAAATGTGATGATGTCTCATCTAGCAATCGGACCTATCCCTCAGCACCTGCTTCCCGACAACGCAGCGGTATCGGCCGAAGGGCGGATGAGCGTCGGCGGCGTCGATATTGCGGAACTTGCCGCCGAGTTTGGCACGCCGCTGTTCATCTATGACGAGGACCATCTGCGCGATCGATGTCGCGAGGCCGTTGAAGTGTTTGGCTCCGGCGTCGCCTATGCGACCAAGGCATTCCTGTGCGTGGCCATGGCCAAACTCGCTCATGAAGAAGGCATGCACCTTGATGTCGCAACGCTGGGCGAACTCCACGTAGCGAAGACGGCCGGTGTGCCCGCTAGCGACTGCGTGTTTCACGGCAATAACAAGTGCAGCGCCGAACTGCTGGCTGCGATGCAGGCCGGCGTCGGCCGCATCGTTATCGACAGCTTCGACGAGATCGCCCGAATCGAGGCAATCTATGCCGAGACAGGCCTAATCGCCAGCGCTCTGATCCGGATCACGCCTGGTGTGGAAGCACACACCCATGAGTTTATTGCGACCGGCCAAGACGATTCGAAATTTGGTTTCACCGTCTCGACCGGCCTGGCAGACCGTGCTATCGAACAGGCGACCGCATCACCAGCTATTGATCTGCTCGGGATCCACGCCCACATCGGATCCCAGGTCTTTCGCATTGACTCAATGCGCCAGTCGGCCGCGGTGTTGGCCGAAATTTCTCAGCGCTACCAGCTTCCTGAGCTCTCGGTTGGCGGCGGACTCGGCGTTGCCTATGTCGGCAGCGAGGAAGCCCCAACGATTTCACAATGGGGTCGGTCGGTGCTTGAGGCGACCGGCGATGCTGGTATCACAGCGCATGTGCTGGCGGAGCCTGGCCGCTCGATTGTGGGGACGGCAGGTATGACTGTCTACCGGGTCGGCACGGTGAAAGAACTCGAGGGTATTCGCACCTACGTAGCTGTCGATGGTGGCATGAGCGACAACCCTCGACCAGTGCTGTACGGCAGTGGCTACGAGACCTTTATTCCCGATCGGGCCGATGCCGATCGACCCGATCAGGTCCGTCTAGTCGGGAAACACTGTGAGTCCGGTGACATTATTATTCGCGAGGCCAACGTGCCAGCTGATCTCGCCGTTGGAGATTTGCTCGTCACACCGGTCACTGGCGCCTATGGCCACTCTCTGGCCTCGAACTACAACAAGGTCACCCGTCCCGCAGTGGTTTTCGTCAGCGACGGCCGTGCCCGCTTGGTTGTGCGTCGCGAAGAACTTGATGATCTGACCCGCCTCGACGTCGTCTAGTCGCCATACCAGCGCGAATGAAGAGCTGAATGCATCGACAGGGTGCGCGACGCTCTCAATTGCGTCAGGAACTCGGGGATCACGCGGCGACTCAGTCGCTAGCCTGCTGTGGATGGGAATGCAGTCGGTGCGTATTGGGCTTCTTGGCTTTGGAACCGTAGGTGGTTCCCTAGTCGAACTGATCACCGAGCAGCGAACCGATATTGCAGCGCTGACCGGCATTGACCTGACGGTGACTCGAGTCGCAGTCAACGATTTGACGAAGCCCCGCCCTGGCATCGGAGATGCGGTGTTGACCGATCAGGCAAGCGAAGTGATCCAAGCCGATGATGTTGATCTGGTCGTCGAGTTGGTCGGTGCGGTAGACCTGGCCCGCGATTGGATCGGTCAGGCACTACGCGCAGGAAAGTCCGTAGTGACAGGCAACAAGGCGCTGCTTGCCGCTCACGGCCGCGAGCTATTCGACCTTGCCGCAGAGAACAGCGCCGAGCTTCTTTTCGAAGCTTCGGTCGCAGGTGCGATTCCGCTCATGCGCACGTTGCAGAAGTCACTGCGAGGCGAGCCGATCACCCGGATCATGGGCATCGTCAACGGCACCACCAACTACATGTTGTCCGCTATGACCGAAGACGGTGCCAACTATGCCGAAATTCTGGCCGAGGCCCAACGCCTGGGTTACGCCGAGGCAGACCCGACGGCCGATGTCGAGGGCCACGACGCACAAGCCAAGGCTGCGATCATTGCCACAGTTGCATTCGGCGTGAGTATCACTGCCGATGATGTCCCGGTCGAAGGAATCAGCGGCGTCACTGCAGCAGACATAGCCAATGCCAGCAGGCTGGGCTATGTGATCAAGTTGCTTGCCGTCGTCGAGCGGGTCGGGACCGAAGCGCCGTACGAGATCTCGGCTCGGGTGAACCCGACCATGGTGCCTTTCGACCACCCTTTGGCGACGGTGCGCGGCAGCTTCAACGCTGTGTTCATCGAGGGTGGTGCGCTCGATGAACTCATGTTGTACGGCCGTGGTGCAGGCGGGCGGCCAACGGCGTCGGCTGTGCTGGGCGATGTCATCGAGGCTGCGAGTGGAATTGCACAAGGCACCGTGCGACGACTGCCCGCCTTGGCTGACGCACATGTGCGTCCCCCTGAGGCCGCCACGTCTGCCTTCTATCTCGATCTTGCTGTCGATGACAGCCCTGGTGTCCTGGCCGAAGTCGCCGGCGTGTTCGGTGCAAATGGTGTATCGATTCGGTCGATGGAACAAGAAGGCACTGGGACCGAGGCGAGCCTGGCGTTTATCACTCACCAGGCTTCCGAAGCAGACATCGCTGCCACGATCGAAAAATTGACCTCGTTGCCGAGCGTGAACCGTGTCGGTGCTTTGTATCGGGTTATCGGCCCATGAGCGCCATGAAGTTCATCAGTACCCGGGGCGCTGCCCCCGCACTCGACTTTGGTGACGTGCTGCTCACAGGTCTTGCAAACGATGGCGGCTTGTACTTGCCAGAGAGCTGGCCTCAGTCGGTAGCAACGGCGCGCACCGACACCTATGTGAACACGGCCGTCGATGTCATGTGGCCGTTCGTCGATGGCGTGATTGCTCGCGACGACTTCGAGACCATCGTCAGCGAGACGTATGGCACCTTCGAGACCGACAATGTGGTCGAACTCGTTGAGCTTGATCCGAACGTCTGGCTACTGGAGTTGTTCCACGGACCGACGTTGGCGTTCAAGGACGTGGCTCTGCAGCTCGTTGGGCGACTGTTCGACTATGAGCTGAGTCGTCGCAACGAACGCATCACGATTGTGGGGGCGACTTCGGGCGACACCGGCTCTGCCGCAATCGAGGCATGCCGAGACCGTGACGCCATGGACATCTTCATTCTTCATCCACATGGTCGGGTCAGCGACGTTCAGCGACGCCAGATGACCACGGTCGATTCGACAAACGTGCATAATGTCGCGATCGAAGGAACCTTCGATGACTGCCAGGATTTGGTCAAGGCCATGTTCGCTGACGCGACGTTTCGCGACGAGGTGCGCCTAGGCGCAGTGAACTCGATCAACTGGGCACGGGTCATGGCCCAAATCGTCTACTACGTAGTGGCCTCGTCACGAGTCGCGTCGGTATCCACACCGGTTTCGTTCACGGTGCCAACCGGAAACTTCGGCAATGTGTTCGCAGGCTGGGCGGCCCGCAGCATGGGGCTTTCGATCGATCGTTTCTACGTGGCAAGCAATACTAATGACATCCTGGCTCGACTTTTTAACACGGGCACGATGGAAATTTTGGAGGTTGTGCCAACGCTGTCGCCAAGCATGGATATCCAGATTTCGAGCAATTTGGAACGCCTGCTCTTTGAGACTCATGGCCGTGACGGCCAGTACATCGCCGAGGCCATGGCCGAGTTCCGCACTACTGGTTCTTTGACGCTGGACGATCCGCACCGACAGTTGCTCGCCGAATTGTGGAGCGGTGTGAGGGTTGACGACGATGCGCCGGGCGGCGTAGTCGAGACGATTGCGCAGGTGTATGAGACACACGGCATGCTGCTCGACCCACACAGCGCCGTAGGGCTAAGTGCGGCGCGCTCGCTGTCCGCTACTGGTTCACCAATGGTGTGTCTGGCAACAGCGCATCCAGCGAAGTTTCCCGATGCCGTCGAGAAGGGGAGCGGTCAGCGACCGGAACTCCCGAGTCGAGTCGGAGACTTGTTTGAACGTGACGAGCGCTTCCACGTGCTGCCGAACGAATTGGCGACCGTCCAAGCTTTTGTTCGGGCGCACCGGTAGATGATCAGTGTGGTCAAGTTCCGGCAGGTGACCATCGATGATGTCGACGCTGTTCTGGCGCTTTGGCGTCGCGGCGGCGTCGAGCACAATCCCGAGATGGATCGCGACGAAATAGTGACCAAACTCGATTGCGACGGCGAGCTGTTCATCTTGGCCGAACGTGATGACAGCATCGTCGGCTCAGTGATGGGCACTTATGACGGTCATCGGGGTCGGGTGAAGCGGTGTGTGGTTGACCCTGGGCAGCAGGGGACTGGGCTGGGCCGTGAGATCATGACTGAACTCGAGCGCCGCTTCGCTGCTCGAGGTATCACCGAATTACGGCTCGAAGTGTGGGCGACAAATACCGGTGCGCAAGCGTTTTGGTCGAACATGGGTTGGGACTATCTCGAAGATATTCGCTACTACACCCGCAGTTTGCGGACTGAGTGACGAAGATCGACTGAGTAATACTGCCAGGTGGGTTTAGGGGGCTGTCGGTTTTTGTGTGATCGCATTATCCTCGTCTTGTGACTGATCAGCAGCGAGTTACCTGTCTTGATGTCGAAGGTGTCCTCATGCCTGAGGTCTGGATTGAGATGGCCGAACTGACCGGTATCGAAGAGTTGCGACGGACGACCCGCGACGAACCGGATTACAACGTCCTCATGAACTACCGGCTCGCGATTCTGGCCGACCACGATCTGACGATGCCGACGGTCGCCGAGGTTTTGGCCGAGATCAAGCCACTTGACGGGGCTGTCGACTTCCTTGATGCACTGCGTAGCCGCCATCAGGTGCTTTTGCTGAGCGACACGTTCGAGCAATACGCAGGCGCCATGATGCCGCATCTCGGACTGCCAACGATTTTCTGCCACCGACTGATCGTCGAGAATGACCGAATTGTTAACTACGAGCTACGCACGCCTGATCACAAGCGGCGCACCGTAGAGGCGATGCAAGCTTTGAACTTCCATGTGACTGCTGGTGGCGATTCGTTCAACGACCTGTCCATGTTGAACGCTGCCGAGGCTGGCAGTCTCTTCCATGCGCCGGACCAAATTATTGCGGACAATCCGCAGCTTGCTTCGTTCCAAGAATATGACGATTTCCTATACTGGATCGACTCTCTCTAGCCCTCCGGCGTTGGGCGAGCACCCGATCCGTGTTCCAATATGAGGAACGGATCAGCACCAGTGATACCGTTCTGTTCAGGTAGTTAGCCACTGAAGTTCTTTCGCACACGGGCCTCGTTCCGTCTTCCCGCCCCTCATTCCAGCCCCAGTTTGGGCAGCGGAATTGAGTGGCATCACACACCTCACAGGAGTTACCCGTGACTTCCGATCGCAGCACCCTTGAAGGCAAGGATCGTGCCGAACTGACCGTCATCGCTCAGGCGATGGGCAACAAGGTCGGATCTCGTATGCGTAAGGCACAGATCATTGATCTGATCGTTGGCGCTAACGAGACCGATGCGACTGATGACTCTGCGGTGCGACTCGCGTTCGACGACGCACCGGACACAGTCCCAAACAGCAGTCGTGGCGACGCAAGCGCCGATGGTGATGAGCGCGATGACGCGAGCGAGAAAACTCCTGGGCCGAGCAGAGGTGCGCCTCAGCGCACGGCAAGCAAAGGTCGACAGAATGTCCGTAACGATCGCGGCGATTTGAATAATGATCGCGGCGGCCGCAACGATTCGAACAGTCGCAACGATTCAAACAATGACCGTGCCGATTCTAAGAACCGTGGCGATTCGAATAGCGATCGCGGCGACCGCAACGATTCAAATAATGACCGTGGCGATTCGAACGACGATCAGGGTAATAAGCGTCGCCGCCGCCGGCGGGGTCGTGACCGCGAAGAATTGGGATGGGACGGTGAGCACGTCTCTGTAGATGGTTTCATGGACCTGCGTAGTGACGGATATGGGTTCTTGCGCGTCGAGGGCGGCCTTGCAAGTAGCGACGATTGTTATGTGCCGGTCAAGATGGTCCGCGACTTCGGGTTGCGGTCAGGTGATCGCATCCGTGGGACCTCCCGGCCTGCTGCTCGCAACGAGAAGAACCCAGCATTGATTACCGTTGACGCCGTCAACGAACGCGAACCAGAAGAAGCCCGAGGCCGGCCCAACTTCGACGACCTCACGCCAATCTTCCCCACAGAGCAACTTGTTCTCGAGCGGGCGACGACTCCAGCCAATTTGACCGCACGAATCGTGGATCTTGTTGCCCCTATTGGCAAGGGCCAACGTGGCCTGATTGTTGCGCCTCCGAAGGCAGGCAAGACGACGGTCATCAAAGAAATAGTTCGTTCGATCGAAACAAATCACCCAGAAGTTCGCTTGATCGTGCTGCTCATCGACGAACGCCCAGAAGAAGTCACCGATATGAAGCGGTGGCTCACCAACGGTGAGGTCGTTGCCTCGACCTTCGATCGCCCAACCGACGAACACATAGCGGTTGCCGAACTTGTGTCCGAGCGAGCTCGACGTATGGTCGAATCCGGCGACGATGTCTGCATCATTATGGATGGCATCACTCGTCTAGCTAGGGCCTACAACTTGAGTGGTCGCTTCAGTGGGCGCACCATGTCCGGTGGCGTAGACGCTGGTGCCTTGTACCCGGCCAAGCGCCTCTTCGGTGCAGCGCGCAATATCGAAGGCGGCGGCTCGCTTACCGTTCTGGCGACGGCACTAGTTGAAACCGGCTCGCGCATGGACGAAGTGATCTTTGAAGAGTTCAAGGGCACCGGCAACATGGAACTGCGATTGTCTCGTGACGCAGCTGAAAAACGCATGTGGCCTGCGGTTGACATAGCGGCTAGCTCAACTCGTCACGACGAGTTGTTGATGGACTCAAAAAGCCTGGGTGCAACGACGAAGATGCGCCGAGTCCTCGACGCCGTCGGAGACGAAGGTTCATCGAAGACCGTCGCATCGCTGGACCTCCTGCTCGACCGGCTCAGGAATTTTAGGACGAACGCTGACTTCCTGAACGAAGTCGCCAAGTCCAAGTAACCCGGTCTGGCTGGAAGTCCAAGTAACCCGGTCTGGCTGGAACCTTCCCGATGGCCACCGGCGGGTCGGTTTTTGGCGACCATGCTGCCGGGTCGACCACGCTGCCAGCTGGGTTGGTTTCGATTAGCCGGTCGAGCCCGGCCACGGAGTTGCATCGGTTGTAATCGCTCCGAGGCGAGCAACGACGGGGACCACGGCATAGGTCCACTGCAGCAAATGCAAAGGTATTGGTTTGTTGATGTCCTTGTCGCCGACGCGGATGCTCCACAATCTAGCTTTTGCCGTCGGTGGCCCGTACCGGTACAGCTCCTTTGCTCGAGCTACTTTCTGTCCGAAAGAGCCACAGCCGGCGAACCGGCCAGAAAACGATGAAAACAAACGTTGTCGGCTGCGTTGTGAAACCCTAAATGGGCGCTTTAGGCTGGACGAGCCTTGTTTACGATGGGTCAAACTGGTTCTTTTTCTTTTTGGCGCGTCTCTTCATGAGCTCCTTTTCTCACCTGGCATCGTTTTTGATGCGTCCCCACTACTAGGAGTTACACGTGGCAACTCGCGCTACAGCGCCTGTGCGTTACTCGTTCGGCAACCTCGAAACTGTTCTCGAACTTCCTGACCTCATTTCCATCCAACGCGACTCGTTCAAATGGTTCTTGGACCATGGTCTGCAGCAAATTTTCCGCGATATCAGTCCAATTACGGACTTCTCGGAGAACCTGCAACTCGAACTCGAATTCGACGCAACCGACGAAGATCTTCGCCCACCACCGAAGTTCACCGAGAGTGAGTGCAAGCGTCAAGACATGACGTTCAGCGCTCCGATCTTCGTGCGGGCCCGTTTCATGAACGCCGAAACTGGCGAAATAAAGGAACAGACCGTGTTCATGGGCGACTTCCCCATGATGACCGAGAACGGCACTTTCATCATCAACGGCACCGAGCGTGTTGTTGTTTCGCAACTCGTACGAAGCCCAGGCGTTATCTTCCAGCCGGGTGAGCGTTACCGCCTGCGCAACTTGAGCAAGCACCAGCTTGTAACCGGCACCATTCACCCGTACCGCGGTGAATGGATCGAGTTCGACGTCGAGCAGAAGCCTGGCAAGGATGTCACGGCCGGTACTCGTGTAGCTCGCAAGCGCCGCTTGTCGATGTTCACGCTGATCCGTGCGCTTGGTTTCGACGAAGAAAATGCACCTGGCTTCCTGCCTGCATTCGTTCGCCACTTCGACTTTCTCGAAGGCCAGTGGGAAGAAGACCAGACCAAGCTTCTGGCTCAGACCCAAGACGAAGCGCTGCTCGAGATCTACAAGCGAGTTCGCCCGGGCGAGCCGCCATCAGTCGAGTCTGCCCGTAACTACTTCCGTAGCGCGTTCTTCGAGAGCCGTCGTTATGACCTGAGCCGCGTTGGCCGTTACAAGCTGAACCGCAAGCTCGGTCCAGAAATCAAGCGCATTGAAGAGACCTTCGGCATCGACCTTGAAGGCCCAGAACTCGATCACCCTGTTCTGACTCCGGCCGAAGTTCTCGCTAGCTGTACCTATCTGCTCCATCTGGTGCGAGCCGAGCCCGGCTACCGCCTGGATGACCAAGATCACTTTGCAAACCGTCGTATCCGTTCCGTGGGGGAACTGATTCAGAACCAGGTTCGTATCGGTCTTAGCCGTATGGAACGTGTCGTGCGCGAGCGCATGACCACCCAAGATGTTGAGGCCATCACGCCACAGACGCTCATCAACATTCGCCCCGTCGTTGCCGCAGTGAAGGAGTTCTTCGGAACCTCACAGCTGTCGCAGTTCATGGACCAGGTCAACCCACTTTCCGGGCTGACTCACCGCCGTCGCCTTTCAGCGCTCGGCCCAGGTGGACTGAGCCGCGAACGTGCTGGCTTCGAAGTACGAGATGTGCACTTCAGCCATTACGGCCGTATGTGCCCGATCGAAACTCCAGAAGGCCCGAACATCGGCCTTATCGGTGGTCTCGCCAGCTTCGCCCGCGTGAATAGCTTCGGCTTCATCGAATCGCCATACCGTGAGGTCCACGACGGTGTCGTCCAGCACGACATCATTCGTTACCTCGCTGCTGACGAGGAAGAGGAATACGTTGTTGCTCAGGCCAACGCCAAGCTGAACCCCGATGGCACGTTCGCCGAGGCCAAGGTTCTTGTGCGTCGCTCGCCTCAGGCAGCAACCCTCGAAGGTCTGCGACTGCAGCTCGAACAGGACGTCTTCTTCGGTGCTACCACCGAAATCTCGTACGTTCCGGGCAGAGAAGTCCAGATGATGGATGTTTCGCCGCAGCAGATCATTTCGATCGCTACGGCACTGATCCCGTTCCTTGAGCACGACGATGCAAACCGTGCCCTTATGGGTGCGAACATGCAGCGCCAGGCAGTTCCCCTGCTGCGTGCCGAAGCCCCGTACATCGGTACCGGTGTCGAGGCTCGCGCCGCGAATGACGCAGCCAACATGATCCTGGCCCTCGAAGACGGGACAATCCAGGAAGTCAACGGCAACTCGATCGTGGTCGACTACACCACGGGCCGTCATACCCACGTCTTGTCGAAGTTCAACCGTTCGAACCAAGACACATGCATTAACCACAAGACGCGAGTCATTGTTGGCGATGTCATCAAGAAGGGCCAGCTCATTTGTGACGGTCCGTCTACTGATTGGGGTGAACTTGCCCTCGGTAAGAACCTGCTCGTGGCATTCATGCCATGGCGCGGTTACAACTTTGAAGATGCGATCATCCTGAGTCAGCGCCTCGTCAAGGACGACGTGCTGACTTCGATTCACATTCACGAGCACGAGATCGATGCTCGCGACACCAAGCTCGGCCCGGAAGAAATCACTCGTGATATTCCAAACCTGAGCGACGAGATCCTGGCTGACCTCGACGAACGCGGCATCATCCGTGTTGGAGCGGAAGTCAAGCCTGGCGACGTACTGGTCGGCAAGGTCACGCCCAAGGGCGAAACCGAGCTCACGCCAGAAGAGCGTCTGCTACGTGCAATCTTTGGCGAGAAGGCCCGCGAGGTCCGTGACACAAGCCTCAAGGTTCCACATGGCGAACAAGGCAAAGTCACCAATGTCCGTGTCTTCAGCCGCGACGACGGCGATGAACTCCCTCCTGGTGTGAATCAGTTGGTACGTGTCTACGTAGCGCAGAAGCGCAAGATCAGCGTCGGCGACAAGCTCGCTGGCCGTCATGGCAACAAGGGCGTTATCTCTCGGATCCTTCCGATCGAAGACATGCCATATCTCGAAGACGGCACTCCGGTCGATGTGATCTTGAACCCACTGGGTGTTCCAAGCCGCATGAACGTAGGTCAGGTGCTCGAAGCGCACCTTGGCTACGCAGCTCGTTGGGGTTGGGAAATTGATGGAAACCGGGTCGGCGACGATCCGCTCTACGGCACAGAGACCAAGACCCGCCCTGTCACGAAGCCGTCGACGCTCGTAGCGACGCCGGTATTCGATGGTGCGAAGTGGGACGAAGTCGAGTTGGCCGGCAAACACCCGACCATCCAGGACATCCTGCGCAACATCAACCCTGAAACCCATGACGGTGTCCGCCTGATTGGTGATGACGGCAAGGTTCAGCTGATCGACGGTCGTACCGGCGAAAAGTTCGACAGCAAGACCACCGTTGGCTTCATGTACATTCTGAAGCTGGCCCACTTGGTCGATGACAAGATCCACGCACGTTCAACGGGTCCATACTCGATGATCACACAGCAGCCACTTGGCGGTAAGGCCCAGTTCGGTGGCCAGCGCTTTGGTGAGATGGAAGTATGGGCACTCGAGGCATACGGCGCCGCTTACTGCCTGCAAGAGTTGCTCACCATCAAGAGCGACGACGTGCTTGGCCGAGTCAAGGTCTACGAAGCAATTGTCAAGGGTGACAACATTCCTGAGCCGGGCATTCCTGAGTCTTTCAAGGTGCTCATCAAGGAAATGCAGGCCCTGTGTCTGAACGTCGAGGTCCTCCACCACGACGGGTCCAATATCGAAATGCGTGAACTCGACGACGAGGTCTTCCGGGCAACCGAAGAACTCGGTATCGATCTGTCACGTCCCGAGCGTGGCTCCGATGAGGAAGATGCTCGCAGAGCCCGCGAACGAGCCGAGAGGAGTGGCGTCTGATGCTAGATGTAAATGATTTCGCCCACCTGCGAATTGGCCTTGCCACCGCAGATTCAATCCGCACATGGTCAAACGGTGAAGTAAAGAAGCCCGAGACCATTAACTACCGCACGCTTAAGCCTGAGAAAGACGGCCTCTTCTGTGAGACCATCTTCGGTCCTACCAAGGACTGGGAATGTGCCTGTGGCAAGTACAAGCGGATTCGCTTCAAGGGCATCATCTGTGAGCGTTGCCGGGTCGAAGTAACCCGCTCAAAGGTTCGCCGCGAGCGTATGGGCCATATCGAGTTGGCTGCCCCGGCTGTCCATATCTGGTACCTGCGTGGTACCCGTTCGTGGTTGGCCTACCTGCTTATGGGCACTGAGCCCAAAGAAGAACTCAAGGCAAAACAGCTCGAAAAGGTCATCTATTTCGCAGCGAACCTGGTCACCTGGGTTGACGAAGAAAAGCGTGACGAAGACCTTGTTGAGCTCGAAAAGGAAATGCTGCTTGAGAAGGAAGAGATCGCTAAAGAGCGTGATCTTCGTTTGCAAGAGCGCACCGAAGAACTCGAGAATGAACTCGCTGAACTCGAGACCGACAACGCCAAGGACAACGAGATCAAGCAACGCCGCAAGGCGGGCGATAAGGACCTCGAAGCAATCCGCGAAGAGTACGAAGCAGAACTCGAACTCATCGAACTTGCCTATGTCCAGTTCAAGACACTGTTCAGCCGCCAGATCATCGAAGATGAAATGTTGTGGCGTGAGCTCAGCGATCGCTACGCCGATTATTTCGAAGGTGGCATGGGCGCTGATGCGATCAAGTCACTGATCGAACGTATCGACTTCGACGACGAAGAAGTCAAGCTCCGTATCGCTGTTGATCCACCAGAAGGTATGCGACCTCTGTCGGCGCAGCGAAAGCAAAAGGCCATCAAACGCCTGAAGATCGTTACGGCATTCAACCGTCGCGACGAGCGCGGCAAACGTGCGAACGATCCGGGCGCCATGGTGCTCGATGTTGTTCCGGTCATCCCGCCAGAGTTGCGCCCAATGGTGCAGCTTGACGGTGGCCGCTTTGCGACCTCTGACTTGAACGATCTCTACCGCCGAGTCATCAACCGCAATAACCGCCTCAAGCGTTTGCTCGACCTCGGAGCTCCCGAGATCATCGTGAACAACGAAAAGCGCATGTTGCAAGAAGCGGTTGACGCGTTGTTTGACAATGGTCGTCGTGGCCGTCCGGTAACGGGTCCTGGCAACCGTCCACTCAAATCGCTCTCTGACATGCTCAAGGGTAAGCAGGGCCGCTTCCGGCAGAACCTTCTGGGTAAGCGCGTTGACTACTCCGGTCGTTCTGTGATCGTGGTTGGCCCGACCCTGAAGTTCCACCAGTGCGGTCTTCCTAAGCTGATGGCTCTCGAACTATTTAAGCCGTTCGTCATGAAGAAGCTTGTCGACGAGGGCATTGCCCAGAACATCAAGTCGGCTAAGCGCATGGTTGAGCGCCGCAAGAGTGAAGTCTGGGACGTCCTCGCCGGCGTTATCCAAGAACACCCTGTCATGTTGAACCGTGCTCCTACGCTTCACCGTCTTGGTATCCAGGCGTTTGAGCCTGTACTGGTTGAGGGCAAGGCAATCCAGATTCACCCTCTGGTTTGCACCGCCTTTAACGCTGACTTTGACGGCGACCAGATGGCTGTTCACTTGCCGCTGTCTGCCGAAGCGCAGGCCGAGGCTCGCATTCTGATGCTCTCTGCCAACAACGTGTTGAGCCCGGCCCACGGCCGTCCGCTCGTCACGCCAACGCAGGACATGATCATCGGTGCTTACTACCTGACCGACGACGTGCGTGGCGTAAGCCCCGAGCGTCTGCCGGTCTACCGCAGCCTCATGGAACTGGAACGTGCCTACGAAGACGGCCATGTTAAGTTGCACGACGCAATCGAGTACCGCACCGCCACCCTGGTCGAAACTCCGGCCAACGGTGTTGCGGCTACGTACCGGTCGACCACCCCTGGTCGTGTGTTCTTCAACGCGGTCTTGCCTGAAGCCTTCGAGTTCATCAACGAGCCAGTTGACAAACGCCTCATGGGCACGATCGTCGACACGCTCGCTCGCAAGTTCATCAAGTCGGAAGTGTCGACGAGCCTCGATGGCCTCAAGGACATTTGTTTCTTGTACGCCATGCGTTCCGGGGTGACTGTTTCGATCGACGACGTTCGTACACCGACGAACAAGCAAGAGATTCTCGACGAGTACGAGATCGAAGCTGACAAGGTTGAGCAGCACTTCCGTCGAGGCATCATCACCGATGGTGAGCGTCGCCAGCAAGAAGTGGAAATTTGGACCGACGCTACGGCTGTTATCGCTGCTGAGATGGAGAAAAGCCTCAAGGCGATGGAGTTCAACCCGGTCCAGATGATGGTCGGTTCTGGCGCTCGTGGCAACTGGATGCAGGTGCGACAGATCGCAGGAATGCGTGGTCTGGTAGCGAACCCTCGTGGTGACTTGATCCCTCGTCCAATTAAGAGCAACTACCGCGAAGGTCTCAAGATGCTTGAGTACTACATCGCGACACCTGGTGCTCGTAAGGGTCTGGTTGATACGGCGCTCCGTACTGCTGACTCGGGTTACCTAACCCGTCGCCTCGTCGATGTGGCCCAAGAGGTCATCATCAACGACGACGATCCATTCGCTGATGGCGCAAAGCCACCGGTGGTGATCATCGAAGATGTAAAGCCAGACGAAGCCAATGCCCGTTACTACCTAGAGACCCGTCTCTATAGCCGTACCCTTGGTGAAGACATCACCTTGAGTGATGGCCGTGTGTTTGCAGCCGGCACCATCATCGATGAGTTCATGATGGCGGACATGCGTGACGACGAAGCCGTCACCGAAGTTCGGTGCTTGTCACCGCTGACCGACAACTCTGATCACGGCATCAGCCGGGCCAGCTATGGCATGTCGCTGGCAACCGGTGGCAACATCGAGGTTGGCGAAGCGGTTGGCGTTATCGCCGCTCAGTCGATTGGTGAGCCTGGTACTCAGCTGACCATGCGTACGTTCCACACCGGTGGTGTTGCCTCTAAGGGCAAGGACATTGCTGGTGGTCTCCCACGCGTTGTTGAGCTCTTCGAGGCACGTAGTCCGAAGGGCAAGGCAACTCTTGCTCGTATCTCTGGCACTGTTCGTATCGGTGAAGACGAGGGTCGCGGTCGTGCGATCAACGTCATCGGCGACGATGGCGAAGAAGAGGTCTACCTGATTCCTGGCCAGCAGCGCCTCGAGGTCGAAGACGGTGACGAGATCACCGCCGGCGATCCAATCGTTGAAGGTCCTCGTGATCCCAAGGAGCTCCTTGAGATCCGTGGCATCCGCGAGACGCAGCGCTACCTCGTCGAGGAAGTGCAGTCGGTGTACCGAGATCAAGGTGTATCGATTCACGACAAGCACATCGAACTCATTGTTCGGCAGATGACCCGTCGCATCGCGATTGGTGAAGCCAACGACAGTGAGTTCTTGCCTGGCGAGAGCATCGACGCCAAGATCTTCCGCGACACCAATATGGCACTGGTCCAAGAGGGCAAGCGCCCTGCTGACGGCCGTCCCGTGCTTATGGGTATCACCAAGGCATCGCTAGCTACGGAATCTTGGCTCTCGGCCGCTTCCTTCCAGGAAACGACCCGTGTGCTCACCGAGGCAGCGATCGAAGGCAAGAACGATGGTCTGCGTGGTCTCAAGGAGAACATCATCATTGGTAAGTTGATCCCGGCTGGCACCGGTATCGAGCGGTACCGCGAGGTCGTCACCGATGCTCCGGACTACAAGCCGATGGATTTCTACTCGTCAGAAGATTCCGACGTCGACCCAAGCGAATGGCTCGCTGGCGGTGGCAGTGGTGCAGGCTCACGCCTCGCCGACGTCATCGATATGGGTCGTTAGCTCATACATCTGTGAGACCTGAACCGCATTAGCCGCGGACGGAGACTTACAAATCTAATTTTGCTTCGGTCCGGCTGTTTCGACAGCCGGACCGTTTGCGTTTTCGTTGTCTGTTGTCTGGGTTAAGCCTGAGGCGCAGAGTGCAGATTGAAGCTCGAAACAGCCAGAGTCGGAGGAGGGTTCCGCTGGCGAGTGACAGCTCAAGTGGAAACGATCACGACCCGGCATGTGTGGGCCACCCGTTTTTGTGGGTGCGTTGTCAGCGACTGCGCTTATCGCAGATGCACAACTTGATGCCGCTGAGGGTCCAGGTGACACACCCGAACCGACCCTGGCCGGCGTCGATGCGCCAGCAGGCTGAGGTAGCAACCGCCGACCTATCGGTTCTGCCGACTCGGGTCAGGTTCTCGACTTCTGGTTCGATCGCTGACCCGGTAATCCCGCAGGCGATCAAAATTCTGAACGCCGAGATAGTGGCGGTCGTGAGGTTCCCCCAAGGAGGGGGCCGTGTTCCTTGAGGAAATACTGTCCCGTTGTGATGGTCGTTTTGGACCTGGATGATCTTGTCATCTCGGTATTCCGACTACCACGCGGGGTTTGCGGTTGTGTTACAAGGTGCAGCTAGCGGTTGAATATTGTTGCCAATGGTGACAGAGTGGCGATTGACTAGTACTTCGTGAACTGAATTTGGTTCGCGCAAATGGTGTCTGTGGGAAACCACTCACCGAACACACTCTCGACCCACCACTTAATTTAATTCTTTGCTGCAATAACTGCGCGAGCACGTCAGAGCCGATGTAAATCGTGTTGCTTGCGCACCTTCGCTGCCACTGCGGGGTTCTATTTAATCCCCCCACCCCATGCAGTGTCATGCTTAGGCCGGTCTTCTCACCCCACGCCCGATGGTGAGAGACCGGCTCTTTCGCTCCCGATGGTCTATGCGCTCGACGTACCGAGTTTGCCGGCGTGGCGCCAGCACCATCCTTTTGGCCTGTCATTAACGTGGACGTGGCACCAATAGGGTCGGTGCCGATCTGGCGTCCGATGTCTCGCTCGATATGACCGAGCCAGTCGTGCGCAACGATGTGATCGCGAACGCCTGCATCAGAGCCTCCTCGTTGCAGTTGGTCGCTCCGTGTGGCTGGCTCGACGCTGTTCCGGCGCCGTCGCTTCGATGTTCAAGAACTGCTGACGCGTTGAATATGCACGCATCGAGGGGGCAGTTCTCAGCACAAAGCTTTTGGATAGCCGCCAAGAACCTACGATGAACACTTCGTGCAGACCGACTGGAAATCACTACTGAGCGAGCAGTTCGAGCAGCCCTACTGGGAAGAACTGCAAAGGTTCGTGCAAACCGAACGATTGCACGACCAGGTGTTTCCTGCCCACGATGAAGTCTTCCGTGCCCTACGCCTCACGCCCCATGCCGATGTGCGGGCCGTGATCTTGGGCCAAGATCCCTATCACGGCCCTGGCCAAGCTCATGGCTTGAGCTTCTCCGTTCGTCCGGGTGTTGCCGTTCCTCCGTCACTGCGCAATATCTATAAGGAACTGCACGATGACATGGGAATTGAACATCCAGGACATGGCAACCTCGAGGCCTGGGCCCGCAGCGGTGTCCTTCTGCTGAATTCAGTACTGACTGTGCGGGCCCACGATGCAGGTAGTCATCGCAAGCAGGGTTGGGAGATCCTGACCGACCGCATCATCGAGGTCGTCTCGGAAAAGTCAGATCCTGTCGTATTTATTTTATGGGGCAACTTCGCCCGATCGAAGGCCTCGCTAATCGCAAGCCACCATCACATCATCGAGTCACCTCATCCGTCGCCGCTGTCAGCATCACGTGGCTTTTTCGGGACCAAGCCGTTCAGCCGAGCGAACGATGCGCTGGTTGAATCCCGCCGCGAACCCATCGATTGGTCGCTGCCGATACCCGACGGCTGAGATGGTTTGACCTAGCTAGCGAATGATGTACATCATGTTTCAGGAGCGCTCACACGTCTGTTGTGAGGCGTCTGGCTCTACACAGTGGCGCTGAGTAGTGTGCGGCGTTGGCCGGTCTGGCTCTGGCCTAACGCCGTTGTTGCAATGTGTGCTTGTTGCAATGTGTGCTTGTCTGCAGCGAGAGACAGCCGCAGCCAATTTTGCCGGACACCACGCGTGGAAGCCGGACCGAGATTCTCGGACGCTTCAATGTTCAATG
This sequence comes from uncultured Acidimicrobiaceae bacterium, assembly GCA_905182135.1. Taxonomy (GTDB): domain Bacteria; phylum Actinomycetota; class Acidimicrobiia; order Acidimicrobiales; family UBA10347; genus UBA10347. The sequence continues at coordinate 212,372 of CAJJAG010000002.1, read as the reverse complement.
TTCAATGTCGGCGGCCTCAATATTGTCGGCCCCAATGGCATCGATCTCGTCAACCTAACCGAAACGCTGATTTTTTGACGGCCCCGTGAACGTTGTGCACGTTGGCTAAGAGCCTGGTCGCTGTTCGTATTTCGATGACCCTGGGGGCATCGGGTGTGGGGTTGTAAGCCTGTGAACCGTGGTGCGACAGTTCGGCCGTCCTGCACAGATGAGGTCATCACGCTCAGGGCGACTGACCTGACGGGCTTGAATGTCAGGGCTGCATTAACTGCTGAGCAGGTTTGCCAGCAGAGATCTCAGCTCCGGTATGCCAGTTCCCTTCTCAGCGCTGACCCAACGGATGTCGCCCGAGGTCATCTGCAACTTCTCGGCGGCCTTCTTTTGCTTCTTTGATCGGTCACCGGACTTGATCTTGTCAATTTTGGTGCCAACTACAACAAAGCGAAGGTCGATGTCGCGCAACCAGTCGATCGTCTGAAGGTCGAGCGTGGTGGGTCCGACGTTCGCATCGACCAGAACCACGGCATGGCTGAGGGGTTCACGCTCAAGCACATAGTCATTAATCATCGCTGCCATCTGCTTCTGCCGGTTCTTCGACAGCTTGGCGAAGCCGTAACCAGGTAGGTCGACGAGCCAACGGTCTGAGTCTTCGTCGCCGAACTCGTAGATGTTGATTAGTTGGGTGGCGCCGGGGGTCTTGGAGGTCTTAGCCAATTTGTTGCGATTGGCTAAAGCATTGATCAGCGATGACTTGCCAACGTTTGACCGGCCAATCATCGCGATCTCGGTAATGGACTCATCTAGTTGGGTATGAGCGCTTGCCGACCGAAGGAATCGCAAGGGGAGAGGCACAGACACCCTTTGACGATACCGCTAGCTGATCGACGCCCCATTCGACGAGCCTGAGACGGGCGGGGATGACCCATGAAGCGGTTCTCCAAGCTTCGGCGACTGCTCCGGATCCAGCGCTCAAGTCAACGCATTTCGCGCTGCTAACGCACGTGTGGCCCGTCAACTGGATCTGATTGGGTCGGTAAACCAGGTCGTGAACAACAGCGACACATCCTGCTGGGTCGCAAAACTTTCGCGAAGATGCGATCAGGGCCACCACCTTTCGTCAGTCGATTTTTCGACGTAGGCACGGGTCCAGCGAAAGAGGGAGTAATGCTTGCGCCTGAAATGGCACACGCCTGAGCCGCCTGGTTTCTAGCCTTTGTTTAGCCCCAAGACTGGCTTTGGAGCGCTAGTGGCAACGGTGGTTAGTGATGGTATTCGCGGGTTTCCTTTCACCTGCAAGCAGAACGAATCATGCCGGTGCAGCCTCGCTGACCCCCAAAGAGTCCACTAAGCTGCCCCAGAGACACATGGCAATGAAGTTGCAATTGTTTTCCCGCGGGTTGTGCAGTGCTTGGCGGCTTCGTAGGCTTGTCTGCTGGCCCAGCGGCCTGTTGCTGATCGCTGCGTTAGACGCTTTAGGCAAGAGATTTCACGCCTCTCCTACAAGCACCCCAGTTGCAAATTTCGAAACGTAACGCCACCAAAATTCAGGAATCACTGTGCCCACCATTCAACAGCTTGTCCGCAAGGGACGCGAAGCCAAGTTCCGCAAGGAAAAGACGCCTGCACTCAAGGGTGCCCCTCAGCGTCGTGGTGTTTGCACGCGCGTGTACACCGCTACTCCTAAGAAGCCGAACTCTGCGCTCCGCAAGGTCGCTCGCGTGCGTCTGACTTCAGGTATCGAAATCACCGCGTACATCCCTGGCGAAGGCCACAACCTGCAAGAGCACTCAATTGTGCTCGTGCGTGGCGGTCGTGTGAAGGACTTGCCAGGTGTGCGTTACAAGATCGTTCGAGGCACGCTCGACTCAAGCGGCGTAGACAAGCGCCGCCAAGCACGCAGCCGTTACGGCGCAAAGAAGGCTCAGTAGAATGCGTAAGAATGTTGCACCTCGACGCGACGTCCCCGCCGACCCGTTGTACGACTCGATTCTTGTAACACAGATCATCAACAAGGTCCTGCAAGACGGCAAGCGCTCGACTGCTGAGCGCATTGTGTACACCGCTTTGGCCACCGTCGCCGAGAAAACCAGCGAAGATCCCGTAGCGACCCTGAAGCGTGCGGTCGAAAACGTTAAGCCGCCCCTCGAAGTCCGCAGCCGCCGTGTTGGTGGTGCGACCTACCAGGTTCCCGTCGAAGTTCGCCCCAAGCGTGCGAACACACTTGCGATCCGCTGGGTTGTTGAGTTCGCTCGCTCTCGCCGCGAACGCACGATGGCAGAGCGTCTGGCAAATGAGATTATGGATGCCGGTAATGGCATCGGCGCTGCAGTCAAGAAGCGCGATGACCTTCAGAAGATGGCCGACAGCAACAAGGCCTTCGCTCACTACCGCTGGTAGCAGGACCGACACATGGTCTCCATGTGTCGCCGCTATCGCTTCTGAGCGCAAGCCGACGGTTTCGTCGGCCAAGCAGTTCCTGCGAATCCCCCAATCACCGCTTTAGATACAAGGCAAGCCCATGGCACGACATCCCCTGAACAAAGTCCGCAATATCGGCATCATGGCGCACATTGACGCTGGCAAGACGACCACGACAGAGCGCATCCTGTACTACACCGGTGTGAACTACAAGATCGGCGAAGTTCATGATGGTGGCGCCACCATGGACTGGATGGAGCAAGAGCAAGAGCGTGGTATCACGATTACTTCTGCTGCCACCACCTGCTACTGGGGCAAAGATGGCGATAAGCACAAGATCAACATCATCGATACGCCTGGTCACGTTGACTTCACCGTCGAGGTAGAGCGCTCACTGCGTGTTCTCGATGGTGCTGTTGCCGTATTTGATGGCGTCGCCGGCGTTGAGCCACAGTCTGAAACCGTTTGGCGCCAGGCTGATAAGTACGGGGTTCCTCGTATGTGCTTTATCAACAAACTCGACCGCACCGGTGCCGACTTCTTCTACTGCCTTGACACCATCAAGGAACGCCTAACCAAAGATGTAGCTGTTCTTCAGCTGCCAATCGGTTCCGAAGGCGATTTCGCAGGTGTTGTCGACTTGGTCGAGATGAAGGCACTGATCTGGAAGAACGAAGATCTCGGTGCCGAATGGGACGTCGTCGATATCCCCGATGATCTTGTTGAGCTGGCTGACGAATATCGCGATCTGCTTATGGATGCGGTTTCGGCATACGACGAAGACATCATGGAGAAGTACCTCGAGGGTGAAGAAATCACCGTCGAAGTGCTGAAGGCTTCGATCCGCCACGGCGCCATCACTGGCGAAATCGTGCCGATCCTTTGTGGTAGCGCCTTCAAGAACAAGGGCGTTCAACCTTTGCTCGATGCAGTTGTCGACTTCATGCCATCACCGCTCGATATTCCAGAGACCGTGGGTACGAACCCTCGCAACGAAGAAGAGCAACTGATCCGTCGCCCGAAAGACGACGATCCGTTCTCGGCCCTGGCGTTCAAGCTCATGACCATTGATCAACGAGAGGGTCGCCTGACCTTCGCTCGTATCTACAGCGGCACGCTTTCCAAGGGCGAGACCATCGTCAACACCCGCACCGGTCGCAAAGAGCGCATCGGCCGACTGCTCGAAATGAACTCTGCTGCAAAGCAAGATCTCGATGTAGCCTATGCCGGCGACATCGTGGCATTCCTTGGTCTCAAAGACATGCGCACTGGTGACACACTTACCGACGAGAAACAGCAGATCGTTCTCGAAAACCTTACGTTCCCAGAGCCCGTGGTTGACGTATCGATCGAGCCGAACTCCAAGGCTGACCAAGACAAGCTGGGTAATGCCCTCGCGACGCTATCGGCCGAGGACCCCACGTTCCGAGTTGAATCCAATGAGGAAACCGGCCAAACCATAATCAGCGGTATGGGCGAGCTTCACCTTGAAGTTCTCGTGGACCGCATGATGCGTGAGTTCAAGGTTGAGGCAACCGTTGGCCGCCCTCAGGTTGCTTACCGAGAGACAATCTCCAAGGAACTGCCGAATTACACCTACACCCACAAGAAGCAATCTGGCGGCTCTGGTCAGTTCGCCGTCATCAGCTGCACGCTTGAGCCAAACCCCGGCAATGGCTTCGAGTTCGAGTCCAAGATCAGCGGTGGCTCCATTCCTAAGGAATACATTGCTCCGGTCGAGCAGGGCATCAAAGAGGCAATGAGTAACGGTGTGCTCACCGGCTTCCAGACGGTCGATATCAAGGTCACCTTGAACGACGGCAAGACTCACGATGTTGATTCGTCCGAAATGGCGTTCAAGATCGCAGGTAACGCCTGGTTCCGCGAGGCTGCTCGCCAAGCTAAGCCAAAACTGCTCGAGCCAATGATGGCTGTCGAAGTTGTTACCCCTGATGACTTCCTTGGTGATGTCGTCGGCGACGTCAACGCCCGCCGCGGCCAGGTGCAAGGCACTGAATCCCGCGGCCTCAACAAGATCGTAAATGCACTGGTTCCGCTGTCGGAGATGTTTGGCTACGCTAATGATCTCCGCTCACGTACCCAAGGCCGAGCGAGTTACTCGATGCTGTTTGACTCTTACAAAGAGACACCAGCATCGGTGCAAGAAGAAATCGTCAAGCGGATTCGCGGTGAGTGAACATGACTGACGTACAAACCCCCAAAACCACCCACCAAGAGTCCTGTCTGAGGAGTAAGTAAGAGATGTCGAAAGCTAATTTCGAGCGCAACAAGCCGCACGTAAACGTGGGAACCATGGGTCATATCGACCATGGCAAGACCACCCTGACTGCAGCGATCACCAAGGTGCTCGCTGACACTGTTGAAGGTTCGACCTTCACCGAGTTCGAGAATATCGATAAGGCCCCTGAAGAACGCGAACGCGGTATCACGATCAACGTTTCACACGTTGAGTACGAAACCGAAAACCGCCACTACGCCCATGTTGATATGCCAGGTCACGCTGACTACATCAAGAACATGATCACCGGTGCGGCTCAGGTCGACGGTGCAATCTTGGTTGTTTCAGCTGCCGACGGCCCTATGCCTCAGACTCGTGAGCACGTATTGCTCGCTCGTCAGGTTGGCGTGCCGAAGATCATCGTGGCACTCAACAAAGTGGACATGGTCGACGACGAAGAGCTCATCGAGCTCGTCGAAATGGAAGTCCGCGAACTTCTCGACGAGTACGACTTCCCTGGTGATGACACACCAATTGTCCCTGTAAGCGCCCTCAAGGCTCTTGAAGGTGATGCAGACGCAACTGCTGCGGTTCTGGATCTCATGGCCCAGGTCGACGAGTACATCCCGACCCCAGAGCGTGATCTCGACAAGCCATTCCTGATGCCGATCGAAGACGTATTCTCGATCACTGGTCGTGGAACGGTAGTTACCGGCAAGGTCGAGCAGGGCATTGTCAATACCGGCGATTCAATTGAAATCATCGGTATCCGGGATACACAGACCACCACCTGTACTGGTGTCGAGATGTTCCGCAAGCTGCTGGACACGGGTCAGGCTGGCGACAATATCGGCGCTCTGCTTCGTGGCATCGACAAGGATGATGTCCAGCGTGGTCAAGTGCTCGCCAAGCCTGGCAGCATCACCCCGCACACGAAGTTCGAGGCCGAGGTTTACGTTCTGACACAGAAGGAGGGTGGCCGTCACAAGCCATTCTTCTCGAACTACCGACCTCAGTTCTACTTCCGCACCACCGACATTACTGGTGAAATCACTCTTCCAGAAGGCACTGAAATGTGCATGCCTGGTGATAACACCCAAATGACGGTTGAGCTCATTAACCCCATTGCGATGGACGATGGTCTTCGCTTCGCTATCCGCGAAGGTGGCCGTACCGTTGGTGCTGGCGCCGTAACAAAGATCCTCGAGTAGGAAACACTTCATGGCTGCTGCACAAAAGATCCGTATTCGCCTCAAGGCCTATGACCACGAGGTAATCGATCAATCAACCAAGAAGATCGTCGAGACGGTTAAACGCACGCAGGCCGAGGTTCGTGGCCCGATCCCGCTTCCCACAAAGAAGCACCGGTTCACCGTGATTCGGTCCCCGCACAAGTACAAAGACAGCCGCGAGCACTTCGAAATGCGAGTGCATAAGCGTCTGCTAGACATCCACGATCCGTCACCCAAGACAGTCGATTCGCTTCAGCGTCTCGATCTTCCTGCAGGTGTCGATATCGAGATCAAGATCCAACAAGCGTAACGAACTCTCTGAGTTCAGCTTAAGACTCTGAAAGAGCCCCGGGCTTCGGCCCGGGGCTCTTGTCGTTTTGGCCAACGGTCGTGGCTGACTAAATGCTTAGCGCGCCCCTGGCGTCACCTCTAAATTTCCAAAATGACGTGCTTTGGACATCTGGCGGCACTAACGACCGATGTTTGTGGGTGGGTGTCGGGGCTGCTAGTTCAGTGCTCGGGAAGCGAGGGCTTCGATCAGATCAGGTTCCTTGCCGTGCAGGTACCAGCCTGCCCATAGCAATGCGAGTCCAAAGGGCACTGCTGCATAGGCCAGTGCTCCAAACGGCAGTAGCCAGAGCCACCAGTAGCCGAACGAACGAAAAACCACCATGAAAATTGGAGCTGACAGAACCGCAATAGAGACCATGCCTGTCAGTGCAATGACTACCAACCGCAGCCCGCGTCCCTCATTCGACTGGCGGTTGCCAAAGGGGTTGTCCCAATCAGGTAGTGCGGCTGGGGCCAAGACCGAGGCGACCACACCGAACGTAAGCACGTTGATGGCGATTGGGATGGCCAATATCGACACGAGCAATACGAGTGTCCACTCGCCGGTCCAAATTCCGACGACGACGCCCGACAGCCATGTTGGTACAAGCAGGTTGGGGAGTGCGATGAGTTGCCGAGCCATGATATGGGGGCGCCCTGGGCCGTCGGCAAGGACTTCAATCCATAAGGAGCCCGCGTCGAAACCCAGCACATTGGTAACAGCACCCAAGTTCGCCAGCATCGCAAGCAGAATCCCGAACGCAGAGGCCGTCCCGTTCCCAGCTCCATGTTGCACAATCTGAACCATTGCGAATGAGATGCCGAACACGGTGCCATAAAGGAAGCCGACGCTGTTGTTGGGCGAGCGGCGAAGGTAGATCAGCTGGCGAGCAAGCGCAGCGCCAAACCGAGTCGAGGCACCGCTGAGCGTCGAGCGATTTGTGCGTTGACGGCTCTGGGATCCACGTTCTCCATTGATCAACAAGAAGTGCGACAGCCATATCCAAGCTGCGTGAAGGGCAACAACCAAAGTGAGGCTGGCAACAAGCCAGCCGAAAGCAGGAAGTCCTTCACCTCGGCGAGCGGTATTGATGGCGCGTGCAGGCCACACCAGTGGAATCCAAGCCAGTGCCTTGATCAGTGCATCGGCTCGTGCCCCCACGTCGCGCGCTAATTGGGCGACTATAAACAAAGATCCGCCGGCGATTGCAGCCGCCAACACTGCGAAATCACGCCCGACCCGGCTCCGTTGGGCAATCGCCAGAGCGGCGGCAAGTGAACGAGCGGCACCTACCATCAGCAATATGGCGCAGATAGAGGCTAACGGCACTACCAAGATCGAGATGCCAAGCCTCGTGTATCCAACCATCAGGCCTATGACCAGGCCAGCGGTTGCCGCAAGCGGACCGGGGCCTGTCATAGCAGCGGAAAGCTGAACGATGTAACGCTCGGTCGATGACAATGGGAGCAGCGCCAGTCGCGTCGGGTCGATAGTTTCGTCGACACCGCCAATAAGTACCGGGCCAAATACCCAGCCGAGCGCCATCGATGCCATTAATAACGTGAGGGTCTTGACTGCTGCAGCTTCGCTGCCAAAGCGGGCGCTGCCGAGTACTACCGCGTTCAATACTGTGTAACTAGCCGCTACCAGGATGGTGGACCGTCGGGTGTGTTTCCCCCGACGGCGCAGCCGGTTTGAAGATAATCGCCACCGTAGCGACACACCCAGGCGCGCCATGTGAACGAGTGAATTCATGGCTGCCGGAGCCACTTGAGCGACTCGCTTGCCTGGGCGCCGGGCCCACCGACTGCATCGATAAAGACGTCCTCAAGACGCACGCTTGATGATTGTGTCAATTCTTGGATGGAACCAGATTGCACAACTTCACCACTGGACACGATGACGATCTGGTCGCAGAGTCGTTCGACGGTGTCCATGACATGACTCGAGAAGAGAATGGTGCCGCCCGAAGAGCGATAATGCTGCAACACATCAACGATGACCTTGCTTGATACAGGATCGACGGACTCAAACGGTTCGTCGAGAATGAGAACGGAAGGGGAGTGAAGGAGCGCTGCTGCTAACGCAATCTTCTTCCGCATGCCGGTGGAATAATCCGCTACCAGGTCGTTCGCCGCATTAGTCAAACCAAGCACGTCGAGTAATTGCTCGGCACGGCTCACCACGGCCGTGCGGTCAAGACGTCGCAACAGTCCTATATAAACCAGTAGCTCTTCGCCAGTAAGGCGTTCAAATAGGCGCAGATCATCGGGAAGGACACCCACCATTCGCTTGACCTCAGTTGGGTCAGGCCACACATCGATGCCGTTGACTACAACGGCTCCTTGGTCCGGGCGTAGCAGGCCGACGATCATTCGAATTGATGTCGTTTTGCCGGCTCCATTTGGTCCGACAATTCCGAACCAGCTACCTCGCGGCACAGCCAGGTCGAGATGGTTCACCGCCACCTTGTCGCCAAACCGCTTCACGAGTCCGTTGGCGACGAGTGCATTCTCCACTGCGAAAGTCTAAGCAAAATTGGGTACGGCGCAGCGTTCTCGCGCTGGACCTACCAATTTGGCTCATACTGGCGCTCGGCGTTGACCCGCCATTAGGCTCGCTCGCCAGTCGCCAGTGTCCGCAGGTGCCTGCTCTGGCGCTGGGTCCACGATTCACAGGTACAGCGGCTTGGCCACTCGTGGGGGAGAGAAGGTGAGGTCCTTCGAAGAAGAGGGCGGTGGGGTGTGCGTACTGGCACGGGCACGCCGCCTGCCGCATTAGTGGCGTCCGCCCTGGTACGCAGCGACGAGGACCCGCTTTCAGGGACCTCGTCGCTCTCGCCAAGGCCTGTTAACCCAATATCTCGACCCATTCGTGTGGTATTCCGCCTTTCAGGGAGGGAACCTCATCCTGCCCCGTTAGCATCCACAGGTCTGTTTGAAGGCGTTTAGTCGAGCGTTAAACCTTGATCTCACTGCCTTCGCAAGAATCGACGTTGATGTAGGCCCTTTGGGAACCGCATTACACAACCGAAGCACCGCTCCGCCGAGCTTGACCTCTGTCATGCCTGTGCGGAGCGTTTGCATGAATAACCGCCCGCAGAAGATTCCGGAAGATCCAATGGCTATCAAAGCGATTGTTGGAACAAAAATCGGTATGACCCAAGTATGGGACGACCAAAATCGTCTCATAGCGGTCACCGCACTCACTGTTCGGCCATGTCGAGTAGTACAGGTGAAGTCACCCGAGATCGACGGCTACTCAGCTGTTCAGGTCACATGGGGTGAACAGAAGCCGCAGCGCCTCAGCAGCCCAGAGGCAGGTCACTTCGCCAAAGGCGGCGTCGCACCTGGCCCTAAGCTGGTCGAGCTTCGTCTCGATGACGTTGGTGACATCGCCATAGGCGATGAGCTCACTGTTGAACAGCTCGCCGCTGGCGAACTTGTCGACGTGACCTCCATCAGCAAAGGCAAAGGCTTCGCCGGAGTGATGAAACGCCACAACTTTAAAGGCATGGGTGCCTCACACGGCGCTCATCGAAATCATCGCAAACCAGGTGCAATTGGCCAGTGTGCGACCCCATCTCGTGTGTTTAGGGGCAAGAAAATGCCCGGCCGCATGGGTGGCGAAAAAGTCACCACTCAAAACCTTGAAGTCGTACAAGCTGATCCCGAGCGAGAGCTACTGCTCGTCCGCGGTTCAGTCCCTGGCCCTCGAGGTGCAACCGTCGTGATCCGCAATGCCGTCAAGAAGCCAGCATTTGTGGCGTCGGAGGCCAATGATGCCTGATTTCAACGTCCTGGACACTGGTGGCTCGGCCGCTGGAAGCGTGTCGGGTCCTGATCACCTCTTCGGTGTCGAACCCAACGTTCCGGTCATGCACCAGGTTGTAACCGCCCAGCTTGCGAACCGTCGAGCTGGCACCCAGAGCACCAAGACACGGGCCGAGGTCCGTGGTGGTGCTGCCAAGCCCTGGCGCCAGAAAGGCACTGGTCGTGCTCGTGCTGGCTCGCTGAACGCTCCGCATTGGCGTGGCGGCGGTGTGGCCATGGGGCCCAAGCCTCGTTCCTACCACCAGCGCACCCCCAAGAAGATGATTCGACTGGCGTTGGCTTCAGCCTTGTCAGACCGGGCATCTGACGGCAAGGTCCGCATCCTCGACGACTTCGGCATTTCAGCGCCGAAGACCAAGGATGCCATCACCGTTCTGAGCAAGATTGACGTCTGGGGCAAGATCCTCATCATTGTTGGTCCCGACGACGCCGCAGCCTCGAAGAGCTTTGCCAACCTTGTCGGTGTCCAGGTAATCACTCAGGACCAGCTCAACACCTACGACGTCCTGGTCAACGACTTCATCGTCTTCACCAAGGCAACCTTCGAAGCCACCTGTTCCTCGCGACCCGCACCAGCGGCTCGCAGGATTGCACGCATCGAAGCAATGACTGCGTTGAGTTCGCCTGCTAACTCGAGCGTTGCAGTCCACGACGACCATGCCGAAGACGCTCCTTCTGCTGACGATCAGTCCGCAGACGCATCTGACGGAGAAGAAGAGTAATGAAGGATCCACGCGACGTCATCATTCGCCCTGTCGTGAGTGAAAAGAGCTACATGCTGCTCGAGGACAACGTTTATACGTTTGAAGTCCATCCCAGCAGCTCGAAGCCCGAGATAAAAGACGCTGTCGAGACAATCTTCGATGTCGATGTGCTCAAGGTAAACACCTTGATTCGCAAAGGCAAGCGTAAGAAGAACCGCCGCACCAACAGTTGGGGAACTCGTCCCTCGCGCAAACGTGCAATCGTCACCCTCGCTGAGGGTGACTCGATCGAACTGTTCGAGGTCTGATCATGGCTATTCGTCGCCGTAAACCGACCAGCCCGGGACGTCGCTTCCAGACGTCCCACGATTTCTCTGAACTAACCACGACTTCTCCCGAGAAGTCGCTGCTCTCCCCAAAGCACAAGACCGGTGGTCGTAACAACAACGGTCGCAAGACCAGCCGTCACCGTGGTGGCGGCCACAAGCAGCGCTACCGCCAAATCGACTTCAAGCGCAACAAGGACGGCGTTCCCGCCACCGTTGCGTCGATAGAATATGACCCGAACCGCACCTGCCGTATTGCATTGCTGCATTACCACGATGGCGAAAAGCGCTACATTCTTGCGCCTGAAGGTCTCAACGCCGGCGACAAGGTCAGCAATGGTCCATCGGCCGAAATTCGTTCTGGCTGCGCACTCCCGATCCGTTACATCCCGGTGGGAACAGTCATCCACAATGTGGAGTTAGCGCCAGGCGGCGGCGGCAAATTCGCTCGTAGCGCCGGAACCAGCGTTCAACTCGTGGCGAAAGAAGGCCGCTACGCAACAGTGCGTCTGCCTAGCACGGAGATGCGCCGTGTGCCCATCGACTGCCGAGCAACTATTGGTGGCATTGGTAATAGTGATCACGAATTGATCAAGATCGGTAAAGCGGGCCGTAATCGCTGGAAGGGCATTCGCCCCCAGACCCGTGGTGTAGCCATGAACCCTGTCGACCACCCACACGGTGGTGGCGAAGGCAAGACTTCGGGTGGCCGTCACCCCGTATCACCTTGGGGTAAGCCTGAGGCCCGTACTCGTAATCGCAACAAGCCATCCGAGCAGATGATCGTTCGCCGCCGCCGCAGTCGCGGGAAGCGACGCTAGGAGCCCGTCATGCCAAGAAGCCTCAAGAAGGGTCCATTTGTCGATGGGCACCTGCTCAAGAAGATCGACGCACTCAACGAAAGCGGCGAGAAGAAGGTCATCCGTACCTGGTCCCGCCGTTCGACGATCATCCCCGACATGGTTGGCCACACGGTCTCTGTGCACGATGGTCGTAAGCACATTCCGGTGTACATCAACGAGTCGATGGTTGGCCACAAGTTGGGCGAATTCGCTCCAACTCGTACCTTCCGATTCCACGCTGGTCAAGAACGAGGAGCACGTCGCTAATGTCGGGCCCTAAGACAAACGAACGTCCAGGCACTCGTGCCCAGGGCCGATACCTGAAGGGTTCGGCCAGCAAGGCGCGGCGCCAGCTCAACTTGATTCGGAACGAATCAATCGCAGATGCTCGCACCATCCTGCAGTTTTCCGACACTGGCGTCTCCGAAGTGATCGCCAAAATTCTTGAGTCCGCTATTGCGAATGCCGGCCACAACGACGGCATCGCCGAAGATGAGCTTTACGTCGCTGCGTGTTACGCCGACGAAGGCGCAACCATGAAGCGCTTCCGCCCTCGTGCCCGAGGCCGTGCTAGTCGCATCAACAAGCGCACATCGCATATCACGATCATTGTCGCTCGTTACGGCAATGACGAACTCGATACCCGCCGCCAAAAGGCTGAGTCCCTAGGCAATACAAGCGCAGCTCAGGCTGAGGCTCGTCGTCGCCGGGTTCAGCAGTCGCAAGGTGCTGACGACGACCATGCTGAAGATGTCGCCGAAGAAACCACGGCAACCACCGAGGAAGAAGAATAACTATGGGCCAAAAAGTAAACCCGTATGGCTTCCGTCTCGGTATCACGACCGAGTGGAAGAGTCGCTGGTTCGCAACCCGCAAGGAGTACCAGGATCTTCTGATCGAAGACTGGACTATCCGTAACTACCTGATGACTGAACTGCCACATGCAGCCATCAGTCGTGTCGAGGTAGAGCGAACCCGAGATCATCTGAAGATCGATGTGCACACCGCTCGACCCGGCATTGTGATCGGTCGTCGTGGCACCGAAGCTGATCGTCTGCGTGCCGGACTTACCAAGATCACTGGCAACAACAAAGTCCAGCTGAACATCCAAGAGATCAAGCAGCCAGACATTGACGCTGCAATTTTGGCACAGGGCATCGCCGATCAGCTCGCTGGTCGTGTGGCCTTTCGCCGTGCGATGAAGCGTGCCGTTCAGAACGCAATGAAGGCCGGCGCACTCGGCGTTCGAGTCCAGTGTTCCGGGCGCCTTGGTGGTGCTGAGATGTCACGTACCGAGTGGTACCGTGAAGGTCAAGTCCCATTGCACACCCTCCGCGCTGACATCGACTACGGCTTCCGTGAATCGGTCACCACCTACGGACGTATCGGTGTCAAGGTTTGGATTTACAAGGGCCAGATCTTGCCGTACAAGGTCAAAGCCGATGAGCAGACCACCCGAGAAGCCGCAATGGCTGTCGGGGACGCTGCTGATCCGGATCGTCCAAAGCGAGTTATCAGTTCGGCTGGTCGAGCTGATGCCGTCGAAGCGCCTGCTGAAGCGCCGCCTACTGATGAGAAGCCGGCTCCGCTGCTCGGCAACGCTGACCCTGAGTTCGAGAAGCTACTCGACGCCGAAGAAGAAATCGATCGCCTCTCACGTGAGAACAGCGAAACCGAGCGCTTCCGTCCTGGGCAGGTGGACTAACTCATGTTGATGCCGAAAAAGGTAAAACACCGTAAGCAACAGCGTGGCCGTACTCGTGGTCCGTCTAAGGGCGGAAACAAGGTCGTTCAAGGCGAATACGGAATCCAAGCACTCGAACCTGCGTGGGTCACTGCCCGCCAGATCGAAGCAGCCCGTATTGCCATGACTCGTCACATCAAGCGCGGCGGCAAGGTCTGGATCAACGTCTTTCCCGACAAGCCCGTGACTCAGAAACCGGCTGAAACCCGGATGGGTTCTGGCAAGGGTAACCCTGAGAGCTGGGTTGCAGTAGTTAGGCCTGGTCGTGTCCTTTTCGAACTCGCCTATCACGACGAACAAGTCGCCCGCGAAGCTATTGACCGTGCGATCCAGAAGCTCCCGATGAAGTGCAAGTTCGTCACCCGTAAGGATGGCTTCTAATGGCAAACAATCAGAATCTCAACGAGCTATCAGACACCGATCTGGTGAATTTGCTCGACGAAACCAAAGACGAATCACTCAATCTGCGATTCCAACACGTGACCGGTCAGCTTGACAACTTCAAGCGCATCGGTGTCGTGCGCAAGCAGGTTGCTCGTATTAAGACCGAATTGCGCATGCGTGAGATCAACGCTGCTGAAGCTGAGGCCACCTCATGAGCTCCAATAACGAAACCCGCGAGAACCCCCGCAAGGTTCGCGAAGGTGTTGTTGCATCGTCATCGATGGACAAGACGGTTGTGGTAGTTGCCACTGACCGAGTTCGTCACCGTCGCTACAACAAGACCGTGCAACGCGACAAGCGACTCTACGTGCATGACGAGAACAACGACGCCAATGTTGGTGACCGGGTTCGAGTTACTGAAATTCGTCCACTGTCCAAGACCAAGCGCTGGCGCTTGGTCGAGATCCTCGAGCGCTCGCGCTAGATCGGCAGGGAAAACATGATTCAACAAGAGTCCCGACTCAAGATCGCTGACAACAGCGGCGCTAAAGAAGTTCTGTGCATCAAGGTGCTGGGTGGATCCAAGATCCGCTACGCCGGTGTTGGTGACGTCATTGTCGCCACCGTCAAGGACGCCGTTCCGGCAGCCGGTGTCAAAAAGGGCGAAGTTGTCAAATGCGTCATCGTGCGTACCAAAAAAGAACGCCGCCGTGCTGATGGCAGCTACATCAAGTTTGATGAGAACGCAGCCGTGATCATCAATGACAATCGTGAACCACGCGGGACCCGTATCTTCGGTCCTGTAGGCCGCGAACTTCGCGAAAAGCGCTTCATGCGCATTGTGTCGCTCGCCCCGGAGGTGCTCTAGTGGCAAAGATTCGCAAGGGTGACCGCGTCATCGTTCTGTCCGGCAAGGACAAGGGCAAAGAGGGCAACGTCGTCGAAGTCCATCCAAGAACCGATCGTGCGATCGTCGAAGGCGTCAATATCGCTCGCAAAAGCCAACGACCTGTAGATGAGATGCAGACCGGCGGCATCATCGACGTGAACATGCCGATCCGCTTGTCAAAGCTTGCGGTAATCAGTCCTAAAGACGGCAAGGCGACCCGTGTGGGTTACAAGGTCGAGGCTGATGGCACCAAGGTTCGTGTCTGTAAGCGCACTGGAGTCGAAATCAAGTGACTGCCCCAACCTCTACTCCAGTAACAATGGGTCCACGTCTCAAGGTCATGTATGACACTGAACTTCGTGCGGCTCTGAAAGAACAACTCGAGCTAAGCAACATCATGGAGGTGCCTCGCATGTCCAAGATTGTTGTGAACATGGGCGTAGGTGCCGCCGTCTCGCAGGCCAAGCTCCTAGAAGGAGCCATCGCCGACTTGACCACAATCACTGGCCAACGTCCGATTACCACTCGGGCAAAGAAGTCAATAGCTGGCTTCAAACTCCGCGAAGATAATCCCATCGGCGTGAAGGCAACCCTTCGAAATGACCGTATGTGGGAGTTCTTTGACCGCCTCGTGACGCTTGCGATTCCTCGTATCCGTGACTTCCGAGGCCTGCCAGCCAAGTCGTTCGACGGCCATGGCAACTACACGTTCGGTGTTACCGAACAACTCATCTTTCCCGAGGTCTCGTACGACGACGTCGACCGGACGCGGGGCATGGATATTACGATCGTCAATACGGCGAAGACCGACGAACAGGGTCGTGCCTTGCTCGATGCATTCGGCTTCCCGTTCAAGAAGGACAGCTGAGATGGCAAAGAAAGCGCTTCGCGAGAAGCAGCAGAAGACGCCCAAGTTCAAGGTCCGTGGCTACACCCGATGCCGTCGATGCGGCCGACCGCGTTCGGTCTACCGCAAGTTCGGGCTATGCCGTATCTGTCTCCGACATATGGTTCACGCAGGTGAAGTTCCTGGCGTAACCAAGAGTTCCCGGTAGGTGATGTAGCGATGATGACTGATCCCGTAGCTGACATGCTCACCCGAATCCGCAACGCCAATACGGCGATGCATGATGAGGTTGTCATGCCCAGTTCCAAGCTGAAGGTCGCTCTGGCTGGCATGCTCGAGTCTGAGGGTTACATCGGTGGTTTCGATGTAACCGCCAACTCTGACAAGCCAGGCCAGAACCTGACCATCCAAATGAAGTACTCACCTAAGCGTGAGCGGGTCATTTCGGGGCTCAAACGAGTCTCGAAGCCCGGACTTAGGGTCTATTCCGGTTCCAAAGAAGTTCCCCGTGTTGTGGGCGGTCTCGGCGTAGCCGTGGTCTCCACCAGCAAGGGCCTTATGAGCGATCGTGAAGCGCGACGCCGCCGTCTTGGTGGCGAAGTGCTTTGCTACGTCTGGTAGGTCGATATGAGCCGCATTGGAAATAATCCCATCGCTCTGCCCTCCGGTGTCGATATTGCTGTAAATGGCAATGCCGTGACGGTCAAGGGCCCCAAGGGCGAACTGAACATTGATTTGCCCACAGGCATCACCGCTCATCAAGACGGTGACGATTTCGTGGTCGAGCGTCCGAACGATGACCAACAGTCAAAGGCCTTGCACGGCCTTGCTCGCTCGCTTGTTAAAAACATGGTCACAGGTGTGAGCGAGGGTTTCCGCAAGGACCTCGAAATCATCGGCGTCGGTTACCGCTGTGCTGCAAAGGGCTCTAATGGCCTTGAACTGCAACTCGGTTTCAGCCACCCGGTGAGTTACACCGCTCCTGACGGCATCACTTTTGAGGTGCCAGACCAACAGAAGATCTCAATCAGCGGTATCGACAAGCAAGTTGTCGGACAGGTCGCTGCAGAGATTCGTGCTTTCCGCAAGCCTGAGCCTTACAAGGGCAAGGGCATCCGTTACGCCGGCGAACATGTCATTCGCAAAGCCGGCAAGCAAGCCAAGTAGGAGACGACGATGGCAACCAAGAGCCGCCGGGCCGCCCGGCATCGCCGCCACGCCCGCCTTCGCCGCAAGGTCGTTGGCAACGCAGAACGTCCCCGCTTGTCGGTGTTTCGTTCAAACAAGCACATTGCTGTGCAACTGATCAACGATGCAGATGGCACTACAATTGCCTCCGCGTCATCGCTCGAAGCCGACCTTCGTAGTGGCGCAACCGGTAATGCAACGGCTGCTGCACAGGTCGGATCGCTCATCGCAGAACGAGCCAAAGCCGCAGGCGTTTCGACTGTAGTGTTTGACCGTGGTGGCAACCGCTACCACGGCCGCATTGCCGCCCTCGCCGACGCTGCTCGTGAAGCAGGACTGGAGTTCTGATGGCCGACGATAGAGGTCGCAACGACCGCAATGACCGTGGTGGTCGTAATGACCGCGATAACGATGGTCTACGCGACTCACGTGTCATCAATATCAACCGCGTTTCCAAGGTCGTCAAGGGTGGTCGACGTTTCTCGTTCACCGCGCTCGTCGTAATCGGCGATGGTAACGGTCGTGTTGGTCTTGGCTATGGCAAGGCCAAGGAAGTGCCACTGGCTATTCAGAAGGGCACCGAAGAAGCGAAGAACTCGCTAATCAATGTGCCACTTGCTGGTACCACGATTACTCACACAATCACAGGGCGCCTTGGCGCTGGCCGCGTGCTCCTTAAGCCCGCTGCACCTGGTACTGGTGTAATAGCTGGCGGAGCTGCCCGTGTCATTCTCGAAGAGGCTGGCGTGCACGACGTGCTATGCAAGTCGCTGGGTTCGGCCAATCATATTAATGTGGCCCGAGCAACTATTGCGGGCCTCGCTGGTCTCAAACGTCCCGACGAAATAGCGACCCTTCGTGGACTTGATCCCGAAGAGTTCGTTCCTGGAGGCCTCTGGGCCGCCTACCTTGATACCAAAAAGAAGGGCTCGGCAACTGCTGGGCCAAGCGAGGACTGAGTCATGGCCCTGCGCGTTACCCAAACCCGGTCCCAGATCGGTACCAAGCCTAAGCAGCGTGGCACCTTGCGTGCTCTCGGTCTGCGCCGGCTCGGCCAATCAAATGACCTTCCTGACCGCCCTGAGATTCGCGGCATGATCGCCAAGGTTCCACACCTGGTGTCTGTCGAAGAGATCTCCGAGTAGCTGAGCCTGAGAGGACGAAATCCATGAAGATCCATGATCTCAAGCCCGCTGAGGGCTCAAACAAGCGTCGAAAGCGCGTCGGTCGCGGTATCGGCGCCAATGGCGGCAAGACTGCCGGTCGCGGTAGCAAGGGCCAACGAGCACGTAACACTGTGCGCGTTGGCTTCGAAGGTGGCCAGATGCCGCTTCTGCAGCGTGTTCCTAAGCTACGTGGCTTCAACAACCCATTCCGTGTCGAGTACCAAGCCATCAACTTGGACACGATCACCGACTCCGCTTTATCCGATATCACACCAGAGACGCTCTATGCCAATGGTCTCATTGGTAAGGGTGCGCTGGTGAAGGTCCTAGGACGTGGGACTATCTCCAGTGCAGTAACGGTAACGGCACATGCATTCTCGGCTTCGGCCAAGACCGCAATCGAGGAAGCCGGTGGCACCGTCATTGAACTTCCTTCGCCATACCGGGTCCGTCCTGCCGCTAACGGCAGCGCACACCAGAACCGCTAGCTAGCTTCGGCTGGCCGCGATCGGAGTAAGCACCTCATGCTCAGCACTTTACGGAATATTGCCAACATCGGCCGCATTCCCGACCTTCGCAACAAGGTACTGTTTACCTTGGCGATGGTCGTCATCTACCGCATTGGCGCGTTTATCCCGTCGCCGGGCATCAACTTTGATGCCGTAGCGGCTATTCGAGCTCGTACAGAGCTCGAAGGTGGCGGCGTGCTCGATTTCTTGGCATTATTCTCCGGTGGAGCGTTGACGCAGATGGCGATTTTCGCCCTGGGCGTTTTCCCTTACATCACTGCGTCGATCATCATGCAAATTCTGGGCATAGTGATTCCTCGGATTGAGCAGTGGCAAAATCAGGGAGCTGTAGGACAACGCAAGATTACCCAGTGGACTCGTTATCTGACTATCGCTATCGCCATCGTTCAGTCCACGGGCTTCGCTTTTCTGTTCAACCGCCAGGGCAACGGCTTTGGAACAGGGTCATCGGGTCAGTCCGGCAACGGGCTCGACCTGCTGCCAACCTTTACCGCTCCTCGTGTTGGTCTCGTTGTGTTGACGCTGACTGCGGGAACTGCCTTGCTGATGTGGATGGGTGAGCTCATAACTCAGAAGGGTGTCGGTAACGGCATCTCGATCATCATCTTCGCTTCGGTCATGACGACCATTCCTAACCAGTTCGTTGACGTGTTCAGGAACGGTGGCTGGGGCTGGATCGCCATCATCCTGGCGCTCTACATCGTGATGCTTGTTGCCATCGTGTTCATCGAGAATGGTCAACGCCGAATCCCGGTCACGTTCTCGAAGCGAGTGGTAGGCCGCAAACAGTACGGCGGCACATCGACGTATATCCCGCTCAAAGTCAACCAGAGTGGCGTTATTCCCATCATCTTCGCTTCATCGGTGCTCTACCTTCCGCAGCTCTTTGCCGTGGTCCTACCTTCGGGCTGGGGTGACACGGTCCGTACCTTCGTAGACGAGCGTCTCGTCAATCCCGCTGATCCGGTGTATCTGATTATTTTCGGTCTTCTCATTATTGGTTTCGCATACTTTTACACGGCCATTACGTTTGATCCTGTTAAAAAAGCAGACGAACTCCGACGCCAGGGTGGCCACATTGCGCCACTACGCCCAGGTCCAGAGACCGAGCGTCACCTTTCCAAGATATTGAGCCGTATCACATTCCCGGGCGCTCTGTTCATCGCTGTTGTGGCGCTGCTTCCCGCAGTGGCTCTCGGCCTTGTTCTGCCTGCTGGTAGCACTGGCTTCTTCGGCTTCTCGGGTATCTCAATTCTGATCGCCGTGGGCGTAGGTCTTGAGACCATGAAGCAGATTGACAGCCAGCTCATGATGCGCAACTACGAGGGCTTCCTGAAGTAATTCAGGTAAGGAATAAACAGTGGCACTACATCTCGCAATATTCGGGCGCCAAGGCGCCGGTAAAGGCACCCAAAGCCAGCGCATCGTTGATGCCTATGGCGTGGTGCATGTCTCGACTGGCGACATGCTGCGCGCAGCGATCGCTGCCGGTACCCAGTTGGGGCTTGCAGCGCAGAAGATTATGGACGCTGGTGGCCTGGTCGACGACAACACCATGATCGGTATTGTTTCCGACCGCCTTGCCGAGTCAGATATTGTGGATCGAGGGGTCTTGCTCGATGGTTTCCCTCGCACTCCTGCACAGGCCGATGAACTGGTCCGGATTCTAGGTGAGCGTTCCATCGACGCCGCTGTCAACCTGGAAGTCTCAGTAGAAGAAGTCACCGCTCGTATGCTCGAGCGTGGCAGGGATGACGATACTGAAGCGGCGATCGCTAAGCGACTAGGCCTTTACGAATCTCAGACTCGCCCGTTGCTGGACTGGTTTGACGAGCGGGGTCTTTTGCGACAAGTCGACGGTCTTGGAGGCGAAGACGACGTCTTCGCACGGGTTAAGACGGCACTCGATGCTTGTATAGCAGGTGTCGAGGTTGGAGAAGGAGATAACGGGGAATAAGATAGTCGTTTGCGCGCGTCGGCTTGTGTTTGCCGCGCAGCGGGATAGGCGTCGGCAAAGTGCCTGAATTCGTCATCCCAACCCTGAATGGAAAGTAAGCATCATCGCTACAAAAGAAGACGCAATATTGATGGAGGGCACGGTTACTGAAAGCCTGCCCAACGCCATGTTCCGGGTCGAACTCGATAATGGCCACGAACTGCTCGCCCACATCTCCGGCAAAATGCGAATGCATTACATTCGCATCCTGCCTGGTGACAAGGTGCAAGTCGAATTGACCCCCTATGACCTCAAGCGGGGTCGCATTACTTACCGCTACAAGTAGCGGCTAATCCCCGGTACCACCTGAACTCAGTAGACGCTGAAGCTTCAGACACCTCCACCCTCTATCTCGAACCTGAGTAGCAAATGAAAGTACGACCCAGCGTCAAAAAAATGTGTGATAAGTGCCGAATTATTCGTCGGCACCGTCGCATCCAAGTCATCTGCACCAACCCTCGACACAAGCAACGGCAGGGCTAGAACATGGCACGTATTGCAGGCGTAGACATTCCGCGTGAAAAGCGCGTTGTAATCTCCCTTACTTATCTCTTTGGCATCGGACTCACCACCTCGAAGCAGGTGCTGGCCGCATGTGACATCGATGAAAGCATTAGAGTTCGGGATCTAGACGATCAAGACATCGCTAATCTCCGCTCTTATATCGAAGGCAACCTCCGCGTTGAAGGTGACCTCCGACGTGAGGTCCAGCAAGACATCAAGCGCAAGATGGAAATCGGTTGCTACCAAGGCATCCGCCACCGTCGTGGCCTGCCAGTACGTGGCCAGCGCACTCACACCAACGCTCGTACTCGCAAGGGTCCTAAGAAGGCTATTGCGGGCAAGAAGAAGGTAATGAAGTAATGGCGAAGCGCAAAGAGCGTCGCAACGTGCCTTACGGCGTGGTGCACATCAAGAGCTCATTCAACAATACGATTATTTCGATTACCGACCAGGGCGGCAATGTGATTGCCTGGGCCTCGGCCGGTAGCGCCGGCTTCAAGGGTTCTCGTAAGAGCACCCCGTTCGCAGCGCAGACGGCAGCCGAGTCGGCAGCCCGTAAGGCAATGGAACAGGGCCTCCGTAAGGCCGATGTCGAAGTCACCGGTCCGGGTTCGGGTCGCGAAACCGCCATCCGTTCAATTCAAAATCTCGGCATCGAGGTCACCGGCATCAAAGATGTTACGCCGGTTCCTCACAATGGTTGCCGCCCACCAAAGCGTCGGAGGGGCTGATGTCTCGTTATACCGGTCCAAAGGCACGCGTAGCGCGCCGTCTCGGCACCAACATTTGGGGAACCAAGGGCGAGGCTGTCGCTCTTGACAAGCGCCCATACCCGCCAGGCGAACACGGGCGCACCCGCCGCCGCGGCAATGTCTCTGAATACCTGATCCAGCTGCAAGAAAAGCAGAAGGCTCGCTTCACCTACGGCCTGACCGAGCGTCAGTTTCGCAACCTCTACAAAGAGGCGAACCGTAGCCAAGGCGTGACAGGTGAGAACATGTTGCAGTTCCTTGAACTGCGACTTGACAATCTCGTCTATCGAGTCGGCTGGGCAGCAACCCGCTCACAGGCTCGCCAGTTCGTGAACCACGGCCACATCGATGTAAACGGCCGTCGTGTCGACATCTGTAGCTACCGCCTGCGTAAGGGTGATGTTGTCACCGTTCGTCCAAAGAGCAAAGACAATCATACGTTCCAGTGGAATAACGACGTCGTTGACCGTCCGGCGCCGGCGTGGATTGACATGGCAGGCGAGGGCTGGGAAGCCACCGTCCGTTCACGTCCGATCCGCGAACAGATTGATGTTCCCATTCGGGAATCATTGATCGTCGAGTTGTACAGCAAGTAAAGCGACTTCTCCTGCGTGACTGCAGGACATAGTCCTCCAAACCCCGAGGTGACTAACGGATGCTTGTCATTCAACGACCGACTGTCGATGCCGTCAACGACGAATCGACTAACCGGCAAAAATTTGCGATTGGACCCCTTGAGCCGGGGTTCGGTCATACGCTAGGAAACTCGTTACGGCGCACGTTGCTGTCGTCGATTCCTGGTGCAGCGATTACCCAGATTCGTATCGATGGTGCTTTGCACGAATTCGATACGCTTCCGGGTATTGCGGAAGATGTCACAGACATCATCCTCAATATTAAAGACGTGGTGTTGATCAGCCACAGCAATGAACCAATAGTGGTTCGCCTTGACGTAGCAGGACCGGCAACGGTTACAGCTGCTGATCTGCAGACCACCCCCGAGGTTGAGATTCTCAACCCGGACTTGGTCATTGCAACGCTCAACGAGAAGGCACGTCTTGCATGCGATCTCACGATCGAGCGCGGCGCTGGCTACCTGTCAGCCGCCGATCAAGACACCGGTGGCGCCATTGGCCTCATTCCGGTCGATGCGATCTTCTCGCCTGTTCGCCGTGTCAGCTTCAATGTTGAAGCTGCACGCGTTGAGCAGTCGACGAACTATGACCGTCTGGTGCTCGACATTCAGACCGATGGTTCGATCTCGCCTCGTGATTCTTTGGCTTCGGCCGGTGCAACGCTACGTAGCATCGTGCAGCTTGTCGAAGAGATGAGCGACGAGCCTGAAGGACTCGAACTGGCCGAGGCCACGGCAACCGCTAGCGGTTCGCCCGACCTTGATCTCCCTATCGAGGATCTCGAACTTTCCGAACGCCCCCGTAACTGTCTCAAGCGTGCTCAGGTCAATACCATTGGCGAGCTGCTCGAGAAGTCGATCGATGATCTGTTGGCAATCACCAACTTTGGTCAGAAGTCGCTCGACGAGGTTGCCCAGAAGCTTGACGAGCGTGGACTTTCGCTCGCAACCCGGAGCTGATTCCCCATGCCAGCAACTCCCAAAAAGGGCCGCCGTTTCGGTGGTAGCTCGCAACACCAAAAGCTGATGATGGCCAATTTGGTCTCGTCGCTCGTCGCCGCAGAGGCTATCGAGACGACCGAGGCTAAGGCTCGAGCCATGCGCCCGATCGCTGAGAAGATGATCACGAAGGCGAAAAAAGGCGGGCTACATAACCACCGTCAGCTACTCAAGTTCCTGGATGATCGTGAGATTGCTCAGAAGCTGATTGATGAGGTCGGCCCTCGATATGTCGATCGTCCTGGCGGTTACACCCGTATCCTGAAGCTTGGTCCACGTAGCGGTGACAAGGCTCCCATGGCGCGGATTGAACTCGTCTAGTTCTGCGGGTCCGGAGGCCTCACCGTTCCGGTGTCCGCCTGATCCTGTCTGATCCGATACTGCTGTTGTGTGACCTCGTCGCACTTCAGTGTGTGTGGATCAAAAAACCGGTAATCGTCCCCTGTACTTGGTGCGGGGGCGTTTCCGCGTTTTGATGTGTGTTGTGGGGTCCATTTTTTTCTTCTCAACGAGGCGATTCGGGAAACCTGGCGCGAGTAGCCCGCCGTAGCTCCATGAACGTGACCGTGCGACCCGTTTTGTGGCACCACTCTGCAGATAGATTCTGAATCGATGGCTAGGTATCGACTTCAGTTGAGTTATGACGGACGGCCCTTTCGCGGGTTCGCTCCCAACGAAGGTGTTCCTACCGTTGGGGGTGCTTTGCGTGATGCTTTGGAAAAAGTGCTCCAGCATTCTGTCCCGATCGTGTGTGCTGGCCGCACAGATGCCGGTGTCCATGCGCTCGTCCAGGTTGTGTCGTTTGATACAGATAAGCCGGTCGTTCTGGAGGCCTTGCGGACATCGCTGAACTCGCTGTGCAGGCCGCACATAGTGGTCAGCGATGTACAGCTGGTGGCTGACGACTTTGACGCTCGTTTCTCGTGCAAGGGGCGGTCGTACCGGTACCGGATTTTGAATAGGCGGCTACCCGATCCCTTTCGGAAGGACTACACATGGCGGGTGTCGTTACCCCTGGACGTTGATCAGATGCAGGCCGCAGGGCAACTTTTGTTGGGAACCCACGATTTTAGTTCGTTCTGTCGCCGCCAGTTTGAAGTGTTTGGCGACCAGCGAGTCGAGAAGCCGCGTACTCGTACGCTGCGATCGGTCGGGTGGACTCGTCAGCCCGACGATGAGATCCAGCTAGTGATTGCTGCCTCGTCGTTTTGTCAACAGATGGTGCGTTCGATCACCGGGATGTGCGTGGATGTTGGCCTCGGAGTATTGGCGGTTAGCGACGTTCCGAGCATTCTTGAAGCTAAGGATCGCAAGGCAGTCCAACGGGTAGCCCCGCCCCATGGGCTTTTCCTTCTCCAGGTGACGTATTGACCCGCTAGCGGTGCGGCTAGTGGCGCTAGCGGTTTACAGATGTGCGAGAAAGATGGAGACCTGAGCGAGGCCATCGCGCAGGATCTGTTCGTTGTTGGCATAGCCAATACGCACCGAGCCCTCAGATTCGAGTGCACTGCCAGGCATGAATAGCACACCCGTTTGGCGTAGCAGTGCAGTGCAAAAATCGCGTGACGACAAGTCAGCGTCGAAGCGAAGCAATGCGGTTGTGCCAGACTGCGGCTTGATCCAGCTAATGCGCGATTCAGCGTCGACCCAGTCGCTCAAGATGGCCAGGTTGGTCCGAGTGATGGAACGGCTGCGCCCGAGGATGGTGTCGGCGTGCTCGAGTGCAATTGCTGCGAGGAAGTCATTGATCATGCCCACGCTGATGGTGCTGTAGTCGCGGTGGAGCTCGGCTGCCTTGATCACCTCGACGCGAGCAGCGATCCAACCCAGGCGTAACCCGGCGAGCGAGAAGGCCTTGGACATGCTTCCGGTGCTGATCCCATGGTCTGAGAGGTCGACAATCGAGGTGGAGGTGCCGCTGCCTGCTTGGTCAGTCCCGCGGTAGACCTCGTCACATAGGACGTAGGCCCCATTAGCTGCTGCGATTTGTGCGATCTCGGCGAGCATGGCGGTGTTCATCAACGAACCGGTCGGATTATTCGGGTTGTTGATTGCAATCAAGGCTGTGTCGGGTGTTGCCATTTCTCGTAGCTCGCCGATGTCGGGCAGATAGCCGTTGTCGGCTCGCAGGCTAAGAATTCTGACGTCAGCGCCGTAGCTGGCCGGGATTGAATAGTGCTGCTGGTAGGTCGGTTGTACCGAGATGACAATGTCGCCCGCCTCAACCAGGGTCTCGTGGACGAGCTTGTTCGCTCCGATGGCTCCATGGGTTACGAGCACATTTTCGACGGCGACATTGTCGTATAACGCTGCGATGGCGGTGCGTAGCCGCTCTGAGCCTTCGATAGGTCCGTAGGTCAACTTCATCGACAAGATGTCGTCGAGTGCGTTCCGGCCGAGGTCAGCCAGGTTGAGGAGCTCTTCAACGGTAAGGGACTCGACGCAGGTTTCAGCGAGGTTGTATTCGCAATGATTCTCGTATTCGTTCATCCATTGTTCGACGGCGAACGGTGTGATCTTCATCTCGTTAGTCAAGCAGATTAAAGGCCACTTCAGAATCAGTGGACCCAATGGCGCGGTAGCCGCGCCCTAGGTCCACAAATATGAAGTGTTCTACTCGGTTGACCTTGTGGATAGTTCTGTGAGCGATCTGCGATCCTTGCCAGGCTGCAAGAACCGCTACTGCTGGTCCGGGACTGCGGCTTGGGAACATGACAAAGGGCACAGGTGGCCATTGAATAGACGCTACGACTCGCAGGGGTGGCCCTAAGAGTCTGTGACGGTGACCGTCGTAGAAGCGGAGCGGCCGAAAACTTCTGGTTCGTAGATCTGTTGGGCTCTCGCTGGAGGAGTCACGAACGTGCCAGGCGTAGTTGCTCGAGCAATGTAGGTGTACTCGTAGGAGCCGGCGCCCAACCATGTTGAGAATGCTTCGGCCCGATCATCGCGCAGGTTCTGATGCTCGAACCATCGGGACCACCAGAAACGATTCGAAGCGGTCTCGCTGGGATCGGCCTGGGGGGCTGGTTCGCTGGTCGCTAATGCTGAATTCACTATTTCGAATCCAGCAGGGATCGGATCGATCAGGGCAACATGAGTGCGGCGGCTATCGACGACCATCGTTAGGCGCACCCGCACTCGAGCTCCAGCTCGAACAGCCCAGGTACCGTCGTTATTGCGTACAACATCGGTGTCGTCGTCGATCGCCTCGTACGTGCGTTGGACGACGAAGCCTTGGTCTCGTGCGTCAAGGTCGAAGTCAATGGGTGCGTATCGCAGGCCGAGTCGGTAGTAGAGCCGGCCGTCGATACCGTCGCGTGACAGCACGATGTTGGTGTCGCCGACGTCGATGAGTTGGGCCATGGGTACCACTGTTAGGTTGCGGTCGGTCACTCGGCCCTCGTAGGCGTGTTCGAGGGTGTACGTCTCGCCGAGCCAGGCCCGAGCGATGAAGTTAGGGTCGACGCTCTCGAACCTATGGAAGTACGCAGAACCGGCAAGTAACACGAAGCTGTTTTCCTGCGCATTGCGCCAATGGCCGTAATGGTCTCTGGCCGCCAACAAGCCAGTGAGCGTCTTGGTTACTAGGTCGCTGTCAGGCCGCTGAGCGATCAACGCGTCGAGCACGATTGCATCGGTGCGGCGGTCTGAGTGCAAAAACACGTAGGCCTGTTCGCCGTAACTCGTAGCGAACGTGGCTGCATCTGGTGTTTCGGTGACCCGGTTGTTCAACAGCAGTTCGATGGCATTGTCGAGTTCAGTGTTAGCTACGACCGGCCAGAGCCATGCAGCGACGTCAAGTTCGATATCGCCGCCCGCTCGCTTGTAGAGGCTCGTCGCCTTGTAGATGTCGCGATCTCCAGCTAAGAAGCGCACGTGCAATGCGTAGGCCGAGATCGATCGCCTGGTTGACTCGTGGTACCAGTCTGGATAGAAGTCCTCGATGTTGGCTAGATAGAATTTGGCGTCTTCCAGTACCTGCTCGTCAACGGCGTTTCCCTCTTGCTTAGCCAGCACGAGCGCATGGGTTGCTTGCACAGTGTTGTAGGGAATCGACTCGCGACCTCGACGCCAGTAGGGGAAACCGCCGTCGTTGTTTTGCATGCTCGACAAGCGGTTGATGTCATTGTTGATCACCGAACGCAACTCGTCGGGTGACGGCAAGCCTTCAGCATCGAACGCCGTCAAGATGTCGTCGAGCGACACGATGGCGATGATTCGAGAAGCGAATGCGTCGCTATTTTCGTACCGGTAGTCGCTGAGGTACAACAGTGCATCGGTGAGCGAAGCAATTGCTGTGGACGATGTGGAGATCTCGAGCCCACCGAACTGCGGGAACACATCCTGTGGCTCGGTAAACGGTTGCGCAATACTGCCGCTGTCGATGAAGCCATAAGTAGCGAACGCCTCAGCGGTAGCCGGCGTATAGACCGGAAACTCGCCTTCGACTGCATCGGTAAGTAGGCCAGCCGATGCAACGACCAGATACTGGGCGAGACCAGCTTCGACCGCTGAAACGTGGAAGCGGACTTCGACCCGATCGTTGGCTGGCACGGTGACGGTGGTGCCGGCCCGGCCATTGATGCTCAGGTTGGTGGAGCGCAACGCAACGTCGATATCGAGCGGTTCGTCCGTGGTGTTCTGCACGATGACGGGAAACTCAAAGACGTCACCGAAGTTGGCGAACCGTGGGGGAGTAGGTCGGACTGTTACGGGTAGTTGAGCAGTGATGTTCGACTCGCCCGTTCCTGCATGGGTTGGGCCGGCGGTAGCGACAACCATCACGCGATACCGAGTCAAATTGTCGGCAAGGGGCACGTCAATAACGGCGCGCCCATAGCTGTTGGTTGTGACCTCGGGCTCGAACACAGCCAGCGCATTAAAGTTGGTACGCAGTTCGATGGCTGCCTCCGGAGCGGCAAGCGCTGTCTCCGGAGCGGCAAGCATAGAAAATTCGACAGCGCCGTCCTCAGCGCGAGCGAATCCACCCGCCAGCATTTCGTCCTGAGCGCCGCCGTTGGTGTTGCTGCCGTCGAAGATCGTGGCAGGGTCCGACAACAACAGAGTCGCTCGGCCTCGGAATACCTGGCCCGGTCCGCTGTTGCGGGCATAGAAGGCATCGAGCGGATTGTGCAGCTGGTAGTTGGTCAACGAAAGAACAGCTTCGTCGACGATTATTACGGCGAGTTCCGCATCGGCCACGGGTTCGCCGTCCGCGTCTGTGACGACAATATCAAGCTTGGTTGCGGCGCCGGGTACGAGCTTGGCCAGGCGCGGCGCGACGTCGATGGTGAGTTCACGTTCATCGGCGGGAACGTTCAGCGTGAGTCGCCCAGAGGCGTAGGCAGGACGAGCCGGAAGTGACGGATTTATCTGGTCGTTCGAGGAACGCTCTGCGGTGCCCACAACTTCGAACTGCAGCCCAAGGCCCGGGATGTCGTCTGAGGTAATGGGCAGCTGTACGATTGCTGTGCCCGCGTCGTCGAATTCGATTGTCTCGATGCGGTCAATGGTGCCTCGGGAGACGACGAGCAAGCCGTGGGCATCGACAAATGGCGACTGCACAAGGATCTCTGCCGTGTCACCCGGTTGGTAGTCCTGGCCATTAGGGATCAGGGTCAACTCTTCGAGATCGACGCGTCGACTGGTGCGACGTTCGCCGCCGGCCACCCAGCGGGTGAGTTCGCTCAGGTTGGTGCGGCCCGACGAGTCAGTAACGGTAGCTGACATACGGTAACGCCCGCCCTCAGAAGGGCGGAATGAACACACCGTTGCGTCGTCGGCGCTGGTGACTTCACACACTTCGTCGGGAATCTCAGCCTCGGTCCATGAGCCGCTTTGGAACTGCCATTCGAGGCGAACTGATTCGACCGTGACCGTTTGGCCGGAGACGACGATGCCGTCGATGTCGGTCACGATCAAGTCGAGATCTAGGCGTTCGCCTGCTTGCACGAACGTGCGCGCTCCCTTTATGCCGACATAGAGGTCAGCTGGGTGAACCAATGCCGACGCAGATCCAGTGATCGACTGACGGGTCACATCAGTGACTGTGGCAGAGGCGGTGACGCGTACAGGTCGCGGCTTTCCTTCGGTGTCGATAGTGATGTCCAAGCCATGTTCGCCGCCTGCATCAGTGGTGCCGCTGAAGAACTCGTTAGTGCCACCGCCAAAGCCCCCACCGCCATCGAAAGGCTCGTCCGTGAATGCGAATTCGTTGAATGAGAGCCACCATGGGACCCAGATCCCGAAGCTATATTCCGGCCAGTTCGGTGGTGAGTAGCTCGTCACATTGCCGCTTACGTTCCAGCCAACTGGTGACGAAGCGATTGCGCCGCCAGCGAAGTAGTCAGCCTGGGCGTTGATGGCAAACGTTGTACCGGCAAGATACGGGCCCGAGCCAGCTACTTCGGCAGTGACCTCAAAGTCTGGACGTCGGAACTCTTGGACACGTAGCACATGCCAAGTGCTGGCGTTGTCTGCGCCGCGGAAGGCGTTTGTACTGAACTGCACCGTGGCACTGCCAAGAGTGATGTCATCGGGTAGCTCTACCTCCAAGTCAAAACCACCCTGAGGGCTTAGGTCGACCTTGCCTGAACCGATTTCGTTGCCGAACTCATCGTTAGCAAGCCATGTGACGGTGCCGCCTGCTGAAGGAAGTGAAAGATCGGCCGGGACGTCGAAGTCAGCCTGGCGTACCCAGCCCTTCAGGCTGGCGGTTTCACCTGGCTTATACAGGCCGCGATCGTCAATGATGTACCAACGGAGTTGATCGGTGCGATCCCAGGGTTGCGCCCAGAACTCTCCGATAAGTGCGACGTCGCCACCGGCTTTGGCGAGCATGCCGCTGGCCCGGTCGGCCAGTTGGAGTTTGGCGATTCCATCGGCATCGGTCGTGGCTGATGAACCACCAATAATTTCGACGGTCGCGCCGGGCACACTCTCGCCGGTAGTCAGGTCTGTTACCCAGGCGACGGCTTGTTGGTTGTCGGTGATGGCGTCTAACCCGAGCTTGGTGTTTTGCACCCAAACAGCGAATGGTTCGTTGCGCCA
The DNA here is from genome assembly GCA_905182135.1 of uncultured Acidimicrobiaceae bacterium. Classification (GTDB taxonomy): domain Bacteria; phylum Actinomycetota; class Acidimicrobiia; order Acidimicrobiales; family UBA10347; genus UBA10347. The sequence goes on along the minus strand of CAJJAG010000002.1, from coordinate 181,764 downwards.
ATCGTCCGGATTGCGGCGTGACGGGCCGACAACCACCACGAGGTGTGAGCTGATTGCAAGTTGGGACGACAGATCAATTGCAGTCTCGGTGAACGTGTTGTCTTCTCCGGTGGCGGTTACCCGGCGTTCATCGAGTATCGCCCAGTTAGCGGTGTGCTCGCCGCGAGCTATCGCCCAGTGGTTCTCGTTGAACGTCTGCCAGTCCCTAACTGGATCGACCTGGTAAACGGTGATGTCGAGCTCTTCGTTGTTGATCGAGGTCACGCCCAACTGCTGGTTGTCGACGATTGGATCTAAGGTCACCAAGGAGCGACCTGGGCGAAAGAGTGCGGGCTGTGCATCGCCGACCTGGAACTCTTCGATCATGGGCTCGGCTAGTTCTTGTGCGTAGATATCGGTGAGGTCGGCCCCGACCGTCACCTGATAGTCAGTGCGGCCTGCAGTGAGCCCTTGCACCGTGATCTGGTTCCAATTGACGCGAATCTGCATGCCAGGAATGGCTGGTTTGACGGTGATCATGTCGGGTCTGAAGATGTCGACGTCGATGGGGTTGGACATTTGGATCTGGAACGAGCTACCCGGCTCGCATTGGTCGCCATAGTCGCAGTAAGCATCGGTGACACGGAAGGGGCCATAGGTACGGCCCGAATGTGAGCTGATGTCAGAGGAGGTTTCTGGGCCCTCGGCTGACGGCACCTTGGGGCCGATATCCAACCGGATTACCGCGTTGGTGGGCAATGGCTCGACCGGTCGCACCGCAACCCAACGATCGACCAGAGCGTTTTCGGCCAAGCTTGCGATCTGGTTGTCTCCGCTGACCTCGTCACCAGTGGCGAGTCGTATCGATACATCGTTGCCGTTTGCATAGAGGTCGATGACGCCGAGGACGGCCTCAGAATTGACGCGTTGGTCAAACTGGATGAAGAAGACCGGTTCTGTCGAGAGGGACTCATGCATCGGCGTGACCGACTCGGCATGTGGTGTCGGCGTCGAGAATTCGAACTCGATGTCGTCTGCGAGCTCGGCACCGTTGGCAGCCACGGTTCCGGCGGGCACTCGAACGACATAGCGGGTTGCGGCGGGGATGCGGTCGATTGCGCCAGGGCCATACTCGAATCGCACGGTTTTGGTCCCAAGCCAGATCCATCGGCCTGGCATTTCTGGCGTGATCGTGATCGGTGTTTCGGCGTCCTCGATCTGCGACACGGTGGACAAGCTCACCATGGGCTGGTTGAAGGTCACTGAGATAAAAGGCGCAAGATCGACCGGACCTTCAGGTTGGAAGCGCAGTACCTCAAGGGGCCCGTTTGGAGTTTCAGGGGCTTGCGCATCGACAGGAGGTGGAAATAGCGCCTCTACAGTCGAACCCGGCCGGGGGCGAGGGCGAGTGTTGGGCGGCCGGTTGAAGTCGACTTGTTCGGTCCTTCCCTCTTCTAGGTCAGGAAACTCATTCAGGAGCTGGGCAACACCGCCGGTAGTGAGAGGATCACCTTCAAGCGGGGCCTCGCGTTCGATGGTCTCGGCTTGATTACCCGAGGCGTTGTCCAACGTGATGATGACTTGGGTATCGCCGGAATCGTCGATGCGCGGCCACATCTGTTGGGCCGCTAACTCGCTGCCACCACCACGAGTACTACCGCTCCGGTCGTTGCCCTCATCCTGAGTGTTGTTTTGATCTGAATCGGGGTCTGGATTCGCACTACTTGTATCGCTTGGGTCGCTATTACATGCCGTAGCCAACAGCGCTAGAACGATGAGTCCGGCAAGAATCCTTGAGAGATTCGGTAAAGACTTCATGTGCCTCTGACGTTCTGACCGGGATGAATGGTTCCCAGAATCTAAAGATTCTTGCACGGATAGATAATCCACAAGAGACGTTTGGCACTTCTGGGTCGGAATCCGGGCTTCTCGCTCGTAACCTTTGGGACTGGCCCCCTCAGCTTCGGGCTTTTATCGTTCTAAGTGCTGCGTACGGAGACACCGTGAAGACTTTCACCCCTAAACCAAGCGATATCGAACGTGAATGGTTCGTGGTCGATGCCGAAGGCCTGGTCCTTGGTCGTATGGCTACCGAGGTTGCCCGCATTCTGCGCGGCAAACACAAGCCGATCTTCGCGCCACACGCTGACACGGGCGACCATGTCATTGTGATCAACGCTGACAAGATCGTCTTGACCGGTAACAAACTGACCGACAAAATGGTCTACCGCCACTCGGGTTACCCGGGTGGTCTTACGACTCGTTCGTACGGCGATCTTCTGAAAGAGAAGCCTGCCGACACGGTGCGCAAGTCGATCACTGGCATGCTGCCACACAATCGTTTGGGTGCCCAGATGGCAACCAAGCTCAAGGTCTACGCGGGTGCTGAGCACCCGCACACCGCACAGAAGCCCAACGAGCTAGTGCTCGCTAACGCCCGTGCTGCGCGGGCCGAAGACAAGGTCTGAGGAGCTAGCTATGTCATTTCTCGTTCAAGCAACAGGTCGCCGTAAGCGTGCGGTCGCCCGTGTTCGTCTGTTCCCTGGTGATGGCGTCGTTGTCATCAACGGCAAGACCGACGCTGAGTACTTCCCGCTGGCAGCTGTGCGTAATGGCGCTATGGCTCCGTTCGCAGTTGCCGAAGCGACGGGCATGTACGATGTGCACGCGTCGATCCACGGTGGCGGCGTTGCCGGCCAGGCTGGCGCATTGCGCCTAGGGATCGCTCGTGGTTTGGTCGAACTCGACCCCGAACGTCGCGATGTCCTGAAGAAGGCTGGCCACCTGCGCCGCGATCCTCGTAAGAAGGAAAGCAAGAAGGCCGGTCTCAAGAAGGCACGTAAGGCACCGCAGTACTCGAAGCGCTAGTCGCTCGACCACGCCTCTGTGGCCACAATCAAGTTCGGCACCGACGGAGTTCGCGGTCGCGTCTTCGAAGAATTGTCGTTGGCAGACGCGTTCCTTATAGGACGCGCTGCCGCCGACGTTTTTGGTGGCACAGAAGCGGTTGTCGGCCGAGATACCCGCGAGTCCGGACCGGCTCTGACCGCTGCGTTAGCGGCAGGCTTGGCTACGGGCGGCGTTAACTCCCTCGACCTTGGTGTCGCGCCGACACCAGCGATTGCGTTCGTCGCTGGACAGCACAGTGCAGTCGGCGCCGTGGTTTCGGCATCGCACAATCCCTGGTACGACAATGGCATCAAACTATTTAGCCCGCAGGGATCAAAGCTTAGCGATGCTGATCAGGCTGCGATCGAGGCTCGCCTGGCAGAACTGGACGCCACCGCGGCGACGTTCGAATCACAGGACGACGACATCCTTCCTGGCCTTACGTCGATTCAGGACGAGATCGGGGATTGGGTCCGCGTTGTGCGCGGCTCAGTCGACGTCGATCTTGCTGGGCTCCATGTTGTCGTCGACTGCGCCAATGGATCAGCCAGCCATGTAGTTCCGCCCGCTTTGGCCGACTCGGGTGTCCAAGTCACGGCTCTTTACAACCGACCCGATGGTCGTAATATCAATGAAGCGTGTGGGTCGACGCACCCGCAGAGCCTGGCACAAGCCGTGGTGGCCACTGGCGCCGACGTTGGCCTAGCCCTTGATGGCGATGCCGACCGACTACTTGCTGTGGACCACCACGGAAGAATTGTCGACGGCGACCAGATCATGGCCATGCTTGCTCTCGATATGGATCGACGAGGCATGCTGGCCGGATCCCAACTGGTGGTCACGGTCATGTCGAACCTCGGCTTGCTGCGGGCCATGGATGCCGCTGAGATCGCGGTAGAAGTTACGCCGGTCGGTGACCGCAACGTCTTGATGGCGCTTGATCGGTTGGGCGCCAACCTTGGTGGTGAACAATCGGGCCATCTAATTTTCACCGATCACGGTGGTACCGGTGATGGTTTTCTTAGTGGGATGCAATTACTGGCTCTGATGAAGCGCTCAGACCGCTCGCTCCACGATCTGGCGAGGGCGGCCATGGTCGTATTTCCACAGGTGTTGCAGAATGTCGGTGTGACCGCGAAGATGCCAGATATCGCTCAAAGGCTGTCCGTCGAGATCGAGACGGTCCAGAACCGACTCGGCGACCAGGGGCGTGTGCTGGTCCGGGCGTCAGGTACCGAGCCTGTTGTCCGTGTCATGGTCGAGGCCTCCGAGAAAGCACTTGCCCAGAGCGCCTGTGATGAGCTGTGCGCTGCGGTCCAAGAACTCGCCTAGTGCGGCATTGCTCATCGTCTGCGCCAGAACAGATGGTGACACCCAAACGGTGTGTCGTGAGAGACACGCAGGGGTTGGCGCTGTTACCTCGGCCCGCTGCAGCAAGGACATCCTCGGGGGCGGGTTCCGCAGAGCCTTTAGCGATATGACGAGCAGCTGCACACTTCCTCGCTCGTCGACATCCTAGGATTCGTGACGTATGTGCGGAATTGTTGCCATTATCCGTCGACCATCGACTCGTGCTGTACCGACAGCAGCTCAAGTGTTGACGCTGGCGAACGGCGCGACTAAGGCTTTCGATGCTGACAGCGTCGAAGCCTTGAACGAGTGCGGGCGGTCGCTACAAGAATTAAATGCTCTGTTGCTGGGTGTCCCTGGCGCTATTGCACTTTTGCAATTGCCAGGACTTGTATTTGAAGTAACTGCCCAATTGGAACCGCTAGTAGATGCGTTGGCCTCGGCGGCCGACAAAGCCTTCGAACGCGGCATCGTGATCGCTGAGGGCCTCAACGCCGCTCGCCGCTCGGTCAAGGACACTTTGTGGGCCGTGTTGCGCGATCGTCTCAGCGTTCCCGACGGAATCAAGACACTCGGTGGTTCCGTCGGATCTCGTAGCCAGATAGCGGCGTTGTGTTCGGTACACGACGCCTTGTCGGCACTGGATCGGCTCGAAGTTCGTGGGCGAGATTCGCTCGGATTACACCTGTTCGTAAGCGGACATGGCGAGAACCTTGATGAACCCGCTTTGGCTCGCGCAATCTCAGAGCGCAGCGGTGACCCCTCGTTCGTGAACAATGCCGTTCGTCGCGTCGGCGATGTCGTCAGTTTCGTTTATAAGGAATCGGCCGAGATCGGTGACCTGGGCGACAACACAGATGCACTGCGCAGGGCGATCGCTGCTGACGAACTTTTGTCCCAACTCCTCGGCAACGAAGGCACACAGGTCATGGTCGTGGGCCACACCCGGTGGGCCAGCGTTGGCATCATCAGCCAAGCAAATGCCCATCCGGTAAACAGTGACGTCGACGGACACGGGAACGACCCGTATTTCGTGGCGGCGCTGAACGGTGACGTTGACAACTACGCCGATCTGGCCGCTGAAGCTGGCTTGAACTACCCCACGACGATCACGACTGATGCCAAGGTCATCCCATCGCTGGTAGCTGATCGAGTCCGCGGTGGACAAGACACCACCGAGGCCTTCCGCTCCTGCGTCGCTTCGTTTGACGGCTCGGTCGCTATTGCCTTGGCTGGAGCGCATGAACCAGATATGTTGCGGCTAGCTCAGCGTGGCAGCGGGCAGGCCCTCTATGTGGGCCTGGCCGAAGACACCTATGTCGTGGCTAGCGAGCCCTATGGCGTGGTTGAGTTGACGTCGAACTATGTGCGGCTCGATGGTGAAACTCCGGTTGACCCGACGAACCCGGCATCTGCTCGTGGTCAGATCCTGACTTTGGATCGGAACGAAGCTGGCACGTTACGCGGGTTGTCTCGTCAGAGTTACGACGGCACACCGCTGCCAATGCTTGAGCACGACGTTGTGACGGCTGAGATCACTACTAGCGATATCGACCGGGCCGGGTATCCACACTTTCTTCTCAAAGAGATCTCCGAAGCGCCGAATTCGTTCCGCAACACGTTGAGCGGCAAGCTCACCGAAACTGACGGCAACTATCAGGTCCAAGTCAGCGACGGGACGTTGCCAGCGGCTGTTCGCCAGTCGCTCGCCGGCGGCGCCATCACACGTGTTTTGGGTATTGGTCAAGGAACCGCTGCTATTGCGGCTCGCTCGTTTGCCGAGGCATTAGCAGCCCAAGTCGATGGCAAGCGCCTGCAAGTCAGCTATGACCTGGCTACCGAACTGTCTGGCTTTGGTTTGGAATCTGACATGAGCGACGTGCTCATCGTTGCCGTAAGCCAGTCAGGGACCACGACCGACACCAATCGGACCGTCGACCTTGCCCGCGAGCGCGGTGCCTCGGTGATCGGCATCGTCAATCGACGTGGAAGCGATCTGACCGACAAGGCAGATGGGGTGCTTTATACAAGTGATGGCCGAGACGTCGAAATGAGTGTTGCATCGACCAAGGCCTTCTATAGCCAGATCGCAGCGGGCTTCCTTCTCGCGACCGCAATTGCTGATCAAATTGGTCGACCAAGCGGCGCCCACGCTATGACACAACGAGTCCTGGCTGGCTTAGCGGACCTTCCCCAGGCCATGGAGTCTGTCATTGCGTCACGCGAACACATCGGCGAAGTCGCAGCTCGACTTGCCCCCAGTAAGCAGTACTGGGCAATTGTTGGCAGTGGTAGCAACCGCATTGCTGCCGAAGAAGTTCGCGTCAAGCTCAGCGAGCTTTGTTACAAGGCAATCGCATGCGACAGCATCGAAGACAAGAAGCACATCGATCTTTCGTCTGAGCCGCTGATCCTGGTTTGTGCGGCAGGTCTGCAGGGCAGCACTGCCGACGATGCCGTCAAGGAAGTTGCGATTTTTCGGGCACACAAAGCCACGCCGGTCGTGATTGCTGCTGCCGACGAGAATCGCTTCGGTACAACCGATGTGATCAGTGTTCCGGTAGTTGAACCTGAACTTGGCTTCGTGCTCTCGGCACTTGTTGGTCACCTATTCGGCTACGAGGCCGCCTTGGCCATCGACTCGCTCGCTATGCCGCTGCGCAAGCTTCGTGCGGCCATCGACGCTGAGGTTGCATCGCAGCCCGATAGCTACGGGTCTGACATGCTCGCTCGCATTCAGCCGGCGATTACGCAGGCTCGTTCGATATTTGGCGACGGCCTGCGCAAACACCGCTATAACGGTCATCTTTCTAGTTCGACCGCTGTCGATATGGCGCTTCTTTTGCGGTATGCGTCTGGTGTAGCCGAGCTTGGGTCCTACGGGCTTGACTTCGGCAAGGTCGGAACCCCAGCGGTCGTGATTGATGACCTGGCGAGGGTAGTAGCCAAGGCCATCGACGAGCTGACACGTCCTATCGACGCCATCAAGCATCAGGCCAAGACGGTGACGGTCGGCATCAGCCGCACCGATGAAAGCCTTTTGCACGTGCCACTGGTGGCCAGGACAATCGAGGCCGGCGCATCTCGTGACGCTCTTACCTACAGCACATTGCGCACCCTCGCAGGCATCGACGCTGCAGTAGTCGAAGTGCTCGGCTTCACTCGCTATTCGATACAAGGCGATGTGGTCGGTGACGGTGCGACCATTTCCATCATTGATCGAGGCGGAATATCGGTGGGTATCGCCTCGCGTGTTGACATCGATCCGGTGCTGCGCGGTACAAAACATCGAGTCGCAACGGAATGCCGGGTGCTAATCACAAGGGGGCGCCGAGACCAACGGTTGATCGTTTTTGTGCCCGAGGTAAAAGACACCGAAACGGTTGGCATTACGCTGCTCTATATCAAGCTCGCCGATTCGCTAACACCGAATCTGGTAAGGGCTGTTCTGCAGGCATATCACGGCCGTTACGACCAGATTCGCGATGCGGTATTGGAGACCGAGGCCTCGTTTGATGAGACACCATTGACAGTGATCCCGCTCGACGAACTGCTGGTGCGACCTGCGGTTCTCATAGCCGACCACTGGCGAACGAACGACGTCTAAGCGTGCGTCCATCACGGTCTCGATCATCAGGACGTCATAGACGCTCGAAATCGACGTATCTGCGACTAAACCTGTGTTCTTCGTAAAGCTTCAGGAGGACTGCCCACACGGCCGCGGGAATCGCTGCTCCTCGCGTTGACATTACATTTCGGGACCGCAGCTGGGACGCAGAGGGCCGTTGCCTCGACACTATAAGTAGTGGACAGGACACTGGCAGGCGACTGAACAATGGCGGTGTCGTGTCGTGCGGTATGTGTTTTTCGACACGCTGCTAGCGTCTTGTTGAGCAACACGTGCGCTTTGACGCTTCGTTTCGCTGCCTGATCCATCCCGGAGCATTGTTATGCGCCCAACCGAAGCAACTGTCGACCTTGGCGCCATCGGCCGTAATGTCGAACGGCTCGTGGCCCGTGCTGCGCCGGCCCAGGTTTGTGCTGTTACGAAGGCCGATGGGTATGGCCATGGCAGCGTGGCCACGGCGCGAGCGGCCCTCGATGCCGGTGCGACATGGATCGCGGTTGCGTTGGTCGAGGAGGGCATCGAGCTTCGAGAATCCGGCGTCACGGCTCCGATACTTTTGCTGTCCGAGCCCCGCCCGGCTGAGATGTTCGAGGTTGTCGAGTCTGACCTGACAGCAACGCTGTACTCCTCTACCGGGCTAGCGGCGTTGGTGTCTGCAGCAGACTCTCGGCAATGCACTAAGCCTGTCGATGTTCATCTGAACCTGGACACGGGCATGAACCGAGTTGGGCTTCGTCCCGCAGGCGAACGAGCGTCAGCCGATGGAGGTTATGTCCTTGAGGCTGTGCGGGCAATTGCCGCTAAGCCAGACATCCGACTGGGAGGCGTGTGGACGCATCTTGCCGTGGCCGACGAGCCGGACCGACCCGAGACGGCAATCCAGCTTGATCGATTCCGTTCGTTGCTCGAGGTGCTGCGAGACGAAATCGACGACTCGGTGATTATTCACGCTGCCAACTCGGCTGGCCTTTTGGCAGGCCATGACGCGCTATTTGACATGGTGCGTGTCGGTATTGGTGCCTATGGACTTGAACCAGCCGCTGGTATTGGCAGCGAACTTGGTCTGGAGCCAGCCATGACGCTGACGACGCAGTTGTCAATGGTCAAGCGAGTCTTTGCTGGTGAAGCAATCTCGTATGGGTTCGAGCACGTCTTTGACACCGGGACCGTCGTCGGGACAATCCCAATGGGCTACGCCGACGGGCTACGCCGCGATTCCTATCGCAGAGGTGGCCAGGTCATCGTAGGTGGCAAGCTGTGCCCCATCATCGGTGTGGTCACCATGGACCAAGCCATGATCGATCTCGGCCAGGGCGCTAGCAACATCGAGGGCGACCCTGTGGTGATCATTGGCAAACAAGGCGCCGAGTCGATCAGTGTGCACGATATTGCGGTGCGGCTAGACACCATTCCTTACGAAATTGTGTGCGACATCGGGCGACGCGTCCGTCGTCGTTACATCTAAGGGCGACAGGCACGTATGGCTCGGGTGGTTTTGGTCGAGTCGTTCTATGGCGGGTCGCATCGAGCGTGGGCTGATGCCTGGATCCGTCACAGTCGCCACGACATCTCGTTGGTAACGCATCCTGATGAGTTCTGGCGGTGGCGCTTGCGTGGCGGCGCTGTCACTCTGGCCGCTGACTTCAATGCTGCGGTCAAGCAGCAGGGCCGGCCTGATGCCGTGGTGGTCAGCGGACTGGTCGACGTTGCCGCATTTGCTGGACATGCTCGCCGCTCACTTGGAAACACGCCCCTAGCTGTTTATGTGCACGAGAGTCAACTGCTGTATCCGCTTGCGCCGAACCAGCGCTCCGATACGTCGGCCGCATTGGTTAATTGGCAATCCCTTGTTGCGTCCGATGCGGTGTGGTTCAACTCGTCGTTTCACCGAGATGCCTTGCGCAACGCCTTGCCTGGTTTGCTCGGGTCGCAACCAGTGCCGACACACAGCCATCTGATCGACACGGTTTTCGAGCGAGCGTCGGTGCTTTGGCCTGGAGTCGAAGCCGCCACCCTGATCGCCGGCGAGCGGACCGAGCGCTTGGTGCCGCGTGTGTTGTGGAACCAACGCTGGGATCACGACAAGAACCCGCAAGCTGTGTTCTCGGCACTTGCTCAGCTAGCTGAGCAAGGTGTGCTGTTTACCGTCGCGTTGGCGGGCCAGAATCAACGCCCAGACAACCGGGAGTTCGCATGGATCCACGAACAACTGGGCGACCGGATCGATCATCACGGCTACCTGCCAGACGATGAGTACCAGCAGCTGCTGCTCAGCTGCGATGTGGTCGTGAGCGCTGCCGATCACGAGTTTTTTGGCATCGCCATAGTCGAGGCCCTCGCCGCTGGTGCGGTGCCCGTTCTGCCGGCCCGGCTCAGCTTTCCCGAGCTCATTGAGCCCCAGTGGCACGAGGCAGCGCTCTACCCGAATGGAGAATTGAGAAGCGCACTGTGCGCCGCGCTTGAAGATGTCGATGCAGCTCGAGACAGGGTCGAGGGTCTGCGGGTATCGATGCAGCGCTTCGATGAAACAGCATCGGCACAAGCGCACGACGAAGCACTGGATCGGCTGATCTTGACCGCAGAGCACTGAGACCTGCATGCATTTTGTGGCGAGTTGTATGCAGGGCGGGGCGTCAGCGGCGGTAAATTCCGAGGGTGGACCGCCTTGCCGATATCGCTGCCCTCTCATCTGGACCTGACGACACTGCCGCCATAGCGCAGGCCATCGCTCGCGTCTTGAAACCGAACGACGTGCTCGTTCTTGGTGGTGACCTAGGCGCAGGTAAGACAACGTTTACCAAAGCGCTTGGCGCTGAACTGGGCATCGTCGAACACATCACGAGTCCGACATTCACGCTGCACCAGCAATACGAAGGTGGACGACTGACGCTGCACCATCTAGATGTGTACCGGATCGACCAGATCGAAGAAGTCATCGACCTGGCGTTGCCTGAGCTGTTCGAGAGCGAAGGCGCCGTCGTCATCGAATGGGGAGACACCATCGCCCCTGCGCTTCCGGCGGGATACGCATTGTTGTCATTCGGGTTCGGTGATGGTGATGACGATCGAGAAATTTCGCTGCTAGCGGTAGGGCCTGACTGGACGGCTCGAGTTCCAGTACTTCGTGACGCACTGGCAGATCGCCTGATCACCGACCGACAGGATGCCTGATGCTCATACTCGGAATAGAGAGCGCTACGGCCCAGGTCGGCTGCGCTATTGGCGGGCACGAAGGTGTGCTCGCGTCTGCCCATTCGGCAAGCGGGCGCCGCCATGCCGAGTCGCTGGCACCCCAGATCGAGTTCACGTTGTCACAAGCGTGTATTGATATCAGTGAAATTAGCGTGGTAGCTGTCGACGTCGGCCCTGGCCTTTTTACTGGTCTTCGCGTCGGCATATCGACTGCGATGGCCATCGCCTTTGGGCTCAGCGTGCCGATGATTGGTGTCAGCAGTTTGGACCTGCTTGCCTTCCCAGTGCGTCACACCCGCCGGCTGATCGCTGCCACTATCGATGCACGCCGAGGCGAACTGTTCACCGCTTTCTATCGACAAGTGCCAGGTGGCGTGCAGCGAGTGAGTGAACCTCAAGTGGTCACTCCCGACGATCTCTATGGCGAGCTTCAAGCCGCCAGCACCGAGTGTTTGGTCGTGGGAGATGGCGCCCTCCGTTATCGCGACATGCTCGAAGGCCTGACCAAGGTTGAGATCGCGGACGAGAGTCTGGCGTATCCGTCGGCGTCGTCATTAGTCGCTTTGGCACACGCTCGGGCACTACGCGAAGAGTTCGTGCAGCCGACTGAAATTAAGCCGCTCTACCTGCGACGCCCCGACGCCGAGATCAACTGGCAGACCAGGCCTGCCCAATGAGCTTTGACCCAGGGATGCGTGCTTCCATGAATGGGCGCACGCTGCGTCTACTGCAAGAGGCCGACATTGCAAGGCTCCAAATGATTGATGTCGAAGCACACGGCCAGGCATGGTCATACCGCGTATTCCTCGACGAGGTCGAACAAAATGACCGGGTTCATCTGGTCGCCCAGACCGACGTTGGTGTCGTCGGCCATGCATCGGCGTGGATCGATGCTTCGTCGTGTCGGGTCACCAACGTTGCTGTCGCTGCGCAACAGCACGGGCAGGGCCATGCCACGGCCATGATGTTGAGGTTGATCGACAAGGTTCTGGATCAACCCCATGTCGCAAACCTCCAACTCGAAGTCCGACCGGCCAACAGGCGCGCTCAACGGATGTACAGCCGTTTCGGTTTCGTACCTGTGGGGGTCGAGCGCAATTTCTATGACCGCAGCGATGGACAGGGGAGCACCGACGCTGTTGTCATGGCTATCGCTGATGTGTCTTCCGATACGTGGCGTGAACGGCTGGCAGAGCTACAGGTTGCCCACGACCACACCGAATCCGACCGAGACACAGGAGCCGCAGCATGACCGAGACACTAGGACAGACGATTCTTGGCATCGAGACCTCGTGCGACGAGACCGCAGCTTCGGTCGTTGTCGATGGCAAGACGATCTTGTCGTCGGTCGTGAGCAGCCAGATTGACCTGCATGCACGCTTCGGGGGCGTCGTGCCTGAGATCGCCAGCCGAGCACACACCGAACTAATCACTCCCGTGGTTGCACAGTCGCTGGTCGAAGCTGGTCGGACGGGCAAGGAACTGACGGCCGTTGCAGCGACCTACGGACCGGGTCTTGTTGGTTCGCTACTCGTTGGCGTGAGCGCAGCCAAGGCATTGGCGCTCACATGGGGTATTCCGTTCATTGGCGTTAACCATCTCGAAGGACACCTCTACGCAGGGTTGCTGGAGGAGCCTGACCTGGAGTTCCCACTTGTGGTGCTGCTTGTTTCTGGGGGCCACACCATGCTGATTGAGATGCAGGGTCACGGGATGTACCGCCTGATTGGACAGACCGTCGACGATGCCGCAGGCGAGGCCTTCGACAAGGTCGCTCGTTATCTGGACCTGGGGTATCCAGGCGGGCCAGTTATCGATCAACTTGCCACCCAAGGCGACCCGACGGCTATCAAGTTCCCCCGCCCGATGATCAACGATGGTTACGACTTCTCGTTCAGCGGCCTCAAGACTGCCGTCATCAATCATGTCCGGAAAAATCCTAATGTTTCAGCCGAAGATGTCTCGGCGTCTTTCCAAGCTGCAGTCGTCGACGTGCTGTTGGCCAAGGCGAAGCGGGCAGCCGAGGAAGTCGGTGCCACCGCAATTTGTCTTGCAGGTGGCGTTGCGGCAAACAGCGAGTTGCGTGAACGCACGAAGGATTACGCCCTGCAGAGCGGTGTCCGCGCTTATGTTCCGAGTCGCTCGATGTGTACCGACAATGCTGCGATGATCGCGACCGCGGCGTGGTGGCGACTGAACGCTGATGGCCCATCCGGGCTCGACTTGGGAGCTAAACCGAACCTGAAGCTGAACTGGATCGCCTAGATCGTTCGTGGTCGGCCCAAAAACCTCTGTTTCGGAGGTTGACTACGGCGTGCCCCCCACTAGAGTTAGCAGTCGCCTGCCGAGAGTGCTAACTCTCGTCAGGTCACCCGGTTAGAGCTTTTAGAGAGCGCTAATCATCCATAAAGACACATCTCGAGCTTAATTTTTAGGAGAGCCTCGATGAACCTTCAGCCTTTAGAGGACCGCATCGTTGTTCGCCCAAGCGAGGGCGAAGCAACGACCGCAAGTGGTCTGGTAATCCCAGATAGCGCCAAGGAAAAGCCACAACAGGGCGAAGTCCTTGCAGTGGGTCCTGGCAAGCGCAGCGACACCACCGGCGAAATAATCCCTATGGACGTCGCCGCTGGTGACACCGTTGTGTACTCAAAGTACGGCGGCACCGAAATTAGCTCCGATGGCGAAGACCTGTTGATCCTGTCGGCTCGCGATGTACTCGCGACCGTCAAGTAGTCAACGATGACCAAGATTCTAAAGTTCGACGACGCAGCTCGTCGCAGTCTTGAAGCGGGCGTCAACAAGCTCGCTGATGCCGTCAAAGTAACCCTCGGCCCAAAGGGCCGTAACGTTGTTCTCGACAAGAAGTTCGGTGCACCGACCATCACAAACGATGGCGTGTCCATCGCTCGTGAAGTCGAGCTCGAAGATCCTTTCGAGAATATGGGAGCCCAGCTCGTCAAAGAGGTCGCCACCAAGACCAATGACGTCGCTGGCGATGGCACAACCACCGCAACCGTGCTCGCTCAGGCGATCGTGCAAGAAGGACTGCGCAATGTAGCAGCCGGCGCGAACCCGATGAGCCTCAAGCGCGGTATCGAAGCAGCAGTCAAGGCTGCGGTCGCATCCATTGCCAAACAGTCCAAGAAGGTCGGCGGCAAGGAAGAAATCGCTCAGGTTGCTGCCATCTCGGCGGCAGATCAGAGCGTCGGCGAGACCATCGCCGAAGCCATCGACAAGGTTGGCAAAGACGGTGTTGTAACCGTCGAAGAGTCCAACACGTTCGGTATGGATCTCGACTTTGTCGAGGGTATGCAATTCGACAAGGGTTACCTGTCGCCATATTTCGTCACTGATCCAGAGCGCCAAGAGGCCGTCTTCGACGAGCCGTACATCCTGTTCAACCAGGGCAAGATCGGTTCAGTACAAGAAATTCTTCCTGTACTCGAAAAGGTCATGCAGGCCGGCAAACCACTTTTGATCATCGCTGAAGATGTCGAGGGTGAAGCTCTCGCAACTCTCGTTGTGAACAAGATCCGTGGCACCTTCACCTCAGTCGCTATCAAGGCTCCTGGCTTTGGCGAGCGTCGCAAGGCAATGATGCAGGACATGGCCATCCTTACCGGTGGCCAGGTCGTAGCCGAAGAAGTTGGACTCAAGCTCGACGGTGTAACCCTCGACATGCTTGGTCAGGCTCGCAAGGTTGTCATCACCAAGGACAACACCACCATTATCGAAGGTGCGGGCAAAAAGTCCGACGTCAAAGGTCGTATCGCTCAGATCAAGGCCGAAGTCGAAAACACCGACAGCGACTGGGACCGTGAGAAGCTGCAAGAGCGTCTCGCCAAGCTCAGCGGCGGCGTTGCCGTGGTCAAGGTCGGCGCAGCCACCGAGGTTGAGCTCAAAGAGAAGAAGCACCGCATCGAAGATGCGCTGTCTGCTACTCGAGCAGCCATTGAAGAAGGCGTCGTTGCTGGCGGCGGTACCGCACTTGTGCGGGCCCGTGCTGAAGTGGCCAAGGTCATTGCTGGCCTGACTGGCGACGAAGCAACTGGTGCTCAGTCGATCTACAACGCACTCGCTGCTCCGTGCAAGCTCATTGCTGACAATGCTGGCCACGAAGGTGCGATCATCGTCCAGCAGGTCGAGAAGGCAAAGGGCCCTATTGGCTTCAACGCTGCTACCGGCGAGATGGTTGACATGGTCAAGGCCGGCGTCATCGATCCAGCCAAGGTGACCCGTGCGGCACTGCAGAATGCAGCGTCAATCGCAAGCCTGCTCCTCACTACCGAAGTACTCGTGGCTGACAAGCCTGAACCTGCTGGCGCTATGCCAATGGGTGGCGGCGATCCCATGGGCGGCATGGGCGGCATGATGTAACGACCGCTGCAAAGCGGTCACTAACAGTCCTGGCTTGCTGGGACCGTTGACTCGTTAGCTCGCACTACCGAGCGAAACGATGTGGACTACCCCGGATGCCGGGCCTTCGGGCCCGGCATCCGTCGTTTTCGGTCTGCGCAGGTCTAGGTCGGGCAGGTTGTGCCCGTTCTGCAGCACAGAAAACTTGGTGAGCAGGAAGCCATCGACAAAGCGAGCTTGTCCAGAATGCGAGTCAACGGCCACTCCCACAGATCTTGTGGTCGCTTGATTTGGAGCGCTTATGCCTGTCCGAAAAGTATGGCTTGTCGGAGCGCCTGAGCACGCTGCTCTCTAGCTTCTACTCGAAATCTGTGATGCGTCAGACGGGTTATGCGGGTTAGAGCACCCACAGGTTTGGAGTTGGTATTTGTGAGTGCCCAGCAGCGCAATCCTCGATGTCTAATCGCGGGGGATGGGCAACAGACCGTTAAAGCAGGTGAGGAGCGTGCTGGTGCAGCGCGTCTTGTACTTGTTTGACACTGGGGTTCACCATGCCGATAGGGCCAACAATGACGGTTGGAACGGTCTCGTTACCGTCGGCGATCGAGCGAACGATGTCGGCATCTTCGGGGTTCTCCCAGATGTTGCGTTCGTTCACCGGTATACCAGCTGATGCAAGGCCCGAACTGAGCCTGGCGCAGAATGGTCAACCAGGCCGCCAGAAGTATTCGATGGCTTCGATGGCATCTACAGGAATAGGGGCTGGATGTTCTGTTGTCACAACTGCCGTCGTCTTGTTCGATCGATTCATGTGGAACACAAGGCCAAGACTCAGAGCGATAATGAAGAGGGTGCCCCAATTCATGACGATGGTCTTTGTCCGGTTCCTGGTTACTGGAATGTAGCCACAACGTATTGTACGACGGCAGCTATCTCGTCGGCGGTCAGCGAGGCAGCGAACGACGGCATGTTTTTACTGCCGTTGGTTACTAGACCGATCAGTGGTGACGCATCGTCGGTGAAGAACTGTCCGATCGAACTGATATCTGGCCAATTATTGATGCCTGTTCCGTCCGCGCCATGACAGGATGCACATGAGCCAGCGAAGATGGTTGCACCGTCGATCCCGGGTTCTGGCGCCGGGGGTATAGGTGTGGTTGTGGGTACAGGTGTAGCGGTTGCCTCAGGTGTCGGTTCTGGCGTCGGGGGTATAGGTGTGGCCGTGGGTACAGGTGTTGGCGGGACGGCCGTGGGTAGAGGCGTAGCGGTTGCCTCAGGTGTTGGCGGGACGGCCGTGGATAAAGGTGTAGCCGTGGGTACAGGCGAAGCCGTGGGCTCTGGTACTTGAGGCGTAACTGCTGGTGTTTGGATTGGAGGGGTTGCTGGCTCATCCGTGGTGCCAAGTTGCACATCACCGGTGCTGCAGGTAGCCAGCAGAAGAATTATTCCGGCTACGAGTGCTGCAACCTTTACCGTCCTTCTACCTGCCACGGCACCCATGCTAATAGCTGGATCTTTAAGACTAGGCAAAGGCTGATGCGCAAAGATCGGTGGATAACCTTGACCTGTGACGACCTTTGAGCGCCCTGCACCCGATCTGAATAAGATTACAGAAGCCTGGCGGGTCTGGACCGAAGGCGGCGAGGATGCGCTGCCAGGTCGCTCCATGGCCGATCTTAAAATTGGCGGGATCGATAAGGTCTTGGAAACGCTTGCAGCCGATAACGAAGTTTTGATGCCAGTCTTCGATATTTGGATGACTTGGGAGAAGGGCAAGATGACGCCCGAAGTAGCGCTGGCCGGCCTTACCGAAAATGGTTTTGCCGACATCGTCGAGGCACTCGACACCAGCGAATGATCCGAGTCCGTTGATCACCGTGCCGAATGGGCGCGGCGGTCCTCAACAGATCCCTCGCCCAGCGGATGTGCGACTAGGTGGACCTCCGCCTTGGAACCACTTGCCCGAGAGCGATCGGCACGTCGATCTCGGCGTACTCAGCGAACGGCTTGCACGGTACGAACCGGCATTTGCTGATCGTGGATTGCCAGGTACCGGCAAGACTTCGGCAGTTTTGGTTCCGTTGTTTGTCGATCATGGCGAACCGACGGTCTTATTGACTCGACGCAGCCCAATGCTGCGGGCTCATACTCACGAGGTCTCATTTCCCGGCGGCCGCCATGATGACACCGACGTTGACCATATCGATACGGCACTGCGCGAGGCTGAAGAAGAAGTCAGCCTCGACCGCTCCTCTGTCACCGTGGTCGGTGCGCTCGACTGGTTTGTCACCGGGGGCAGCGGGTCCTTGGTCCACCCCTACGTAGGCATGCTCGACGGTCCGCCCCAGAATTTGGTACCTAACCCTGGCGAGGTCGAAGTGATTCTGCCCGTCACCCTGCGAGAGTTGCTTCTCGACGAGGTATGGCGCGAAGAGATTTGGGTGCGCGACGGGCAGGCTATGCCGGTCACGTTCTTCGAGCTCTACGGTGACACCGTTTGGGGTGCCACCGGCAACATGCTCCGTCAGCTGCTCACCATGGCGACCGATCCCGGGTAGTACGGATTCGCTTTGCTCATCCTGTTTGAGTTCGATGGGTCCGAGGTCCCGGGGGCTTTTGGGGTTTGGGGTAGTACGGATTCGCTTTGCTCATCCTGTTTGAGTTCGATGGGTCCGAGGTCCCGGGGGCTTTTGGGGTTTGGGGTGGTACGGATTCGCTTTGCTCATCCTGTTTGAGTTCGATGGGTCCGAGGTCCCGGGGGCTTTTGGGGTTTGGGGTAGTAGGCGCGGCTGGCCTTCCGCCATGTTCTTTACCGAGCCGCGCCAGTCAGGTATTTACGCTAAACCACTCGGCGGAACCAGCAGGCCGGCGGGTTTTCAGAAACCGCACGATGATGTTTGCAAACGGAATCGTTCCGCCAAATGCCAGCACCCACAACGCCGCAACCAAGGATCGATGAGTCAACATGTTCTTGCCATGCGGTCGCGAGCGCTGTTGGTAGCGAGAAATAGAACAAGCCAACCAGATAGATCGCGACAAAGGCCCAGCCAACGCTGCGTACGAGCGTGAGCCACGCAAGCGATGCCGAGAATGCTGCCAGATTGACGGGGGCGATTCGAGGCGAAGGCGGCCGCAGAAACGCTGTCCCGATCAGAAAGGCACCGGTGAGTCCGCCGAGATCAAACACGGCGTATATCCAGCCGTAGGTCGTGCTCTTGGGATCCACACCCAGGTGGACATCGGCGATGACCGGAAGCTGGCCGATGAACAGCAGGCAGAAGAAGGTGAATAAACCCATGAGCAGCAAGGGGCGACTGACTTGGGGAGCCTTGAAGGCGACGGTGAATCCACCGGGTAGACGTTCTCACCAGGAACGGGTCGTGCATGTGCCCGGAGGGATGGTGGCCCGATAGATAGCGATTAGCACGAATAGCTAGTTGGCGGCTTTGATCGTAAAGACCTCGGCATAACCCCACTTGGTTACCAGAAACCCGCCAATCGCTGGGCCACGATACGGGTGCCGTTTGTCTGCATTGAGTTCAATGCAATAGCGGCCGACAGGTTGGGTTCACCTGCGATGGCAGGGATCACAGAGGTCGGTGCAGGCTCGTACAGACCTTGGCCTAGTCCAATAACGAAGACGATGGATAGCAAAACAGCAGGATCGATATCGCCGTCGATCAGCAAGACCGCAAGCACGAACGCCCATACCATCTGCCAGCTTTGGTAGATGAGCAGAAGCCTGCGTCGGTCAACTGTGTCGGCTTGCGAACCGGCCAACAGGCTAAAAACACCGAGAGGAAGAAGCTGGGCGAAAATAATTGCGCCCAAGAAGGCGCTAGAGCCGGTCAGTTCCCATCCCAGAACACCAAGGGCTGCAGTCTGTGTCCACCTGTCAGCGTTGGATAGTGCTGTGCCGATAAAGAGACGACGGAACTCAGGTACTGCTAACGCGTCGAGCGCAGTCCCACGTTAAACCGCCACAAGAGGTTGATCGTTACTGCTCAAGAAAGGGCTTGGGTGAGATCCTCGAGGAGGTCTTCGATATTTTCGATGCCAACCGATAGGCGGACCAGGGAAGGGTTCACTTCAAGTGGCGAACCAGCAGTCGACCCGTGGGTCATACCGGCGGGCACCTCGATCAGAGATTCGACCGCTCCCAACGATTCGGCCAGCGTGAACAGCTTGGTCGAGGTAACGATCTTGTGAGCTGCTTCGACACCGCCAGCAGGGATAAACGACACCATGCCGCCATAGTCACGCATCTGTTTGGTAGCGGTGTCATGACCCAGATGTCCTGGCAGTCCTGGATACAGAATTTCGCTGATCGCCGAGTTAGTCGAGAGCATCTCGACGATGGCCTGAGCGTTTTGGCAGTGGCGGTCCATACGGACACCCAGCGTCTTGATCCCGCGCAGCAAGAAGTAACAGTCGAACGGGCTGATGATGGCGCCGACACCGTTTTGAATGAAGGCGAGATGTTCTGCGATCTCGTCATTGTTGGTGACAGCCAGGCCGCCAACGACGTCGCTGTGGCCGCCGAGGTATTTGGTAGCAGAGTGAATGACGATGTCAGCACCAAGTGACAGCGGTTGTTGCAGGTACGGCGTCGCGAACGTGTTGTCGACAACGCAGATGCCACCCTGCTCATGAGCCGCAGCGGCGATTGCTTCGATGTCGAAGCAAGTCAGGTTGGGGTTGGTCGGCGTCTCGAGCCACACCATCTTGGTGTTGTCGGCCCACATCGATGCGACGAGTTCAGGCTTAGTCAGGTCCACCGCTGTCCAGCTCACACCGATATTTCCATAGATCTTGTCGAGTAGACGGAAGGTTCCACCGTAGGCGTCGTTGCCAAGCAGGACATTGTCGCCAGGCTGGAGCATGCGCATGATGGCATCTTCGGCGGCCATGCCGCTACCGAATGCGAAGCCGTGTTTCGCTCCTTCGAGCGCAGCGATCGACGTTTGGAGTGCTAGCCGGGTCGGGTTACCGGTCCGGCTGTACTCGAAACCTTTGTGCACGTTGACGCCCTGCTGAGCGTACGTTGTTGCCAGATGCAGCGGAACCGTGACGGCACCGGTCTGTTCGTCGGGCTCTTGTCCCGCGTGAATTGCTTTGGTGTTGAAACCTGTCATGATCCCTGCGCAAGAAAGTGGAGAATATCGGACTGTGTGATGACCGCGATCGGGCGACCGCCATCGAGAACAAGGCTGGCGCCACCACCATCGAGCATTTCGACGGCTAGCGACACAGCCTGACCGGCTCCCAGCGTCGGCAGCTTGGGTCCCATGATCTTTTCGACAGACATGTCGAGTGTCGATTGGTCGTCATAGGCAAGCTGCATGAGTCGCAGCTCGGTTACCGAACCCTGGACTTCGGCAGCCGACAGAGGCATGGCGCCCTTGGCGACCGGCAGCTGCGAGACGCCATGGGTTTGCATGAGTGCGAAGGCTGTGCGGGCACTATCTCCGGGCTGCACATAGAGCAACGGGGGAACCTCATTAGAGTTCGAGGCGATGACATCGCGCACTGTTGGGCCCGCTTCTTCGAGGAAACCAAAGCCTGCCATCCAGTCATTATTGAAGATCTTGGACAGATAGCCACGGCCTGAATCTGGCACGAGTACCACGACAAGGTCGTCGGGTTGTGCCTCGGCGGCTACGACGCGTGCAGCAGCGACGGCGGTTCCACACGAGCCACCGATCAGCAGGCCTTCTTCTTCGGACACTCGGCGTGCCATAGCGAACGAGTCAGCGTCGCTAATGGCGACCACACGATCGACGACAGTCTGGTCATAGGTCGATGGCCAGAAATCTTCACCGACACCTTCCACCAGGTACGGGCGGCCGGATCCCCCGCTATAGACCGACCCCTCGGGGTCCGCAGCGATGATCTGAATATTTGGATTCTGTTCCTTGAGATATCGAGCCACACCGCTGAGCGTTCCACCTGTGCCTGCACCGGCAACGAAGTGCGTGATCTTTCCATCAGTTTGGCGCCAGATCTCGGGGCCGGTGGTCGCGTAATGCGCCTCGGGGTTCGACGGGTTGTCGTACTGGTTTGGCCGGTAGGCACCGGGGATTTCGTTTACGAGCCGCTCAGCAACCGAGTAGTACGACTCTGGGTCCTCGGGCGGCACGGCGACAGGGCACACCACTACTTCGGCGCCGTAGGCCCGCAGCAAGTCAACCTTTTCAGGCGCCACCTTGTCGGTCATGACAAAGACACACTTGTAGCCACGCTGGCTGGCCACGATGGCCAGGCCGACACCGGTGTTTCCTGATGTTGGCTCGACGATGGTGCCGCCGGGCTTCAATAGTCCTTTGGCTTCCGCGTTGTTGATCATCCACAATGCCGGCCGGTCTTTGGCGCTGCCGCCTGGGTTCGTGAACTCGAGCTTGGCGACGATTGGACACTTTGCTCCCTCGGTCACAGCATTAAGTCGGACCATCGGCGTGTTTCCGATGAGGTCTATCGCTGAATCTGCAATCTCCACCAGCTCAGGCTAGCTCTTTGTGATCAACGGTTTGGTATGTCTTGAGACACGCACTTCGTACATCTCTCAAGCCAACTGCAGATGCAACGGTCCCATGCCGGTATCGTCTCGACCAGTTCTGGGGGAGATTTCCATGGGTATGCAACAGTCGCCACTTCTCATGCACAAGCTCATTGAGCGCAGTGCCATCGTCGCACCAGACGAAGAGGTCGTTACCGCTACTGCAGACGGCGTACGTCGCCAGACGTACCGCGAGACACGAGCTCGATCACACCAGTTGGCGCACGCCCTGGCGGCAGCCAAAATTGGGATCGGCGATCGGGTCGGCACGTTCATGTGGAACGGGAGTCGCCATCTCGAGGCGTACTGGGCTTCGGCAGGCATGGGCTGCGTGTTGCACACCATCAATATTCGACTTGGTCCTAAGGATCTCGAGTACATCATCAGTCACGCTGGCGCCGAAATCATCATTGTCGATGCCGACTTGCTGCCAGCACTTGAGACCGTCGCTGAGGCGATTCCCAAGGTTCGCCAGATCGTGGTCGCGGCCGAACCGGGGTTCGAAGGTTGGACGACCACCCTGGCCAACGCCATCGACTACGAGGACTTCATCGCTGGCCAGCCCGAGCACTACGACTGGCCAGAGATTCCCGATAGCAGCGCATTGGGCCTTTGTTACACAAGCGGTACCACAGGGGATCCAAAGGGCGTCGAATATGAACACCGGTCCCAGTATCTGCACACCTTGGTGCAGTCCCTGACCGACACCATGGGCTTGAGCGCGACCGACACGTTGTGCGGCGTGGTGCCCATGTTCCACGCTCAGGGGTGGGGTCTTCCTTGGGCGGCGACGATGCTTGGGATGAAGCAGGTCATGCCGCACCGCTTTATGAGTCCTGAACGAATGATCCAGCTCATGTCTGACGAGGGCGTCACAATTTCGGCGGGAGTGCCGACCATCTGGCAAGGCGTTAAGTCGATTATGGAAGCCCAGCCAGGCGTCTACGATTTGTCCAAGCTCGAACGCCTGACATGCGGCGGATCGGCGCCGCCGTTGTCGCTGATCTCGTGGTACTGGGACGAGCACCATGTAGAGATGGTCCAAGGCTGGGGCATGACCGAGACGTCGCCGCTGGCCACTACATCGCGGCGCGTCATGAAGCGCAACCAACTTGGCGCCGACCCGCAGACACTCGTTGAGAACCAGGCCAAGGCTGGTCAGCTCATGCCGGGTCTTGAAATGAAGATCGTCGACGATGACTTCAACGAATTACCATGGGATGGCGAGGCCGCCGGTGAGATGCTGATCCGCGGACCATGGATTGCCCGCGAGTACTACAACAACGATCAGCCCGAGAAGTTTCACGATGGCTGGCTGATTACGGGTGACGTCGCGAAGATCGATCCCGAGGCTTATCTGATAATCGCTGATCGGTCTAAGGATCTGATCAAGAGCGGTGGTGAATGGATTAGCTCAGTGGATCTCGAGAACCACATCGTGGGCGTTCCGGGCGTGGCCCAGGCCTGTGTGGTCGCCGCACCCCACCCGAAATGGGACGAGCGGCCGATCGCTCTGGTGGTACTGGCCGAAGGAGCCGATGTGGAAGCAAACGACATCATCAGCCATTGCGAGTCGAACTACGCAAAATGGCAGTTGCCCGACGAGGTGTTGTTTGTCGATTCGATCCCACACACCGGCACCGGGAAGATGGACAAAAAAGCCGTGCGCGCCAACCTTGAGGCCGAGGGTTACCAGTTACCTGATTTGCGTGGCCACCAGCGGTAGTCGCCAGCTACCTGGACTTGTCGTCACCCGAGATAGACGCTGTGCCTCAGCGGCGGCGCATCGCTCTGAAGGAGGATCACTAAGCTCGGGTCGTGACTGACGAGCCATCCATACCTCCAGCCGGTGATTATCACATGACAACTGATCAGTTTCGTACCCTCGGGCATGAGCTGATCGATTTCATTGCTGACTATCGCGACAACATTGCCGACTATCCAGTGCTGTCTCAGGTCGAGCCGGGCGAGATCGCCGGGCAGTTGAACGCGACGCCGCCAGAACATGGCGAGGACCTTTCCGGTCTTGTGGAAGATTTGCGATCCATGATCGCACCGGGGCTGACACACTGGCAGTCGCCGAACTTCTTTGCGTACTTCTCGGCGAACGCGTCGCTGCCATCGGTCCTGGGTGAGCTTGTGAGCGCGGGTTTTGGTGTGCAGGGAATGTTGTGGGCTACGAGCCCCGCCGCCACTGAGGTCGAGACCGTGATGATGGATTGGCTCGTTGACCTGTGTGGGTTGCCTGGTGGCTTTCACTCGTCAAGCAATGGCGGGGGAGTCATGCTCGACAGCGCTTCGTCGGCGGTACTGACCTCGATGGTTGCAGCTCGCTATCGAGCCGTTGGACATCGCTCAGCACCAGAACTGCGGGCGTACACGTCGAACCAGGCGCACTCTTCGGTGCTCAAGGGCATGCGGGTTGCCGGCTTTGCCGACGAGCAGTTGCGGAGCATCGACGTGGACGCAGAGTTCGCAATGCGCTCCGATCTGTTGGCCGAAGCCATGACCCAAGACGTGGCGGACGGTTACGTTCCCTTTTTCGTTGTTGGCACGGTTGGAACCACATCGTCGACCGCTATTGATCCAATCGCTGAGATCGCAACCATTGCGACCGAGCACGGTGCATGGATACACGTCGATGCGGCCTTCGCCGGAAGTGCCGCCGTAGCTCCCGAACTACGACCCCGGGTGAACAGTGGGCTAGAGGCAGTCGATAGTTACTCGTTCAACCCGCACAAATGGCTGCTGACCAATTTCGATGCGGCCGCCTATTGGGTCGCCGATCAGCATTCCCTGACGAGCGCGATGGCGATCGTTCCTGAGTACTTGAAGAACGCAGCCACTGAATCGGGTCAAGTCATCGACTATCGCGATTGGATGGTTCCGCTTGGGCGCCGGTTCCGGGCACTCAAGCTGTGGATGGTTATCCGGTGGTATGGAGCCGAAGGGCTGCGGGCCTTTGTCCGCGACCACGTTGCGATTGCCCAGGAACTATCCGGCTGGGTTGATGAGCATTCCTCGTTCGAGCGGCTCTCGCCTACGCCGTTCAGCCTGGTGTGTTTCGCCCATGTCGAAGGCGATGACCGCACCCAGGAAATTGTGGAAGCGATCAACGCCGCCGGAACGCACTATGTGACCCATACGGTTCTGAACGGCCGATACACATTGCGGGTAGCGATCGGGTCGGTCACTACTGATCGGACTCATGTTGAAGCTCTCTGGCGCGACATCGTGGCCCTGGGGTAGCCCTCTTTGCGGGACGCCAAAGCACTTGCGGTGATCGTGGAATAGTGCGCCGTGGACAAGATGAACGCTGCGAATCCGGACTACTCGAAATGGCTATCGGAGCTATCGCCTCAATGGTCTCAGTAGCGTTGGCGGAAATCTTTGGGCCAGACCTCGGCGCTCCGGCCGGTACGCTCGGCCACGTGACTTCGGTAGAAATTGTCATTCCTCGGCCAGATGATTGGCATGTGCACCTGCGAGACGATGAGATGCTCGACGCTGTTGTTGACCACACGGCTCGTTGGTTCCGGCATGCGCTCGTTATGCCGAACCTCACTCCGCCGGTCACATCGACCGCAGAGGCACAGGCCTATCGAGTTCGTATTCTTGATGCGGCATCGGTAGGCGCTGACACGTTCGTGCCGCAGATGACGTTGTACCTCACGCCCACGATTGATGTCGATGATTTAGTTGCTGGCTGGAAGGACGGTGTGATCGGTGGGGTCAAGTTCTATCCGGCTGGCGCAACCACCAATTCCGATGCCGGCGGGACCAATCTGCTCGACTTCGAAGCGACGCTGGCCACAATGGTCGAGTTCGGCATTCCGCTATTGGTACACGCTGAGTCCACCGACCCAACGCTTGACATCTTCGATCGTGAGGCCGCGTTTCTCGAGCAACAGGTTGGGCCGTTGCTGGCGTATATGCCTGAGCTCAGCGTCACCGTTGAACATATTTCGACCGCAGCGGGCATCGATCTCGTGAACGAGTTCGACCAGGCCTATGGGTCGATTACGCCCCATCATCTGTCGTGCGATCGTTCCGACATTTTGGCGAATGGACTTCGACCTGAGTTGTACTGCAAGCCGGTTATCAACTCCGCCAAAAACCGACGAGCCCTTGTCGCAGCAGCTACCTCGGGTAACCCTAAGTTCTTCCTTGGTACAGATTCTGCGCCTCACCCGTTGTCGCAGAAAGAAGCTCGGGTCGCCAAAGCCGGCATCTTCAATGCCCCGTACGGACTCCAGGTCACGGCCGAAGTCTTCTACGACTGCGATGCGCTCGATCAGCTGGCGGCATTTGTTTCGCTGAACGGTGCCGTGCGGTATGGGCATGAACCCAGTGACGATGAGCTTCGTTTGGTACGGAACCAAAGCCCGGTGGACGATGTTGTCGAGCTAATCACAACGGCGGCAGGAGACCAGGTGCGACTCTTCGGTGTCGCGGAGGCAGGGCGATGGTCGGTGACCGCCGTCTGAGACTGATCAACAGCGATGGTTGCCCACGGTTCGAAAGCCCACGGGCTCCTAGACAGCGATGGCCGCGGATTGGACGCGAATACTTCGAACTCGAGCCGGTTTCGGGGCAGTTCGTCAAAGGCACAGTTGATAATGCGCCGTGTCACCTCGGCTCCTCGTCAATGCCAGCGGGTAGTCGCTGGTTCTGAGTCAATCCCGCAGAAAGTCGAGCGCTGCGATGAGCTGCTCGGTGAGATCGAGTGGCACCAGTAGATGATCGTGGTGATAACCGGCCAGCACATTGCATGCAATATTGCGCTTGGTCCAGACACGCGAGATGACTGCGGTCAGAACCGCTGCGTCGATGGAGATATGCACCATGATGGTGAGCCATGTTGCTCGAAAGCCGGTCGGCCATCCACGCCACTCGGCCTCGACAACGGTGCTTCTTTCATCTTCGACGAGCACTGAATAGATGCCGTCGCCGCCATTTTGGCGCGATCGGTCTCGCTGGTTGTCATGAAGTGCCCCATTGGGACAGGTAGCCATGCATTGCATCGACGCGCTGCTCGTCGAGTGCGACCGTGCCCTCGATCACTCGGCCTGCCAGGTGTTCGATGACCTCGTGGACAGTGACAATCGAAAAGGTCGACATGCCGAAGTCTTCGCCGACTTGGGCGAGTCCGCTGAGTTGGCCGGTTCCGCGTTCGGCGCGATCGACCGAGATCACAAGACCAGTGAGCTCGATGTCGGCTGCGGCTTGCATTACTGGCACCGTCTCTCGGATCGATGTGCCGGCGCTGGTGACATCTTCGACCCACAACACTTTGTCGCCATCGATAGGTGTGTGTCCAACGAGTACGCCACCCTCGCCATGTTCCTTGGCCTCTTTGCGATTGAAGGTGAACGCTACATCGCGGCCTCGGCGGGCGAGTGCGATGCTGGCAGTGACGACTAGCGGAATGCCCTTGTAGGCGGGGCCGAACAATACGTCGATTCCCTGGCCCGATTCGTTTACGAATGCCTCGATGGAGTCCGCGTAGAACTCGCCGAGTCGTTCCATTTGCATGCCGGTTCGGTATTTTCCGGTGTTCACGAAGTAGGGCGTCGACCGTCCACTCTTGGTCACAAAGTCGCCAAAAGTCAGTACCTCGGAGCGGACCATGAATTCGATGAACTGTTGCTTGTAGATCTCCACTTAACAAGCTTGCCAGTTCTTAGTCCCGTGTTAGGCAATTCTGACTCGGCGCGAGGAGACCGCCGAGTGAGGTCACTGTTTGCGGGTCGGCGGCCGAGCAGCGACCGATAACCGTTGAATGGTGCGCCATGTAGTGCACAGTCAGCCCCCTAGGTGAGGGTTTCTGCGTTCTCATCAAGCCAACGGACCGTTGCCCGATTCGTCGCCTCGTAACCGTTGTCTAGCAGTGCTTGGAAGCCGATACCACCAGCCGCAGCCAACGCCTTGATGTTCTCGCGGGCATGTTTCAGAAATGATGTGGCCAGCAGTACGACTCGGCGCCGGTCGGCGGAGTCAAGTTCATGTGCGTCGCAGAAGAGTCGGAAGCGCCGGATGCGGTCAAGGTCGACATCGAGGGCGAGATCCAGATCACCAAATGGGGCCCAGTGTCGAACGGCGACGGCGATGTCAAAGAGCCGATCAACTGGTCGGCAATAGTCGAAGTCGATGAACCCGACGAACTGATGATCATCGTCGACAATGACATTGGTCATGCCTATGTCGTTGTGGCAGACGATTAGTTCGCCAGCAGTAATCGCCGCGTCAGGGAAATAGTTGCCGGCCGAAATTGCCCATGATGCGTCGGCGGGCGGCTCATAGCTCTTGGCTAATAAATGAAGGTGACGCTGATGATGGGCGACCTGAACCAGAAGGGACTCGTCAAATGCCCAGTCGTGATAGGGCGGCACTGGTGCATTACCGGGGATGAAACGAAGACGGTGGCGGCCCTCGTCATCGAAGCCCAGTGGTTCTGGTACAAAGTCAGCGCCAGCGGCCACGAGATGGCGCAGGAAGTCAGCAACGCTTGGAGTCTGAGGGTACGCCGGTCGTGCGACTTGATCACCGATGCGAACGACGCTGCCGGTGTTTGCCCGTCCGCCCTTCAAAACAACTTCTTCGTGTGCCGTGCTCATGACCCCATTGTGGGTAGTCCGTCGTTGCTTCGCAAGCCCTGCAATGGCTGTTTTGGAGTTTGCCTGCATGTGGTTTTGGTTAGAGCGGATCGCTGCGCTCATGCTGTCCGAGCTGAATCGTTTGCCGTCCGGGTTTTTCTAAGTGCAACCAGGGCAGCTGTTGACACGCTGCGGTTAGACGATTTTGGGGTACAGGTCGTGTTTGATGTTCATTAGCGGTCCCTGGGATACCTGGACGATGAATCGCCGAGCGGTGATGAAGTCCGTGGCGATGTTGTTGAGTGATTCGCGTGAGTTGCCGAACAACAGGTTCTGAGCTGCCATGCGGTACCACACTGGTCCGAACATGAGATAGACATCGAGCAAGTTCAGAAGCTCTGGCTCGAGCTCGCTCATGAGCTTGACAACAGCTCGAGGCAATACTGATTGCAGCGTCTCGAGCATGGCCGAGTCGACGGGGCTTTTGTGCGCAATCGATGGGAACATGCTTGCGGTGAACAGTGCTTCGTCGCCCAGCAACCGCAAGGCGCCGGCGCGTTCGGTGTCGCTGGCCGTGAGGCACAGGTCGATCAGTGAGTAGAGACGAGCGGCAGTACATGCTGGTGGAGTACAAGTGCTATTCATAAACTCGACAGGAGCTGGCGAGTTCAGATATGACGCTAGGAGCCCGACAACGAATTGCTGGTGCTGCGACTGGCCGCTGAAGCTCACCAGATTGAGGTCGATAACGGACTCGTCGGTTGCGATCCAACCGGCCTGGCAAATGTCCTCGGCAGTCTGATGGACTGCAACTGCGAGCTGCAATAACCGATGCCGCGCTGGGTTCTGGCGGTTGTGTAGGTCGAGGAGGCCTGCCGCTTCGGGTGAGCTGAGTGCGACCTTAATGTCATGCAGACGGCTCGAACATGCTTGGTTTGCGTTATCAATAGATGCAAATCCGGTTGTTTCGGCCAGCAGTTGCAACGAGGCTGGATCGAGGTGTTCACCGTAGTCACTTGCCACGACGCAATTCTAGAGATTATTTCCTGGATGGATAGGGGCATTTCGGCCCAACTTCGGCCACTGTCGGTGAGGTCGAGAACGCCGCGAATTGAGTACCCGGTTGCAGTAGGGTCATGGCTCGCAGCTGTGTCGATCTCAGAGCGAAAGCAAAAGGAATTATCCGGGCCGTGGCCACCAAGAGAAGGCAGACATTCCACTATTTTCTTGGAATCATGGTGCTTGTTCTGCGCAGAGCGGCGTGCTCGCCGAGTGAACCCACAGATCCAGCTTTGGTGACGTCGGACGTTTTAGACACGCAAGCCGATCTTGACGAACCTGCCGAGACGGCAGAAGCCGCCGACGAGCTGGCAGGAACCGTCAACGAGTCGGCAGTTGCAGCGGTGCCCGAGCGCACGCTGACTGAGCAGGTTGTCACCAGCGTTGTCGACCTGCAGGCAGGGCAACAGGTCGAGGATATTCAGTGCAATCTCATAGTGATGGTCAGGGCAATCTCATAGTGATCTGTGGCATTCCAGAATGGCCGGAACCATTCACCGAGCTGTCTGACGAGGCACATGCTGTCTTTCCATTCTTTGGTGATATTCAGGTTGTAGGTAACCCCGCTTCGAAACTGGTGGTGCTCGATCTAGGTATGTGTGCTGCTGGCATCGACTCCAAAGGCTTTGGCAAAGGTGAGTTCTCCGTTTGCGAGTCATCAACCGAGGCGTTACCAACTGATCCCGTCTTAGGCGGTGGGGTTCTGGTCCGGGATCCGGCGGTGCGGCCCGGCTTTGGGTTCCCATCACCGGCGGAATGTCAGCGCGGTTATCTACCGCTGATGTGGAGCGCTGGCCAGGCTCCGCAGGTTGCTCGTTATTTACCTGCAAGCCGAGCGACCGCCGGCGCCGATACCAAACGTCATGTCTACCAATGGGAGTTGGGCGTCGTGGCAGTAAAAAACGCCCGACCTGAGGCCGACCGGGCCGTAATGAAGATGAGTCGTTCGGTATTGGCCAGATGGTGACCTTCCGAAGCGGCCGCCTAACAGATTCGACCGTCGTGGTCGACGGCTGGGCCGAACTCACTGGCACCGCATCGTCGATCGAGTGCACTCGGTTGGTTGCCGTGTCATTGGACTTCTGCCCAGCCTCGCAGTCACTCCCAGCGTTTGGCCTTGGTATCGACAGCTGGAACAGCGTGGCACCAGTAAACCAGGATGTGTTAGGAGCGACGGCAGCTCTAGATCCAACCACCAACTGCTTTGATGGTTGGCGCGAGTTCGCGCTTCCTTTTGGCAGTGTGCCCACGACCTTGTTCGCCAGCGATGGGGTCAACACCAGCACCGGCTTCGCCGAATGGTCGCTTGTCGATGCAGCACTTGCGACACCGCGTCCGTAGCTGTCGATGCGCTGCAGCTCAGTGTTACATCGCCGATCACTCGTGCTCGTTCTCCTGGTCACAATAGTTGTAGCGGCATGCACCGGTAGCGAGGGGCTGTTGGACGTGGCCGCTGAAGCGCCAGCGCAGGCAGCGCCGACCTCGTTGCCCACCACGACACCATTGCTAGCGCCGACGGTGGCACCCACACCGGCCCCGACGCCGACGCCGACGTTTTCTGGTTGGGTCGACCCCGCAACGGTGGGCCAAAACGTCGGCACCACGAACGGCCTACTGACGTTTCGCGGTAATCCGACACGAACCTTTTATGGCAAAGGACCAGTTCCGCAGTCGCCCCAAGAGCAATGGCGTTTCGGACGGGGTAAAGATCTGTGTTCGTTCAGCAGGGTTGGCACTGAAACAACCGAATGGTGTGGGACCGGCTGGACCGGCCAGCCGACGGTATTTGACTACAGCGGTCGTCGTTGGGTCGTGTTTGGCTCTTATGCGCCGGCGGTGCATTTTCTAGATGCAGAAACCGGCGAACGCATCATTGGGGACTTTGGTGTAGGCGATCTGATCAAGGGGTCGGTCACCATCGACCCGGACCAGTTTCCACTTGTGTACTTCGGATCTCGCGACAGTTTCTACAGGATCGTTGCGTTCGACGGTGCATCGCCACGAGAGCTTTGGAAACTCAGTGCAACCGCTGTGCAACCCACCTTGTGGAACGACGATTGGGACGGCTCCGGCGTGGTGCAGGATGATTACCTGTTCGTTGGTGGTGAGAACTCCAACCTGCACATCGTCAAACTCAATCGCGGCTATGACGATGCGGGACTGGTGACCGTGGACCCTGAGCTGATCTTTCATACGCCGGGATGGGACGATGAACTGTTGCGAAATCTGGGCGACGCGAACGTGTCGATTGAAACAGCCATCACGATTGTGGGTGACACGCTGTGGTTCGGTAATAGCGGCGGTCTGATTCAGGCGTGGGACATTAGCGGGTTGAAAGAGGGCATCGATCCGACTCGGGTATTCCGCTTCTGGACTGGCGATGATGTCGACGCCTCGATCGTGATTGACGACGAAGGGTTCGCATACGTTGGGGTGGAGCTTGAGCGGGCCTTCTCCCGAGCCGTTGAACTTGGTCAACTCATCAAACTTGACCCGAACCGGCCTGACGATCCTGTCGTATGGAGCCGGGACCTGCACGTGCGGGTGCCCGATGGCATCTGGGCAACGCCGGCGCTTCACAAGGACGTGCTGTATGTGCCGACGAACGAGGGCAACCTATATGCCATTGATCGGGCGACGGGAGAGACCCGTTGGCAGGTGAAGCTACCAGGGCCGGTGTGGTCGTCTCCTGTGGTGGTCGACGACGTGCTGATTCAAGCGGACTGCTCTGGTGTCATCCATGCGTGGGATGTAGCCGACACAAGCCGGGTACCGCGGAAGTTGTGGACGATTGCGCTGCCATGGTGTATCGAATCCACGCCTGCTGTCTGGGACGGACAGATCTTCGTTGGGCACCGCCGCGGCGAATTTTGGGCCATTAACTAGCCCAGACCACTTATACCCTCGCCACAGGCTGGGCGGCTCCGTTAGGCCAAGACGGGCAGCCCACTGTTCTTGATTAGGTCGCAAAACTAGATTCGGATGGGGCGCTGGGCGCTCCATCCGAATCTGGTTCTGCTCTAGCTATTTCTCCCAGCCCACGTTGCTGGGAGGAGGGTTCGCCACTTTGAGCCTCGCGTGCGCCCAATCACCCCGCTCCGTCTGTGAATCAGTTCACACAAGCGCGGTTTTTAAATAAACCTCGAGTGAGACAGAACTGTTGGGTTAGAGCTCGACGACGACGCGTCCCCGAACTTGGCCGTCGAGAATGTCCTGAGCGACCTGCGGCACACCATCAAGACTGACGGTCGACGTGATTTCGTCAAGCAGGCTGGCATCGAGATCTTGGACTAGCCGGGCCCACGCCTCGTTCCGATCTTGCTGTGAACGATGGACACAATTGATGCCAACAAGGGTTACGCCTCGCAGGATGAACGGCAGCACCGTGGTGCTGAGGTCGGAGCCTTGAGCCAAACCACAGGCTGTGACGATGCCGTTGTCTTGCATGCGAGCGAGCACATTCGCCAAAGTGCTGCTTCCAACGGGATCAATGGCCCCGGCATATGCGGGCTTTTGGAACGGCTTACCGGGTTCACTGAGCTCAGACCGGTCGATGACACTCGTGGCGCCAAGACGGCGCAGATAGTCGCCTTCGGCGTCAGCGCGCCCTGTTGATGCAATAACTTCGAAGCCGAGCTTGGCCAGCACAGCAACTGCAACGCTGCCGACACCGCCAGCAGCACCGGTCACGATCACGGGACCGTCGGAAGGCTTCAGGCCTTGTTTCTCTAGTGCGATGACGCACAACATGGCGGTGTAGCCAGCTGTGCCGACTGCGGCTGCTTGTGACGCAGCCATGCCTTCGGGGATCTTGGTGAGCCACTCGGACTTCATTCGAGCCTTTTCAGCGAAGCCGCCCCAGTGAGCCTCGCCGACATCGAAACCGTTGATTGTCACTAGCGTGCCGGGCTCCCAATCTGGGTTGTCGCTTTCGGCAACGGTTCCCACGACGTCGACGCCAGGCACCATTGGATACCCGCGCACAACGCCCGGTCGACCCATGACGGCCATACCGTCCTTGTAGTTGACGGTCGAATGTGACACATCGATCAGCACATCGTGGTCAGGTAATTGTGATTCATCGATATCGGTGATCGCGGCGTGGACCCCGTCGTCGTCTTTGGTTAGCAGAATTCCGCGGAAAGTCATGAATGAAAACCTAGTGGCTCCAGCCTGCAGGAGACCTAGTGGGCCTGGTCATCGGTCTCCTACGCGGCTGTTGGAGCGACCTCATCAACTGTGGGACGTCCCATTACACTGCCAGCATGGCTAAAAGGAAGCGCAAAGGCGGCACCGCACTCTTGGCCCCACCCTCGAGTCCACCAGTGATGCAGGGTCTTGTAGGCCCGAAGCGCAGCGTGCCGGCAACTATTGCCCGACCGCCTTACGCACTTACCGGTGAGCCCGGCCCGTCGGTTTCTAATGTTGTTCGTTCCGCTGACGAGGTCGCTGCTATGCATCGTGCTGGTTCAGCTGCCGCCGAAGTTCTGATCATTGCTGGTTCGATGGTTGTTCCGGGTGTTACGACCGATGCCATTGATGCCCGGGTGCACGACGAGATCTTGGCCCGCAACGGCTACCCAAGTCCGCTGAATTACCGGGGCTTTCCCAAATCTGTGTGTACCTCGGTGAACGAGGTCATCTGCCACGGGATCCCCGACAGCCGCCAGCTTCGCAACGGTGACATCATCAACATCGATGTCACCATCTTCCTCGACGGGGTGCACGGCGATACCAGTTGCACGTTCCTAGTCGGCGACGTTGACGACGTTTCGACCATGTTGGTGCGCGAGACGCGCACGTCGATGTACAACGCCATCGATACGGTCCGGCCGGGAGCGCCTCTTAACGCGATTGGCAAAGCGATCGACACCCATGCCAACAAGTTTGGTCTCTTCGTAGTCGAAGACTTCATCGGCCATGGCGTGGGCACGGAGTTCCACTCGAACCTGCAGATCCCGCACTACTACCACCCTCGACTCACCCGCAAGATGGAGGTCGGTATGAGCTTCACGATTGAACCGATGCTCACCCTCGGAGCGATCGACTGCATCATCTGGGACGATGATTGGACCGCGGTGACGTCCGATGGGCGCCGTACCGCTCAGTTTGAGCACACCATGATCGTCACCAAGTCTGGCGTTGAAATCACAACGTTGACAG
Organism: uncultured Acidimicrobiaceae bacterium; assembly: GCA_905182135.1. Taxonomy (GTDB): domain Bacteria; phylum Actinomycetota; class Acidimicrobiia; order Acidimicrobiales; family UBA10347; genus UBA10347. Next base: position 146,993 of record CAJJAG010000002.1, on the reverse strand, counting down.
ACGACGGCGTGTGTGCCGCTGATATCTACAACGACTGACTATCCGAGCAACCTACGTTCTGGGACTGCTGCGCAGGCGGCTCCAAGAAGAACACGCTGCGAGCTAACCGAACTACCAACGATGGACGTAAAGAAGTGAAGCGAGCCTTTAAGCAGGTCGATGTTTTTACGAGCTCCCTCGGGTTCGGTAACCCGGTCGCGGTTGTCCTTGATAGTGACGGACTGAGCGACGATGAGATGGCGCAATTCGCGTCGTGGACGAACCTGTCGGAGACGACATTCGTATTGCCCCCGACAGATCCTGGTGCGGACTATCACGTCCGGATCTTCACGCCGAACCAGGAGCTGCCTTTTGCCGGCCATCCAACAATCGGAACATGCCATGCGTGGCTCGAGGCGGGTGGACAACCAGCGGCTGACGACGTGATCGTGCAGCAGTGTGGTGCTGGGCTCGTGACGCTCCGCAAGGTTGACGATCGTCTGACGTTCGAAACGCCGCCTTGTAACCGCAGCGGCATCGTCGACACGACTTTGATCGACAGCGTGCTCGCAGATCTAGGTCTGTCGCAGGACCAGGTTGTGGATACGTCGTGGGCCGATAACGGCCCGGGCTGGATCGGCGTGTTGGTGAGCGACGTCGATGTCCTACGAGCCCTAACGCCGACTTGGGACCGCATCGATTGCAAGGCGGGCGTGGCTGCCTTGACCGGCGTGGCCGAGCCGGGCGTGCCGGCTCTTGAAGTGCGAGCGTTTTTCAATGCTGGTGGCACCCGAGAAGATCCAGTTACCGGAAGCCTGAACGGCTCGCTTGCGCAATGGCTGTTGGGTGACGGAACGCTTAAGGCGCCCTACATTGCCTCACAAGGTGTGTCTATGGGGCGTAAGGGGCGGGTGTACGTTTCGCAGGCGAACGATGGCGGCGTGTGGATCGGCGGGGATGCAGTGACCGGCGTGAACGGCATGGTGGCACTGTGAGCGATTCAGCCGCCGAACAGGCTCCGACCCGACTGCTTGTAGTCCGACATGGCGAGTCGAACGTCACCGTGAACCGGCAAATAGGCGGACCCCTGACTTGTAGCGGTTTGTCTGACCTTGGTCGTCAACAGGCGCAACGACTGCGTGACCGTGTGGCAGCGGGTGAACTTCCCGCGGTCGATGAGATCTGGGCAAGCACGATGCCACGGGCTCAGGAGACGGCACTGATTGTGAACGAAGCGCTCGAGTTGGAGCTCCAAATCGAGCGGGACTTCGAAGAGTTCAGGCCAGGACAAGCCGACGGCATGCTCTTCGTCGAGTACATCGACCAGTACGGCATGATCGATCAGATGGCCGAGCCGTACAAGGATCTGTCACCCGGTGGGGAGAGCCGAGCAACGTTCTTCCTACGAGTTGGGCAAGCATTCGACGAACTCGTTCGAACGCGGGCTGGCAAGACGATCATGGTTGTCTGTCATGGTGGCGTGATCGATGTGGTGTTCCGGCGGCTTCTGAATCTCCATAGCGAGGCAGCCTTCCAACTATGGACGACCAACACCTCGGTGTCGGAGTTCATTACGACATCCCACGGACCGCCACGGCAGTGGCGCCTAGGCCGCTACAACGACGCCAGCCATCTACATGGCTTGCCCGCAGGGACAAACGTCGAGACCACCTAGCAGTCCTGGAACTTCAGGGGTCAGGTCTGGCGGACCGCTTCTCGATAACAGTCGGGGTTGGGTTGGGGTGCGGACGTAGGCACCGGTTTACTAAAGCGCCGAGCGCGCACCGCTGGCTTGAGGGGTGCGGGTGAACGAGGCAACGACGCCATCAGAAATACGGCGTTGCTCACCCGTCATTCGATCAAACACCCAGATGCCATCGGGTTCGCTGCTGCCGGCGGGACGCCCTGCGAACACGAACAGATTGCTGCTGGGGGACCAGAAGTCGTGGCTTTGGGAATACTGATCGAAGAACGGGAGATAGTTCTGTCGTAGCTGCTGACTCAGGATGAATGGCGGCAGGATTGTGCGTTGACCATTTGCGTCGAACTGCAAGGTCATTGCGTTCGGCAGGATAATGGACTCTTCAAGCCAGGCAACGGCTTGGCCGTCGGGGCTGGGAAAAAACGCTACCGCCGGATTATTCGAAAGAGGGAAGGGTTCGCCCCCGAACGTGCCCATTAGATAAGGGATGCCACTCTCGATCGGGTCGATGGCATCGAGTGAGTCGTCAAATTGGAGTTCAGGTGCTGGTGTGGTTTGAGTCTGCTTCGCAATCAACACAGCGTCATCTTCGGCTGGGGTGAGGCCGGCCGATGCTGTCACAACCGCGTCTTGGTCACCGGCGGGCCCTGCCTGCATCACGATGCGGTTGCCCTGGTTGCTAACGCTGAATCGCAAGGTTCCGTCATAGGCGATCAGAGGCCGGCGCCCTTCACCGGCGTCGCCTGTCGTGACCAGAAACTGCTGGTCATCTTGAATGTCTGCGTACATCAACGAATCGTCGGGAAGCCAGGTAGGAGCCCCAAAATTGGCGGGGAAATCGTCGACGATGATGGTGGCGTTGCCAAGGTCGATGCGGTCGAGTCGAAAACCCGAAGCGTGGACGAGGAGTTCATCGCCGTTGGGACCCCACGCCAGGAAGTAGGGCTGGCCGCGGTCAACGCGTCGGTTGGTCGGCCCATCTTCGCCAAGTAGTTCAGCGATGCCAAGGTCTATGCCGCCAGTGGAAGAAGACAGGTGCGCTATACGCGATGCGGATGGGTCCCAGTACAGATAAAAGGAGGCCTTGTCCACGCCGATTTCACGGAAGTCGCTTCCATCAAAACGGTCGGCAGCGATGCTGGTTTCGCCGGTTGCTTCGTCGACCGCAACCCACGCGACCCGAGAGCCGTCTGGCGCCCACGAGGGTTGCGTGTTGAGCGTGCCAGGCTCAGTGAGCCTGGTGACCTCGGCGCCGTTAGGCAACATGGTGCTGAGCTGGAAGTCAGCGCTCTGCACAACGAGGCGGCCGTCGTCGAGATGTTCGTCGGCCGGCGCTTCCTGTTCGTCGGGACCAAAATCGGATTCGGAGTCGGTGGGAGGAAGGAGCGATCCTTGCGGACCTGTGCGGTTGTTATCGGTTGAAGCCGAGATCTCTGAGCGGCTGGTGCACGCTGTTGATAGCAGGCCGATCAAGACAAGGAGAGCTAGAGCACGCCGCAACACGTGGAAAACCTATCCGCTGTCGTCGCCGCTGTTGCGTGGCCAGTTCCAAACGGGTCTAGGGGTTGTGTATGTTCGAAAACGACGATGGGGTGCGGGCCAAAGCCCACACCCCATCGTTGTTCACGTTGGACCTACTCCGCCCGCATGTGCTGGATAAAGTATGACATCCGATTGCGACTCTCGCCACCTGTCCGGTCATTGCCTTGCTCTGCAACGGTGTCGAACTTAACTTTTTTGGCAGACAGCGCACCATGTGGTGGTGCGAGCATCGACGACCATGGCACGCAACGGAGTGGCACACCGCTCACACGGTTCACCTGATCGCCCATAACACCGCAAGTAGAACTGGTTGCTTCCTGATCCGCCCTCCGCATCGCGGTAGTCCCGCAGCGTGGTGCCGCCGTTGTCGATAGCGCTGGCGATTACCTTGACACAGGCATCGCGCAACCGAGCGGCGGCTGGTTTGGTAATCGAACGTGCGGTTGGCCGCACCTTTGCTAACCAGAGCGCTTCGTCGGCGTAAATATTGCCGAGTCCAGCAACAGGGCGTTGGCTCAGAAGCTGAGTTTTGAGACGACGCGAACTCTTATTCAACGCCTGATGAAGATGCGCCGCTGTGAAAGCTGGGTCCGACGGCTCTGGACCGAGGTTGCGCAATGTCGCAATCGTCGAATAGTCACCAGCTGTCACAACCCGGATGCGACCAAACCGACGGACGTCGTTGAAGACAAGCCAACGGCCATCGTCGAGTTCCCACTGTGCTCGTACGTAAGCGCCGTCGTCAGCATTATTGGGCACCGAGAGTACACCTGTCATCCCTAGATGGATGATGAGCTCACGGTCATCGTCCAGATCGATTAGCAGGTACTTCCCTCGGCGACGGACCTGCTCGATCAATGCGCCATTGGCTTCGATGGCGGGCGAGAACTTGCCCGACGGGTGGCTTGTCGCCCTCACAATACTTCGTCCCGAGATCACCGGGTCTAGCTGGGCCCGTATCGTCTCGACCTCGGGCAACTCAGGCATATCGGCGGCTTCCGCTGGAACAAGGGTGCATGCTCACGTATCTGACGCTAGACCCAAGTTGTGCAAACGACCCCTGAAACCGTAGCGCTACTCCACGAGTTGTATGAGCGAGCTTCGATCGTTACTGAATTAGATGGTCCCCAGATCGAGGCTTGGGTTAGTGGGCTGTTCACCGTCTTTGATGACCAGGCCACACCAATGGCCTTTGTCGACCTCTGCGTAGGTGAAGCGACTGAGCGGGGAGCATTGCTGGTTGCTGCGGTCGCCGAACTCACCGATGGGCTTGATCCTGTAGCTAGCGAACACGCTCATCAACAGAATCAACCAGATCTACTTCCTGCGTGGGCCACAAGTATCGGTACGTCGGTCCTTAACGGCGCTTGGTCGGTCACGGCCCCATTCGGTCGTTCTATCGTGCTCGGCTTCGAGCATCTCTCGCCAGGGCCGGTTGGCGACGCCAAGGGCAACGACGGAGCGAACAGCGATGGAGCCGAAGAGGACGAGCCAGAAGCTCTGGGGCATTCGATCTTGGTTGAGCTCGATGGCCAGGGCACGCTCGTGGACCTCCAACTGGCCGGACCCCCGAAGCTGCTTCTCGACGAGGCGGCGGTAGCTGATTACAGAGTCGTCGTTGCCGAGTTCGACGTGGGCGAGGCGCTGTCCACGGTGGCTGCTGCATGGCCAGGGGTGGAGTCGAGTGCGACAATGTTCGGTCCGGGGTTCGACGCGAACCAACAGTTCGTTCGACGCAGGATCGCGGCCGCAACTGGTTTGTCCCTAGCAGCAGTGCGCAGCACCGAAGCTCTGGTCGATATTCGTCGAGGCTTGAACAATGATGAGTATGCCGATGCCAATCGAGCAGCATTGTCGACATTACAGGCAGCTTTAGGACTGGCTGATGGGATGACAAGCGACGGTGCAGTGACTGCGCTCGTCCCCGCATGGGTGTCCGTCATTCACGGAGATGTACCCGATGTGTTGCCTCGCGAGCGAGACGCACTGCTCTGGCTGGAGTGGGCTGATTGGCTTGGTGCTGGCATCGGCTTGCTTCGTGCAGGATCGGGCGCGGTTGCAACGGGCGAGACCCTTGTCGATCACGTCAATCGGTGCCCAGAAGTGTCGTCGAGCATTGCCAAGGCGGATCGCGACTATGCCGAATGGGCGTTCGACGTAGCGCTCGACCTGTTGCAAGATCGGGGGGCAGTCACCGAGGATCGTCAACTGAGCGAAGCTGGCTATCAGTCGCTATGGCATGGTCTCCTAGCTGCGTGGAACTGACGGTTCTGCGTAACGGGTGAAGTTCTGTGTCACCCAGACTTGGGCGCCGTTCGTAAAGACACCGATACCCAGATGAGTGAATGGTCCAACCATGTTGGCGTAGTGCCCGGGGCTGGATTCAAGGGTTGACTGTGACCAAAAGATGTCGGGAGCGCTAGCGATGTTCTCTCCCCATTGGAGCCAACCAGCGGGCAACATCACATCGAGTTGGGTGCTTGGACGGTGTTCAAAGAAGCCACCCGCAGCCATCTGTTGTGACCAGTCTCGCGAGATCGCCGAAATGGTGGGGTCAACCGCGAGGGGACCGAGACCGGCGTTGGCTCGGACCTTGTTGATCTCGCCCAGCACGTACGCCTCGAGTTCTGCCGGGGTCTGCGTCGGCACAGCGGTGGGCTCTGGCGCGACGGTTGCGGAGATGCCCGCCGGAGTGGGCTCGGTTCCCGATGAAGCCCCAGCTGCGACGGCTACTACGAAGGTGGGTGCAGGTTTGGGCGTAGGTTCCGGCATCGCAGTTGGCGCAGCGGTGGGTAGCGGCGCTGTTGTCGGTACGGAACTGGCCGGCGGAGCGGGCTCGATTCCGCTGGGCAGACGCAGCACCGATTGCGCGGCTATTGAGGAGACTGACTGGTCGGTTCCCGGTCGGGCTGAGTTCGCGAGGAACACCATGACCATGGTTGCCGCAATAGCGGCCGCAACCTTTAGCGCTCGCGACATGGCAGGGTTGGCGCAGGTGGAGGAAGTCATGGGTGAAAAAGAACCACTCGAGGATTCCGTCGCAAAACTGTAATGCTTTCGCGACATAAATGGCATGTGTCCTGCAAAATGTGACCAACGGCCGATGTCGGTAGTGGTTCAAATTCACGGAGCCCTGGAAGGGCGTGTCTGTGCGGGCTACGGTGCCAGGGTGAACGCCGGTGCGAAATTCGACAAGCTGCCAGGGGCGGGCGACGACGGGTTTAATCGCCCAACAGTCACTCCTGTCCCGGCGCCACCTGACGATCAGCTGATCAGGCTGGCCAAGGTGGGCACCGTTTTAGGTGGAATCGTGACATTGGCGATTGCCCGGTGGCTACGCAAACACGTTGAGATTCGCTGGCGCAGCTGAATAGAACGCGGCCGGAGGCCTCCAGAGGTGACGGTGAGAACGCCCATTTGCTGGACAAGTCAGCTGATGCGCCAAATTCCCAGATTTGAGCTAGTTAGCATCGGCGCAGATGATGGCCAAGCCTGGCGCATCGGCACGGACGGAGCCAGCCTCGTTACGGGCGATGACTTCTTTCTTGCCATCGGGGCATTCGGCCAAGAATGGACACCATGCGCAGAGCGGCCCAGTTGATGTGTCGAACTGGTTGTTTTCACAAGCGCTGATGAGCGAAGACCATGTGGTTGCAAGTTCCTGAACGACATCACCGAGGTTTGACGGTGTGACTCGCACGCCAAGAGTGCGCTGGCCGAGATAGTGCAGTTGAGCGCTGAGTGGGCGTTGACCGAAGCTGGCCTCGACCGCTGCCGCGTAGAGAAGCACTTGTTTTAGGGGACCAGCCTTGAACCGGTCCGATGGAGCCTTACCTGACTTGTAGTCGGTAATGACGAGCTGCTCGTCGACTACATCGACCCGATCGATTATGCCACGAAACGGCACACCTGAAATGTCGACCTGGACCTCGTGCTCGGTGGCATGAACCTGCGTTTCGTCGGGGTTCTCAAGTAGCCAAAGGCCGGCGACAGCTTTCCAGGCCTTCCACCGAAACGCCTTTGCCTGAGCATCGCTGAGATCGAGCGCCTGATAGTCCTTTTCTTGCTCGATCTCGGGCCAGTACTCGCGAGCAAGAGTCTTGGCTGCTTCTTGGGAACGTTGCCCCTCGGGCAGTTGTAACAGGTGCTCGAGGATTAGATGAGCAAATGTGCCGACCAGTGCCGGTTCACCCGGCGGGTCAGGTAAACGATCGACGTAACGGTGACGCCACTTGCGGGGGCACTGCTGGTACAGGCTGGCGCTGCTGGGCGATAGATGACGAGGTCGGTAGTCGATCCCCATGCCAATATTGCCATCCGCTGCGTTCAAGCCACGCACATGGGGCTCGGGTGCGGATTCCATAGCTCTAGTTCTACCACCGTGGTGTGACAGAGCGTGGTGTGACAGAGCGTGGTGTGACAGAGCGATGGCCAATCAGGTGTACTGTTAGCTTTCATGATCGCAGCGATTTGGGATACGCCCTACAACATTTTGTACCTTGTCCACATTTTCAGTGTGGTTCTCGGGGTTGGTATGGCATTTATCGCCCCGATGATGGCGGTCCAAGCCCGCCGGGCTTCTGGCCAAGCACTCGCTGATGTGGTGAATGAGACAGCGTCGAAGATCATGTTTCCGATGTTCCTTGTCACAGGTATTGCTGGCGGCGCCATGGTGGGCTTGAGTAACGATGTGTATGACTTCCAGCAGAGTTGGCTCAGCATCGGTGGTGCGATCTGGATTCTCGTGCTGGCACTTACCGCTGCGGTCTATCCACCGACCTGGCTTCACCTGTTCAACATTGGCGATGACCGCAAGCGGATGCTGGGCGGCATGTTGCACCTATCGCTGGCCTTAATGCTTGTACTCATGACATGGAAATTCGGCGTCTAGCGATGCCGGACAAGGACCAGGCGCTTGATGTCGGGTTCTTTGTTGATCTCGAGACCCGGGTATGGCAAGCGCTGGTCGATGGCGATGCGAGGGCCGATGCTGCCTGCCTGAGCCCTGATTTTCTTGGCGTCTATCCGTCGGGCTTCGCCGGGCGAGAGGACCATGCTGCGCTGCTCGACGATGGACCCACCGTGACATCGTATGTACTTAGCGAGAGCCGTTTGAACCGGGTCACCGGCGATGCTGCCATGTTGTCGTATCGAGCCGACTTCGTTCGGCCGAGCGACTCAGCGGCGATAGTTTGGTACGTCAGTTCACTGTGGTGTCGACGCGGCTCTGAATGGGTGAACACCTTTAGCCAAGACACTCCAGCCATCTAGTAACTCTTTAACCAATGGGTTACTAGCAGATCTGTAGGTTCGGGCTTTGGTTCAGACGTCGAGCGCTTCTCGGTCAAACAGCGCCGTTTCCTTGATTATGTAGTCGCGACGGATCTCGACGTTGGAGCCCATCAGCACGTCGAACATCTTGGCAGCCTCTTTGGCTTGTTCACCATCGTGCATGGTTAAGCGCTTGAGGATTCGAGTTTCGGGATCTAGCGCTGCTGATGCAAGTTCGTCGACGTTCATCTCGCCAAGGCCTTTGAAGCGCTGCCAGCGAATGTTCTCGGCCTTTCGGTTTCCCTTGGTGAGCTCGGCGGTGATCGACTCTTTCTCCTCGTCGGAGAAGGCTCGGTAGTTCTCGCCGTTGACCTTGGTGGTGAACAGCGGCGGCTGCGCAGCGTAGATACGACCAGCTTCGAGCATTGGTCGCATGTATTTGTGCATGAGCGTCAGCAACAAACAACGAATATGACTGCCATCAACATCGGCATCACACAGAATGACGATGCGGCCATAACGGGCAGCGTCAAGATCGAAGGCATCGCCGCTACCGGCGCCGACAGAAGTGAACAGTGCCTGGGCTTCGCTGTTATCGAGAACTTGCTTGACGGTGGCTTTGGCCGCGTTCACGACCTTGCCTCGCAGCGGCAAAATAGCCATGGTCGCACTGTCTCTGCCAGCCATTGCCGGACCGGCAGCAGAGTCACCCTCAACAACTAATAGTTCGCTGTCGATGCCGTGCTTGCGACAATCGGCCAGCTTGGCAGGCATACCTGATGATCCCAGACTGGCAGCCTTGCGCTTGTTCTCGAGGACTTGACGAGATGCCATGCGATTGAGGATTGCGGTAGCCATCTTGTCGCGTAGCGCGTTGACATGTGACTTGGGGCCCTCGCCCTCGAACCAGGAAGTCAGTTGGGTCTTGACGACGTCGTAGACGATGCTCTGTAGGGCGGGCGTACCGAGTTCGCGTTTGGTCTGGCCACGGAACTGTGGTTCAGGGAACGTGACCTTGATGGCTGCAACCAAGCCTTCGTGTACGTCGTCCTTGACGACTCGGTCCTTATCTTGTTTTGCCAGTTTGGCTAGCTTCTTGGTGCCAGGCAGAAGCTTGTCGTTGATGGCTCGAGTTAGCGCTCGTTCGAAGCCATTCAGGTGGGTGCCACCATCGGGAGTGGGCACCGTGTTTACGAATGATGAGACTGATGTGTCGTAGCCATCGACCCAGCGCATCGCTATATCGACCGTGCATTCACGCTCGACTGTGGTCATCTTGCCGTCGACCGGTACTTTCTCTTCGAATTTCTCGATGCCGCTGAAGGTAATGATCTTGGTGACTGGGTCACCCTTGCTTTCGCACTCGACGAGATCCTTGAGCCCGCCCCGAGACAGAAACTCGTCTTCTTGTTTGGAACCGGTGCGCTTGTCGACCAGCTTGATCTTGAGCCCAGGCACCAGGAAGGTGGCGCGAGCGACTCGGTCGCGGACGATCTCGTAGTCGATCGTTGCGTCGGGATCGAAAATGTCCCAGTCGGGCCAGAAGCGGATACGGCTACCGGTCTTGGTCTTGGAGATCTTCTTGATTTTCTTAAGTTCATGGCTGCGCTTGAAGCGCCCATCGTTGAAGTGCCCGGCCTTCTGGTCCTGGAATTCGAGCTTCCAGGTGTAGCCATCGCGGTCGACCTCAGCCGCCATTTTGGCACTGAGTGCATTAACTACCGATGCTCCAACGCCATGCAAGCCGCCCGACGCCCCATAGGCGCCGCCGCCAAACTTGCCTCCGGCATGGAGTTCGGTCAGTACAACCTCAAGGGCCGAGACCTTGTGCTTCGGGTGTTTGCCAATTGGGATGCCGCGTCCATTGTCGATGACCTCGATGGACCTGTCGCGATGGAAGACAACCTCAATTTTGTTGGCAAATCCTGCAGAGGCTTCGTCGACGCCGTTGTCAATAAGTTCCCAGACCAGATGAACGAGTCCTTGGCTTCCGGTGCCGCCGATGTACATGCCTGGCCGTTTGCGAACAGCCTCGAGGCCTTCGAGTGTCTGAATTGCTGCTGCGTCGTATTCGGTGTTCTGAGCCATGGTGGTTGGTGCTTTCGGGAGGGCGGCGGGCTGACTGGAGCTGGGCTTGGCGGCCAGCTACCAGCGAACAGGTGCGATGTTCAGAATTTGGCGGTCGGTGCCAGAACTGACGAGATCTCGTTTCGTTGGTTCTATGTTGAACGGCACAGGTGTCGGGTCGAGTTTGGTGGCGTCATCGTCGGTCGACATCAGCACCCAGAGGTCTTCGGTCGAGCCCACAAACGCGGTTGGAAGACGCTCGCCGGCGCGTAATTTAGTCAGACGCACTCCGCTGCCGCCGCGACCCTTGGCTGGTAATTCGTCGTATGGCGTCGCCTTAGCTTCGGCATTGTTGGTGACTGAGACCACGGCGCCGTCCCAGATCTCGGTATTGATTGGTCCGGCGGCGATGAGCTTGGACCCATTCTTGACCTTCATTCCAGCGACACCACCTGCGCCGCGTCCTTGCACGCTGATGCCCTCGACGGCGGTGCGCAGCACGCTGGCATTATCGGCCACCATCACGATGTCAAGATCATCAGCGCAGACGAAGGCTGCGACAAGCCGGTCGCCTTCTTTGACGCGCATGACGGTGCTGCCAGAGCGGGTGCCCTCGAGCTCTTCGGCTGTGAGTCGCTTGGCCACCCCGCTTTCGGTTACCAACACCAGGTGGCCTCCAAATGGGCCAGAGCAGACCGTCAGCACCTCTTCGTTCCGGTTGGTGCCAAAGAACTGGCTGGCGGCGACGCCTCTGGTGCGGCTGGTCGTCTCGCCTGCATCGTGTGTCAGCGCAGAGAGCGCACGTCCCTCGGAGGTGACGGCCCACACGAGTGCTGCTGTAGTGGTCTCGACGCTGGCAACGACGAGATCATGCCGGTTCGGTGTGGAGCGTTTCCCACCTTCGACGGGTTCTCGGCCGATCTGGCCCGACGATGACAACGTGACCAGGCACTCTTCGTCGACGACTTCAGCCGAGGCTGCTGGTGCAAGATCGGCAGGGGAGAAGGTCTGGACGTCGGCCTCGGCAATAATTTCGGAGCGGCGTTCACGGCCGTGGTGGTCGACGAATTCGCGTAGCTCGGCAAGTACCAGCGTGCGCTGCCTGGTCTCGCTGGCAAGCAACTTCTCGTACCCGTTGATGGTCGTGACAAGTGTGTCGCGCTCGTCGATCAGTTTCTGCTTCTCTAGCCCGACCAGCCGACGGAACTGCATGTCGAGGATATGCGTGGCCTGGATCTCACTGAGGTCGAGCTGTTCAACCAGCGATGTACGTGCCTCAGGGACAGTTTCGGAGCCACGGATGATCGCTATGACCCGATCGATGTTGTCGAGGGCGATGAGGAGGCCCTGCACGATGTGTAGCCGGTCTTGAGCTTTGTGCAGGCGGTATTCGGTGCGGCGCCGGATGATATCGAGGCGGTGAGTGATGTAATGCTGGCATAAGTCATAAAGAGCCAGCGTGGTTGGCACACCGTCGACCAGAGCAACGTTATTGACCGTGAACGTGTCTTCGAGCGGCGTCATGCGATATAGCTGGGCCAGCACCGCTTGAGGGTTTACACCGATCTCGCAGTCGATCTGTAGTCGCAGGCCTGAATGGCGGTCGCTGAAGTTGGTGATGCGATCGACACCCTTGACCTTGTCGTCACGCAGCAGGGCGTTGACTTTCTCGACAATCTTCTCGGGGCCGATGAGGTAGGGCAATTCGGTAATGATGATGCCCTGGCGCTTGGGCGTGAGCTGTTCGACATGAGCGCGTGCCCGCAGCGTGACTGAGCCGCGACCGGTTGCGTACATTTCAGCCAGGCCGTTGTCGACGAGAATGCCGCCAGACGGGAAGTCGGGGCCCGGTACATGCGCCATGAGCTCGAGCACGGTTGGCTTCGGCCGTCGTTGTGTCAGTACGAGCTCGATCGCGTTAGCGATTTCAGCAAGGTTGTGCGGTGCCATCGAGGTCGCCATGCCAACAGCGATGCCGCTGGTGCCGTTCACCAACAGATTGGGAAGTAGGCCAGGAAGACACTGGGGCTCGGTCGAGTCGCCGTCGTAGGTAGGAGTGAACTCGATCGTCTCTTCGTCGAGCTCGCCGAGCATTGACATGGCTGCTGGAGTGAGTCGACACTCGGTGTACCTGTACGCTGCGGGGGGTTGATCCAGGCTGCCGAAGTTTCCTTGTGGATCGATCAGCGTGACATTGCGAGAGAAGTCTTGGCCCATGCGCACGAGGGCGTCGTAGATAGCGCCGTCGCCGTGCGGGTGGTATTTACCGATGGTGTCACCAACGACACGAGCGCATTTTCGGTGTGGGCCCTCGGGGCGAATGCCCATATTGAGCATGGAGTAGAGGATGCGGCGTTGGACAGGCTTGAGGCCGTCGCGGACATCAGGGATTGCTCGACTGGTAATAACCGAAAGCGAGTACGCGAGGAACGATTCCGACATCTCGTCAGCGACAGAAACGTCGATGACTTCTCTCGCAAAGTTAGCTTGCATCGGCAGCTCGTCCTGGGGCATCAGTTGAGTATTGCACTGCCCTGGGACAGCCTGGGGGAGCGTCGCAAGTTCTTGGCAATCACGGATAACAGGGAGCGTGAAAATGCTGGTTTTGAGAGCAAATGATGCCTCGACCTGCTAGCTATTCGTGACCGAAAGTTGCATTCGAGCCGTGGCAATACCTGCAGCGGAGAGGCCCTCGATGCGTATATGGCCGGCCTGACCTTGGAAAGGCCTGGACAACTGACCGAGTTTTGACAGGCGGTACTCGTCGTCGCACCATTGGTGCAGCGCACCCGAGTTATGTAGTGGCTGAGTTGGCGTTGTTTGGGAACCTGGCAGCGGCTGGTGGCCCGGAGGCCAACGGTCTCCAGGGAACTTTGTTGGGCCGACCAGCACCTTGTTTCCGGCGCGATATGCAGGAAAGTCTTGGCCGAAAGGGTCGACAGAACCATCGATGCCAAGTCAGGTGCTGCGTCCTCGAAACTAAGCCGTTCGGTTAATGGTTGGGTTTGTGAATCTGCTGATGCGGCAGCTCAAACGTATCGAGGGAATCGATGCAGCAACTGGCCGGCACCAGGCTCAATGCGATCATCGTGTCGATCTGCTTCGTCACAGCGGCGTTTCGTCACAGCGGCGTTTCTTCACAGCGGCGCCCTCACTACAAAACCGGCCGTTCGTGTGCTCTCTAAAATCGCAAACGAAACCCAAGCTGCACAAGGGTTTACGGCCAAGGGCCTTGGTTGCCGTGTTTGGCTATGAAGTCAATGCCCCATTGCTGGGAGCCCTACAGGTGACTGAGTATGTGGATACTGGTACTCAAAAGTAGCGCCCTATCAGTAGGCCCCTATGTCATGGGTCTAGCAAGGCAGTGTCACTTTGAGATGGGGAAGACACCACTCCCAGCAGCACCACGACTTCCCCACAGACTAAAGTTGGCCATCAACTCACAAAGGTGGACACTGTGCTTTTACACATCAAACATCATCATGATCCAACAACATGCCCGGGAGGAGATGAAGAGCGAAGACAAGCAACATTTGGGTCACTTCTTCCAGCGCTAGAGACTGCTGGTATTACCGTTGTAGGAGCTTGGACTGACCCGCCGGCCCATGACTTTTTTCTCATTGTCGAAACCGATAGCTACGAAGACTTGTTAGAAGGTATGCGACCAATCATTCCAGCCGGTAGCGCAATCATTCAGCCAGTAGTTGACATGAGAGCTCGTATGCAGGTCCCGACTACCAACTAGGTGTCGAAGCTAGAGCAAGGCATGAAACCGAACGTCAAGGTGTGACTCGAGAACTGGCGAGTGTCATGGCGGTTATTGAGGTGGGAACGTGAAACCGAAGCACTTGGTAGTGCACAGCGAGCCGGAACCAGCCTCGAGGCTGCTAATGCTGAGCTCGGCATCGCTGGCGGTGACATCGTCGGTGTCGATTACTGCATCGAGTGTGAAGGCGCCCTCAAGTGTGGCTTTGACCTGAGGGTTGCTAGCGGCCCACAGGAGCGGTCCCGACATGTTCAGCAAGATATGGGTGTCATCGGCATAGGTAATGTCGAGCACGCCCTGGAAAGCGCCGCTGCCATCTTCGGCGAAGCTCAGTGTGATCAGGTTCTGTGAAACAACAGCACCGTCGTTCTCGTCGCCCTTGGTGAAGAAGGTTCCCTGTACGGTCCCTGACGTTGTCGGCAATGATGGCGAAGCAGCCGTGAACCCTGCTTTTGCTTCTTCTGTGTCGCCTGATTCCTCAGGGGCCAGCGTTGGCTCGACAGCGGCGGCAACCTCGGCAGTTGGGGTTGGTGCCAGCGCAGGCACGGCGATGATCTCGCCCTCGGGAACTGTTTGGGCGTCGCTGCGTGCCTGCGGGTCAGCCTTGCTCTGTGCGACTTGGTCGTCGAACGGTTGCCCCAGTTCGTCGAGCATTGCATCATCGGAGATGGCAGTGCCGGATGCATCGTCGCTAGACCTGAACTCAAAATTATTTGTCGCGATGATTGGTGCTTCGCCGGCGGGGCTGATCACGATCGTTGACACGTCGGGCTTGTCGCTGAGGCCGATGAGTGCGGCGACAGCGGTGACGACGAGGGCCAGCGAGAGCAGGATCGCGATTGACGAACGAGTGTTGTCAGGTGTGTAGGCGGTCTTCATCGGGAACTAGTTGTAGCTGCTTCAGACGTCATTTGAACGCTTTCGAGCCGTAGTTGTGGTCTATATGACTAATAGGAAGTTCAAGAAGTTTGACAAAAGTAGAATATGTCGAGGCGTTGTGTCACTGATCAGCGGCGGCGGCCCATACGAATTGTCAGTCGCTGTGCAACACGATGATGCTGGCGGTATCACCTTCAGCCAGGCCTTCGCCGTCGGGAAGTATGGCCAATGCGTCGGCGCCAGCCATGGCAGACAACTGATGCGAACCTTGTCCTCCTGCCGAGCGAATCCTCGCCGTGCCGTCAACCCACCGCATGTTGATCCGGGCGAAGTGGGTCTTGCCATCAGGCCGGCGGGGCAGCGGCCCCTCGGCGAGCGCTGAGATGCGAGGGCGATGAAGTGCATCGCCAGCAAGGCCCATCATCTTGCGAAGCCCAGGCCGAGCTAAGAGCTCGTAGGACACCATGGATGACACTGGGTTACCCGGGAGTCCGAAGATTGGTGTGTCGCCCAACGTGCCAAATGCCATGGGTTTTGCTGGTTTGATAGCGATCTGCATCCAGCGCATGTCGGCGATACGGCTGAGTACGAGTTTGACATAATCGAAGTCGCCCATGCTGACGCCACCGCTGGTGATGATGGCATCACAATGTTCGGCACCGACTCGCAAGGCCGCCTCTACTGCCGCCTCATCGTCGCGAATGAGACCTAAGTCGACGGGTGTGCAACCCGTCTGTCCGACCATGGCGAGCAGAGCGCGACGATTTGAATCGCGAATTTGACCCGGTGCGAGTTGTTGGGGCCCATCGACAAGTTCGTCACCGGTTGAGATCACCCCAACCAGGGGCCGGCGATGGGTGGCGATGGTTGCGATGCCGAGTGTGGCCAGCACGCCAAGATGTCCGGGTTGTAGCAAGGTGCCACTGTCGAAGACCAGTTGCCCAGGCTGCATGTCCTCACCAGCACGACGCACAGCTGAGCCAGATTCGACGCAGCGGTGGATGGTGACCGTCATCGTGTCATTGCTGGTTGTGGTGTCTTCGACCATCACGATGGCATCAGCGCCATCCGGCAGGGGAGCGCCGGTCATGATGCGAATTGCGGTGCCGGGGGTGAGAGGTGTCGAAGGCGCTTCACCAGCTGCGATTGCACCAATAACCTGCAGGTCAACCGGAGCAGCTTTCGTGTCGGCAGCCATCACGGCGTAGCCATCGACAGCGGTGTTGTTGAACGGCGGCACGAATTCGTTGCACATGATTGGCTCGGCCGTGACCAGGCCGAGAGCCTGCGACGAGTCGGTGGGGGCAGCGCCGAGCGGGGTACATCCCTGCAGGACGTACGCCTGGGCTTCGCTTAACGGAATCATGCAATGCCCTGTTCTTTAACAATGGTGGTCAGTAAGGCCCGGAAGCCTTCGCCGAGCTCGGGGTGGGTTAGCGCAATCTCGATATTGGCACGCAGGAAATCAAGTTTCTGGCCGGCGTCGTATCGTTTTCCCGAGTTCACACAAGCGATTACACCGCACTGGTCGATCATTGCTGCAATGGCATCGGTAATTTGGATCTCGCCGCCCGCACCCGGTGGAGTCGCGTCGATTTTGTCGAAGATTGTTGGTGGGAGGACGTACCGGCCCGGAGCAAGCCCGTAGTTCGAAGCCGCTTCCGCAATTGGTGGCTTCTCGACGATGTGTTTCACATCGATACGGTCGCCGTCGATGCTGATGGGATCGATGACGCCATAGGAGATGACTTCTTCGAGCGGGTAATAGCCGGCGGCAATCACCGCTGAGCCAGTGTCTGCTTGCACCTCGATCATGCGGCGAAGAAGGGCGCCATCGTCGACCAGAATGTCGTCGGGCAACAAGACCGCGAATGGTTCGTCGCCGACAAAGTTCCGAGCCATACCAATGGCATGTCCCAAACCCAGCGGATGCCCTTGTCGGGTGAAATGCAGTTTGATCATCGACGAAATATTCTGGACTATCTCCAGCATGTCGTGCTTGCCGCGAGCCTCGAGTAGTCCTTCGAGTTCGTAGTTGGTGTCGAAATGATCTTCGAGCGACTTCTTCGACGGTGCGGTGATGATCAAGATGTCTTCGATACCAGCGCCGATGGCCTCTTCGACTACGTATTGGATCGCGGGTTTGTCGACGATCGGAAGCATCTCTTTGGGCACGGCTTTGGTCGCTGGCAAGAAACGGGTTCCGAGACCGGCCGCAGGAATCACGGCCTTGCGTACGAATGACATGCGCTCAGACTAGTGCGGAGTGGTGCAACGCCCGGTGAAGGCGGGCTAGGCGGAACGGCTGGTGAGATAATCGCGAATGTTGGTGTGGTGACGAGCAACGATCAGCACAGTCATTACCCAGGCGATCAGGACCTCGGCGATGGGTCGCCCCATAACCATCGTGCCGATGGCGACCGTTGGGGTTCCAGCCATGGCCCCAATGAACGAGTGACCTGACAGTTTTGCGCTTCCGATCCAGACCAGCAGAGCGATCGGCGCCAGAATTGGCCACGCGCCAATCGTCATGCCGCCAAAACAGGCAACGCCTTTGCCGCCACGACTTGATCGAACGAGGGGGAAAATGTGTCCAATAACGGCTGCTGCACCGCAGGCAGCCGCCAGGGTCGTGTCACCTGCCCAGTGTCCGAGCAGCGTGGCAACCACTGACTTGAGCACGTCGATGACGAGCGTGGCCCCGCCAGCGCGTAGGCCAGCGATGCGAAACATGTTGGTGGCACCTGGGTTTCCTGAGCCTTCTCGCATTGGATTGTGGCCGACGATGCGTCCTATCAGGAGCGCTGACGGGAACGTGCCCAAGAAAAATGCACCAACAACCAAGAACCAAACGAAATTCACTGCCGCTAGTCTTACACCCGATCTATGCCAACGTACGATTATCTCTGCGAGACTTGTGGACTCGGTTTCGAGCTCCAACAAGCATTCTCTGAAGACACCCTCGAAAAGTGCCCGACTAAGAAGTCTGGACGCGGCCCCGAAGGCTGCGCCAAGAGCGGTCGTGGAAAGGTGCTCAAGGTGTTTAGCGCACCCGGGATCACCTTTAAAGGAGCAGGTTTTTACAAGAACGACAGTCGAGGATCTTCGGCTTCGAAAGAGAGTCCGGGGTCCGCGTCTTCAACGTCGAGTTCTGATTCATCAAGCTCGAGTTCTTCGTCAGAATCGTCTACGTCGAAGTCGAAGTCAGAATCGTCTACGTCTAAGTCGAAGTCGTCCTCGTCTTCTTCTGACTAGGACGGCAAGCGGAAGGGCCAGCTAAGGCTCTGCTGCAACACCCATCTTTTTAAATACGTCGCTTCCCTCAATCTGGTTGATTAAAGGGAGGCGGACATGCGCGTTCGTCAACGAGTTCACTCATGTCGGATCATCTGGGCACCTTCATTAGTCCGTCGCGTCATCCGTCACCGGTTCGTTCAGGCGGCCGGCGTGTCGGCGTTGGGCGTGACGCTCGCGGCCACGATGTTGTCGAAATCGGCTGCGCTTCGCGATGAGCAGGAGCAATGGGGCACCCGAGTGGAGGTCGCCTTAGTACTACGACCCGTCGAGGTCGGTGAACGGGTGGCAGCAGCGGCGGGGACCGCACTGTGGCCCCAAGCCATGGTCCCACCTAATGCTGTTGTTCTTGTTGGACCAGACAGCTTGGCCAAGGTGGCGCTCTACCCAGGCGAGGTCGTTCTCAAGACGCGCATCACGATGCCAGGCGGGGGTCGCTCTGGCGCTGGGACGGTCGCATTAACGATGCCAGTTGCTGTCCAAGTGCCGCTGCTAAAGAATGGGGATTTGGTCGATCTATGGATCGTCGACAGCGCCAATCTGTCCAGTCAGCTAATCGTCGAGCATGTTGTCGTGCTCGCCTTTTCGGATCAAGACATCACTGTCGCCGTGCCACACGATCAGGTCGCGACCGCGACCGCTGCTTCTCTTCGCCCGGTGACGATCGCCCTACTTGGCTGAGCTTGAGAGGTGTGCGTGGTACCCGTCTCAATGGGGTGGTGTTTTGCTAACGCACGAAGAGAACGATGAAGATACCGATGGCTGCCATTACCCGGTAGAGAGCGAAGCCGTTGAAAGTTGCCTTAGCCAGAATCTTGAGAAGGCCCCAGACGGCGAGAAAGCCGGTGATGGCCGATGCAATCATGCCGGCGGCGAAGGCTGCTTTCATATCTGACGGGATCCCGTTTAGCCCACCGATGTCGACATATTTGAATAGTCCAGCACCAGCGATGATCGGCAGGCTCATCAAGAAGGAGAGCCGAGCAGCGTTGACGCGGTCGAACTTTAGGATGCGGGCGACCGTAATCGTGATGCCCGAGCGAGAGACGCCCGGCTGCAAGGCCAAGGCCTGCCCAATACCAATTGCCAGTGCATCTTTTAGTTGGAAGGAGTCGACCTTTCGTTCGCCGCGAAGCCGGTCAGCGAGAGCCAACACCACGCCGAACACGGCAAGGACCGTGGCCGTAAGCCAGATCTTGTCATCGCTCTTCAGCACTTCTTCGAGGAACACGCCGGTGATGCCAGCTGGAATCGTGGCCACGATGAGTAACCAGCCAACTCGCGCGTCTGTTGACAAGCCGTTTGTTCTATTGGCTGGGCTCAGTGAGCCAACACCTGCTCTGAGGTAGCGCAATATGTCGCTCCAGAAGTACGCGACTGCTCCAACGAGGGTGCCTATGTGCAGCGCTATGTCAAACGCGTTAGCCAGGTCCTGGTTGCCTTCGAAGTCTTTCCAGTCGAAAAGCCATGGCACAAGCTGGAGATGGCCACTAGAGGAAATAGGGAGAAATTCGGTCAACCCCTGGACAATGCCAAGGATGACCGCCCGAAAGATTGACACGCTGAGGAGTGTGGGCGACTCAGGCGCCGCTGAGGGTGATGTCGCCGACCACTAGCGACAAGCCAGCAGCGCTGCTGGGTAGCCACTCGATGTCGCCGCCAACCTCGATGACATCGAGCAACATACGTTGCAGCGTGGATCCGATCGTGAACTCGCGCAGCGGCTCTGCTAGCTCGCCGTTGCGAATGCGCAGGCCGTCGGCGCCAGTCGAGAAATCGCCGCTGATCGTGTTGACTCCGGAGTGCAGCCCTGACACGCCCTGGATAAGCACGCCGTTGTCGATGTCAGCGATCAGGTCGGCTTGAGACCGCTCGCCAGGTATGAGCGACAGAGCAATGGTCCCAACGCCCGGTGTAGAGGAGAAGCCTCGAACAGCGTTTCCAGTCGAGGCCGTATTAAGCCGGCGGCCGGTGTAACTGTTGTGGACGAACTTGTCGAGTCGCCCCTGATCGATCAGCACATTGCGACGCGTAGCCAGGCCTTCACCGTCGGCCTCAGAGGCTGTAAAGGCCAGGGGATTGGTTGGATCGTCGACAAGCGTGATGGTGGCTGCAGCGACGTTGTCACCCAGACGGTCAGCGAAAAGTGATCGGCCTTTCAGCATGGCTTCGCCAGACAAGGTTGATCCAATGATTCCCAGGAACTGAGCCGTGACCATGGGATCGAGTACAACTGTCAGGCGTTCTGTCTGGGGCTTGATCGCACCGAGTAGGCGGGTCGAACGTTCAACCGCCGTCTGAGACGCGTACTCGAGGTCAAGCTTGTTGGGATCCCTGTCAACGGAGTAGCCAAAACCAACTTGGGTGTCTTCACCGCCGCCAGCAATGACAGCGGCGGTGATATAGCAACCGCTGTCTTGTCCGCCGATGCGAATGCCCTTGGTGGTGACCACGGCTGCATGGCCGACGCTGTCGGCGAAGTCGACGGACTCGACCAGCATGACCCGAGGGTCGCGGTCCTTGGTCATGGCTTCGAGTTCGAGGGCCAACGCGATTTTGGCATCAGTGGCGAAATTATTTACCGACTCGTCATACAGGACAAGTTCGGCCATTTCGACGCCATCGGGTTCGGCCAAATCGAGATTGGGGTCGATAGAACCGAACGTGGCGTTGTCTCGGGCTTCGCCGAGCGTGGCGTCGATGACATCAGGGTCAAGCGATCCAGCCCAGGCGAAACCCTGGCGCTGATCGTTGATAACTCGGATGCCGATGCCTTGGGAGGTAGCAGAGGTGAACGATTCGACACCGCCGTCAAATACCCGTACTTCGGTCTCGATCTCGTTAACAACAATAGCTTCGATTTGTTCACCAGGTTTGGCGCTGGCAACGACGCGGTCGCCGAGGGCGAGGAGATCATCAAGCATGCTGGTCTGGCCTACGCTGCCGTGCCGCCGACAGTCAACGCTCGTACTCGCAGCGTTGGGGTGCCGTCGCCGACGGGAACACCCTGACCATCTTTGCCACAGGTGCCTGGGCTGCCCATTTCGAAGTCGTTACCAAGCGCATCAATGCTGGTCAGGACCTCGGGGCCATTACCGATCAGGTTCCCTTCACGAATGGGCTCGGTGATCTCACCGTTCTCGATCAGATACGCCTCGGTCATCCCGAAGACAAAATCGCCGTTCACGGTATTGACCTGACCGCCGCCAAGCTGGGCTACGAAAATACCCGAGTCGGTGTCGGCGATGATGTCGCCTGGGTCGGTGTCGCCATTGGCGATGTAGGTGTTGGTCATACGGACCATCGGCAGGTGCATATAGCTCTGACGGCGACCGTTGCCGCTGCTGGAGCGACCTTCGGCGCGAGCTCGTAGCTCGTCCCACATGAAGTCGATGAGCACGCCATCTTCGATCAGAACATTTCGCTGGGCAGGTCGGCCTTCGTCGTCGACTGCGAAGGCGCCCCATTCGTGGGCCATTGTGCCGTCGTCGATCAAGGTAACCATCGGGCTGGCAACCAGTTCACCGACACGCCCAGCAAACACAGTGGATTGTTTGGCGACATGGTCAGCTTCGAGGCCATGACCGCATGCTTCGTGGAACAGAACGCCACCACCGCCTTTACCGATCACCGTGGTGACGGCGCCAGATGGCGCAGGCCGCGCCAGTAGCTTGGTGACTGCACGTTGGGCTGCCTTTCGGGCAAGTTCGGTGACGTCGTATTGGTCGAACAGTTCGAAGCCCATGGTGTGGCCGATCGATTCGCGACCGGTTTGCATGCCGGCGTCGCCGTTAGCGACACACGAGACGGAGAAGCGGGTCTTGACCTGGTCGTCACCGGTAAGCAACCCGTCGCTGTTTGCGATCTGGATGCGACGGCGTACGTCGCCATAACCGACCGATACCTGAGAGATGGCACCGCCGATGCCGCGCGCAGCGTCGTTCGCCAAGTTCAGCAATTCGACCTTGCGTTGCTTCGCTACGGTGTCTGGGTAGACCGAGATCGGGCTTGGTGACGCGACGGTCTGCGTCGATAGGTCGACCGTCGTGACCCCGCCAGTGCCGTCACGCGCCGCGTCTGCAGCGGCTTTGGCCGCGGCCAACAGGCCCGATTCGGTCAGATCTGCAGTGTGCGCGAAGCCAGTCGAATCACCCACTAAAACTCGGATACCTGCACCGCGGCTCCGGCCGGAGGTCAGCTCCTCGATGCGGTCATCGTCGAGCAACGCGCCAGAAGACTGGCGATCCTCGACGAAAATTTCGGCAAACTCGCCACCTCGCCTGGTGGCGGTAGTGAGAGTTTTTTCCAGCAATGCCTGATCGATCACGATCCTCCTCGGCTGTTGTGAACAACAGCGAACGCAGCGGCGCGGCCAAGGTGGTCGTTGAGCGGCTAGGTATGCCGTATCGTACCCAGGTGCACATCGAACCGGGGGCACAGGCCCGCGAGCAACGAATCGTCAACGATTCCGACACTGCCTGCAGCGTCGGAACAGGAGATGTCGCGGTTTTGGCGACCTCGCAACTCTTCGTATGGTGCGAACAAGCGAGTTTTGAGGTTCTGGCTCGTTATGTCCCTGAAGGTTTCACATCGGTAGCGATGCGCGTCCAGATCGATCACATCCGGGCCGCTTCTCCTGGCTGCACCGTCACGACTATTGCGACCCTCGAACGTGTCGAGGGTCGTCGCTACGTATTTGTTGTGTCCGCGATCGATGATCAGAACCAAGAGTTGGCCAGGGGTCGTGTGGTACGCGTCCTCGTTGAAGTTCAGCCGTTCCTCGCTAAGGCCTGCGGGTCCCTGCAATAGGGCTGAGGCTGTGATGACGACGAAGTCTGCTCTGATACTGCTGCTACGCCTAGGTGTTAGCGCTGGTTTACTTATTTTTCTTTTTGTTTGGGTCGATGTCGATTTTGGCACTTTGTGGCCCGACGATGGCACGGCCGTTGCCTGGCTAGGTGCCGCACTCGGCTGCGTGGTCGGCTCTGTCGTGCTTGCAGCACTGCGCTGGAAACAAGTGTGCCAAGCACTCAACCTGCAGGTCTCGACCTGGCGGCTTATCTGGCACAACTTTGCGGGACAGTTCGTGTCGAGCTTTTTGCCGACCACCGTTGGAGGCGATGTGGTGCGGGTATCGCGACTGGGTAAGGACACCGGCGACAGACCAACCAGCTTCACCACCGTGATCTTCGAGCGGCTCAGCGGCTGGATGGTGCTTCCTGCATCGATCTTTCTGGGGCTGGCGCTCGATTCAAACCTCCGTTCGCTCGGAGCAGCTACACGAGGTGCCTTCATTGCTGCGGTAATGACGCTGGTGGTCTTGTTGGTCATCATTATCGCTGCAGGTAATGACTACAGCGGTCGCTTGCTGGCACGGTACGAAAGCTCGCTTGCCTGGGTCCATGCAATCCATGAGGGCCTTGATGTGTTGCGCAACAAGCCCCGTGAAGTCGGCCGGATTCTGGCCAGCGGGGCTGTCTATCAGGGCGTGCTCGTGCTCGGGTTCTGGTGTGCAGCTCATTCTATTGGAATCGAAGGGTTCGGCTTTCGTGTCGCGCTTGCGTTCGTGCCTGCTGTGCTGATTGTGCAGGTGTTGCCGCTAGGTATTGGTGGTTTAGGTGTGCGCGAAGGTGCGCTGGCCTTATTTCTTGGCGAGCTTGGGGTGCCCCGCGAAGAGGCAGTAGCGCTGGGGTTAACGATCTATGCGTTGACGATTATTACGTCGCTCATTGGTTTGCCCTCGCTGGTGTTTAACACGGCGTCGTCTGATGAGAATCCTGTCGAGGCGACAGCGGAGCTAACTTGAGCCTCACTGGCTCCGCCGCTCACCGCAAGGAAGCAGGCCTGCGGTTCTGGGTTGAAGCGTTTCTTGTCGTTGGCGTCTACGTCGGCTATTCGATGGTCAGAAACCTGTTCGGGTCCGTAGCGGTCACCCCCGGGCTTGCTGCGAACAATGCCGATCGAATCATCAGCATCGAAAAAGCCATGGGTCTCTTCCTCGAGGCCGACCTTCAGAAAGCGTTTATCGACGCAACGATCTTCATCCAGTTCTGGAACTTGTTCTATGGGGTCTTTCATTTCTTGGTTACGTTCGGAGCGTTGGTCTGGCTCTATCTGCGCTTCCCTGGTGACTACCGGTTCTGGCGAAGAGCGGGTCTAATCGGCACCGCGTCCGCAGTAGCGGGGTTCGCCGCGTTCCCACTAATGCCACCTCGGCTGCTCGGTGACTGCGGCAAATACGGCGCGTGTCGCCCTGGGGAACCGTTTGTCGACACCGTGATTGAAATCGGTGGCATCTGGTCGTTCGAGTCGGCAGGGCTCGAGACGATCTCGAATCAGTACGCAGCGATGCCGAGCCTGCATATTGCTTGGGCGCTTTGGTGTGCACTGATTCTGGTCCCACGACTGAGGTCAGTTCCGGCCCGGCTGCTTGCAGCCTCGTATCCGCTGCTGACGCTGTTTGCAATTGTTGTCACTGCGAACCACTACTGGATCGACGGCGTAGGCGGCATTGCCGTGATGGGCTTCGGCTATGGGGCAAGCCGGCTCTATGAACGGGTGACGACCACAACAGGTGTCACACCAAATCCCATGGCTTTCGACTCGGGCGCGGACGATTTCGGGACTAGCGTAGGCATCGGTGTTACTTAGTCAGATCACCCAACCCTCCGACCTGCGCCGGTTGTCTCTGTCGCAACTCGACGAGCTATGTCAAGAACTGCGCGACACAATCGTGGGGGCCGTAGCGGCGCGGGGTGGGCACCTGGGCTCGAACCTGGGGATTGTTGAACTCACCGTTGCGCTGCATCGAGTATTCGATTCGCCACACGACGTGTTGCTGTTCGACACCGGGCACCAGGCGTACGTCCACAAAATGTTGACTGGCCGTGTCGAGGACTTCGAGTCATTGCGTCAGATCGGTGGATTGTCTGGGTACCCATCACAGGCTGAGAGCGAGCACGACTGGATCGAGAACAGTCACGCTTCTACCGCTATGAGCTATGCGCACGGGATCGCTACAGCGTTCGCGCACACCCCCCAAAGCACCCGAAAAGTCGTCGCCGTTATTGGTGATGGTTCGATGACGGGTGGCATGGCCTTCGAGGGTTTGAACAACCTTGGCCACGCTGGCAGCGATGTAACCATCGTGTTGAACGACAACGGACGCTCGTATGCGCCGACTGTTTCGAAACTTGGTGAGAGCTTGGCTCGATTGCGAATCAACCCTAAGTTCGTGCGTCAGCAAAACCGTCTCGAACGCCTGATAAGTGACGTGCCGGTCGTCGGGCGCGAAGTCGAGCGGGCTATGGATGCAGCGAAAGCTGCTGTTCGCGAAATGTGGGAGCCGACCTCGTTCTTCGAGAATCTAGGCGTGCGATACACAGGCCCATTCGACGGCCACGACATTTCAGGGCTGGAACAAGCGTTGAGCAACGCAGCCAAGATTGCCGGACCGGTCATGGTGCATGTCGTCACCCAGAAAGGGCGGGGTTATGCACCTGCGGAGAACGATGCGGTTAAGCGCATGCACGACACCGGACCGTTCAAAAATGCAGAGGTATCTGACGAGGGATCTATAGGGTCGCCTGCACCAATGCCGTTGTCGGCTGTACCGCCACGCGGCAAGTACACCGATGCATTCGCTGAGGCCTTGGTTGCGGCCGGCGAACGGATTCCTGAGCTCGTTGCTCTGACCGCAGCGATGCCAGACAGCACGGGGTTGCTTCCCTTTGCCGAACGCTTTCCCGACCGCGTGTTCGATGTTGGCATCGCCGAACAGCACGCCGTAACGTCGGCTGCAGGGATGGCCATGGGTGGGTTGCGCCCAGTTGTTGCCATCTACAGCAGTTTCTTGACACGAGCAATGGACCAGATCTTGCTCGACGTTGGTCTGCACGAGCTTCCCGTGGTGTTCTGCGTCGACCGCGCCGGCGTGACCGGCCCCGACGGCGCTTCGGCCCACGGTGTCATCGACATGGTCTTATTGACCAAGGTCCCTGGCATGACGGTGCTGGCGCCGTCGTCGTATCAAGAAGTCCAGGTCATGCTCGATGATGCGCTCGACCTGGCCAAAGGGCCCGTTGCTATCCGTTGGCCACGCACAAGCGCACGGTTGGTTAGCGAACACGAAGTTGGCACTGGTTTTGCTGCTCGCAAGATCATCTCCGGCGGAGACGTATGCATTCTGGCTGTCGGAAAGATGGTCGAGGCCGCCGAGGCTGCGGTTGCCGAGCTCGTTGATAGCGGTGTGTCAGCGACTCTCTATGACGTTCGCTGTATCAAGCCGCTTGACCAGGACATGATGGCTGATGCCGCAACCCACCGTCTGGTGATCACAATCGAAGATGGTCTGGCCGCAGGTGGTGTCGGTTCAATGATCGCCATGCAACTTGCCGACGCCGAAACGCCACCCCGAGTGCGGGTTATGGGCTTGCCGGATACTTATTTGCCGCACGGCGACCCCGACGAGTTGCTCGGCCAGGTCGGCCTCGATACCGCTGGCATTGTCGCCCAGGTTCAACGCCACTGCTAGGCAGTTCGCCTCGTGCAGTGCACAATAGGTTCAGCGCTACGCTCGGGGGCAACCGGGGATGTAGCTCAGTTGGCTAGAGCACTTCGTTCGCAACGAAGGGGTCGGCGGTTCGATTCCGCTCATCTCCACAACTCCCCTGCTCAGCGGCGGTGACGATTAGCCGCTTCCGTTCAGGTACGTCGGTGGATCGGTTTCGGGCTCTGTGGTTTTCTCTGCGTGCTCAGATGGTGGATGGGATGCAGGTCGGCGCCAGCGAATAGGGTCAGTCAGATGAGCGCTCTTGACGATCCAGTGGTGGTGTTTCTGCCAGACAACGTGGAGCGGGTCGTCACGCCGTTCCTTGCTCAGATTGCAAGGCAAGCTGAGCAAGCCGATACGAGTCGCAGTATCGATCCCAAATTGATCGCTGCCCTTAAGGCAAGTGACGTCATGAAACTGGCCGCAACCAGCAACATCGGCGGGGTCGATGCCTCAATTTTGCAGATCGGTCGTGAGCTCGAGGCAATTGCAGCGAACTGCGCAAGTACCGCCTGGACGATGTGGAATCACCTAGCGGTTTTCCATCTGTTTGTCGGTTGTCTTGGTCCAGGTCAGAACGAGCTGATCTCTGGCATCGTCGATCGAGGTGAGTGGGTCTGTTTCGGCGCAGGAGCAGGATCAGGTATCACGGGCGTAATCGAAGGCGATACGGTTCGACTCAACGGCAGCGGAGCGTTCAGTTCTGGCAGCCGATACGCCGACTGGGGAGGTGCCGCGTTCGTCATTGTTGACGACGACGGCAAACGACTCGAGCCACTCGACATTCGCTTCACCGTCGTTCCTATCGACACCCACGGCGTGAAGATCGATCCAACCTGGGATGGAAGTGGCGTGCGAGCGTCGGCCACCGATGACATCTTCTACACCGACGTCTCGGTGCCCCTAGATCGCTGTGTGCAGTGGTACGGAGCGAACCGAGCGGCTGCGCTGCGGGAGGTTGCCGTGGTCGATAATCGTTACCGCGAAGACTGGGTGGGCCTGTCCGACATCTGGCTCGGTTGGATGGGTATCGGTCTCGTTCGCGCTGCGCTCAGCGAAGCAACAGCCGAAATTCGTGAACGCAGGTCGATCATGGGAAAGAAGATGGTCACCAGGCCAACGGTCCAGGTGAACCTGGGGCGTGCCGCAGCGTTGGTCGGGGCTGCTGCGGCGACCATGGAGACAGCGTGCCGCCAGGTCGACGAACGGATCGAGGTTCAACAAGTGCCGGGCGAAGCTGACTATCTGCGCCAGATGGCGCTGGCGACATCGGGGATGAACCAGCTCGACGAGGCTATGCAGCTCTTGATGCGCTGCCAAGGCGGCAACGGCTTACGCGAGAGTCGTTCGTTCCAGCGAAGGTGGCGTGACTTCCAGGCGATGCCGCTGCACATCAATGTGCACCAAGATCGTGTGCATCACCAGCTTGGTCGTTTCGTGCTCGGCGAAGACCTCGAAGCCTTTTGATGATGGCTGTCTAGCCCACCCCAGAATTATCGATGGACTGGTTAGTCGGTGGACTGGCTAATAGGGCGAGTCTGTCCCTCTGGCGTTGAGCCCAGATGAGATCGAGCGGTACGCACCAGGTGGCGTTGTCGCACCGCTAGGCCGGTTGCACCCCGGTGAAATTGCTGACATATTGTCGAGCCTTAACGTTCACGTCGCGACAAGTACCACGACGGTCGGTACTAGCCGATCAGGCCGTTTGCTACGGTCACCGCATGGATCGCAATTGACTCGGCTGATGAGGGCAACGGTTGCCTGCGCATGATCCCTGCGTCGTACCACAATCGCTGGTTCTTGAAACCGGCCAGTTTTTGTTGTCCGGCGTTTACACGATTCATAGCGAGCCGCAGCGATGCCAGCGAGAAGAACGACATCACAGAGTTGCTAACTACGACGCAGTGGCTGGTGCCAGAAAGCCGACTGGCGGTTTCGAGAATGCCCCAAGGGGCCGCAGAGAACCGTTGAATGAGCACTATAAATAGCCGGGTAGGGCACGAGTAGCCTGAGTCGGTGGATTCAATCGGCAACACTTCCCAAGATCCGGCCGACAAGCCTCGGTCTGGTTGGGGCGGTCCTGTGATAGTGCCATCGTCGCTGGAGGCGATCAACGATGCCGCAAAAACCATTGCTGGGGTTGCTCGGAAAACGCCGTTGGTTCCGTTGCGTTCCTATGGACTCGCCGACGAGTCCCTTGGAATTCACCTGAAACTTGAAACCCTGCAAGATGTCGCCTCGTTCAAGATCCGTGGTGCCTACAACTGGCTCTCGCACCTGACGCCTGCCGAGCGAGCAGTGGGCCTGAACACTCACAGCGCAGGTAACACGGCACAGGCGCTGGGGTACGCAGCACAGCGTTTCGGGTGCGAAGCACAGACCCTTGTGCCGGATCGCACGCCCGAGGGAAAGCTTGAGGCCATTAGGAAGTACGGGGTAAAAACGGTAGCGATACCGATGGACGAACTCTTGGACTTCATTTTTTCTGCGGGATGGACCGAAGAACCGCAGTCGTACCTGAATCCTTGGGGTGACCCCATGATGATCGCTGGAAACGCCACTGTCGCGCTGGAGATCCTCGAAGAGCGACCGGACCTGGCCTCGTTATTCGTGCCTGTCGGTGGCGGGGGACTGCTCGCCGGCGTTGGTTCCGCTGTTCGTGCGCTGAATTCCAGTTGCCGAGTCGTTGCTGTGCAGATCGAGTCATGCCAAGCGCTGTCGGGTGCACTCGCCCATGGGGGACCCGTGTGGGTCCCGATGGGAGACTCGCTCAGCGACATCTCGCTCCCGGTGATCGTGGACGAACTTTTCCCTCTCCTTTCGTCGGTTGTCGACGAGGTCATCACCGTCGCAGAAGAGGAACTGCGCGAAGCCGTGCGAATTCTCGCGGTTGAAAACAAGGTCGTCGCAGAGGGTGCTGGCGCCCTGGCCCTGGCTGGCGCCATGCAAGTCGATCAAGCCAGGCGTGGCGAGTCAGCCTGCATAATCAGCGGTGGAAGCCTAGATCCTGCAACTCTGGCAGACATCCTTAGACGTTAAAACTGGCCGGCTAGGCCTGTCCCCCCAAACGGGCATCTGTGAGGTGCTCGTGCGTTTATCATCGACGATGAAAGACTGGCGTAATCATGTCTGTGCACCTCGGAATACTGACCGGTATTTCGTACGTCTCTGGCCTCGATTATTACCGAGGTATCCATGAGCGGGTATTAGCGGGCAAAGCGGTTGGTCACCTGATGCCGCCTAATCCGCCACTCACGATGGTGTCGGTCGACTGCGATGAATACGCATTCCACCTGACGAACAGGGCGTTTGATCAGGTCGCGTCTTTCCTGCTCGCGGGAGTGGACAAGCTCGTCGCTGCTGGATGTGATCTCCTGGTTATAGCGTCGAATACAGGACACATCTGCGTGCCAGCGGTCGAGGTGGCACATCCAGATCTTCGCGTGCTGCACATCGCTGACTGCAGCGCTTACCAACTGAAACAACTCGGTATCGGCCAGGTTGGCCTTGTCGGCACACAACCAACGATGGAGGAGTCGTATCTGCACGATCGACTTGCGCTGCATGGAATCACCACGGTGATTCCAGACGAGGCTTCTGTACGCGAAGAGATCTACCGGATCATCTACGAAGAATTATCGCTCAACGAGTTCCGGCCCGAATCTCGGGCAACCGTTATTGGGGCGATTCGGGCACTTGGAGCGCAGGGCGTCGAAGCCTGCATTCTCGGATGCACCGAGATCGAGCTATTGGTTAAGCAGCAGGACGTGCCAGAACTTGTACTGCTCCCTTCGGCCGAGATCCACATTCAGTTCACTTCCGACATTCTTCTAGGCAGCCTCAGCGCCGAAGAGGTTCTTCCTCCAACACAGCTGTAGATACGGCCCGACTGGTTCGGGTTGGGTCGTTGTGTGCCAGAGTTCGGTATGGGGAACGACTGGTATAGCAATGACGATCTACGGGCGATCTTTGAGTCGGTCAAGAACTGGGGACGCTGGGGTCCCGAGGACGAGGCCGGCGCTCTGAACCTGATCACCGCCGAGCACATCGCTGCAGCTGCATCAGAAGTCACTGGTGGCGAGTCGGTCAGCTGCGCTCGTGAGCTTCCCGTAAAGCCCAACGTTGAGACGCCCTATCCGGCGATGCATCACATGGTTCGTGGTGGTGATGACTGTGTGATTCCGGGCCTGGGCATGGAATCGACCAGCGACTTTGTCGGCGTGCAGTTCCACGGTATGTCCACGAGCCATATCGATGCGCTGTGTCATGTATTGGTCGACGAGCAGATGTACAACGGTTTCGGTGCCGCCGAGGTCAAGAGCACCGGTGCTCGCCGAGGCAGCATCATGTGCGCAAAGGATGGCGTCGTAGGCAGGGGAGTACTTCTTGATATTCCTCGACTCCATGACGTTTCGCACCTTGAGCCAGGAACGCCGATCATGATTGCTGACCTGGAAGCGGCTGAGGCCGCACAACGAGTGACCGTCGGGGCTGGTGACATCTTGTTGGTCGGCACCGGACGCGATGCCCGTCGAGCGGAGACGGGACCGTGGCACCCTTTCGCCGAAGGCCTTGCTGGCTTGCACCCCGAATGCGTCCCGTGGCTGCACGAACGCGACGTGGCCGTGCTCGGTAGCGACGGGGTGAGCGATGTCTTGCCGGGCCAGCATCCGTCCGAGTGGGCGATGCCGATTCACCAATGCGTAATCGTGGCTATGGGCGTGCACCTGCTCGACAATCTGCGGCTCGATCGACTCGCTGATGCGTGCGTTCGACACGACCGGTGGTCATTCCTGTTAACGGTCGCCCCATTGCGCATCGCTGGAGGAACAGGCTCGCCGGTTAACCCGGTCGCGTTGTTCTAAACGGGTTCTAAAGTCATCGCTCTTGCCCCTAGACGAGATGGCTGCTTGTCACCAGGTCGTCGGAAACCGTTGTATGGGCAAACGACTAAAGGTTCGCAGCTTTAGTTCGGCGACGTCGGAGTCATGCATGCCAACGTGACTGGGGGGCCGTCACGAGCGAGGTAGAGCGACCTAGTTTTGCTTGTTTGGCACTGGTGAGGTAACTGTCGACGAGCGGTTCTGCGTTACTCATAAGGCCTTCAACGCACTGTGCTACTTCAACGCACTGTGCTAATTGCCTAAAGCCGATTTGGATTGAGCGGAGTCCGCACTGCTCTATCGCCAGGGCCGGGCGTGCCCCGTGTCGCTGCGTTAGACGAGGTTGAAGGTCATCGCTGTAGCAGAAAGTGGCGGTAGTAGTGCCGTTGCATGGCCATCGGAAACTGACACGTCGCCGAATGGTTGAGATGTAACAACCTGTTGATCGTCGTAGGTATTCTCGGCCTTCGGGTCGTTGCCCGTGACGATCTCTGCATTTGCCATCACTCGAATCGTGCGGTCTGCAAGCACGACCGACACGGGGGCTACTTCGTCAAGGCTGCGGTTGGTGATGAAAATATGCAGCTGGTCGCCGTCGATGATTGCACTTGTGTCGATGAAATTGACCGTGCCGTAGCTAGGGCTCTCATAGGTGGGCCCAACGATCGACGGTTGCAATGAAACGCCCTCTCGTCGGGCTGCGTATTGGGCGAACACATGAAAGATGGATTGAATCAACAGATCGTCGCCGCGAGTCTGAACGGGTGCTATCACGTTGACGATCTGTGCGATATTGGCAATCTTTACGACGTCGGCATGGCGAATGAAACTGTTTAGGAAGCCGGCCACAACCAGGGCGTCTTCCAGGTTGTAGCGCTCTTCTATCAGGTGCGGAGCAACCTGCCCGGCCCCGTCCATATCCATGTTTTTGTACCAGACATTCCACTCATCAAAACACAGCAGTACTCGACGGCGGTGGCCGTGTTTGGCCTGGATGAACCGGCATAGAGCGTCGGCTGCTTCGATCTGGGCGTCGATGGCGTTGGTCACCGCCAAAAAATCTGCGGTGTCGTCGTTTGGGTTGCCGACGTAGCGATGCAGACTGATGTAGTGCGCCACGCCACCGAGCACTTCGAGCACCTGCCGGTCCCATTCCAGGTAGGTGTCGAGTTCGAGCATCGACGATCCTGAGGCGACCAACTCGATTCGACGATCAACATTTTTCATCATGCGTGCGGCTTGTAACGCTCGGGTCGCGTAGTCGCTAGCCGGGCCATGGCCGAGCTGCCACGGCCCATCCATTTCATTGCCTAAGCACCACAGGGGGACGCTGTGCGGTTCAACGTTGCCGTTGTAGGCTCGCATGTCCGCGTACTTGCTGCCAGTTGGTGAATTGCAGTACTCCACCCAGTTTCGTGCTTCTTCCGGCGTGCCGGTGCCAAGATTTACTGCCATCATCGGCGACCAGTCCATTTTGCGACACAACCCAATGAATTCGTCGGTCCCGAAGTCATTGGTCTCGATGCTGGACCACGCCAGTTCCCGAAGCGTTGGGCGGTCTGCCTTGTCGCCAACGCCATCTTCCCAGTGATATCCCGAGACAAAATTGCCGCCCGGATAGCGCATGATTGGCATCTTTAGCTGGTCCAGCGCCTCAAGGACATCGGTACGCAGTCCTGCTTCGTCGGCGTGAACCGATGTGGGTTCATACACCCCCTCATAAACGCACCGGCCCATGTGTTCGAGGAACCCGCCAAAGATTCGTGGATCGACGGGCCCCGCATCGAATCCGGTGTGCAGAGTGATCGAGGTAAGTTCCATCAGGAGAGTGTTGCCTGCACTCGCTGCGCCCCCAAATTGCTCTACGAACGCTTGACTTGCATGGTCAGGTGTAACGCCTGAATGGCCTGACCATGAGAGCGATAGACGTGATGTAGCTCGAGAACCGTGCAGAGCGGGCACACAAAGGTGGGTTTGGGGTCACCTGGAACGTTGTTGCAGCCGACGGAGAAGTTACATTCACAATCTGCTGATTAAGTGCTGAAAGAATGCTGATGATGAGCGCGAACGTGGTCCACAACCAGAACGAAGAGTACGACGTCTACATCGGACGCGAGGTACCAGAATTTAATTTGGTTGGCAGCAAGTGGGGCAACCCGTTTGTTCTCACCGACGACAGCGACGCCGAACGGCGTCGTTCGATCGCTAGCTATCGCGAATGGATCGTGACACAGGCCGAACTCATGAGTTCGCTCGAAGAGTTGCGTGGCAAACGCCTGGCTTGTTGGTGCGCTCCACTTGCTTGCCACGGTGATGTGCTCGTCGAGTTACTCGATGCTGCAGGCTGAGATCTGTTAATCCCAAGTTCCGAACTGGAAGGCGGCGCTGGGTAGAGCGTGCCAGGCGTCAACGACATCATTCGAGCCGGTGATATCGATTGGTCCGTGCGGGCGTCCCCACAATGCCAGGAGCAGGTCTATCGGCGCGCCCTGAAGCGTTGCCGCCGGGCTGGCCGTCGACCCAGGAGCGCGGACCGATGCCGTATGGATCACATGATTGTCTTCGCGTGTCACGACATCGATAGGTGCTAGATCTGGACTTGCAACTCGCGCCATTGCAGGTAAGAAGTAACGGCAGGCGTAGTCGATCGCGTCGCTGGCATCCTCGTGTGACATGGAGTGCGGCGTGTTGAGCGCTTGCTCGATGTCGAGTCGATGCACCGCCAGTTCCGACGCTGCATGCCAACCCCAGAGTCCAACAGTGCCGGAGCCCCCGGTCATCGAGAAGTAGCACGGTCGCTCCGGATCGGTATCGAGCGCGTCGATTGCCGCTAATGCCCATGAGGCAAGTACATCGGGCGAGTGGCCAGATCCGCGCGCTTCAGCGTCGGCGTATCCTCGAGTGCGGGAATCAGGATCGTCAGGTGTTGCCTCGATCATGGCGTGCCATGCAACGCCTACCCGGCCCACGTGAACAGCAGCGTTGTACACCGTCCAGCCTGGGCAGTGGGGCACCGTGACGGCCATGTCCTTGGCATTACGTGAACAGATGTAGCTGATAGCGGCTCGGGCCGCCTCGAGTCGGTGCGCATGAGAAGCCATCATGAACGTTAGCACTCGGAAGGTCCGTGGTCAGGCCCCACAGGTTTGGCCGACAAAGCGCGGAATGGCCGATCTGAGAGTATCTATCGGCTAAACCTCTCGGTTTTGCTCGTCGGTAAGAGACAACTCCAGGCGCTACAACTATGAACAGGTCGACGACGTTGTCCCTGGCTGCGACAAGAACCTTGTGGTCGTGAAGCCGTAGATCCATCGCCCACGTCTATCAGTTTGTGCTGGTCGCTGACGAACCAGCGATCTGTGCTGGTCGGCGCAGGCCTAGTCGTTGTACATCAGGTACGCCGACAAGAGCGCAAACAGAGCGAAACCACCGATGATGACGACCTGCGTACCTACGCCGCCGGGGTCGACGCAACCGTCGTTTTGTTCGGCCATGCAAGCCTGCTGCAGGTCGCGTGAACTCCAGCCGAGGCCTGCGACTATGAGTGCCATGACGGCCGCGGCCCGGATCCACTTCTTCTGGCTAAAGCGACGTCTCGCAATCGCAGCGACTCGTTGCAGGGGAAGTGTGCACGACCACATGACCAGAAAGAAGATCACGAACTCGATGATGAATCTGAACAAAAAAGCCCTCCGCCAATCGCCAGCGATCAGTGTAAGCAACGGTTGGTTCCGAGCGAGAAGCATTGCGGATACATCACTGCTGTGGGTCTGCGGTCGTGTCTCGGCTGGGCCACCCAGTATGCAGCCGTTGTAGCTCGCTGATGATCAGTTTTCAATAGCGCTCAGGTCCTACGCAGCGCCGGACATGGAACACATGCGGGCTGTTCTAGAGGTGAGACACGATCGAGTTTGCGATGGGAATGAGATCACCCCCACTCGGGCGGGATGGGTTACTTGCTAGCGACGTTGAATAGGCAGTGATCGACATGGGCCAGCTTGTTGTTCGTTAAGCCAGCTGCACCGTCACGGAACTCTCGTTCCGCTTCCATGACTGCGCCGACCCGCCTTGTTGCTGCCAGCGTCAACAGGCACTCGCACACAACTTTGTGAAGGGGCGAATAGTGGTGGTTGTGAAAATCTCAGAACCAGGTACCGGCTGGCTGGTCATATCGGCGAGCGAAGGCGCCTAGGTCCGGAACCGGGGGCGAAACAGTTCGCTGTCGAGCGTGGGGTCATTCCAACCAATCGAGGAAGCGAGCGTTGCTGCTAGGCGACCCAACTCGTCGCTGGACTTTGCACCAGCGCCGCTTGCCCCCACGGCAACAATGACCCGGTCATCGACAAACCCGATGAATGGCAGCTCGGCTTCGGTGTTGGTCACGACACATGGCTTGTGGTCCCATGAGGTAATCGAGGCGTCGGGTAGTAGCGAGCGAACTGTTTCTTTCAACGCGATCGTTTCGGCTTCAGAACCTCCGCCTTGAAACCATGCGGCGATGTCTGCGTCGCTTTCGGCAGTGATCAGGGGCAGCGAGTTGCCACCTATCTTCAACATGGTGCGACCGTTGGGAAACAGCACAGGTGGCACCCAATAGATCCCATCCAGGTCAGGATGTTCGGGAGCATCGTCAATGAAGCACGGGATCTCGCGACCGGGGCCGAGTTCGGCCAAAACAATTGTGCGCAATCGGCGCTGAATCGCCAGGTCGGCACCCACGAGCGAGCCTCCATAGGCGCCCGTTGCCAAGATGACCTGGTCAGCGGTTACCGCGCTTGAACATTCGATAGTCAGGCCGTCGCGTCGAGAGCGCACCGCTATGGCAGGGGACTCGATGGTTTGTGCGCCAGCTCGCACGGCGAGAAGAATTTGGGCTGCCACCATCTGGCGAGGGTTGATCACACCAGCGGGCGCTTCCTCGTAAAACGTCGCACCAGGATGGTTATCGCTTATGGCGATACCCGTCGTCTCTCGCAACCATGTGGGGTCGACTTGACGAGCTTTACCTCCGCGGGCGATCGCATTGTCGATCGAAGCATGCGTATCTGTAGAGGCCTGTGCCAGGCCGCGAGCATCGTGAAACTCAATGCCTGACCTGGCTGCGATATCGGGGTAACGCTCAATCGAGCGAGCGGCAAGCTCAGCCCAGACCGGACTGGCGGAGCTGATACGAGTGATACGACCCTGGTCATAGTGGCTCGCGAACGGCCCAGTTGAGGTTGCGTAGTCAGCTGGCTCGCCCGCTCCGATCAAGACGACATGCACACCGGCCTCGGCTAAATGGCGAGCGGCTGCGGCGCCGATCATTCCTCGCCCGATCACGGCGACCTGATAGTCATTCGACATGGCAAATGGGTCCTGTCAGGTCGGCGAGCGAAGCGTGACGGTAAACCGTCGCTGTGCCATAACGATTCGCGACGGTGCCGTCGAGCCTGGCGCTAAGCGGTTCCACAACCTGTGCCGACGCAGCGTTGGGCAAGGCGACCACGCGCACCGCTGTTTGCCAGTCGCAGCGCTGGTAGGCAGCGGTCAGCGCTCGGTGGGCCGCCTTGGTTTGTAACACCGGAATCTGCAACGCTAAGCCCTAGCTCACGATTGGGTTTTTGAACGTATCCAGATAAGTGATCTCGGAAACCGGTGGGCGCTTGGCGGCCTTGAAGTCCGTACCCATGGTGTAGGCGACTGGCAGCAGCCCAGCCTGGCTCATGTGATCAGGGATACCGAGTAGTTCGGCGGCCTCGGCCTCGGCTGCAAGGTGCAAGGTGGTGTAGCAGCTACCTAGCCCGCGGCTGCGTAACGCCAGCTGGAAGCTCCACATAGCGGGGATGATCGAACCGAACAGGCCAGCGGCTGAGTTGGTTGTGCCATCTTCGAGACGACCAACGATCATCGGGATCACCATGACGGGAACCTGTCCTAGCTTCTCAGCCAAGAAATTTGCAGAGTCCAGAACGCGACCGGTTTGGCTGCCGCTTTCTGCATCGCGGGCAGCTGCTGCCAGATAGTCGCCGCCGACGCGTCGGTAAATATCGGCCAGAGCTTCCTTCTTTTCTGCGTCTCGAATAACCAACCAGCGCCAACCCTGGCGGTTCGATCCGGTTGGGGCTTGCACCGCAAGCTGCAAGCACTCGAGGAGCACCTCGTCGGGGACTTCGCGATCGAAGTCAAGTCGTTTGCGGACCGCACGGGTGGTTGAGAGCAGCGCGTCGGTCTGAGCTAAGTCGAATTCCATGTGGCAACTGTGGCCTGCAGGCCCGGCCGGCGCAAACCCGGCCTTGTTCGAATCTCGTCAGGAGGCGGCCGGCGGCGTCGGAACCCGGTACTGCTGCAGGTGCCGACTCATCCCCACTAGCGACTGGACCGGAGTCGATTCGAGTGTGCTTCTGCAATGGGGCGTGATCGTAATTGGTCACAGAACCTGTTTACCGGCGGTGTCCGCCCCGCAACTGTCTCAAGAACGAGCACCGAGCCTGCCTAGACGGGCCCGGTCAGGCCCAATACGAATAGTTTGAAATCATCGCGCTATGGCACGGCCTTGTCATGGTCGGCGTCGAGAAGGCGCTTGACAATAACGAGTCGATGCTGACCTGATTCGTTCTTGGGAGTCGCCCACATCGCTATCGGTGCCGACCAAGAGTGAACTGGTTCCGTGTATGCCAGCACCGCCGGCTGCCAGCACAGCCCGTTAGAACCGCCGACAAGGGACTGAGGCCGGTCTAGCTGCGGTGTCTAGACAAGGACCAAGGCGAAGCCGCCCTCAGCGCCAGCCGAGATTGTGCGGTGAATTGGCACACCAAACAAGTCCATCTCAGGATTCTTAATTACTCAAAGCGAGGCCAGTCTGGCGAAGACCCGGACTGGACGGTCCGAACGCGAATGCAAGTCGTTACTCCATGCTGGAGCGGTCCCACCACCACCGACCTGTACTGCGCTATGTGGGCTGAGCTCGAGTCGTCGATGGGGTGAACGTGCAGTTGACTTAGATGCTGGCCGCCGGGGCGAGACCCAGCAGTTCCGATATTTCGGCGATGCGATCCTCGAGTTCTTCGCCGTGTTCGGTGAGTGACAGGCTGGTGCGGCGACGGAGGAAATCTTCGACACGAGCGACCATCTCGTGTTCGCCGATCTCGACGATCTCGGCCTTCATATAGCGCGGGTCGTCCCAAAGGATCTCGGCTAGTGCCGGGTTAGCAATGACCCGGTCGAGCACGAAATTAGCGCGGCGACCGTAGCGACGCCACAGCGTCTCTGCGTTGTCGTCGTCGACATGATTGTTCGCGTTGACCCGAGCCTGGAAGCGAGCGAAGTCCGCTGTTGGAGGCTCGCCAAACCAGGAATCGTCGAGCTCGTTTGAGGTAATGCCAAGTTGAGTAATGGCTTCGAGTACTTCTTCGCCGACGTTCAGGCAGTCGGTGAGCTTGCCACCGAAGATTGACACGACGCCTCGATTTCGATCGATTTCGATCTCGTGTTTACGGGAGAGTTGCAGCCAGTCGCTCTCCTCATGGTTGCCGGATGCGTCGACAACGAGCGGACGTACGCCACAGCGTTCGGCGATGACGTCGTTGGTAGTGAGAGGGACGTCGAGGTCGAGGCGCCCATTGATCTGGCGCAGGAGGAACTCTCGGTCCTCGTCGGTGACTTCGGTGGTGGGTTCATCGACCCGAGAATCAGTGGTGCCGATCACAGACCGGTCGCCCATGGGAATCACGTAGTACAGCCGCTCGTCTTCGTCGAAGAATGCAAAGACCCGTTCGCCGGAACCTATGCGAGGCACGATCAGATGGATTCCTTTGGAGTGAGCGATGCGATGTTCGGTTGTTACGCCGAGTTGCTCGTTCAAGACGTCGATCCATGGTCCGGTTGCGTTCACTATGGTGCGGGCACGCAATGTGCGGTTCGTGCCATCGATCATGTCGCGTAGCTGCAGCGTCCAGTAGTCGTCATCGAACTCGGCGTGAGCCAGTTCGGTGTAGTTGGCGGTGAGGGCACCTCGATCGAGTGCGCTTTTAATGAAGCCGAACGTGAAACGGGCGTCGTTGTCGGGCAGATAGGAATCGGAATAGATCAGCCCGCCCTTGGCCCGCGAAGTGTTGATGACAGGTTCGAGCGATTTTACGTTTGATCGCCGCAGAATTCGCGGGCGAGCGGTGGCGAAATTGCCGATGCCCCAATAGGCCATGGCGCCCATTCCTGCGAGCCACACCGGATACGGCGAGTCTTCGTCGAAAGTTGCCAAAAACTCGATGGGTTCGACCTGGCTGGGATAGGCATCAGTCAGGCGGTTGCGAGATTGGCACAATTCGCGGACGAGCTTGAACTCGTAGGACTGCATGTACTTGAAGCCGCCCCACACCAGATTCGAAGACTCTTGACTAGTCAAGGATGAGAAGTCTCCACGGTCGACAAGAGCTGTGTGTACACCAGCTGCGGACAAAGCTGCTGCGGTAACGGCACCGTTGATGCCGCCACCAATGATGGCGACGTCGACGGTTGCATTGTCGAGCGAGTCGAGGATACGAATTCTCTGGCCTGGCATTGTCAGACTGGGTTCCAGGTGTCGGTTGCAGGATCGTGGCGCAGGCGGCCACGGGCAGGGTCTTCAACGACCCAAGCGTTAAGTGCCTGGTCGAAAACAGGCTCAGGGTTGGTCGCCGCTGGCGCCTCATCGTCGCCCGAGTCAGTGACCGAGTCCTGAATCGGCTGCTGGATGTCGGCAGCGTTCGTGGCAACGGTCTCTTCGATGGGATCAGCGGCGGGAGGGACAGACACTCCTGCTGGTCCAATGCCCGATTGTGCTGATCCCTCTACAGCAGGCTCTACTGCGTCGTTTTTACGCTTCCACAGGAAGAGGCCGATCGCCGCAGCGAGTGCGGCCACGATGGCTACGATCAGCAGCGGGGTTGTCCTGCTTCCGCTGCCGCTGCCACCGTCTGAACCGGGTTCGGTCTGAGCGAAGATCCGAGCTTGAGGGTCGAGCAAATCGATGTCCCAGGTGAACTTGCCGTCGTCGCTGACCTCAGTCGCGTTGTTCTGACCTTCGACAGCACGGCCAGGAAGGTCGACGGTGATCGTGATGCTGGCGTCGGCAAATAGTTCGGCGAATATGTCTGGCGGGACGTCGCCCGCCAAAGAAGCCATGTCATCGGTGTTGACGTCGGAATCGAGGAACCAGTTATCGCCTTCCTTGTAGAGTCGGGTCGACGCATCAAAAAGCTCGGTGACATTTGCTGACTGGTCGGTCGATGCGGCCAAGTCGTATTGGATTCGGGTACCACAGAAGCCTTCCTCGTCGTACGGCGTGATGGTTGCGCCATCGGGAAGCTCATCGTTTGGGGAGAACTCGTAGTTGAATTCGTTGCAGAGTTCTGCGGTGTCGCCCAGTTGAGACTCGGGAATATCGAAGCCGCCGAGCACCCCGGTGAACGATTCTATGTTGAGCGCACTAAGGAAGTCGACGGAGCCAGATCCATCGTCTTCAATTTTTATTGAGGCCTCGAGTCGGATGCAGCTCGCCATGAGCCCCATGAGTAATAACAGACCGCCTGCTGTCTTAATCCAACGCACTGGGGTGTCCTCGCTGTGGCATAAATAGTACTTTTAAGCATAGGAGCAGATTGGTTGTCAAGGCGTGATGAAATTGGACCGTTTGTGGGCCGCTTTGTCGCCGAGGTGCGAGAGATCAACGTGAGGTCGGTCACACGCGATCCTGGCATATCGCCTGGCGGCACGGATCGGGCAGCCGCTCTCTCCTAAACACACCCCGGGGTCCAACTGCCCACGAAGAATTGCCTCTACCCTTCCCGACTGTGTCGAGAAGTGCCCGCCCGCTCCGTGTCATCAGCGCAACCGCCGCCCTTGCGGGGCTTGGCCTTCTGATTTGGTGGTTCACGGTCGGACAAGCCGCTGCGCCAGGCCCTGCTGCAATACCTGCTGCAATATCTGCAGGCACCGCCACGGTCGCTCCTGCGGATGCAGCACCATCAGAACGAACCCCAACAGGCACAGCCATCCCAACCCCAATTCCTAGCCCAACGCCGGTGCCCACGGCGCTCCCTTTCAGTGAGGCAGTCCGACTCGGCGACCTCTTTGAGGTGTTGTCCACGCCGCTCCCTGATTGCGGGCTACTGGGTAACGACAGCATCGTGGCGGGGACAGTCACGCTTACCTGCATCGAAGACTGGGCGACGGTTCCCGTCGTCGCTGCTGCGAGCGGACGGGTGGTGAACGTAGTTCGTGCACCGGTCGCTGGACTCGACAATGTTGGGCCGTCGGCGGTTTGGTCATGGGCTGAACAAGCCGAATTGGGCCCTCATGTGGTGGTCGACCACGGCCCACTCGGTGGTTCGGCAAATACGCAGACGGTCTATGCCAGATTGGCTACGATCGAAGATGGGATCTCTGTTGGTGCGTTGATTAGCGGTGGTGAGCCACTCGGGGCCGTTGCGGGTCCATCGGCGTCGCTGCAGTTCTCAGTTTGGACGAACAACGAGCGTCAGGATGGCGTTCGCGTTTTGGCTGACGGCCCGCCAGCTGAGGAACAACGTGCTGTGGCCCAAGCATTGGGAGACGTTATAGCGAGCCCAACAGACGAACGGTGTCCATTGGTGCTGAGTTCAGGGTCGCTTCCTGGAGCGCCCCGTACCTACCGCAACGGAACCCATCGAGGCATCGACTTCGGTTGCGGAACTGCAGACCGCTCTGGATATTCGATCGCCGATGGCACGGTGGTTTATCTGGTTAATGACTATGAGGACTCGTCGGTAGCTGAACGAGAGGCACTGCTGGAGCAAGCCAGCATCGCCGGCTTCACGCCACACTGGACGCTGGTCATGCTGTACGGCAATGTCGTGGTG
This sequence comes from uncultured Acidimicrobiaceae bacterium, assembly GCA_905182135.1. Lineage (GTDB taxonomy): Bacteria > Actinomycetota > Acidimicrobiia > Acidimicrobiales > UBA10347 > UBA10347. Next base: position 104,203 of record CAJJAG010000002.1, on the reverse strand, counting down.
ATTGACCATGGTGAGATTCCTGGTGCTGGCCGCGTCGTGACCATTTCGGCTCACCTCGAAGAGATCGACCCGTCCATCTCGATCGGTGGCCGGGTCCTACGAGGGCAACGGCTTGGTGAACTCGGAAATCGAGGGACGAATGCTTCGGCCGAGGGCATTAGGGGAGCGTTAGACCCGTCGCTGCATCTGCACTGGGAGTTGTTCATCGACAACTGGTATCTCGGGTCAGGGCTTGACGCAGCTACAACCGTCGAGGTCATAGCAATGGCATTGTGCGGAGCAGCCGAGACCGCTGGTTGCCCAGCCTGAGCTGAGGCGTAACTGATTCGCGGTCCGACGCTCCTCATGATGATGTGCGGAGTGACGCCATTGACAGCGTGGCGGCCAATTACGATCGTGATATCAAAGCGATCGATTTGGGGATCCCAGGCCTGGCTGACACCGAGCGGATAGGCGCTGGCGGCAACGCCATCGTGTATCGCGCCCGACAGACGGACCTAGATCGCGATGTTGTCGTCAAGGTGTTGACGAACGTGGATGGCGAGACGACTCGGAGGCGCTTCGACCGTGAACGGCGAGCCATGGGCCGCCTTTCGCAAACGGCGGGTATCGCTCCGCTGTATGGAAGTGGGTTTACCGTAACGGGCCAGCCATATCTGCTGATGCCATTTTACGAGCAAGGCAGCCTGCAAGATGAGCTCGACGGACAGGGAGCGTTTAGTGCTGCCCGGGTCCGAGATATCGGCGTGACGGTTGCACAAGCGGTCCAGACTGCACACGAGAACGGCGTGCTACACCGAGACCTGAAGCCAGCCAACATTCTGTTGCGCGGCTCAGGGCAACCCGACGTGGCCGACTTCGGCATCGCCCATCTGACCGATGAGGCACTTGGGACCTCACAGGCGCTGACACTGACGCCGCTGTACACCGCTCCTGAAGTATTCGACGGTCTCGAGTCGGGCGCAGCGAGCGATGTCTATTCGGTCGGTGCCACACTATTTGCCCTGCTGAATGGTTACCCGGCCTATAGCGACCCCGGTGGCACAACACCGGTGTTGTCGCTGATGCGTCGAATCAACGAAGACCCGCTTCCTGAGCTACCAGCAACGGTCCCCAAGGACCTTGCCGTTGCGATCTCGCGGGCCATGAGTAAAGATCCACAAGAACGCCAGGCAACCGCTGGCCACCTGGCAGCAGAGTTGGTGGCAGCCAGCATGACCACGCCGGTGCAACGCTCTGCTCGACGTTCGCCTCTTCTGGTTGCGTCGCTCGTCGCTTTACTACTCGCCGTGGTGGGTGGCGTTGGTCTGGCATACGTGCTGGTTGGTCGCTCGGGCACGTCTACTGCGAATCGCCCAACGTCCACATCGGAGGCCGCAGGGACCGTCTCGGTTGTTGTTGAGACGTCCGAAGCAAGTGTGACACCAGGGTCTCAAACGGCCGTTACCCAATCCTTTGACCTTGTCACTGCTTCGGTTGCTGCGAAACAGGCACTTGTGCGGGTCGAGGCCTTTAGCTGCACCGGGGCCCAGGTTGCGACTGGCGTGATCTTGAACGGTGGCAACATCGTGACCCGCGAACGAATTCTTGCCAGCCCCTGGTGGATCGAGGTCAGCGCCGCAGGCCAGGTGGTACGAGCGATGGCGCAGGGGACGAATATCGCCGATGGGTTTGCGTCGATCCGGATTGAGGACCCGAGCGCGTTTGGCGCGTTGATGGGGGTTCGTCGTGTGGAGGAAGGAGATCAGGTAGCGATCGTTGGCATCGACGGCCGCCCTGCACTGGCCACAATTGTTTCGAACCCCGACGATGACAGCCTGCTACAGGCCCAAGTCGTCAATCCCGGAACGGGCAATGCAATCGAGTCGGTCGACATCATCGTGACCGGTACTGGTGATTTCGTTGGCGTCGCACGGGTGACCCCAGGCCAAATTGATGTGATCACGCCGGATCTGATGCGGGGCGATGACGAGAACATTGTTTTCCCGTCGTTCGCATGCCCGACGTCGCTACGTGACTTAGGACCTGGTGACGCCGAATCAGCGGTCTCGCCAGCTATTGCTGAGCTACTCACGATGCAGGAACTGCGCAATGCCTATGCAACCGAGCAATGGGAACTTGTTCGGCTTCTGGAACCTGATACGGCCTCGCTAAGCGACGCTAACTTCGTGAAAGACTGGCGGCCGTTGCGACAGGGCTATGTGTACCCCGTAGATCGTTCTGTCGACGGTGATCTGGCCCATTGGCGAATTGGACTCATCGGGCACGAGACATGGAACGGCAATGACCTGACCACGCTCTTTTGCGTTACGTGGACTGTCGACATGGTTTCAGGCGCTGTCTTCCAGACAAACGAAGACAATGCGATGGTCTATGGGTCTCAAGCTGGACAAGAGCAGAAGTCGGGCTTTGTGGATCCGTCTGAGCTGCGCGGCCTTATTGGCCAGAACTGTCGGCTCTAACGTAGATACTGCGACAGAAATTAGCTCTAAGAGCGCTCGAGCTCGGACGCAAGGGATTCCCATTGAGTGGACAGTTTGGCAGCTCGGTCCTTCGCCGCATCAAATTCTTTTGCCAATGACGTGACTCGATTTGCGTCGCCGTAGATCTCGGGGTCTGCCAGTTTCAGCTGTAACTGTGCAACCTTACGCTCAGCCTTCTCCCAGTCTTTTTCAGCCTGGCGAAGCTCTATCCGTAGCGCCTTGGTGTCCTGGTGGTGTCCGTTGCGCTGCTCGGCCTGGCCACGCTTCTCTTGCTTGCGGCCAGTACCGCTGCGGGCATCTGTCTTCTTGGAACTCTTCTTCGCCTTACCCGCCGTCGAGGTGCTCAACTTGGCGGCCATACTGTTCTCACCGGGCGCGAGCAGGCGTTCGTCGACGTCGTCGTGGACCGTGACCTTGCCGTCGCGAACTTCGACGAGTATTTCGGCGACGTTGCGAATGAGATGCCGGTCGTGAGTCACCAGAATGACCGTGCCGGGATACGCCTGAAGTGCGTCTTCGAGTAGATCGCATGACGGAAGGTCGAGATGGTTTGTTGGCTCATCGAGCACGAGCAGATTGACCGGGTGGACCATGGTCTTTGCCAGTGCCAACCGGGTCCGCTCACCACCGCTCAGATCGCCGATCTTGCGGTCGGCTGCCTCGCCACTGAAACCGAAGCTGCCCAAGATGGTGCGCGAGTTACGCATGCCCAAGTCGCCCATCGTGGCCTGGAGTTCCTCGAACGGTGATCGAGACTCGATAAGGACTTCGGTTTGGTGCTGAGCAAACGTGGCGATGTCAACGTTGTTGCCGATGGTCACGCTTCCAGCCATTGGTTCGAGTTCGCCGAGGATCATCTTGACGAGTGTCGTCTTACCCGCTCCGTTGGGACCAATAAATGCGACCTTGGTGCCGCGCTCCACGACGAGCTTGACATTGCTCACGATTGCTTGCCCGTCGTAGCCGGCAGTGACGTCATCGATCTCGACGACGATTCGTGATGAGCGTTGAGGTTCAGGAAAACCAAACTTGGCCTTGATGGCCTCTCGTGTCGGAACCTCGATCTTGTCGAGCTTCTCAAGCGTCTTGATCCGGCTCTGTACCTGGCGGGCCTTTGTGGCCTTGTAGCGAAAGCGCTCGACGAACTTCTCGACCTGTGCGACCTTGCGTTGCTGGTTAACTGCGGCCGCTTCGATCAGTGCGATTCGTTCTTCGCGAGCAACGACGAACTCAGCGAAGCCGCCGATGTATTCGTTAGTTGTGCCACCAGATAGTTCGACGACGCGTTCGGCAACAGCATCGATGAAGTCGCGATCGTGTGATACGAACAGCAACGCGGACGGCCAAGCGGCGAGCTGACGTTCGAGCCAGAAAACGCTATCGACATCTAGGTGGTTCGTTGGCTCATCCAGTATGAGGACGTCAGGCTTGGCAACGAGCAGGCGCGCCAGAGCGGCCCGCATGCGCCAACCACCAGAGAGTTCCCGAAGTGGTTTGTCTCCGTCGGTACCCTTGAAACCAAGACCGGCCAGCACCCGATGGGCATCGGCCTCGGCCGAGTAACCGCCCAACTGATCGAAATGGGCTTGTGCGTCGCTGTAAGCCTGAATCAGCTTGGGGTCCTCACCCGTCGATGATGTGAGTTTGGCCTCGAGGTCGGCCAAGCGGCTGCGAGCTGCTTGCATGTGTACATCGCCAGCCATAGCTTCTTCGAGCACGGTTCCCTGCGGGGCGTCAGCAAGGTCTTGGGGCAGATAACCGATCTGGAGATCACTTGGACGGTGGACTGCGCCTTCATCTGGCTCGACAGCGCCCATCAGCATGCCGATGAGAGTGGTTTTGCCGGCACCGTTGCCGCCAACGAGCGCGATCCGCCGCCCAGGCTTGAGTTCGAGCGTGACGTCTTTGAACAGCCGCCGCGCACCAAACGAGATTCCGAGATTCGACGCCGTAAGCACGGAGATGAGGCTATCGCTGCCCTGCGATCTGGCGGCTTAAGAAGGGTGCGGAAAACACATGCCACACGCATCGGTAATTTTAGAACGCAGTCGAGGGGCGAAATGGACCATCGAATTCGGACTATGGATAGCCGGGCAGGAAACGAAGGGACTGCTGAGTGATGCGAATGGTTTTTCAGCCGTGTCGTAAGCCGAAACGTTCAGCAACCATCGTGGTCGGTAGATGGGTATTTGCGTCAGGAATCGACGGAAAGACTGATGCATCGCAGACGTACAAATTCTGGTAGCCCTTCACCATAAAGTCTTCATCGACCACGGTTCCCATGGCACATGTACTCGTTGCATGTACGTAGTCGCCGCAGTGACCGAGCACCCATTCCCGGATTGAGGACGAATCGCTGAGCGTCTCGACGGTGGTTCCTTGGTTGTCGATGTAAACCTGCTCCGTGATTTCGTCGAACGCTGGGGTGTCGAGAAGGTCGATTGCTAGCTTGGCAGCAGCGACTAAACCGTCAACATCGTGCGGGTCCTCGAGCAGGGCAAAGTCGATCACGGGAGTCCCGGTGTGGCCGATACCGACGGACCCGGCGTGACCGGTTGGTGTCATGAGAGCTGCCATAAGCGAACCGAGCCCGGTTGCCTCGGGCCCAGGCCCAAGGTTGCTCATGGGGAGTAGCTGCATCAAGTCAGACCCGAGATAGGTGTGGAGTGCGGTGCCGATTGGTAGACGAGCGGCGTCGTGGTGAGCGTGCTCCCGTAGGCCAAGCGTGAACGCCACTGAGGGGTGGTCCTGCAGCCCAGAGCCAACGAAGGGCGTGTCAACGCCAGAACGAAGTAGCACGACGGGGGAGTGGATAGCCCCGGCGCATACGACGACATGATCGGCTTCGAGTTCTGACCCATCGTTGAGGATCACGCCGGTGGCTCGGCGATTGTCAAAGCGGACTCGCGCCACGGTTGTGGCCGCTCTGATCTTCAGGTTGGGTCGTTCAAGCACCGGCCAGAGGTAGGCCTGGGCAGATGTAACTCGCTTACCATTGGTTCTCGTGAGCTGCAACTGTTCGGTTCTGTCATCGGCAAGCAACGCCCGGTCGACTGCGCCAAGTTCTGACATGGTCGCTAGCTCCGTAGGAAGCTGAACTAGCGACCAGGCTTCGGTTGCGTTGGTCCATCCCCAGCTTCGATACAGGCTGTCGCTGCCGCGTAAAGCCACCATTGCGTTCACTGCGCTCGAACCGCCGATGCCCCGACCCCGCTGATAGATGGTTGGGTCGATGCCGACAGCCCGGGTAGCAAGCAGATCAGGAAACATACGCCCCGGCTCTTGCATCGCAGCAAAGAAGTTGGGCCCTTCGATCCCAAGCGGCACCTCGCCAGGTCCAAGCGGTGGGCCGCTATCGAGCAGGGTGATCTGCCGGCCGGGATCAGCGCTAAGCCGATTGGCTATGACGCAGCCGGCTGAACCGGCACCCACGATGACCCACGACTCGTTCACGTGCGAAAGTTAGCATCGCGTCGCTCAGCGGTGTAGCGGCGTGGGTGAGGGACTATTCGTCGTCGGGTGCTTCATGGTCCGCTGCTAGGCGTCTTTCAGAAAGCGAGATAGCGACTGGTCGATGAACTGTTTGCCGTTGTTTTGGCAGGCAGATCTGTAGCTGGCCTCGTCTGAAGCTTCGACGAAGACGTTGACGTACTGAGGCATACCAGAACGCTACTCTCAGGGTTATGTCCGCGTCATCTGTCGAACCGAAGACCCTGCTCCGCGAATGGTGTGCGCAGCTCGATGCCTTGATCGCATCCGATGCTAAAGGTCTGGTGCCACCCGCCGACCAGCTTGCGATCGAGAACACAATCGCTGCCGGTATCGCCGAACTGGCCGGAGAAGCTGCTCCCGCGCCAACAATCGGTGAGCCCCAACGCCGGATCATGGCAAAGGACCTGCGCATGACAACTGACCTCGTGTTTAGGGCACTGGAGGCACAGACCTGAACAGCTCTCACAACAAGATCCGCAGCCTGCGCTTTGGGAAACTAGTGCAGATGTCTTCTGGCGCTGCAAGGCGAAGGGGGCAACCCGAAGGCTACGGCTCGAGGCCGAGGTCTTCGAAAATCTCCATGCGAAGCAGTTCAAAGGTGTCGGTGTCGATGCCGCCGGCCTTCTTGTGTTCCTTGATCATGCCGAACTTCTCGAGCAGTTTGCGGTGCTCGGAAGTCTTCGGGGTGAAGTCCTCGATCAGGGTGTCCATGCTGGTGTCCGGTGGCGCTTCTTGGACTTGGATTGGAATGAGCGGCCCATTGGGGTTCTCAGTGCCCTGACGCTTTGCACGCTTGTCGGCATTTCTCTCTTGGCGGCGGCGTTCCCGCTGCCGTTTGTCGAATGTGTCTCCGCGACGACTTGCCATAAACTTCTCCGTGCTCTTTTGCGTTCCGCCAAAGTCGGTGGAAGCACGTAAACACAACCCAAGGGTCATTGGTGTCTTCCCCACAGGGGGTGGAACATCGGCGCCGAAACCATATCTACTGAGGCCTAATGATCGGTGGACATCTGGTGGAATGTGACATATAGACACCTCCACAAGAGTGGGAAGAGTCCCGTTTGGGGTCAGGAGACCCGCACCGCAATCGTGTGCCAACCAGTTGCTCCGTCGGGATCAACCCGACTACGTTCCGCCGTTTGGGTGACTCCTTGGCCATCGGTGGCGCGCACGCGGATGACATGGTCGCCGGTCGGAGCGCTCCATGGCAGCATCCATTGCCGCCACGAGTTGTTGGTGACGTCGCCAGAAAGCTCAGCTTCGATCCAGTTCTCGTTTGGCTCTTCTTCGCCGTCGAGGACCTCAGTGATCAGCACTTCAACCTTGGCGATGCCTCGATCTGGTGCCCACGCCACACCAGCGATGGGCTGGCCTCCGCCGTCGAGTCGGGCGTTCGCGTTCGGCACGTCGATGCGAGACTGTGTTTTGATTGGGCCTTCCTTGCCCCAGCCTCGGGTGATCCAGTAGCCATCAAAATCGTCCCATGTTGTGAGTTCGATCTCTTTGAGCCATTTGGTGGCTGAAACATAGCCGTACAGACCTGCGACGACTAGCCGCACCGGGAAGCCATGTTGGGTGGGTAGAGGCTCGCCATTCATGGCAACGGCGACGAGAGCGACTCGATCTGGATCATTGAGATACTCGGTGGGGAAGCCGCCGGTCCAGCCATCGACCGAGCGACCTACGATCTGCGTGGCGCCGGGCTGCACTCCAGCCATATCGAGAAGCTTCTTGATTGGCACACCGAGCCAGCGGGCATTGCCGACGAGATCACCGCCGACGTTATTCGAGACGCAGGACAGTGTGACAAATTCTTCGACCGGGTCCATAGCCAAGAGATCGTCGAAGGTCAGTTCGATCTCCTGGTCGACCATGCCGGTGATCTTCATCGACCAGGTTTCGACGTCGATTCGAGGTACCGAGAGTGCCGAATCGATGCGGTAGAAGTTGTTGTTAGGCGTCACGAGGGTGGCGATGCCGTCGATGTCATCAAATGATGTCAGTTCGGGTACGGCCGCCGATTCAGACTCCAAGCTGGTTCCAGAGCCAGCCGACAAGCTGGTTGCGGAGCCAGTCGACGGCGTGTCGATGGAGTTGAGAGCTGCAGCAACGTTCTCGCGGTCGCCTTCGACCTGGGCACTCTGGCGGCTGCGAAGCGCCGTACCCACGACGGGTGCTGCAACACTGACTGCAGCAGCACCGATCGCAGCCCCCAGGAAGCCACGGCGGCTATTTGCTAATTGGTCAGGCGATGCAGCAGCGTTCGGTAACGCCCGGACGGTCTTGAGTAATAGATAAAGGGTGGCAGTGCCTGCAGCGGCGGCAAGGATGGCCGAGAACCATGCCCATCCGGCAGGGCGCTGAGGGTCGCTGCCAGCGGCGAGGCCACCGAGCAGGCCAAATAGTACGAAGATGGTGACACCTGCAGTGAACTTCTTCGATGCAGCGATACCGGTAAGACCACCGAGCAGCAGACTGATCAGCGTGATGCCGACAATGAGTGCTGGTTTGTCGTTGGTTCCAAGCGTGTCGATTGCCCACCTCTCAACCGAGCCAGGCGAGTTCTCGATGACGACATCGCCGACCCGAATGATCAGCGATGGAATCTTGTTTGAAATCCCGGATAAGAGTTCACCGACACCGAGCGCGACGCCAGCCGCAAGAACGCCTGATGTCGCGGCGGCAACACCTGAAACGGGAATTGCCATTGATGGTGCAAGCGCATTGATCTCGTCGATCGCCGCACTGGTGGCTGGGTCGTGTACATCGGTTTGGTCAGTCATGTCATCGCCTCGTGCTCCCAGTATTGCCGTTGAGCACAGCGCTCGGTCGGCAGAACCGAGAAACAAGTGGTTAAGTCGAAAGGAGGCCAAGGTGCTCTCATGTCGACTCGGAGGCCGTATTCTCACGGTGTGACTCGACTGGAATCGCTTGGTCTCCATGAAGAGACCATCCAGGCCTTCGCTGACTTCGGAGCATCGACGGAACTGAATGCTGAGGCCCAATTGGGTCGCGTTGCCCGAGTCGATCGTGGTGAAGTTGATGTGTTGGTCGAAGACGGCGAGGTCCGTGCTGTCAGCGACTCCCAACGATCGCAGTCAAAAATCGCTCCGGTCACAGGTGATTGGGCTGTCGTTGCACCCGATGACGAGGTTGGACTGCACATAGTGCAGGTCTTGCCTCGCCGCACCGCCATGGTGCGCCGAGATCCCGCAGAGCAGGTTAGTGATCAGGTGCTCGTGGCTAATATCGATCGTGTGGCAGTAGTTCACGGCCTCGACCAAGCCGCCAACGATGCTCGGATCGAGCGCTTCTTGGTACTAGCGATCGATAGCGGCGCTGAGCCTCTGGTCATCCTTACGAAGCGTGACTTGGGCGAGGTGTCCGACGAGTACCGATGGCTTGACTCGGTTGCGCCGGTGATTGTCACCAGCGCAGAAGATGGAACTGGCATTGAAGAACTCCGGGACGCCATCGGCGTGGGCGAGACGCTGGTGTTCATCGGCCCGTCAGGTGTCGGGAAGTCGACCCTGGTAAACGCAATCGTTGGCGACAATGTGGCCGAGACTGCCGAAGTCCGAAGTGGTGACAGGCGCGGCCGACATACAACCACAGTCCGTGAGCTGATCGAACTCCCCGGTGCCGGCGTGGTGATCGATACCCCAGGTATTCGAGCCATTGGGCTTTGGGCCGCAGATATCGCCCTCGATGAGGTGTTTGCCGACGTCACAGCGTTGGCTCCGAGCTGCAGGTTTCGCGACTGCACCCATCGCCAAGAGCCGGGCTGTGCAGTCAAGCAGGCAGTCGACGCTGGTGAAATCCAAGCTGTGCGTTTGGCCCGTTACCAGCTGTTGTGGCAAGAACTTGCCGAGCAAGCCCGGGACATAGAGCTGCGTCAACGGGCACCGTCCACGAGCCGGCGCAATAAGCGCCGCCGCAAGTAAGGGGTAGAGGACTATGACGATCCAGCCTTCATCGCGGTCAGAGATCGCTCCCTTCCGCGTGATGGAGGTCTTCGAGGCGGCCGAAAGGCGTGCAGCGACTGGTGCAGAAGTTGTTCGACTCGAAGTGGGCCAGCCGCTGACCGCAGCCCCGAAGGGCGTCATCGAACGAGCCCATCAAGTGCTCGATAGTGACCGGCTTGGCTATGCCAGCTCTCATGGCATCGTCGAGTTGCGAGCGGCGATTGCTACTCACTACGCCGACTGGTACGGCCTAGAGGTCGACCCACACCGCGTCGTGGTCACGGTCGGGGCGTCAGGCGGTTTCACGCTTGCGTTCCTCGCCGCCTTCGATATCGGCGACCGGGTGGCGCTAGCAGTTCCTGGCTACCCGTGTTACCGCAATGCGCTGGAGGCGCTCGGGGCCCAGGTCGTTCCGCTGATGACCACACTCGACGATAATTTCCAGCCGACGATCAAGTTGCTCGAGAAGGCCTACGCCGAGGGACCACTTGACGGGCTGGTCATCACGAGTCCTTCGAATCCAACGGGGACGATGCTGGACGACGACATGCTGGCGTCGATCGTGGCCTGGTGCGACGAGCGAGGCATCAAGGTGGTATCGGACGAAATTTATCACGGTCTCACCTATGGCACAGCGGCAACCACGGCGCTTGCTCATAGCGATGATGTGCTCGTCGTCAACAGCTTCTCCAAGTACTTCTCGATGACCGGATGGCGGCTCGGTTGGCTGGTCGTCCCCGAAAACTTTGTGTCACCAGTTACGAAGTTTGCAGCAAATCTTCTTCTTGGCCCGCAGACGCTGTCCCAGATGGCGGGCATCGCTGCGTTTGATTGCCATGAGGAGCTGCAAGGCCATCTGGTGCGTTACGCCCACAACCGGCAGATCTTGCTCGATGGTTTACGGTCCGCAGGCTTTGACCGGCTGGCACCAGCCGAGGGGGCCTTTTACGTGTACGCCGATATTTCCGACATCGCCGAGAGCAGCACGGACTTGTGCGCCCAGTGGCTTTCCGAGCTCGGTATCGCGGCTACTCCTGGTACCGATTTTGATCCTTACAACGGTGAGCAGTACGTCCGATTCTCGTTCTGTGGCGGCACCGACGCGGTCGAGCGAGGCGTCGAACTTCTCACGTCCTGGCAGAACGCACGCCGCTAACCACCAAGAGGTCTGGTCAGAAGACGGTTGCATCGATTCGGTCGATGAGCTGCCAGCGCAAGGCGAGCCCAGCATCGATCGTTGTGCCCGTCAGCGCTAGCCAGGCCGTGCGGTGGCGTCCGCAGCGACGAGTGACGCTGACCGTGCCGCCCGCACCAGGAATCAAGCCGAAGGCGATTTCAGGAAGCTGGAATGTTGCGTCGGGGTGAGCAATTATCGAACCGGCGAATGCGGGTAGTTCTATACCTGCGCCGACACATGCGCCATGGACATGAACCCGAACCCGCTTGCTCACTCGATGCACCAGGGCCGGGAGACTGCGCACCATGCGGACATGGTGGCCAGTTGCAGGCGTGGGTGTCGAGCCGAACTCATCGAGGTCCCCGCCAGCGCAGAAGTTGCTTCCGGCACCAACGACCAGCGCCCCGTCGATCGAATGATCGAGGTCCAACAGCTCAAGGGCTTGGCATAGCTGATCACGCATAACCACGTTCAGGGCATTTCGCTTGTCGGGGCGTTGCAACGTGATGGTCAGCAACGACCCGGCCAGATCAACCGCCACGGCCTGCTCTGCACTATCAGTTGCTGCATCTGGATGCCGCCCGGTCAGCCATGTCTGGAACCGTTCGCTGGTCTGCAACATTGCATACGTCACGGACTCGAGATGGAGCGCCTGTGCGATGGGTAGGTCATGGCTAACACGAAGGAGTTGAACCAGAGCGACTGATGCTGACGGACTGGCAGCCACAGCAGTGGCAAGTTCAGCGAGGCATGATTCAGGATCGGCAACGTCAACAGCAGCCTCAGACGACGTGCCATCGCCAATGACTACATCGAACGCGTCGACGAGTCGAGCGAACACAGGATCAAGGTCATCATCGACAATTACCGCGTTCACCCAAGGAGCGGCAGTGATCAAATCAACCAACTCGTCGTCCTGGTTGTTCATTCGGAACGAGCGCGCAACGTCGCGCATATCGACCGCAAGGAGCGGAAGTTCGGTGTCACCAATTGCGGCGATACTCGACCACTGCCTCGCTGTTCCCAGCGCCTGGTTGACGCTCAGCAACAAGTTAGGACTCGGCCAATTCGGCCCTGAGGACCCGGCGTAAGAGCTTGCCCGTGTCGTTGTAGGGAAGCTCGTCGCGATATACCACAGTGTCGGGAGAGCGAGACGACCGCAGTCGCTCGGCGACAAAGGCTTTTAGTTCGTCTTCGGTCGCGGACCCAACCACCACGGCGGCGATGGTCTCGCCCCACTGGTCGTTCGGGATCCCGATAACTGCGACGTCTCGGACTTCGGGATGGGCCAGTAGGACATCTTCGATCTCACCGGGCGAAATGTTCTCGCCACCGCGCACGATGACATCGTCGAGTCGACCGGTCACATACAAGTACCCATGGGCATCGAGTTCGCCGCCGTCGTTGGTTGGGAACCAGCCTTCGGCCGTGAGCTTGGAGCCTTGCTGGAGATACTCGCCCGCTACTTGTTCGCCGCGGACCCAAACCTCGCCGGGGGTACCGGACGGGACTTCGGCGCCTTCGTCGTCTCGAATCGAGACCTCGAGCGTAGGAAGTGGTTGCCCAACCGATGTCAGCCGACGTTGGATTGAGGGGTCGTCGCTGACATGGGCCTGGCGATGGTCGTCGGGCCCCAACAGGGAGATCGTCGAGCTGGTCTCGGTTAGGCCGTAGGCGTTTACGAATCGGGTTTCGGGGAATAGGCGGAGTGCCTGGTCAATGACAGGTAGGGGCATGCGGCCACCTCCGTACGAGAGCGCCCGCAGACTTGGCAACTCGATCGATCGAGCCGTCATTTGCTCGACGATTCGGGCGAGCATGGTCGGTACGACCATGGCGTGGGTTACCCCTTCGGAAGCCACGAGATCGATCCAGGTATCGGCATCGAAGTTCGGCAGCTGCACGACGCGACGCCCTGCATAGACCGAACTCAAGATCGCTGCTAGACCAGCAATGTGATACGGAGGGACCGATACAAGTGTGGCCTCATCTTCGCCGGCACCCATGAATTCAACAGAGCCCAGGATGTAACCGACCAGGTTCTTGTGCCGCAATACGGCAGCCTTGGGTTCTCCTGTGGTGCCGCTCGTGTAGAGCAGCACAGCGATGTCATCTGGATCCATCGACCATGCCGATGGATCCAGAGCATCACCGGATTCGGTTGCACTCAGAAACTCATCGCGTTCGATCACTTGCAGACCAGCAGTCGATGCTACCCGCGCCACTTGATCGGTACCGGCGACGAGCGAGGCAGGCGCGGTTCGTTCGGCAAGCGCTGCGAGATCGCCGTCAGCGAGCCTGTAGTTCAGAGGCACGAAGGGTTGGCCCGCATAGGCCGCCCCGAATAAGGCGACCGGCAATGCGGGCGAGCTCACGTCGAGGAACGACACCCGATCGGTGCCGGCTTCGGTGAAATAATGGCCGGCACGAGCAGATCGCTCAAGCAATTCGGTGTACGTCAGGCCACTTCCGACCGACCCGAAGGCAGTCCGGTCGCCGAACCCGCTGACAGCCATGTCAAGCAGTGTCAAGATGTTCACGTTGTCAAAACCAATCGATGTTTAGTCGGAAGCGGGGAGTGGCTTGGCCTCTTTGAGGCTGAGTGCGGTTTGGCCGATACCGATAGATCCGTCGCCGGGCTTGGTAGCCAAGACTTCGACGGTGCCGTCGTCGTCGCAGTAACGCTTGCCCAACATGGTGCCTTCGGTTAGTCCGTCGACGGCGTCAGCGGCGCCAGCCTCGGCACCGGGCATGAGCATGGCCACGCCGCCACAGGTCAGGTCGATGTCGCCGCTACCGGCGACAACGATCACCTCGGTTGAACAGACAGCGCTGCTCAGCTTGAGCCCAGGTCGCAATTCCACAGATTCTCCTAAAAGTCAGATGTATTCGGTCGAAAACTAGTCGAGCATCGACCATCATTCGAAAACGGCGCGCCATGGCCGTGTCGAAATCAGTTTAGGCGCTCAGACCGACTCGGCCGTCACCGGTTGGTTCAGGGCCCGTCGTCAGGTGAATTGTGCTGCCGATCTCAGTGGTACCTGGCACCTCAGATGGGCTCCGGTGCAGCTACATCGGGGCTCCAGTGAGCACCGGGCCGAGCCAGATCGCATCTTCCTAAGCATCCGATGTGTCTGGCATCGTTTGTCTGGCATCGTTTGAAATTAGTTCCCTTGGCATGAGATCTTCTGCTGGCCGCAGCGGTGAAAAGCTGACGTCACTGGTTGCTAAGAGCCAGTACCGTGGACATGTGCAAGTGCGCCTTGCCCTCATGTTTGCAGTGTTCTTGTGTTTGCAGTGTTCTTGCTTCCCGTTAGCGCCTCGGCTGAAATCAGGTCGCTCGATCAAACGGTACCGAGATGAGCAGCGAGGCGACCTACGAACAGATCGAGTCGTCCTTCGTCTTCGTGTCGGCACCGGACGGGCTCTCATCGGGCAACGGATTCGTCATCGATGGCGGATGGATCGTCACCAACGCCCATGAGACGCTTGGAGAAATTGCAGTAACCCAGTCGCAGGAATCAGCTGATCCGTTTCGTGTACGTGGTGAAAACGGCACTGTGTTGCACCTCGGTGTTGCACCTCGGTGTTGTATTTCGATGAACAAGCCGAGGGCGGTGAAAAGCTAAACGCGACGCTAGACCCAAGCAGCTATCTCTGACAGCTGGCGAGGACGTCATGATCACCGCTGACGGCATCGCTGACACCGTGCTGGTCCTCCGACTGGGCGACGTCGCAATTGCCAGCAGAGACGATGAAGAGATCGGACTGTTCGACACCGGATCACTGGCTACTTTCACCGTCGAGACCACTGGCACCTCTACCGTTGAGGCCGTCACGTTCGACCTGATCCGTTGGGACTGCCTCATCGAGGTGACCATTGGGTCGTCGCAGCATTCCTTGCCCAAACCATGTCTGGGCCATGGGCTCTGTGGAGCAGTGTCAGTTCTGGGATGGGTCGAGGGGTGCGATTGCGAACCATCGCATATCGCCGGACTGACGGCGCAGCACCTGCTCGTACAGATCGCCGGGTACTTCTGACCACAGATCGCCAGGATCTGAGGGGACGGTGAACCATGCGCCGGCGCTGAGTTCGGTATCAAGCTGGTGCGCACCCCAACCGGCGTAACCGCGAAAGATGCGCAAGCGGTCGATGTGTGCAGCAGCAAATGCAGCGTCGTCTTCGAGATCGACGGTGACCACGTCGGTTTCTGGTATCTCGACGACACCTTCAGGTTGAGCTCCGACGGCTCGGGCCACACCGATGAAGCCGTTCGTTTCGACCGGACCTCCCGAGAAGATCAGTGCCGGTGCGGTCGCAATATCTACCCAACGCGGGAGCAACTCTTCGACCAGCAACTCGCTTGGACGATTGATGATTACTCCGAGGGCGCCATCGACGTCATGATGCAACATGTAAATGATCGACTGCTCAAAGTCGCCCTCACCAATCGCAGGGGTAGCAATAAGCAGCTTTCCTGCCGTTGTTTCGCTCGCCACTGAACAGCCCTTAAGTGAGCTCACCGATGACATAATCGATGCACGCCGTCAGGGCGCGGGTGTCGTCGGGATCAATGGCGGGAAAGGCAGCCAGGCGCAGTTGGTTGCGTCCGAGCTTACGGTAGCTGTCGGTGCCGACAATGCCGTTAGCTGCTAAGACACTGGCGACGGTGTCCGCGGTAACGACGTCGTCGAAATCGATAGTGCATACGACGCTGCTACGCATCGAGAGATCAGATACGAACGGGGTCGCAAGATGGTGTGAGTCGGCCCAGTCATAGATGTGAGACGACGATTCGTCGCATCGGCCGGCGGCGAACTCAAGGCCACCGTTTTTGTTCATCCATTCGACCATGTGCATGGTCATGAAGATGGTTGCCAGTGATGGCGTGTTGTACGTCTGCTTCTTACGTGAATTGTCGAGCGCTGTCTTCAAGTCAAGGCCAGCCGGGATCCAGCGGTCACTTGCAGCGATCTCGTCTATCCGTGTGCTCGCAGCCGGAGAGGCCAGCGCTATGTAGAGACCACCGTCACTTGCGAAGCACTTCTGCGGCGAGAAGTAGTAGAGGTCCGCTTGCTCGGGGGACCAGCGCATGCCACCGGCAGCCGAAGTGGCGTCGACACAGATGAGGCCAGCGGCGCCCAAAGGTCGGGTGACGTCCATTGCGACACCGGTCGACGTCTCGTTGTGCGTGAAACAGTAGGTATCGATGGCATCGTCGGCAACCAAGACTGGATGGCTGCCAACGTCGGATTCGATGACCGTCGGGTCAGTGAGGTGAGGTGCTTGCTGCGCCGCCTTTGCGAACTTCGAGCCGAATTCGCCGAATGACAGGTGCTGGCTTTTCTGAGCGATAAAGCCAAAAGTTAGTGCATCCCACAGGATCGTGGCGCCACCGTTGCCGATCATGACATCCCAATCACTCGGCAGAGAGAATAGCTGTCGCATTCCGTCCTGCATGCGTAAAACGATGTCCTTAACGGGGTCCTTGCGATGGCTCGTTCCCATAAATGACGTGCCGGTAGCGGCTAGTGCATCTACCGCTTGGGTGCGCACCTTGCTCGGTCCGGACCCAAACCGACCGTCGGATGGGAGCAGGTCGGCCGGGATGGTGATGTTCGGAATCGTGTCGCTCACACCCAGAAGTCTGCCAGCGCAGATTCCGGTTACCAGGGAAATGGGCTGTCGATGTGTCACAACCATCGCGCTTAGCTACGAAAAGAGCGTTACGAGACTTCTGCGAGAAACCTGAACAAACGTTGGCTCTTGTGCTGGAACGCTGACACACTCACTACGTGACTTCTGAACTCTCGCGCCGCGTTGGCGCCATCGCTCCATCTGCCACTCTTGCTGTGAGCGCTAAAGCCAAGGCGCTCAAGGCCCAAGGCAAGCCGGTCATTGGCTTCGGTGCGGGTGAACCCGACTTCCCTACCCCGAAACACATCGTCGATGCAGCGGTCGAGGCGTGCCGGGTTCCGGCAAACCACAAGTACTCACCCACACCTGGTCTTCCAGCGCTTCGCGATGCCATTGTGGCCAAGACCAAACGCGACTCGGGTTACGACGTAACTACCGATCAGATCGTTGTGACTAACGGTGGTAAGCAGGCCGTCTACAACGCTCTCGCAGCCTTACTGAACCCCGGCGACGAGATGTTGCTGCCAGCGCCTTACTGGACGACCTATCCCGAACCAGTTCGTCTGGCCGGCGGAATCCCCGTCGAGCTGCACACCTCAGCTGAGACCGGCTTCAAGGTCAACGTCGAGCAACTCGAAGCAGCCCGTACAGAGAACACCAAGGCATTGATGTTCGTGTCACCGTCGAACCCAACAGGGGCGGTGTACCGCAAAGAAGAGATCGAAGCGATTGGCCGCTGGGCCGTCGAACACGACATTTGGGTGCTGTGCGACGAGATCTACGAACACCTGGTGTACGGCGGGGTCGAGCACCACTCCATGCCAGTGTTGGTTCCTGAGCTTGCTGACCGATGCATCATTTTAAATGGCGTTGCCAAGACGTATGCGATGACCGGCTGGCGTGTTGGCTGGATCATCGGCCCTCCAGAACTCGCCAAGGCTGCGTCGACGCTGCAGTCGCACCAGACCTCCAACGTCTGCAATGTCGCTCAGGCCGCGGCGTTGGCCGCTCTGAGTGGGCCCCTCGATGCTGTCCATGAGATGCATGCGGCGTTCGACCGCCGCCGCCAGACGATCTACACCATGCTCAACGAAATCACCGGCGTGTCATGCATGAACCCTGAGGGGGCGTTTTATGCGTTTCCGTCGTTCCACGAGGTGCTCGGTCGAGATATCGATGGCGTGACGCCGACTACAACAGCGGAACTTGCTGACCTGTTCCTTGAGAAGATCAATGTTGCGATTGTCCCTGGCGAGGCGTTCTCTGCACCGGGTTACGGTCGGATGTCCTATGCGTTGTCCGACGAAGATCTAATCGAAGGTGTGACCCGGATTGGCGATCTGCTCGGGCGCGACTGAGTTGCCGATCATCGCCGGCCGCTCCTGGCATTCGTCAGATCTGAAATCGCCCTCTACTCAGGCACTCGTTGATCGCTCCGATAAACAGATCGAGGGCCAGAAGACGCAGAACCCGACTGTGCGGCCAAGGCGCCACGACGCGGTGATTGTGCAGCCACAGAGAAACGTAGGAATTCTGATGTCCGGTAATCGAGCTGATAAGCCAAGTCGATTGTTGTTATTTGAAGTGCGAAGGACGAGCACTGAAATGATGGCGGGTTGGGGGTCGGACGAATGTCAGAAGTAGCCGGGAGTGTGAAGCCATACGGCGCTTGGCCGTCGCCGATTGAGGCCAAGGATCTTGTGGTCGGTGCGGCAGGGCTGAGTGAAATCGTGACCGATGGTGGCGATGTCTGGTTCAACGAGTCACGCCCCGAGGAAGGCGGTCGTGTCGCCATCTTGCGTTGGCGCAATGGAACGATTTCGGAAGTCACTGCGACTGATGCCGATGTGAGCACCCGGGTTCACGAGTACGGCGGCGGTGCCTGGTGGGTCGGCGGCGGCACACTCTGGTACGTCGACGATGCTGACCAGCGCTTGCGCCGTCTAGATGAGGACGGGACCCTTACGCTGTTGACACCAGAACCCGATCAGCCAAAGGCAGTTCGTTTCGCTGATGGGCGTGCGACACCCGACAAGGCGTGGTTCATCTGCGTTCGCGAGACGCACAGCGTTGGCGAAGGCCAACCGGTGAATGATCTTGTGGCCGTGGCTGGCGATGGCTCAGGCAACGTGGTGGTGCTCGCCGAGGGTGCGGACTTCTACAGCTCACCCCGGTTGTCGCCTGATGGTTCGAAGCTGGCGTGGGTGCAGTGGGACCATCCGAATATGTCTTGGGACGCAACGGAGCTCTGGCTCGGCGACCGTGTCGGTGGCCAGCTTGTGAGCCCCCGCCAGGTTGGAGGCCATCACGAGCCAGCCGCCGTGGTCTTCCCCGGCTTCACTGCAGACGGTCGTCTCTGGGCGGTTAGCGATCACCACGAGTGGTGGAACTTGTACGAATTTTCTGACCCCGATGAGATCCCAACCCCATTGATCGAAGGCTCGTTCGAGATCGCAACGCCAGGATGGGTGTTCGGCCTATCGCGGTGGGTCGAAATCGACGGCCAGGCCATCATTGCCCGGACCGACCCTGGCGGCGACACGCTGTTCGATAGTTCGACAGGTGAAGAACGAGATGACTGGTCCTCTGTCTCAGCACTCGGTCGACTGGGCGACGGCATTGTGTTCATCGGCGCCCGCCATCATGGTGAACCCGAGTTGGTGCAGTGGACACCAGGCGCAACCCCACAGGTTTTACGCCCAGCTCGCGACCTCAGCCTTGAGCCAACATTTTTGGAAGCCCCGGAACACATCGTGTTTGCGACGACCGATGGTGAAGAAGCCCATGCGTGGTTCTACTCGCCGGCGCATGCCAGCGTCACCGCTCCTGTCGATGAGTTGCCCCCGTTGCTTGTGTTGGCGCATGGTGGGCCCACATCGCGGGCGCGAACCGAATTGCAGCTCAGTGTTCGCTACTGGACGACCCGTGGTTTTGCGGTTGTCGATGTCGACTACCGCGGCAGCACCGGTTACGGGCGGACCTATCGCCATGCGCTCAACGGGCGCTGGGGCGTCGCCGATGTCGACGACTGCGTTGCTGCTGCGTTGTATCTAGGTGACTCGCAGCGTGTCGACAGCGACCGCATCGTCATCAAGGGTGGTAGCGCTGGCGGTTTGACTGTCCTGGGTGCACTTGCTGACAGCGACGTGTTTGCTGCAGGAGCGTCGCGCTACGGGGTGGCCGATCTGGCCGCGTTGGCGCAAGACACCCACAAGTTCGAGGCTCGATACTGCGACAAGCTGGTTGCACCATGGCCGGAGGGCGAGGCGATTTATACGGCCCGGTCGCCGATCAACCGCACCGAGGCGCTCGAAACGCCCATGATCGTGTTGCAGGGAGACGCTGACCCCGTCGTTCCGAAGAGTCAGAGCGATGCTGTTGTGGCCGCATTGGCAGCCAATGGTGTGCCGCACGCTTACCTGGTCTTTCCCGGTGTTGCCCACGGCTTTCGCGATGCCGAGACGATCATCACGGCGCTCGAAGCCGAGTTGTCGTTCTTCTGCCAGATTCTTGGCATCGAACCTGCTGGTGATCTCCCAGCACTCACGCTTTCATGAGCAGCCGAGTGAGCGCTCTGGTGTTCGACTTCGACGGCACGATCCTGGACACTGAAACGCCGGTCTATGAGTCGTGGGCCGATACGTACCTCATGGCTGGCGCCGAGCCGGTATCACTTGAGCGTTGGTTGCAAGATATCGGCAAGGCCGATGGTTTTGGGCTGGATATTCGCGCTGAATTGTGCGGCCAGCTTGGCGTCGACGCTTTGTCTGCCCAGGTGGAAGAGAGGCGGAAGTCGCTGTGTGACGAGATGATCCAGGCACAACCGTTACGCGACGGTGTCGAGCAATGGATCGATGCGGCGGCGGCGCTCGGCACCCCCTTGGGGGTTGCATCGAGTTCACCAACGACCTGGGTTAGCCGACACCTTGAGCGGCTCGGTCTAGCGCATCGCTTCGCGACCGTGAGCTGTGCTGATCCTGGCATTGCCGGCAAACCTGACCCGACCGTCTATCTGTCGGCATGTCAAGCGCTGGACGCATCGCCGGAGAGAGCACTGGCTATCGAGGACTCAACTCATGGGGTGAGCGCCGCGATCGCAGCCGGAATGCGGTGCATCGCGGCGCCAGGACCTATCACGAAGGCCATGCGGTTTGACCACGCGACCGTTCATGTCGATTCACTTAGCGACGTGGATCCGGCTGACTGGCTTTAACGCCAACTGGCTTTAACAAGGTGTGGAAGAGTGCCGGTGTTGTCTAGGCAACCGCCCGCAAGGCAGCAGGAGTCCTCGCCTCTTGGCCTAGAACAGTAGTTTAGAGAACGCAGAGCACTGCGATACGTCGTGGTTAAGACGTGAGGCGTCAGTTTTCGCACCGTGGGTTTTTCGCACCGCGGTTTTTCGCACCGCGAGCGGGCTGCGGCAACGAGTTGCAGTGTTAAGCCAGTTGAATGAGCGTGGCGGTCATAGCCGCAGTGTTGATGAACATATGCGCGGCTATCGACGCACCGGTTCGACCGGTGACTAGACGGCCAATGCCGATCGCCATTCCGACCGTAAAGAGCAATGCTGTTCGGATTGGTTCCAAATGA
The DNA here is from genome assembly GCA_905182135.1 of uncultured Acidimicrobiaceae bacterium. GTDB lineage: Bacteria > Actinomycetota > Acidimicrobiia > Acidimicrobiales > UBA10347 > UBA10347. Next base: position 82,858 of record CAJJAG010000002.1, on the reverse strand, counting down.
ATGATCGCAAAGACAGCGCTGGTAACCACCAGGATTGTCCAGGGTTGCATGCCTCGCTTCTCGAGGGCACTCCAAAAGAGCCCTCGGTACACGAGTTCTTCGACGACCGGCACAAAGGTTGCGCCCAAAATGGCGAATAGATAGAGCCATATGGTCAGCCCGTTACCGCTTGACTCTTGAGCGAGTTCGACCACCGAGGCCGTAGGCGGTTCACCGGCGATCTGTGTGACCACGATGGCTACGATCCCAGCCGCTATAAGAGCGCCGATGAACAGACCGAAGCCAAGACCCACGTCGGGCCTTTGGAACTGGAACCCGAAGTCGTCGGCGAAGCTAATTCCCTTCCGGTGGCTAACCCAAAAAAGGTGCGTGAGCAATAAGGCGTGAGGGCCGACAACTCCAACGAGTAGCCAGGGGCCTTGCAGGAAGTCTTCGCGGTTCGACGTAGCGACGATCAACAGGATCAGACCGGCTGAACCGAAAAAGAAGATGCCCAATGATGTGAACATGTCGCCCAGACCCCATCGGGCTTTCTCGTTGTCATAGATGTTCGTGACAACAGCGGGTCGAGAGCTCGGTTTTGACACGAATGGTGGGTGCGGGAAGCGGGGTCCGGCTACCGGAGGCGTATCAGGGGAAGTCGCTGGAGAGACGGGGTGGGTGTCGGCTCGTCCGTGTGGTGGCGGAATGTGAGTCATCGGCGGTGCTTACAGGAGTTCAAGGGCTGCGGCATGTCCAGAATTGAAAGCGCCTTCGACCTTCGGGCCTGCAAAGGCATCGCCGGCCAGAGCCAGACGCGCTCCATCAGACTCGATCACATAGGTCGGTTTCGGCAGGGGAGTCACGGGCCCGGCATACCGCCACTTCTTCAGCTGCGATTCGAGGACCGTTGCATCGCCGATCCATGGTGCGGCTTGCTCAAGAAGTTCGGCACGGACCTGCTCGGGGTCATCGTCAAAACGGCGCAGGCTGTAGTCATGCTCTGCATGGAAGGTAAGCGCCCGAACTGGTGAGATTCCCTTGCGTTCGTTGTCGGCAATGAACGTGAACGGACCGTTACTGAACTGCATGGCGCCGGGTTCGTCAATGTTCGGCGGGCCATCGACCACGGCTAGTAACGCAAGGGTCGCGAAATAGCGGGTAGCTCGCAACATGGTGTCTAGATCGAGGTCGGGCTGAACATTGCCCCGATCGAACAGGTTCAGCATCTGCGGTATGGGTGCGGTAACGATGGCCAGTGGCGCCTGTGCAATGGTGACGTCGTCCTTGCCCACAAAGCTGACCTGGCCTTTGGACATCTCGATACGGTCGACCTCAACGCCCAATTTCATGGGAACGTCGACGGCGAGCCATTTTGCCAGCGAAGTCATGCCGTGCGCTCCGCGGTAACGGGGATAGCCGTCCTGTTCGGCGAAGCCGCGGCACCACTCGGCGACGGCACCAGCATCGAGGGCTTGGGCAATGGTTTCGGTGAAGACCGCCCCCCGGGTGGTGAAGAACTGGGCTCCGTGATCGAGTCGAGCCTCGCCTATCCGACGGGTTGCTAGTCGTCCGCCAACCCCGCGACCTTTGTCGATGATCTCGACACTGTGTCCGTGCGCTTGCAGTTGGCGCGCTGCGCTGAGCCCAGCGAGCCCAGCACCCAGAATGATCGTCTTGGACATGAGTGGAGAGTAGGCCTCAACAGTGCGAAGTGTGCGCTGCTCTGGCCTATTGCGGCGGAGCGACACCTGCGGGGAAAGTCGGCCATGGCATGCCCAACGGCGAGCAGAAAGGTGATTGAATGTGTCGGCTTTCATGATGAAGTCGTCGTGGATCCGAATAGATTCCTGGCATGGCTCGTGTGCTTGTAACTGAAAAAATCGCTGATAAAGGCCTCGACTTGCTTCGCGATGCGGGGCATGAAGTCGATGTACGGATCGGGCTTGACGCGGCTGGTCTGATCTCGGCGATCGCTGGGGCCCATGCGCTTCTCATCCGCTCGGCCACAATCGTGACAGCCGACTTGTTAGCAGCGGGAACCGATCTAAAGATCGTCGGGCGTGCCGGGATCGGTCTCGACAATGTCGATGTTGATGCCGCGACAGAGCACAACGTACTCGTCGCAAATGCGCCGTTTTCTAATGCGGTCACTGCAGCCGAGCACACCATGGCCATGCTGCTTGCGCAGGCTCGCAACATAGCGCACGCCCATGCTGCGCTTATCGAGGGCCGTTGGGAACGAAGTAAGTGGAACGGCGTTGAACTCGCCGAGAAGACGCTTGGCATTATTGGGCTTGGCCGCATAGGTGGGCTGGTCGCTGCCCGCGCCAGAGCATTCGACATGGAGATCATTGCGTTTGACCCGTACGTAGCTCCCGAGCGGGCTGCCGAGATGAACATTGAACTCGTCGATCTCGAGACGCTCATTAGTTCGAGTGACTTTGTCACCTTGCACCTTGCCCGCACACCGGACACGCTGAACCTGATTAATGCGGAGTTGCTGGCCAAGGCAAAGCCGGGGCTGCGCATCGTGAACGTCGCGCGTGGTGGGATCATTGATGAATCGGCTCTTGCCGATGCGATCTCAAACGGTCCTGTCGGTGGCGCTGCCATCGACGTGTTTGCCGAAGAGCCGACGACGGTGTCGCCGCTGTTCTTGCTTCCCGAGGTCACTGTGACCCCGCACCTGGGTGCAAGCACCGTCGAAGCACAACTCAAAGCTGGCGTGCAGGCCGCTGAACAGGTCGTCCTGGCGCTTGCAGGCGAGCCTGTGCCGTTTGCTGTCAACGCGAAGTAGCGCTGATCGCTAGGACCATATGGGTCCGTGGGTCTGGAATGTTCACGTAGTCGCCAATGCACGTCTCAGAATTTGACTGGTTGGCGCTAGTCTCGATGCTTCTCTCGTAGTCCACTACCAGCGGGGTAATTCACATGCGGCACGTGCTCGACGTCGACGATCTGTCGGTCGAAGAACTCAAGATGATCGTCGTCAATGCGCAGAAACCGATTGCTGAATTACGCCGTCCGCTTGAGGGCCATGGCGTTGCGTGTTACTTCGCTAAGCAATCAGCCCGTACCCGCAACTCGACCGAGATGGCGGTCGTGCAACTGGGCGGGCATCCGGTGTACATCACCGATGGCGAAGTCAGCTTGGGTAAGCGTGAGTCGGTGTCCGATGTGGCGCACACGCTGGCCTGCTACCACAAGATCATTTGCGCACGGGTCTATGAGCACACCGTCTTGGACGAATGGGTCGATCTTGACCTGGTCCCCATTGTGAACCTGCTGTCTGACGCTGCTCACCCGCTGCAAGCCATCGCTGATGTTCTGACCATCATCGCCGAGTACGGCACCGTCGAAGGCAAGGTCGTGACCTATGTCGGCGACGCCAATAATGTGACTCGTTCACTAGCGCTTGCTGTTGGCATGCTCGGTGGCGAGATGCGGGTTGTTTCGCCTATCAGCCAGAAGTTCAGCGAAGTTGACGCCGATCGAATCGCTGCGGCCGGCATCGATTTCGCGTGGAGCGATCGTGTTGACGAGCTCGTGCCCGGGTCCGACGTGATCTACAGCGATACCTGGATCAGTATGGGCGAGGAAGACATCCGCGAGGCGAAGCTTCGCGAGTTTGAAGGATTCCAGGTTACTGCCAGCATGCTGGAGCTCGCACCGAACGCGATCTTTATGCATTGTCTGCCAGCCCACCGTGGTGAAGAAGTCACCGACGAGGTCCTCGATGGCCCGCAAAGTCGCATCTGGGCTCAGGCCGCTAACCGGTTGAGTTCAGCCCGCGGCGTGTTGCACTTCCTCGCCACCCAGTAGCGGCGCACCTGCATCGGTCCAACGTCCGTGTAGTGAAGATCGCTGGGTGTAGTCAAGATCGCTGCGTGGTGTTACCGGTCGAGGCGCTGTGGCTTAGAAGGGTTCTGACAAGTGAGGGACCCACGGCTGTCGAGGCCATGGGTCTCAGCGAGGCGCTAGATCAATGTTGCCAGCAGAAAGCCGGCTGGCAGTAGACCTAGGGTGCGTTTGTGGTTGACTCTTGCGGATTTTCAAACGCCAGTGGCGGCCATCTGGCTGGCTGATCCTGGGCGAGTGGCTCATCGAGCTGGCTCAAGCCCTTGTAGGCCCGCGCCGCAAGCGCAGCGAACGCAGCGGTCCATCCTATTTTGTGTATCCAAGGTGGCATGGCGAGTAACTCTGCTTTCAGAGCGGAGGGATGAGGCTCAGTGTTCAGGCGGTAGCCCTTCCCGGCGAATGTCGCACGGGTAGAGCTTGCGGATCCCGGCCTAATTACTGGCGGGCATGTAGCCGGGGCGGGTGGCTTCAAAAGCCGAGATGTCGTCGCCCTGCTGCATGGTCAGGCCGATGTCGTCTAGGCCTTCGAGGAAGCGATGCTGGACTTGAGCGTCCATAGCGAAGGCGACGTCTACCGCGAGTGCCGGCACTTCGAGACGTAGCTTTTCTACATCGACGACAAACTCGAGCTGTGGGTCAGCCTGTACAGCAGCCATGAGTTGGTCACCTAGTTCTTGATCCACCTGCACACATACCAGACCGTTCTTGGTCGAGTTGTTGGCAAAGATGGGCCCGAAACGGGGTGAAATGACAGCTTCGAAGCCGTACTGCATGATGGCCCATACCGCATGTTCGCGAGACGAACCTGTGCCAAAGTTGGGGCCAGCCAGCAGGATCTTTGCACCGGCATGTTCTTCCTTGTTCATAACGAAGTCAGGGTCGTCTCGCCATTCGCTGAACAAGCCCTTTTCGAACCCAGTGCGTTCGACCTGCTTGAGCCAGTCGCTCGGGATGATCTGATCAGTGTCGACGTCGTTGCGTTCCAGCGGAACAACTCGCCCCTGGACAATACGTACTGCTTCCATTAGGAATTCACCTTGCTTCGCTGCGGCTGTTTTGCAGCCTGGCAATCTTCGGTCGTGGTAAGTCGAGTCTTCATGAGAGATCCTCGGGAGTGGCGACGTGGCCAAGGATTGCGGTCGCAGCTGCGACCTGGGGCGAAACGAGATGGGTGCGACCGCCGCGGCCTTGGCGGCCTTCGAAGTTGCGGTTGCTGGTCGATGCACTGCGCTCGCCGGGAGCCAGCTTGTCGGGGTTCATGGCCAGGCACATAGAGCAGCCAGGTTCACGCCAGTCGAAGCCAGCTTCGATGAAGATCTTGTCAAGACCCTCGGCGATGGCCTGTTTTTGAACCATGCCCGATCCGGGGACGACGAGCGTACGTATGCCGTCCTTGACCTTGTGACCCTTGGCGACCGCTGCTGCGGCTCGCAGGTCTTCGATACGGCTGTTGGTGCAACTGCCGATGAACACCGTGTCGATGTTGATGTCACGCATTGCCATGCCCGGAGTGAGATCCATGTATTCGAGCGCACGAGAGCATGCGTCTGCCTCGCCGGTGTCGTCATAGTCAGCCGGGTAGGGGATCGTGCTATCGATTGGCGCGACTTGACCGGGGTTGGTGCCCCAGGTGATGTGAGGAACGCATTCGCTGCCGTCCATGATGATCTCGCGATCGAAGATGACACCTTCGTCGGTCTTGAGTTCTCGCCAAGCTGTGACTGCTTCGTCCCAGGCTTCGCCTTGGGGAGCGTGCGGACGACCTTTCAAGTAGTCGAAGGTGATCTCGTCGGGGGCGATGAGGCCGGCTTTGGCGCCCCATTCGATCGACATGTTGCAGACCGTCATGCGGCCTTCCATTGACAAGTTCTCGATCACAGAACCGCGGTACTCGGCGATGGCGCCGATTCCGCCGCTGGTGCCTGTGCGGGCGAGCACCGCAAGTACGACGTCTTTCGCGGTTGAACCCTCGGGGAGTTCGCCGTTGATAGTGATCGCCATGGTCTCTTGTGCCAACTGGGGCAGCGTCTGAGTGGCGAGAACATGCTCGACTTCGCTGGTGCCGATGCCGAACGCTATAGCTCCGAAGGCGCCGTGGGTGCTGGTGTGGCTGTCACCGCAGACAACGGTCATGCCCGGAAGAGTGAGTCCGAGTTCTGGGCCTATTACGTGGACGATGCCTTGGCTCTCGTGGCCCATCGGGTAGTTCGTGATGCCGAACTCTTTGGTGTTTGCCCGCAAGGTATCGACCTGCTTGCGGCCGATTTCGTCGGGGATCGGAAGATGTTGGTTCTCGGTTGGCACGTTGTGGTCTTCGGTTGCCACAGTCAGATCCGGGCGCCGGACTGTGCGGCCGCTGATGCGCAGGCCTTCGAAGGCCTGCGGCGAGGTGACCTCGTGGACGAGATGCAGGTCGATGTACAAGAGCGCAGCGCCATTGTCGGCGGCGTCGTTGCTTGAGGCGCTTTCGTTGGAAGTGGGGACGACATGGTTGTCCCACACTTTCTGGCTAAGTGTGCGTGGTTGCTGAGTCACGGTTCAAACCTCGATTGCGACGATTTCGACAGCGAGCGTGCCGCCGGGGGATTCATAGGACACGGCCTGGCCGATTTTGGCGCCAATCAAAGCGGCCCCAAGTGGTGAAGATGATGACATGACGGTGACGCCTTCGCGACGTTCTTCGATGCTGCCAACCAGATAGCGCTCAGTGCCGGTGTCGCCGTCGTAACGGATCTCGACGATGTTGCCCATAGCAACCGTGTCGGTAGCGGCGGCGACCTCGACGATGATGCAGTCTTCGAGGGTGCCTTCGAGATGCATTACGCGGCCTTCCATCTTGCCTTGTTCCTCTTTGGCGGCGTGGTAATCGCCGTTCTCAGAGAGGTCGCCCAGTTCGCGGGCGGTTTCGATCTTGCGAGCGATGTCAATGCGGCCACGGGTTGTCAGGTCCTCAAGCTCGGCTTGAAGACGGTCGTGGGCCTGTTGCGAAAGTTGCTTCGGGTCAGCCATAAGCCACCAGAGTACCCATCCGATCCCATCAAGAGTTTCTCGCCAATTGTGACTTCGTCTGGGGGTGTGCCGAAGCAGTTAGCGATCATCACCAGGGCTCGGCTCTTCAGCCAACCAGAGCCGGTCCTCTAGAGCGTAAGGTTCGCTGATACTCACAAGTCCGAGGCCAGTGGTTGCTTCCTCGATGGGATTAAAAATTCAGTAGGGGTAGAGGACCCGTTACATCGGATCTGGCAATCGAGAGCGCTTGCCCTAGGCTTTAGGGTCTGTAAACGCGCTCCAAACTGGGGCTACTGGGAAGTAGTAGAGCAATGGCACACAAAGTCGGGATCATGGGTGGCGACGGGATCGGCCCTGAGGTAATTGCCGAAGGTCTTAAGGTAATTGCCGCTGCTGGCGTCGAGCTTGAGACTGTCGACTATGACCTCGGCGGCGCTCGTTATCTGCGCGACGGCGAGATCCTGAGCGACTCGACGCTCGAGGAATGGCGCGGCCTTGATGCCATTTACGTTGGCGCCGTTGGCACGCCTGGCGTTCCACCAGGTGTGATCGAGCGAGGCTTGCTTCTTAAGATGCGGTTCGAGTTGGACCTCTACATCAACCAGCGCCCGTTTGTCTCCGCCGAAGATGGCATCGACATGACGGTGATCCGCGAGAATACTGAGGGCGCGTATGCCGGTGAAGGCGGCATCCTGCGGAAGAACACCCCATTTGAGGTCGCAACCCAGGGTTCGGTCAACACTCGTATGGGTGTCGAGCGGGCTATCCGTTACGCCTTTGATTTGGCCAGCACTACCGAACGCAAGCATCTGACGCTCTGCCACAAGACCAACGTCTTGAACTTCAGCGGAGACCTCTGGCAGCGCACCTTTAACGAGGTTGCTGAGGAATACCCGAACGTTGACACCGACTACAACCATGTCGATGCCGCATGCATTTACTTCGTGCAGGCGCCTCAGCAATACGACGTGATCGTTACCGACAACTTGTTCGGCGACATATTGACCGACTTGGGCGGTGCCGTCAGCGGCGGCATCGGTTTCGCAGCATCGGCAAACTTGAACCCGGCTAGAACGGGCCCGTCGATGTTCGAACCGGTCCACGGCTCAGCCCCAGACATTGCTGGCCAGGGCATCGCTAACCCAACCGCAGCGATCATCTCAGGTGCGATGATGCTGCGTCACCTCGGCGAAGACGATGCTGCCGACCGCGTTACTGCTGCGGCTTACAAGCTAGGTGACACCCAAGGCGGGACCGTTGCCATCGGCGACGCAATCGCCGCAGCTCTGTAGCTCGGCGGCTTGAACGCCACGGCCACATCGCTCACGGCATTCGCCGGAACGACACAGCAATCATTTGACCGGGTCTGGCTTTTTCAGACTTAGCTGATCATGACCTCAATGACCTCAATGACCTCAATGACCTCGATGCCTGGAGTGCCCAACATGACAACACCTTCATCAGGTTCGGTGGAGCCGGGCCGAGGCAAACGCCTGCCCGCCGATCCAGCCAATGATGGCAGCGAGGGTGCGCCTCGTTCAAGTGTCCGAGTCGCCGAACAGGTTGAGATCTACGACACGACGTTGCGTGACGGCAGCCAGCTTGAAGGCATCTCGTTTACCGTCGAAGACAAGCTGAAGATTGCCCGTCAGCTCGATCGCCTCGGTGTGCACTACATCGAAGGTGGCTGGCCGGGAGCCAATCCAAAGGACGACGAGTTTTTCCGCCGTGCCGCAGACGAATTGAAGCTCGAGAATTCGACATTCGTGGCGTTTGGCTCAACCCGTCGGCCGCGTGGTCGCATCGATCAAGATCAGACGTTACAAAATCTGATCAGCGCCGGAACCAAAGTGGTTTGTATCGTCGGCAAGTGCTGGGATTATCACGTAACTGAAGCGTTGCGCGTCGAGCTCGAAGAAGGCGTGGCCATGGTTCGCGACTCGGTCGAGTTCCTGGTCGCCAACGGACTTGAAGTTATGTACGACGCCGAGCATGTCTTCGATGGGTACAGGAACAACCCTGAATTCAGCATGCAGGTGCTCGAAGCAGCAGCGGTGGCTGGCGCGAGTCGGCTCGTGCTGTGTGACACCAACGGTGGTTCGTTGCCGTCGCAGGTGCGCGACACGGTCGGGGAGATCGTTGATTACTTTGGTGGCGACGTTGGCATTGGTGTGCACTTGCACGATGACACCGCATGCGGCGTGGCCAATGCACTCGCTGGTGTCGAGGGTGGTGCCATTCAGGTGCAGGGCACCATCAACGGTTACGGCGAGCGCACTGGCAACTGCAACCTGGTGCCGATCATCGGGAATCTGAGCTTGAAGATGGGTATCGAGACGATCCCTGCCGAGAACATGGTGCACCTGACTTCTGTGGCCAACCAGATCGCTGAGATAGCGAACTTCACACCAGATCCTCAGCAGGCGTATGTTGGTGCTTCGGCGTTTGCGCACAAGGCTGGGCTTCATACGAGCGCTATCGCTCGTCGACCCGATGCCTATGAGCACATTGATCCGAAAACGGTTGGTAATCAAGCTCGGTTTGTTGTGTCAGAGATGGCGGGCAAGGCCGGTATTGAGATTCGCGCCAACGAGATAGGCATCGAGCTCGATCCAACAGCCACTAGCGAAGTCATCGATATCTTGAAGCGCCTCGAACACGAGGGGTACCAGTTCGAAGTCGCCGACGCATCTTTTGAATTACTCCTTCGTGGAGCCGCTGGCTGGAATCAGCCGTACTTCGAGCTCGAGAGCTTCCGGATCAGCACCCAGCACCGAAGTGGTAGTAACGCTCGAGCATGGAACGACATAGCTGTCGAGATGGAAACCGAAGCCACGGTCAAGTTGCGAGTAGACGGTGAACGAGTCGCCGCCATTGGCGAAGGCAACGGCCCGGTCGATGCGCTGCACGAGGCGTTGAGCGAAGCCATAGGTGCCCGTTACCCTGCCTTCGACGACATCAAGCTGACCGACTACAAGGTTCGCGTCCTCGATACGTCCGCAGGCACCGAAGCGGTCACCCGTGTTCTCATCGACATGACGAACGGGGTAGAACGCTGGACCACGATTGGTGTCAGCGAGAACATCGTTGAAGCTAGCTGGCAGGCGCTCGTTGATGGCATTGTGTTCGGCTTACTGCATGCCCCAACGACCTGAGTTGATGAACAGTTTTGCGTGTGGCGAATTCGAGTGGACAACACCTAGAACCAGCACCACTAGAGTGATCGCGTGAGCCAGCCACAGAATGTTCCAACCAAGCCGGTCGCTACGCAGCACTATGCGTCGCCACCCCGCCGCGATCGCACCTGGAATGCAGACCGCCCGGGTGATGTGTTCGCCGAAGGGCAACCCAAAGGCGATCTGTTGGGCTCACAAGGCCCTGATCAAGGCTTTGCTATCAAACTTGCTCGATCATTGGAAGCTCAGCTGGAGCTGACCAAGAACGAACATGCCAATGATGTCATCGCTGGCTGTGTCGCCGTTGCGCTCAAGCGGGCATCAGCGTTCGGTCGGGCCCCTACGGTGCACGATGTCCGCTGTGCGTTCAGTATTTTCGGCTACCTGGCTCCGGCTGACCCTGAACTGGTCGAGGTCCGCAAAAAGCTCTTCGAAGAAGTTGCGCAGCCGAATCATTACAACGAACGACGAGCGATCGTCGATGCCGTGTCCACCGAGTACCTACGTCAGTCACATACGCAGATCCTCGAAGACGCCACCGAATGGCGTTCGGTGCTCGAGCTTCCATCTCACTGAGATGATGACTGCTTCGTCGGCGCCAGTGCCGGCGGCCGACTTCGGCACGCGCTTCTCCGCCTTTATTATCGACGCCCTGCTGCTTTTCAGTGCGCAGTGGATCATCTTCATCGTCTTGTCGAGACAGCTGCAGTCCGTTGGGTTGACGTCGACCGAGCCCTGTGTGCAGGCCGGCGCAGCTATGTGCGAAGGGCCATCGACGGCCCTGTGGGGGCTGCTGCTGGGGGTGTTCGTCGCCACCTCGATCGGCTATCACGCCCTCTTTGAAGGCTGCTACGGCGCCACTCCCGCCAAGCGGTGGATGGGGCTGACGGTGACGAACATCAATGGGGCCGGTCCCATCGGCTTGCGCGTTGGCTTGCTGCGCTCAGTTGTTCGCCAGCTGTTCTGGTTGTCGCCGTTGATTCTGTTTGAGGTGTCGCCATTATCGCTGGGCCTCCCCTCAGCCATTTTTGTTCTTGTTCCCGTGCTGGGTGTTGGTGTGTTCGTGCTTGGTGCGTTCCGCTCCGATGGCCTGGCCGGTCACGATCTTGTGGCGCGGACCATCGTCGTACGGACCGCCCCTTCGGCGGTGGGTCAACCGAGTGCCATGACGGCCGAGCCGACGCCGAAATCGTCATATTTACCAGCTTCCTCACCCCGCAGTGACACCATCGTCGCTCCTGAAGATTCAGAAGAATTCGCATGACTAATCCAGATATTCGCTGCAGGTTCGCACCATCTCCTACTGGCTACCTGCACGTAGGCAGTGCCCGAACAGCCCTGTTCAATTGGCTGTTCGCCCGTTCGGTCGGAGGAACCTTCGTGTTGCGCATCGAAGATACCGACGGCGACCGCAACCGCCCAGAGCTGATCGATGTCATCTTCGATGAACTGCGTTGGCTTGGCATCGACTGGGATGAAGGCCCGTCCTTCCAGAGCGAGTCTCGTGATCGACACCGCCAGGTTGTTAGCGATCTGTTGGCATCAGGGAACGCCTATCTTTCCGAGCGCGTCGATGAACAGAACACGGTTGTTGATGGCGCCGAGTTGGTCGACGGTCTCGCCGTGCGTTACCGAGTGCCGTCCGACCGTCAGGTCGTGTTTACCGATGCTGTTCGCGGTGATGTCAGTTTTGAGACGAACGACCTCGAAGACTTCGTTATCTGGCGCTCCAACGGCACACCAACGTTCTTGCTGGCCAATGCTGTCGACGATGCAGACATGGGGATCACTCATGCAATCCGAGGCGAGGACCTGCTCTCGACCACCCCCAAGGTGCAACTCTTGATGGAAGAGATCGGTGCGACTCCGCCGATCTATGCACACCTGCCGCTGCTGGTCAACGAACAACGTAAGAAGCTGTCGAAGCGTCGGGACGATGTCTCCATTGCGGACTATCGCACCAGGGGATACCTGCCGGAGGCGATGGTCAACTATTTGGCGCTGCTGGGCTGGGGCCCTGATGACGACATCGAGATCCGTCCCGTGACTGAGATCATCGACAAATTTGATCTAGGCCGGGTGAATAAGGCTGCAGCGTTCTTTGACCTGAAGAAGCTCGACCACTTCAACTCCACGTATATCCAAAACTTGGCAACGAGTGACTTCGTCGAACAGGCCGTCCCCTACCTGCGGTCCGATGAGCGTTGGGCACCCGACGCAGTCGACGTTGCTCTTGTCACAGAGTTCGCTGGCGACGTGCAACAGAGGGTTGCTACGCTTAGCGAAGTGCCCCAGTGGTACGACTGGCTCTTCCTCGACACTATCGAAATTGAAGAAAAGGCCATGAATAAAGGTTTACGAAAAGCCAAGCAGGCTGATGAGGTGCTCGACGGCGTTGTGGCCGCCTTTGCTGACTGTGTTTGGGAAGAAGACGTTCTGAACGAAACTGTTCGTGCTGTAGGCGACACGCTTGGTGTCAAATCTGCAGTCCCCGTGCGGGTAGCAGTAACGGGAAAGATGGGTGGTATCCCGTTGTACGGTCCGCTAGTTCGGCTTGGCCGTGAAAAGACAATTGAAAGATTGCGAAACGCTCGTGGACAGCTCGAACGAAGCGAATAAACCGCCTGACCTCAGCGCCGGGTATCGAGGCGAGGAGCGTCTTGGCGATGGTTACCAATACTGGGCCAACAGCGAGGAAGACGAAGAATTCCTTGACATTCATGAGCGGGTCGGTGCGGATGGGCATTACGTCGAAGATGTCGAGAAACCTCGCCGTAAAATTTTCCGAGTCGCCACGTTTCGCCGAATCGGTCGTAGTTTCGTGGCGCTCGTCCTGCTAGCGGTGTTGGCCTGCGCCGGCTATTTCGTCTTCAACTATGTGCAGGTCTCAAGCGCCCAAGGTGACGACGACACTCGACCGGCTGACGCCGCCATTGTTCTTGGCGCTGCGCAATACAACGGATCGCCGTCCTACGTGCTCCAAGCGCGGCTTGATCATGCGCTTAATCTGTACAACGACGACGTGGTCGACCGGGTCTTCGTGACGGGTGCTGGCGCCATTGGTGATGCTACGACCGAAGGACTAACAGGCCTGGAGTATCTGCTGGGTGAGGGCGTTCCCGAGTCCGACATTGTTGTGATCCCCGAGGGCACAAACAGCTGGGAGCAACTGTCTGCGTCGGCCTTACAGATCCAAAATTTGCAGCTCGACTCTGTGTTGCTGGTTTCCGATGGTTACCACAATTACCGTTTGCTCGATATCGCCGACGAACTCGGGATTATCGCTTTCGTATCGCCATCGGCCGTCAAGTCCACGATTTCGAACACACTTCGAGAAAGCGCCGCTGTATCGATCGGCCGGATCACCGGTTATCGCCGTCTCAGCACCTTTACTGATTGACCGCGTAGTCGATCTGACTTCGGCGTGGTTGCCTGAGTCGAAGCATCTCCGCTCCGCTGGCGTTTGGGCCTTCAAGGACGCCCGAGGGACGGACTGCAGTTCGGGCTCAGGATCCGAGGGGCTACTCGACGGTGGTGCGCCAATTATGAGGATCTGCTGCGGCACCAGATTGCACGTCGACTAGGGCCTGACGTAACTTCAGTGTGTTGGGCCCTGGCTGACCGTCGCCGATCTTGCTTGTGCCGCTTTCAGATATCAATGATCCGATCGGGGCGATGATTGCTGCGGTGCCGGACAGAAACATTTCGGTATCGCCGGTGCGCTCAAGAATCTCGCTTGCAGGTATCGAGCGTTCTTCGATCGTGTAGCCCAGATCGGTGGCCATGGTGATGATCGAGGAGCGAGTCACGCCATGCAGGAACGAGTCGTCGAGGTGGCGGGTTATAAGCCGATGGTCGTCGACCATAAAGAAGTTTGCAGCGCCAGTTTCGGTGGTGTCGCCACTGGTGGCAAAGAGTACTTGGTCGACACCGTGTGCCGCTTTGGCGTCGAGCGTTGGCCCAAGAGCCATGACGTAGTTGGCCCCGCTCTTGATCGATCCGAAGTGGGGGGTCGTGCGAGGTGTCTTGGTTTCGAGTAGCAGGCTCAGCGGGCGGATACCGCCGGCGAAATAATCACCGACAGGGCTGGTCAGCACATAGAGAAGACTGGTTTCGCTGGGCGCTGCAGCCGCACCAATGTTCGGATCCATGCCCAGCATCGTCGGGCGCAGGTACAAAGAACCTGGCTGGGGTGGCGTGTGCTCGAGATTGGCGACGGCTGCTTGCATGAACATGTCGCGCAGCAGGTCCGTGTCGGGCACAGGTAGTCGTAGCAGGCCGATCGAAATACGGAACCGAGCAATATGGTCGTTGAGTCGGAAGATGGCGACCGATCCATCTAACTGCGTATGTGCTTTGAGACCCTCGAAACAGGTGCTGCCATAGTGCAGCGCGTGAGAGCCGGGATGAAGCGAAATATCGGCAATCGGCTGGGCAGCACCGCTGTAGGTGTACCCGGTTGGGCTGCCGTGTGCGACCGTGATCTGGTCGCCGAAAAGGGTGCCAAAGGGTTCGCTGAAGGGATCTGCAGTAGCCATTGTGACTATCGTAGGCGCTGCGCACCATGAGATTTGCGTTGGATCGGTTGGTTCGACTTTGGGATGGCAACCAAGAACGCAGGGTCGTTTTCTGCGCTCGTTTAGCGAGCGGAACGAGTGTTTGCTATCGACGTTGATGGGCCAACAGAGCGCAGCATCGTTTTAGCTAGTGAAACAACAGCTGTGCCAGTGAGCTAGAGGATAATCCCGGGCAGTATCTGCCGGGTTCGATGACAATGAAAGCGCTGAGGGACCGGGTCATTTGCGCGTCGAAATAGACCTGGCGACCGGCTAACAAGCGAGTAGCTACAACTCGAGCTGCCTGAAAACGCAAGAAGCTCGTTGCCTGAGCAACGAGCGTCTTACTGGGTCGGGCTGGTGAGATTCGAACTCACGACCCCCTGCTCCCAAAGCAGGTGCGCTAGCCAAGCTGCGCCACAGCCCGAGAACTTCTCACCGGAGTGGGAAATCATCGGCGCTTAGTATGCCCTATCCGAAGTTCAATTCAATGGTGATTTGGGTCATATGCTTATGATCAACCAAATTGTGTGGGTTCCCAATGAACATTGACTTACTAGGAGCCTGCAATGAGAACGCAACTTCGACGATATGACCTTGCCGATGAGGCTGGCCTGGGACGGTTGGCCGCCTGGTTTCCAAGCTTGATACCGGTGCGCGAGAAGTATGGCTTTACCGTCCACTGGGCGTACGCCGACTACGACAATCTGCAATTCGTATGGGCGGTGAGCCACGACGGTGACTTTGAAGCCGCAATGGCTGAGTACGACCCGTCGCCAGAACGAGCTGCAGTCTTCTCCGGGTTTGATAATCCGATCGTCAAAATGCACGTGAGCTTCGTGGACAAGGTGGCCTAGGGGGCGTCACCAAGTGGGGGAGTTCGTTTTGCCGCCCCCATTCGTTTCGCTCTGCTTGCTGGGCGATCAAAGCTTCCTGAATGGTGCACCAAGTACTGCGACAAGGGGTTGGAACACGACAAGGGTTGGAACACAAAGACGAACTCGAAGAACGACCATTCACCCACCTGACAGAACAAGACGCATTCCGACACAACGGTGGATCGCGATGAGTGACACAAAAAGATCAACACCAGCGATCTATCACGTCGCTGTCGAAGACGTGTTCTCACCGCCTTCCCTTGGTTCTCAAGACACGTTTCCGATCGGGCATGCACGCAGGTCACCGCTATAGAAGGGGTGGTGATAGCGCTTGCTCAGCCGTACCAGGCTGAGCGCTTGCTCCGGGCTTGCTTTCTGTGATCACTGCGGCGCTGAAATCGACGACGCCTGGTAGCGAAACCCTGTCTGATACCGACCGCAGTTGCGGAGCTGTTGCGTGCATATGCCCCGGTGAACACTGCCCGTCGAGTCACCAAGCCCGTCGGGGTGCACATGATGAGGACGAATCAAGCGAAAACAGTGGTGGCCGTGGGACCTAGATCCTGAATTGAGGGTTTGAGAGCTGTCTCATTAGGTTTACTTTTCTTGATGTTGCGTCAACTTTCTGGTGATTCGTGAGTTCCGGTGAGCTTGCACCGAACGCAGCGGAACTCGGCAGGCGTTCGATCACTGGAGCCCAAAGGCACCGGCCAAGAACGCTGGATTAACCGCGGGAAACCAGCACTCAACGCCATCGCCTTCGAAGGGAGACTCTTCTAGAATCACACCCAGCCAAGAACAAATAGCCGGCCAGACCCGTTATGCCGTTCTCCTGACAGACCCGCGGTACGCCGATTTTCTTTGGCACCGGGATACCCGCCAGTACATACCCGACTGAAGTAGTCGGGTTTCAGTTAGGGTGACGATATGAATACCCGACCCAGTCAGTCAACTTTCGATGGTTTCAACCTAGACAGGGCGATTGAGACCGCCGCTGCTTGTGTGAGGTGGGCGGTAGAGAGCTTCGGAAGCGAAGTCTGTTTGCTTTCCTCAATGCAAGACAGCACGCTGATCGACATCGCCATGCGGATCCACCCCAGGATCGACGTCGTGTTCCTCGATAACGGCTACCACTTTCGCGAAACGATCGAGACCGTCGCCCGAGTCGAACGCCAATATGGGATCACGGTCCGCCGGGTCGGCCCAATAGAAGATGTCCAAGCCGATATCGCTGCTGGCGAATGCTGCGACACCAAAACAGCTCTACTCGAACAAGCCCTCGACAAGAAGCGGGCATGGATAAGCGGGCTAAGACGCACCGAGACCGCCACCCGGGCAAAATCACAACTCGTCGAAACTGATCGACGAGGACTCACCAAGATCAACCCTCTGGCGTCGTGGACCGACGACGACGTGAACGCGTACCGAGACGCAAACGACGTCTTGCTAAATCCACTGCTGTTGAACGGCTACACCTCTATCGGGTGCGAGCCATGCACTAGCCGGCCTAGCGACATGGACGAACGCTCAGGACGTTGGCAAGGTTCTGAACGCTCCGAGTGCGGTCTACACCTCTAATGCCACAACCAATCGGCGAATCGGCAGCCACCCGGCGCCAGACGCTGCTAAAGACACTCTCCTGGCGGGTCGTTGCTTCGGCAACAACCTTCCTCATTGCTTGGTTCGTCACTGGTGACCTGACCGCGGGCGCAGCGATCGGCGGCGTCGAGGCCGTCGCAAAGATGATCTTGTACTACTGGCACGAACGTGCCTGGCAAACGTACGCACCAATCGTCAGACTCACAGCAACCAACGCAACTTCGTGAGTAGTCGACAAGGATTCAGCGTTTCGGCACAATCAGAGTTGCCGCCGTCGGCATCTGGGGTCTCCTGACCAACGGTGCCAAAGTGGCGGATTAGTGTCCTCTGCTGCGAGTTGGTGGAAAGGGCTGTCGCTCTGGCGGAAGTGGTCAATCCCGCGAGATCCTGTGATGTGATGCCGCGTGATCACCGGAACGAACAACAGGCCGAGGAACAGAAAGCGATAGCGCTTCGGGCTCGGCTCCGTGGCGCAACATGGAGCGAAGAACCCGCCGCGCTCCCGGCTGGTTGTGCGCCGCCACCGTCATGTTCGCTGGCGCATGGATCGTCTCGATCGGCTACTTGGACGTCGCCCACGCAGCTGACCCCTGTCTCAATGGTTGGTGGGACAGCCGCAGCCGAATCGGAGACCATCCTCCTCGCCATGTACTTGTGGGCCATACGCCGATGGGCGACGGCACTCCCACTTCCCAGCGGAGCTCAGCAAACCGACCCCACATTTACTGAATCATCACTAACCGCGTGAACCTTGATCAAAGCAGAGATATCACCACCGCTGGGACAAGCAGCAGCCACAAGAGGGAGAACCGGCTGGGCATGGGCTTTGGTTCGAAGGATCGCTGCAAGTTGAAGGATGCCGCTTACCGCCGCGAGCGGGAGGGACTCCCTCATCATTGAGATCGTTAGCAATAGCCCGCATCGAGCGTCCCTGAGAGCGTTCTAAGGCGATTCGAGCCAGCGTGTTGGGCTTCTGCTCTACAGGTCGGCCTCGGCGCACACCAGAAGCCTTCACTCAAGGCATCAATGGTGCACTGGTCATAAGAACCTGGATCGTTACCGCGGGAACTTCTGGTGGGTCAGGATGAGGCGGGAGTCGAGCACCGCGGCAGTACGGGCTGGGCCCGCGGTCTTGTAGATCTCAGAGTTAACCATCCGACGGAAGTCGGCGATAGAGGGGTACGCCATAAGCAAGATCCGATCCCAGGTCTCATCTGTGGGCCCGATAATGGTCGCTTGGCCGGCACCATCCCAGATGATGGTGCCCGGGCAGTCGTGGCTGTTCATGTTCTGGAGACGGCGGACGTATTCGGAGTAGGCCTCTTCACCGGTCATGTCGTCGCAGGTGTGACCGGCGAGCGCTTTGTCGTGGTAGCGGATGAGATTCAGCATGATGATTGGGTCCGTCGCCTCGTCGGCTTCTGCGCCTCCGGCCGCCCACCGTTGCATGCCATCGCCCACACCGCCGGTCTTGTTCATCAGGACGAGACGCGAGTCAGCCACCGCAGCGGTACGAGCCTGCGCCGCCTGCTGATACGCCGGCGTAGCGAGCATGTCCCGGAAGATCGAGACTGACTCATAACCAACACACAGCACGAGGTCCCACGTCTCTTCATCAGGTCCGATGTAGGTCCGCCCCGCATCACCTACCCAAAAGGGGCTGCCGGGAAACTCAGCGGCCAGCGCTCGTAGTCGGCGGCCGTACTCGGCGTACGCCGCTTCACCGGTCATGCCGTCGCACCCATGGCCGTCGAGGGCAGTGTCGCGGAATCGAATCAGATTGAGCATCACGATCGGAACATCGGGGGCGGCTTCGTTGAGCAGCTTCCACTGCTCGTCGGTACGAGTTACATGCATAGCGACAGCTTATGACCGAGGTCCTGGGCTGATCAGCTGACCAACGTTGCCCGCACGATCACAGACCAGATCGACCTCTGCCGAGCCCGGCGCGAGTAACCGCGACCCAGGTCTAGGCCGAGCCGACATCTCCAGTCCTGGTCGTTCGAAGCGATGCCTCGAACGGACCGTCTGCGCCGATTATGGACAGGAAGCCATTCGCTATTCCAACATGTTGTTTAACCCACAACACTTTTGTACCCCGTACGGGATTTGAACCCGTGCTACCACCTTGAGAGGGTGGCGTCCTAGGCCGCTAGACGAACGGGGCCGGACTTTCAATTGTCACACTGGTTTTCACCGGCGTGGCCGCCGCCGTAAGGCGACGCGATATCTCAGACGAAGTGTCTAAGATATTTGCTCGGGCGGGAGGACTTGAACCCCCAACGACTGGACCAGAACCAGCTGTGTTACCAATTACACCACGCCCGATTGCGACCGCTTAGCGTAACGTCCTGAAACGGATCGCCCACACTGATCGAGTGGCTATTCGGCTGTTCAGCCTATTCGCTTGATTTACTCGAGCGCGCCGTCGACCTTGTCCATGGCGTCATCTTCACTGACGTCGAGTGCGAAACTGAGTTCGCTGACCAGAACAGAACGTGCTTTTTGGTACAAGGTCTTCTCGCCAGCCGATAATCCCTTGTCTCGATCACGCAGTGCCAGGTTCCGAACAACTTCGGCTACCTGGTAAACGTCACCAGACTTGAGCTTCTCTTGGTGGTTCTTGAAGCGGCGGCTCCAGTTCGAGGGCTCGCGAACGTCGCGCTTCCTGAGCACATCGAAAAGGTCGTCGACGTCGTCACCGCTGATCGGCCAACGCATGCCGACATCGTCGACGCTGTCTACGGGTACTCGGAGTGTCATCTCGCCATGGGCCATACGAAGAACTAGGTATTCGCGTTCTTCGTGACCGAATGCCGCGATCTTCTCTTTTTTCTCAACCACGGCAGCGCCGTGATGAGGGTAAACGACGCGATCTCCGGCTTTGAAGGACATAGTGCTCCATTGTTATTACAAAGCGAACACGTAACAATGCCCGACACTGAGGACGATTGCACCCATACGTGACAGATTTTCAGGGTTCACGGCAAGTAGCTTCTCAAGGTGGCGTCAACCCAACTCCTTCGCCGTGTTGCTCTGGGGGCTGGTGTGGTTGCGATCGCTGTCGCTGCCAGCCTGTTCTTCTTCCGAACACGATCGGTCGCGGAAGCCGCGCCACTTCAGAGGTTGGAGGTTGAGCTCGTCAGCCCTAGGTCGGTGCAGGTCCAGCCGCAAACACAGCGAACCGTAGATGCCTATCGAGGTCAGGGTGCCTGGGTTGACGGCTTTGACTACTCGCCACCGTACGCCAACAACGGGGTGCCGCCGTTGTCGCCGGCAGCGCTTGACGACATGGCCGCAGCCGGTGTGCAGACGTTGTATATCCAGTCCGGGCGCCGTGACGATCGATCGCCTGATCTGCTCGAGGATCGCTGGCTGCTAGCCGAGTTTCTGATGCGCGCTGAGCAGCACGATATCGATGTGGTTGCGTGGTACTTGCCAAAATGGGGCGATGACACAACCGACCTTGACCATTTGATGGCAGCACATAATTTCGACGTGCTCGGTTACCGGTTCGACGGTGTAGCTGTGGACATCGAATGGAATCAGGATGGCCTCGAAGTCCAAGAGCGCAACCAGCGCTTGGTCCGGCTATCTCGCCTTTTAAGCATCCAGACCGGTGCTGACCCACTTGGGGCGATCGTGCTCCCGCCGGTGCAGACCGAAGTCATTAACCCCGCGTTCTGGCCCGACTTCCCGTGGGCCGATATCGATAATCTTTACGACGTGTGGATGCCGATGAGCTACTGGTCGTTCCGGGTTGATCCTTACGGCGACGGGTACTCCTACAACACCGAAAGTGTGCAGCGGCTTCGTGAAAATCTCGGAGACCCTGACGCACTCGTGCACCCGATCGGTGGCATCGGGGCCGAGGTCGACGCTCCTCCGTCGGGCACCAAGCCCTACATCGCACGTGTTGACCAACTCGATGGATTCGCCCAGTCGTTGGTTGACACAAAGTCAATAGGCGGCTCGATTTATGACTGGCTGACCTTGGATGCCGACGGTCGGGCGAAGATGACTGAACTATTCGACAGTGGCATTGCTGCGAGTATTGGCGAAATCCCGGACCAGTGATGTGGCGAGGCCAGTGGTTGGTTTAGCCGGCGAAGGCTAACCACGCCGACCGAAGAGCGATTTCGACACCCTCGGCGACTTGGGCTGGTGCCAAGAATTCGACGTCACCTCGAAGACTCGCTACGTCAGGGAACGAGCCCATGCACCAGCGAGCAAACATGGCATCGTCCATCCAGCGGGCCCGATCAGGTGTCATGTCAACGGTTGCCCGGAGCCCTTGGACCGAGGCAGACCGAAGCGCGCCCCACCGCTGGGTCGTAGAGCCGAGCGTTCCGCCCAGATGTACAGGGTCATCAGAACGCGACCGTTGCGGGATGGGGCATAGCTTCACTGCGGTGGCCCAACTGATTAATTCGCTTGCCGGTGTGTTCAAAATAGCGACCATCAGCCGGTCGAGCCAGAGCGCTATCGGGAACTCGAGTGCCGGGATCTGACAGGGCGCTGTGGGACGCAGCACAGATCGTAAGCACGCGTCGATGAGCCAGCCTTGGGGTTCCTTGGTGTGGACGATCGTGTCGTTGGTCGCCAGTAACGACACGACGCTTCCGGATCGGGGGACACCAACCGCCAAGGCTGCATCGCTGTGGGCTCTGCCCGGTGGGGTGGAGATGACCGAGGATGCCAGCACTCCAATAGCGGAATATTTTGAAGGTAGTACCAGCTCGAGTAAGGCATTTTCTGGTCGGCCGGTGCCGTGGTGTAATACGTCGACGACATCGCAGTGAACACCAACAATGGTGAGTGCAGGTCGAAAATTTTCGGTGCACACATGGCGCTCAAGACGGGAACGAAGATGCCGTCTCAGCTGGTTGTTTGACGTTGACGCAACGGTGATAAGCGCAGGAGTGACGGGTAGTGCTTCAGGCTGGGGGACGGGCGAATCAGTGGCCATGGAGACCTCGCTGTTTGCAGAACGGCGACGGTTTATGCCTCGGCGTCGCAAGCCGATCAGCCGAGTGGGACGGACCTCACGGCGACATAAGTCGAGTATGACAACTGGGTGTGACAGGTGCGTGCCAACCCGGCGTTGCGACGAGCGATTACCACGACACTTAGGTATCGGTAGTTGCACGGATCGTCCAGGTGAACTCGGTCTCAACGACAGAAAGACCTGGCGGCAGGCCGTTGGCTTCAAACCGCAGCCCAAGTGCATTCGTACCAAGGCGGCTACGCGAGAGTTCACCTCGGGGGCTCGACTGGTCGGCCACATCGCTTAAACCGCGCAGAGAGCAAGACGGGTTGGCAATCCAGATGACGTCAAGTCTGGCCATGTGGGACGGGGATGGGCCAACGGCCACTAATGAAACGTTGAAGATGCCGCCCTCGATGGGGACGCCGCTAATCACGCCAGTGCCAGGATCGGCGACGAACCCCACCGGAAGCCCAATCGCGAATACTTGGGCAGGGCCGCCCTCCGCATTGGTTGATCGGCATTGGTTGAATTGATCTGCACGATCGCTGTCTACGCCCCCTGCTTCTCGTCCCACAGCACCTATTCGATTATTTCGATTAAGTGGAAGCGGCTATGACCATCGTCGGTTTCGAAGCGAACTGTCAGAGCCCTGACGTCTTCCCACGCGGTGTCGTTCTGGACGCGCTGGCGTATTCCGTCAACGTCTTGGGGGTTGCCGACAACATCAAGTGGGCCGTGACCAACGTGGTGCACCTAGCGATGTTGTCCACGACGACCAGCAATGGACACGGACCCAATGCGATGCGGGGTCAACAACTAGCGGGCTGATTCACTAGCCCGGCTGAGGGCTAGTTGGTTTTGGTGCGTTCGTTGATCTGCAACCGTTTCACGGCACCAACCAGAACCTTGCGACCAAGACTTGCACTTTCGTCGAGTAACGACATGAATTCTCGACGGTTCAAGACTTCGATGACCATGGCCGAAGTAGCGGTGACCGTTGCAGTTCGCGGGGTGCCGCTGATGACCGCTAGCTCGCCCAAAAAGTCGCCAGACGCAAGGTGAGCGACGGTTTGACCGTCGATTTCCACCTTGGCGGTTCCTGCACTGATAATCATGAATTCGCGGCCGGGTTCACCCTGCTTGGTCAGCGTGGCTCCTTCCTTGACGTCAAGTTCGGTCATGAGCCGTCCCACTGATTTGAGCTCTCGCTTTGAGAGTTCGGAGAAGATTCCAATTCCGGCGAGGCGGACACCGCTGTTTGTCTTAGTCACAGATACTCCTCGTGGCGATCGCGTCGAAATCATAGTGGTCGAGCAAAATTTGTGCTGCGTCGGTCCGTCTATGCCAGAGCGATGGCACCCGCTTGATTGTTTCCTGGCGTACCTTTGGTGGGTTCATGTCGATTCAGGATGTACCGATGGCGCCGAGCGAATACAGAGCAGCGGACGCAACAACGCAGTCGGTCTTGGCGCGTCGTAGCGAGGTCGATCTGGTTGTGCTTCTTCGACCGTTCATTGCGTTACTAATGTCGTGAGCGAACTAGCCACAGCACGAATCACCCGTTTTGTAGCGGTGGCGATAGCAGCGTTTGCTGCGATCGGAGCAGTACTGGTCGATGGCGATGTCGAAGTCGTCTTTTTGATGGTAGCCGCCGTGATCTCGGGGCTCGTGTGCTTCGACACAGCGATGGAACGGCGGCTCCAAAGTTTTGGCCCGTGGGCCTTCTTGAGCGTCGCTCCAGCACTTAAGACCGTTCCGACGGTTTGGTTCGAGTTGCGGCCAGAGAGCGGATTGCAGTTCGAGCGTTATGACCTGGTCGGGTCGCTGCTGTTTGGCCTAAGTATCTTTGCGGCCGTTCTACTGTTGGCTCGGCCCGCTGAGCGTCTCGCGCGATCGACCGTCAGATTCGATGCGGCGGTTGTTATTGGGTCTGCAGTCACAGGCGCGATTGCGGGTGGCTCGGTCGGGTTTCTACTCGATAATGGCGCGGGGCTCGTAGCCTCCGGGCAGCTAATCGAGACACCCACATGGTTCGTGCTGTCGGGCATCCTCGCAGCGTCAGCCATTGCTGCAGGTCACGTCCGTAGCCTGTCGTTCGGTCTGGTCGGGGTGTTGTCGATAGCGTGTGTCACCGCTGGGCTGCTGACCTTGACGGTCTCTGGTCGAGAGATTGATGCGGGCTGGTGGGCTTCGCTTTTTGCCGCAACTGCCGTTGTTGCCGTTGTTGTCGACGGAGCGTTGGGTGAGCGAATCGAACGAGATCGCCACTCCAACGTGGCTGTAGTTGTTGCGTTGGCAGTCGGGCTTGTTGCTGCTGCAAGCGCCGTATGGGCATGGAATGATGGCACGGCCTGGGCCTCAGGATGGGTGCTGCTTGGCATGACGTCGCTGGCGATGTTTGCCTTGGTCATGGTTAACGAACCGCTCGATAACCAGGCACTAAAGTTGCTCGGGTTACGAGGCAATGATGTCGACCCAGTTGAGCCTGTGTTGCGAGTTGAGCCTGTGCTGCGAGTTGAGCCTGTGTTG
Organism: uncultured Acidimicrobiaceae bacterium; assembly: GCA_905182135.1. Classification (GTDB taxonomy): domain Bacteria; phylum Actinomycetota; class Acidimicrobiia; order Acidimicrobiales; family UBA10347; genus UBA10347. The sequence goes on along the minus strand of CAJJAG010000002.1, from coordinate 58,281 downwards.
CAGCCCGATCAATTTTTCGATGAGCTTAGGTCGGTGGTTGTACCGAGCTCGCCTGATCTAGTGGTCCCACAGGCTCCACAGGTTCACCAGGCTCCACAGGCTCCACAGGTTCCATTGTCTGACCCAGGTTTGGTGGCGTCAGCTCAGGCAGCGGCCGCAGTTCGCAACGCACCACAAAGTGAACGATACGCTCTGGCGCCGTTAGCTCAGGCTCACTATTTTGACCCATCGACTGGGTTGCTCTCAGCCGCAGGGCTGCAACACGTCATCGCCCAGACATTTGAAGTTCCCCGCCATGCCGGTCACGTCACCATGTTCATGTTCATGATCCGCGACCTCGACCGTATAGAACAAGAGCACGGCCGACTGGCATCAAATATGGTTACACGCGAAGTCGCAGATCGTGTTGGTTGCTTATTGCCCGAAGGCGCGGGTGCCCGATTTTCTCGTGCGGCCTATGCCGTCGTAATTGTCGGCGATAGATCAAACGTGGCCGAAACAACCCAATGGCTGACGCGAGTCCTGCTACAACTGCGTTGCCCCGTGGAAGGCGGCTCGCTCGGCGACAAGATCGACGTCGTGGCGGGCGTGGCCCAGTGTTATGAAAGTGAAGATGCAGCACAATTCGTCAAACGAGCCAACCTTGGATTCGCAAGAGCCGTGCAACGGCCGGAACCAACGCTGGTCGCCATGGCTTAGGTCAATGGGTCAACAGCTTTCAGAAAGGACTGAGATCGCAGAATGACTAACGAAATTGATCTTGAACCTTTGTGGACGCCAGCTGAACGGCGGGTCAACGCAACTCGGCTGACAGAGTTCCAAGCCTTTCTTAAAAAGCGGGGCCACGGCCCTTTCGCCGACTTCGAGGGCCTGCACTGGTTCTCAATCAATCAAGCTGAAGAGTTCTGGGATGCTGTCTGGGATTTCACCGGCGTGATTGGTACCAAGGGCGATGTGGTCATCGAACACGCTGCACACATCGCTGACGCACGCTTCTTCCCTAATGCAGAACTGAATATTGCGGAGAACATCCTTCGTCCCAAAGGCGATGCGGGTGACTTGTTGCTCGTTGCGTGCGACGAAAGTGGTGTCAAAGAACGACTCTCTCGTGGTGAGATGCTGAATCGTGTTGGTCACATGCAGCAGTTGCTTCTGCGCCACGATGTGGGAGCCGGTGATGTTGTCGCCGCGTGGCTCCCGAACACTGCTGCTAGTTATGTGGTGATGCTCGCTGCTGCTGGGTTGGGCGCGACCTTCGTGTCGACATCGCCTGACTTCGGGGTCGATGGCGTGCTGGACCGTTTCGGCCAAGTCGATCCCAAGGTGCTCATCGCTGCGAATGGGTACGTGTATGGCGGGCGGGCCTTCGACTGTCTGGATCGTTTGGCGATGGTCCGGGAGGCCTTGCCAAGCCTTGGCGCGGTCTACGTCCATCAAAATATCGAGCCACAAAAAGACCTGGACCCAACTATTCATGGCGTTTCTCTCGAGGACGCGCTGGATCAGGTCGAACCTGCTGAACCGATCTTTACTCGGTTGCCGTTTGACCATCCGCTTTACGTGCTGTTCTCATCGGGTACCACCGGCAAACCGAAGCCGATCGTGCACCGCGCTGGCGGCGTGCTGCTGACTCATATGAAAGAACAGCAGCTGGCCTGCGACATCCGGCCAGGGGACAGGGTCTTTTACTTCACGACCACTGGCTGGATGATGTGGAACTGGCTAGCAACCGTCATGGCCAATCAGGCCGCCATTATCGTCTACGACGGCAATCCAGCTCATCCGGCAGTGACGCGCCTGTTCAGGCTGATCGATGACATCGGCATCACATTCTTTGGTACGTCGGCCAAGTTTATTGAAACGCTGCTCAAGTCCGATGCGAGCGTCTCAGAACGTCACAGTTTGGCGTCGATGCGCACTCTTGCGAGCACCGGGTCACCACTGTCGTCCGAAGGGTTCGCTTACATCTACGACAAAGTTGCCTCTGACGTGCATCTGCTGTCTATGTCTGGTGGAACCGACCTGTGCGGGTGCCTGGTATCTGGTGACCCGAACGGTCCGGTCTTCACCGGGCAGATCCAACGGCCCGTTCTTGGAATGGCCATCGACGTCTTTGACGATCTCGGTCGAGCCGTAGCGCCTGGAGTGCAAGGCGAACTGGTGTGCACCAAGCCTTTCCCGTCAATGCCTCTGACTTTTCTTGGTGACGGTGGCCGAGACCGCTACCTAGCTGCCTACTTTGAACGATTCGAAAACGTGTGGCACCAGGGCGACTTCGCGGAATGGACGAAACAGGGGGGCATCGTCATTCACGGCCGCAGTGATGCAACCCTGAATCCCGGTGGCGTTCGGATCGGCACTGCAGAAATCTACGCACAACTCGAGAAGATCCCCGAGGTGCTTGAGGGGTTGGTGATCGGGCAGACGTATGAGGCCGACACCCGCATTGTGCTTTTTGTACGCATGCGCGAAGGGGTCGAACTCGATGAAAAGCTCACCGAGCAAATCCGCTTGACCATTCGACACGGAGCGACACCACGGCATGTGCCTGCTGTCGTAGTGGCCGTCGACGATTTGCCGCGGACTCGCAGCGGAAAGATTGCCGAGATAGCGGTGCGAGAGATTGTGCATGGCCGGTCGGTGAATAACCATTCTGCTTTGGCTAATCCCGAAACACTGCAGCTATTCGACGGTCTTGTCGAACTTCGTTAAAGCTATTCGTTAAAGCTAGAAGTGAAAATCGAAGTCGTTCGCTAAGAAGCGCCCAACCCAATCTTGCCTCACTGGACGAGCCAACGCCGTCAAGAGTGGCTAGTGTCTCGCACACGCGGGCGAGGGTTCGCGTGGAAGAGGGGATCTTCATGAATTCACGTCTTGTTCGACTCATATCGGTGCTGTTGGCACTGGCAATGATTGCATCAGCCTGCGGCGGCGGTAGCGATGCAGCAGACACCGTGTCCGGTGGTGACGCTACAGAGGCCGAGACCAGCGATGGCGGCGGCGCAGACGACGAACCAGCTGATGAGCAGCCGGCCGACGACGAGCCTGCCGATCAACCAGCTGAAACAGAAGACACCGTCGAACTTGTCGAGGTTGACGAAAGCGAAGACCCAGTCTTTGGTGGCACGTTGCGCTACGCGCTCGAGGCCGATGTCGATGGCCTTAACCCTGTCAGTTCAGCGTTGTCGGCGCCGGGTTTGCTTATGGGCGTGGCAGTGTTTGACACCCTTGCGGTGTTCGACGATGCCGACCAGTGGCAGCCATACTTGGCCGAATCCTTCACGCCAAACAATGACTTCACCGTGTGGACAATGAAACTACGTGCAGGTGTCTCCTTCCACGACGGCACGCCGCTTAACGCAGCGGCGATCGCCGTGAACTTTGGCACGGTGCTTAAAGATCCACTCGTGGGTCTGGCGGTGCGCCCGTTCTACAACCTTGATAATCCAATCGAGATCGTCGATGACCTGACCGTCCGGTTCAATCTGTCTGGTGCGAATGCCAGCTGGCCAACGAGCCAGACCGGCCAGCTCGGCATGGTCGCATCACCGGCATGGCTTGAGGCAGCGCTCCTAGACCCGACGCTGAACCAGGCGCCAGTCGGTACCGGTCCATTCGTATTTGAGAGCCGCAGCGAAGACAGCGTGACTCGTATGGTTCGTAACGAGACTTGGTGGAACGGCGACGTCTACCTCGACGCTGTCGAGTTCGTGACCGTGACCGATCCCGACACACGCAACGACCTGTTGTTCCAAGGTGAGATCCAGGCATTGCAGACCACAAACGCTGCGTCGGTCGACGATCTGAGGAACGAAGAAGGCCTCCAGAACCTGATCGACGATTCGGGCGACGAGAGTTTCATCATGGTCAACTCGGCGGGTACGCCGTTCGATGATATTCGAGCTCGTAAGGCGCTGACCTTTGCAACACCTCGCCAGAACTACATCGATCTGATCGGTCTAGGCATCCAGCAGCCAGCCGACCAGATGTTTACACCGGCGAGCCCGTACTACAACGCAGATGTTCAGCAAGAAGCTGACCAGCCTGAGCTCGTTGCTGACCTTGTCGCTTCATACTGCGGTGAGTTCCCCGACAACTGCACCGACGGCAAGATCGACATGGAATTCCAATGGTCAGGCCCCAGCGTGGTGCAGACTCGCATCGCTGAACTGCTTGACGAAGGCTGGAGTGTCGGCTTCAACGTGAAGTTCCAGGAACTACCCCAGGATGCGCACATCCAAGAGGTCGCCTTCGGTGTATTCGACGTTGTGAGCTGGCGTCAATTCGGTGCAGCGAACCCTGCTGATGACCGTGTCTGGATCGAATGCGCCACCATTGGCGGCCTTTCGCTGAACTGGCCGCGATTCTGCGACGAAGACCGCGATGCGATCCTCAATGAACTCGCACTAGCGACCACTGTTGAAGCCCGTCAGCCGCTTCTGGCTGAGCTCAGCGAGAAGATCCAGCAGGACTACCTGTACGTCTTCATGTTGCACACGCTGTGGGATCACTCCTTCGCAGAGAATGTGCGCGGTATGTGCGGTCACAAGACACCTAGTGGTGACGATATGCGTTGCGTTCTGAATGGCCGAACCTGGCTGAGCAACGTATGGCTAGCGGAATAGTCGCCCGGCCGCTAACAGGATGATCAACGACAGCCGATGAGACGTTCATTGCAACGACTAGCGATGGTACTGCTGCTGCTTCTAGCAGTGAGCATGCTGACGTTCGTTGCAATGAACGTGCTCGGCGACCCGTTGTTCAACATCCTTGGGCCGATCGCAGGCGATACCGAAAACCCTGAGAGCGTCATCAAGATCGAGGCAGCCAAGGCGCAGTATTACCTCGACAAGCCACTGCCCGAGCGTTATGTGCGTTGGCTAGGCGATTTTGTAACTGGCGACATGGGTGTGCGATTTGGGTCCGACGGTCAACCGCCTGTCACTGGTCTGATCAAGGAACGCCTTCCCCGGTCACTCTTGCTGATGGGTATGGCCCAAGTCATGGCGTTGGTCATTGCAATTCCGTGGGGTGTGGCGTCGGCTGCCGGCTCGTTGGGCGGCGAATCCAAGGGCCCTCGATCGCCACGCTTCCTGATTTCGTTCTTCCTGAAGGCGACCGTTGTCGGTGCCTTTGCCGCCCTGCTATTTGGGCGCACGGTCACCGTCGGGGTTACCTGCTGGTTTGTCGTGCTGTTAGGCGCGCATCAATTCGCGGGAACGAACTCGGTTGCGAAACGATTTGTGGACTTTGTCAAACGGCTGGGCCAGAACTTTTCTTCTGGCTTGTCGTTCGGGTTTATCTCAATGCCGAACTTCGCCCTTGCGGTGTCGTTGTATTACGTGTTTGCCCTCAGACTTGGCTTGTTCCCGCTGCGCTATGACGCCTCTGACCAGTTCTTCACCCGCATGTGGCAGCTGTTTCTGCCTGCGCTTACGTTGGCGCTGCCTGGCGCAGCGGTCTATCAGCGACTACTTCGCACCGATCTGATCACCACGTTGCAAGAAGATTTCATTATGACGGCTCGCGCTAAAGGCGTGAGCAAACGCCGAGTTCTCTTTCGTCATGCGCTGCGCCCGTCGATGTTCTCGGTGGTCACGGTTTTTGGTATCAACGCAGGCGCGCTGGTGGGCGGTGCATTGGTCGTCGAAACATTCTTTGGGATTCCTGGCATCGGCACTGCGATTGTCGAGGCCATTTTGCGAGAAGACTTCCCAGTTGTCCTGGCCATCGTGATGATCGTGGCTGCTGGTTTTGTAATCCTCAACTTCCTAGTTGATCTGTTGTATTCGGTCCTTGACCCTCGGGTGCGCTCATGAGTCAAGTTGTTTCAACTGACGGTGTGATCGAGGCCGCTGAGCCCGAAGCTGCACAGGAGGCCGGTCTGGCCCAAAAGACGTTGGGTCTGGGCTTCTGGCTTGCTGTTGGCTGGATTGCACTGATTGTGCTTCTAGCTCTGTTTGCGCCATGGCTGCCGCTTAAGGACCCGAACCAGAACTTCATCGATATCCAGGGCAAGGGTCGCCCGCCGTATGGGCCGTCGGCCGATCACTGGCTTGGCAGCGATCAGGACGCTCGCGACATGCTCAGTCGGACGATCTATGGGGCACGCGTGTCGTTGGTTGTTGGGTTTGTCGCTGTGTCGTTTGGGTTCCTCATCGGTGGCACGGTTGGCCTGGTAAGTGGTTTCGTGCGAGGCGTCTTCGACAAGATCTCATCGTTCATCATGTTGGTGTTGCTGTCGTTCCCCGCTTTGATCTTGGCTATCTTGATCACGTCACTCATGGAGCGCAGCCTGTGGACGATTGCTCTCACGCTCGGCATCTTGGCGGTCGCGCCTGTCGGGCGTTTGGCCCGCGCCGCAAGCCTTGTGTTCGCCGAGCGCGAGTTCGTGTTGGCGGCCCGCACTATGGGCGCCAAACCGTCGCACATCATGCTGCGCGAGTTGTTGCCCAATGTGCTGATTCCAATGTCGGCGCTTGCGTTGCTTGGCACTGCGGTCGCCATCGTGGCTGAAGGTGGCCTGGCATTCCTGGGCTTGTCGGTTGAAAAGGGAAGCACCTGGGGAAAATTGATCTTGACTGGTGCGAATTCGCGCCAACTCGAGGAAGCTCCCTGGATAGCTTTTGTGCCGATCGCTGCGCTTTTCTTAACAGTGATGGCGTTGAACTTTGCTGGCGACCGACTTCGTGAGTACTTCGACGTTCGTGAGCTCTCGTTGTGAATGATGCAAAGAGAAGCGGCATTCTGCTTGACGTCAGTGACTATTCGGTTGGCTTTCGAACCGAAAGGGGCCTGGCCCAGGTGGTCGACAAGGTGTCGTTTCAGCTCGAGCGGGGCAGCACGTTGGGCATCGTCGGCGAGTCTGGGTCAGGCAAGTCGGTACTTAATCGGTCGTTGATGGGGTTGCTCTCTAGTAATCGACAGATCGAAGAAGGGTCGGCGTTGTTCGATGGCGAACAGCTCGTAGGCAGCGATCGTCAAAGCTTCTGGGGCAAACGCATCGGCATGATCTTCCAAGATCCAATGACGTCGCTCAATCCTGTTATGCGTATCGGTCGTCAGCTTCTCGAGCCACTTCAGCAGCATCTGTCTTTGAACAAGCAGCAGGCGACCGAACGGGCCATTGAGCTCCTTACCCAAGTTGGTATTCCTGAACCAAAGCGTCGTCTGCGCCAGTACCCACACGAGCTCTCTGGCGGTATGCGCCAGCGTGTGATGATCGCAATAGCGTTGGCTGGCGAGCCTGAGCTTCTGATTGCTGACGAACCAACCACGGCACTCGATGTGACCGTCCAGAAATACATTCTCGACTTGCTGGCTGAGTTGCAGGCCGATATTGGTATGGCGGTCGTTCTGATTACGCACGATTTGGGCGTCGCCCGCGGTCGGACCGATGACATCATGGTGATGTACGGAGGGCGGACAATGGAGCTGGCTCCGTCCGAAAAGCTGTTCACCGACATGAGTCATCCCTATACCCAAGCCTTGTTCTCGGCGATTCCGCGGGTCGATCAGCCAAAACACACCCGGCTTACTCCAATTGCGGGAGCCTCGCCTGATCCTGTCGAACCGCCAACGGGGTGCCGCTTCAGCCCTCGCTGTGTGTATGCCCAAGACGATTGCACAACCACGCTGCCCGAAGTCGAGGGGCCAGACGGGCACCAGTTCGCGTGCTTCTATCCTGTTGGCACGGCTGCGTCGGTTCAGGCGCGAGCGACGAACATCGAGCGAGGCCATACTGCCACTGGCCTCAAGATTAAAGCGGTAGGAACCAACTGATGGCTGGCACCGGTAAGGCGCATTTGCGTTCCACTAGCGACGTTTTGTTGAGAGTCGAAGATCTGGTCGTCGAATTTCCTATCGACCGGCATTCGGTTGTTCATGCAGTGTCCGGTATCAGCTTCGATGTCGTCAAGGGCGAGACGCTCGGCCTGGTGGGCGAGTCTGGCTGTGGCAAATCCACTACCGCCAAGGCCATCATCCAGATTCCGCGGCCCACATCGGGAACCGTTGAATTTCAGGGCACAGAGCTGCATTCACTCAACGACGCCGAACTGCGCGACATACGGTCACAGATCCAGATGATCTTTCAAGATCCGATTGCATCGTTGAACCCTCGTCGGACCGTGCGACGCATCGTCAGCGAAGGCTTAGTCGTGTCCAATACCACTGTCTCTCGGCCAGGCTGGGCGTTGCTGGGGCTCGCCGTCGTGCTCGCTGTCATCACTGTGTTTACGTCACCGCTGGTTCTTTTTGTTGCACTGGTCGCCGGCCTGGCTGGTGGGTTCACGATCCTGAAGGGTGTTTTTCGCCCCAACATTGGCGACTCGAGCTTCGAGCGTGTCGACGAGATCATCAAGGCTGTGGGTCTTGACCCGGTCGAGGCGGCCAAGCGGCGACCCCACGAATACTCAGGTGGCCAGTGTCAGCGAGTGTCGGTTGCACGGACTCTGGTGCTCGACCCACAGATCGTGATATGTGACGAACCAGTCTCTGCCCTCGACGTTTCGGTGCAGGCCCAGATCCTGAACATGCTCGAAGACATGAAAGAGCGCTATGGACTTACGCTCGTCTTCATTAGTCACGACCTTTCCGTCGTGCGGAACGTAAGCGATCGCCTGGCTGTCATGTATCTGGGCAAGATGTGTGAGATCGGCGACGGCGACCTGGTGTATGCCAAGCCAGCACACCCCTACACCCAGGTTCTGTTGGCAGCGTTGCCTGATCCGACGAACCTGCACGCGGGAGTCGTCGATGCACTCAATTTCGAGTTGCCGTCTCCGATCAATCCGCCAAGTGGTTGTCGTTTCCGCACCAGGTGCCCCCGGGCCGAGGCCATCTGCGCCGAACAAGAACCACAGATCACCCAAGTCGGAACGGGTGACCAATGGGTCGCCTGTCATTTCCCGCTCACTGACGGTTCCTGACTGGTTAGTGCGCAATGCTCTGACTGTTCTCACGCGGCCAGTGGACACTTGCTGGAAAAACGAGTGTGTCTTTACCCCGCGAGGTTGTAGAGGCTACGCGGTTTTGGTTTCGCGTCGCTGCAACTGATCTCATCGATCTCGTGTAGCGCCACGAGATGGCTCATGACGCTGGCGGCGGCGGCGTTGTAGAGCTGGGGCGGCACATGGGTGTACATCCGGAGCACCATCTCTTTGATGGTGTCGATCCCGTCGCTCATACACGCCAGAATCTGGCCGGTTCTTGCTTCGCGGTGGGCAAGTAGTGCCGGAAGGAGTGTCGCTGGGTCGGTGATCGGCGCTCCATGGGTGGGGTAGTAGGTCTGCTCGGATCGAGGCAACAACAATCGCAAGCTAGCCAAATAGCTGTTTAGGCTGCCGTCCGGTGGCGGAATAATGGTTGTTGACCAGCCCATCACGTGGTCGCCGCTGAACACCGATTGTTCTTCGCGTAATGCAAAACATAGATGGTTCGAAATGTGGCCCGGTGTGTGTAGGGCTTCGAAGCTGAAGCCAGTGCCTTGGATGATGTCACCGTGGGCAACAGTTACGTCAGGGGCAAAGTCCCAGTCGTGGGCATGTTCTGACTTGTAGCCGTCGTCCTCGTCGTTGTTGGCTTCGGTTTCGTCTTCTTCGATGGGGTCGAACCCGAAACCTGCGTCGTCATTGTTGGCGTCATTGCTGGCCTTTGGGTCAGGACGGTCCAACGGGTGAGGTCCAAAGGCGTAGGTCGGGGCGTCGATATGGTGTTGGAGAAGCCCTGCAGCAGGGGAGTGGTCGCCATGGGTGTGGGTGATCAGCAGGTGCGTCACGGTGCGACCATCGATAGCAGCCAGTAGCGCGTCGACATGGGCGTCTTCTGGGGGCCCAGGGTCAATAATAGCGACCTCTTCATCGCCGACGATGTAGGTGCCTGTGCCGGTAAAGGTGAACTTGCTCGGGTTTTCGCAGGTGACTCGCTGCACCAGCGGGGTGATCTGATCTACGGTCCCGTAGGTAACGTCGTGGTCGAGGTTGAACTGTGGTCCTGGAGCCATCGTCTGAGACTAGTTCGGGTCCGGTCTGCGATCGGTAACCAGCCAGTCGGTCAGTGAGTCAGTCACGTGGGCGCCCAGGGCTTTGAGTAGTAGTCTTAGTAGGTGCATTTTATGGGCGGAGCAGCGCGATGATGACCAATCTGGTGCCAACCGTGCTCTTTGTCTGTACCGGTAATGCTGCTCGTTCTGTCATGGCTGCAGCCATGCTTCGGGCTGCGACCAATGCCGTGCAGATCGCGTCGGCGGGCACCCACTCGATCCCTGGCCTGCCAATGAGTGCCCGGACTCGCACCGCATTGGCGGGTTTCGATGTTGTTGATAAGCAACATTTGAGCGCGCAGCTCGAGCAGACAATGGTGGATCAGGCCTCGGTGATTGCCATCTTTGAGCCGATGCATCTGAGCTATATGCGCAAGAAGCATCCGGATGCGAGCTCTAAGGTCGCATCGTTACCACGATTGGCCCGCGACTTGGCCGCCGGAGCGGCTGACACGCTTGATCACCGACTGGCTGCGCTTGCTCTTGAGGGCCACGTGTTCGAGGGCTGGGAAGAAGTGATTGACCCCGCAGGCGGCGATCTGCCGGTTTTTGAGAACTCTGCGGCCGAGATTCACGCTCTGATCGCCACTTTCTCTGCAAAAATTGCTGCAGAAAACTGTGCCGGTACCTGACCTGAGCGGCGATATTCGCCGCAAGAACTCGCTTAATCCGCCCCGTTACCGCGGGGTGCTGCACACATGGAGCGTCCCCGTTGCGGTGATTGGCGGCATTGTCGCAACCGTTGCAGCCCCTGGGTTGGTTCCGAGCCTGTTGGTGGCGGTGTATGGCGCGACGTTGGTTGCAATGTTGTCCTTTAGTGCGCTCTTTCACCGGGTTCGTTGGACCGATGACAGTTGGTGGCGGATGCGTCAACTCGATCACACGGGTATCTATCTCGTCATTGCTGGCTCATTCACTGCAATCGCAGGCTTGAGCTTGCAGGGCACTGCCCGCGTTGGTCTACTTGTTGCTGTTTGGGCGATCGCCGCAGCTGGCATTGCGTATCGCTGGTTGCCTGTTGTGCCGCCATTTGGCCTTACAACTGTACTTTATGTACTCCTAACGGCCCTGTTTGTGCCGTTTTTGCCTGATCTTGGCGATGCGTTAGGCACCGGCGGCGTCAGCGTCTTGCTGGTGAGCTGCGCTATCTACTTTTTTGGCGCTCTGGCGCTTGGCGCTCGTGTGCCGGACCTTTCACCTCGGGTCTTTGGGTATCACGAGGTATGGCACGTCGTCGTGGTGCTCTGTTCGGTGTTGCAGTACATCGTGGTGGTTGCTTACGCCATCCCGGCTGCCCGAGAGATGGCGTAAACCGTTGGAATCTAGCCAAAACGGCTTGCCTCGTGAACCTGAAGGGCCGGCTAAACCAGATATCGAGGTTAACGCGGATGCTGCTCGTGTTGAACGTGGGCCCAGCGTCGAGGTTGGCGTTGGCCCTCACCCTGAGCCTTGGCCGGTCGGTGACCATCTAGATCCAGAACTACTCGGCCAGGGTGATCGTCGAAACGTGCTCGATCAGTATCGCTACTGGAAGCGAGAGGCCATTGTGGCCGAGCTCGACACGCGGCGTCATCCGTTTCACGTGGCCATCGAGAATTGGGAACACGACTTCAATATTGGCACCGTTGTCCGTAATGCGAATGCTTTCCTAGCGTCCGCGGTGCATATTGTCGGAAAGAAGCGGTGGAATCGGCGCGGCGCCATGGTGACTGACCGTTATCAGCATGTGCATCATCATCCCGATTTTGATGCGTTCGTTGAATGGGCGGCACAGGCCAGTCTTCCCATTGTGGGCATAGATAACATCGAGGGATCAGTCCCCATTGAATCAACGCCGCTACCGCGAGCCTGCATCCTGTTGTTCGGCCAAGAGGGACCAGGACTGACTGAACAGGCGCAATCTGTCGTCGAAGTGACATGCGCGATTACACAATATGGCTCAACTCGTTCGATGAACGCAGGTGTTGCATCAGGCATTGCGATGTTCGCTTGGGCTTCCCAGCATCTGCATAGCGATGGTTGAATGGTGGCTGCGGCCCTACTGGCCCGCTATTTCCACCGATGCGACGCGGTAACCAATGCCAAAGTCGAATGAATCAGTTTCAAGAATCGTAACGACGTACCAGATCTCGTCGGCTGAGGGCCCTAACAGTCGAACGGTGTCGCGTTGGGTTCCAACATCGCACAACTGGCCGGGCTCAGGGTCTGATAGGCCGCAAGAGTCGATGTAGGGGATCGCTCGATCTGCGGCCCAGGCAAGTAATGCGTCGTCGACTGAAGCCTCAAGCGGGAAATCCGGGCTCGATGACGGCAGCGGCGGCGTACCGACAGGCGCAGCGGGCAGAGCAATCTCTAGTACAGGTTGACTAGTTGGAGCCTCATCTTCGATCAGCGTTGGTCGTAAACCGCCAGTACAAGCCGAAAAGAGCAGCGCTGCAGCAGCGATAGTGGCGAGACAGCATGTGAAACGCCCGGTACGTTGCAGGCCAATACATACAGCGTGGCTCTTACCTACAGCGTGGCTCTTCTGCCTTTTGTCGCCGCTCGCTCGCTGGCGACTCTTTCGACGCTGGTTTCTAGCGCCAAATCCACCTGTCCCAACGAGTGGAACCTTCCGAACAAGCCCAAAAACTGTTGTTCCAGGCCAACGAACGCCTATTTCGAGTGCCTTGCGGTTAGCCCGACTTGGGCTTTCTTGCTGTTTACACGTGTGTAATCGCGCCACATCTGAGGTCATACACGTGCAGCGCTCGGCCTCTGATTGGTCCGCACCGCCATTACTTGGCCCCGTACTAGTCATCGGCCTGGGGCTTCGTGTCCGCAGCAGAGCCGCCAACAACAGGGCTGTCAGTAGCAGGGCTGTCAGTAGCAGGGCTGTCAGTAGCAGTGCTGTCAGTAGCAGTGCTGTCATGGTCATTGGTGACCAGGCTTCGGCGTTCTTCTACCAAGGTAGCGACAGGTGGTATGCCGGGAATTTTCTGTAGTCGAACCTGCAGGACGATCAAGATGGCGAGCAATGTCACTGCGCTCAACGGCCAATTCGCAAAGAAACGCAACAAAACAAAGCCTTCGACGCTGTTTCGGCGAAACAACCAGATGTCGAACGACGCGCTGGTCACATAATACAGCCCGGCAATAGCAGTGATTATCGCCATCGTTGATCGAAATAGCCGATGTTCAGCCATTTCTTGAGGGATGCGCATAACAAATGGGGCGCCCCGCTCAGCAAGGGGAACCCCAATGACTGCAGAACCGATCAGGACCGCAGCAATCAAGTATTTGGTTGCGATCCCGAGGCCGAAATAAACCGTTTCGCTACCCGTGGCGATACCGATCACGCCGCGGATAACCACCGCGGCAGTAACGACCGGCATGAATTTTCCCAGGGGTTGGCCTCTGCGTCGCCGGTCCACGGCTACCCCAACAGAGCCAAGCGTTGCTGCTAGCACCGCCCAGCGCAGTCCAGCAATGCGGTTGACTGCCAGGAACGCCAGGACCGGAACCGCGGATTGGAGCGAGAATTGCGAAGGTGTCGCCGAGCTAGACGCGCGGCCATTTTGAATCACAACGTCACCGTATCGCCGTGTCTCTACGGCGGGTTCTCTATGAACAACGTTGCGTTTCCGGCGATTCTTAGGATTCGCTACCGACAAATATGTCGACAGCGACACCCGGCCTGTCACGTAATTGCAATATTTGAGCGTCCGGGTTCTGTGGCTGCGGGTCGCGCATCGACACCTCGATCGTTGCAACCGGTGGGATCGAGGCGCCGTTCCTGTTAGAAGTTGGCGTTCGGGCCTGAAAGCGAAATGCCTTGACCTGCACGTGCCAATAATCAACTTCCGCGTCTTTGTAACGATTATTGGGGGTTTGTTTACGTATGTGTGACAGGTTGGTGTGGGGGCTTCTCAGGTTGTGTTGGTGGTGTTATGGTCTGCTCGTCGTTAGTCCGAGCTGCGTGTTTTGTGTAGCTAGGGGGCGGCACCCAGGAAACTCCTGGTGTATGCGCCACAAAGTGGTCGCGTCGGTATCTCTAAGAAAAGGAAGTTTCCGTGGAAACAACCAAGAAGACCTCAACAACCAAGGCTGCGCTCTTGGTTCTTGCGGCACTTTCAATGCTGCTTTCGGGCTTGTTCATTGCGACTGCTTCAAGTTCAGACGCGCAGGACGCATCTTGCCCAGCTGGCTTCACACTCAACGCAGCTGGTACGGAATGCTCACAAGCATCTTCTGTTACAACCTTTGACGCTGGTAACTCTTGCGTTGCTCCCGCTTTCTTGTCCCCAAGTGGGGCGAACTGCTGGGTCGCAGCAACGGCTACGGCTCAAGCTGGCACCACCGCCTGTCCCGCTGGCTTCTCGGCAAATGCTAGCAACGTGTGCGCCGCAAATGGGCCCGCAACAGCGTCAGTTGCCGCTTGCCCAGCCGGCGCCTCTGGCACTGCTGGAGCTTGTTACAACGCCGTAGCTGCGACCTCGACATCTACCGGAGGCACCTGCTTGGTATCGGCCACTCTTACAGCCCTCGGCTGTCAAACAGCCGTCGCTGCAGACGCTCTTAAGACCTGCTCTATTACAACGGTCCCTGCCTACAACCAGTACACAGCGACTACCTGCCAGAACGTCACGCCACCAGACGCCACTCTTCTTGCATGCCCCGCAGGTGTCTTCACTGCCATCGTCGGCACCACTCCTGCGTTCTGCACGGTGACCGGAACCATTACTACTTCAACCACGGCTTACGCTTGCGCTACTGGGGCTCTCGTTGGCGCTACCTGTGTAACGTACGCAGCAGCCTCCGCCGTTGTCGTCACGACAGCGTGTGCAGCTGGCACAACTGCAATACCTGCTGGTGGCTGCTACTCGCCTGTAGCTAACGCTGCCACTACTTACTCATGTGCCGCTGGCACCCTTAACGTGTCAGCTGCCACACCAGCGGTTTACACCTGCGATACGACCTCTGGCTTCTCAGCTACCGCTGGTGGCATCTTGTACTCGTGTGCAGCTGGTACTCCCGCTGCTGTTGGTACCGATGTACTCTGTGACCTCGGCGCTGCAACATCAGGCGTAACTACTGGTCCATCCTGCGCCCAGGGTGTGCTTTCAGCTGACGCTGCAAGCTGCGTCGTGGCCGTTGCTGCTGCAGTAGCTGCTCCGGTTCCAGCTTTCACTGGCTGATCAACCTAACTAGCAACGTACATAACGTACGAAAAGCGGAAGCCGCCAGCCCTCCGGGGTTGGCGGCTTCCGCCGTTTTGCAGCACACAACATGTTCGGTTCTTTTACAGCGTCAGCGACGACGCCTGGCGTGACCAACACAAGAGTCATAGCTTCGCTAAAGAGTGCACGGGCGCCCGGCGCACCGTGTCGAAATCAAAAAACGCGGCCGCAAAAGGGCTCACTAGCGAATCGGTCCTGTATCTGAACAAGAAGAACACGTTCCTGCCGCCAGAAACCCTGCACCCTTTGTTGGTCGTGCCGCGGGGTCCGCGTAGCCGAAACCTAACTAACCCACACCTGAGCAGTACCGAAACGGGCACACCCCGGTGACTGTTCTAGACGTCGGTCAGGCGATAAAAAGATTCACCGGCGTCGATGCCGACCAACGCGCCGCCACGTTTGGCTGCATTGTGAATATCGCCCACAAACTTGGCATGGCCATCGGTATCAATATCTGAAGCGATTCCCATAGTCGACTCGAGCTGGCTCACATGTTGTTCTAGCGAATAGATTTTGGTTTCGAGCCAGCCATCTACCGCTTCGACATGGTTTGGTTCGTCAGCTTCGAAGTACCAGATCTCGTCAGGGCGATGATGCGGGTATCTCATTTCGGGAAAAAAATGAGGATCTCGTGACGCTACGACAGCATCAGAGACAAGGAAGCCTGCAGCCCGATGGTCAGGATGCAGCCGATACCGCTTCCATGGGTCGTGGGTGATCACGATGGTGGGCCGAAGCTTGCGAATCCATTCGGTTAACGCCCGGACGTTCGCTGGGCTCTGAACAAGCTCGCCGTCGACCCATCCGCAGAATCCGACCGTGCCAGTCGCCCCTAAAGCAGCCGCAGCATTATGTTGCTCAGACTGACGGGCCGCGATTAACTCATCCAGGTTAGCGTCAGGGTTCCAGCTGCCCTTTGAGCCGTCTGTGCACACCACGATGCTGACTTCGCAGCCTGCCGCAGCCCATTTTGACAGCGTGCCACCCGCCTGCAACTCGCTGTCATCGGGATGGGCCGATATGGCGAGAACCCTGGCGGGCGTCGCTCGATCTGTAGTGAACACAGTCATACTGTTGGACTATTTTTGAGAAGATCGGTCAGAAAAGACGGTTCTGGAAGGGCCAGGTCGTCTGGATCGTCAACATCCCAGCCGAGCCGAGCGTCGTGCACGATCCGCAGCCCGTTGCCATGGCGCACAGCCTCGGCGACATGGCGATGGAACGAGCCTGGCCCGTAGGCGAAACGGAAATCGATCGAGGTCGGCATAGCGATCACGTTTGAACCTGTCCGATGACGATCAGGTACCAGCGTCACGCCGCTCCAGCCCAGAAGCCGATCCAGGTTCGTCGCAAGCGGCAGGTCGCTGTGGGCAACAGCCACAGACCTATAACCAGCATCTCGTAGCTCGGCGAAGCCCTGCTGCACCGCTCCGTTTAATCCAGTATTGGGACACCAAATTGTTGAGGCTCCGACAGATGCAGCCCAGTCGGCGACCCCTTCATCGTCGCAACACACCGCGACGGTCACGTTTTGTTGAACCTCCACTAAGTGGGTTGCCATCTGTTGGGCCAGCGCAGCGCGGGTTGGCTGATCGAGAGCGCCGCTGAGTCGGCCCTTGGCTTCCCCAAATGCTTTGATAGGTATCAGAACAGCGCCTGTGATGTGCGACGCCGGTTCCAGTTGCGTCGAATGAGAGGCCATCAACATCAGCTTAGAACGTTGACTGCAACCACCGTGTGCAACTGGTTGCGCCGTCGATGCGCGCACAGACGCCCATGTCGACCACACACCAATCGCGTAAGGTCATTTCAATGGCCCTACTTCATACAGAAATGCACGTGTGCGTGCTTGGAGGCGGGTCCTGGGGAACAACCGTTGCTTCGTTGGCTTCGCACAACACCGCAACAACGATCTGGTGTCGCGACGAACAAACCGTCACCGACATCAACGAACGCCACATCAACAGCAGATACCTCGAAGGGTATGAACTCCATCTGAACCTGCAGGCCACCGGCGACCTCGAGCAGGCGGTTCGCCGAGCCGACCTGCTGGTAATGGGCATCCCTTCAGATTCGTATCGAGAGACCCTCGCTGCCGCTGCACCATTCGTGCGGCCACGGGTACCGGTCCTAAGTTTGACAAAAGGGCTTGAACAAGGCACCAGATTGCGGATGTCTCAAGTCACCAACGAGGTGCTGCCCGGCCATCTCGCAGGAGCGTTAACTGGACCGAACCTGGCCAAGGAAATTCTGGCAGGCGGGGCAGCAGCATCGGTTGTAGCGATCGCCGACGAGGTTGTTGCCGAAGCGTTACAAGCCGTCTTTTCGACCGACCTATTCCGTGTCTATGTGAACGACGATGTGATTGGCTGTGAGCTGGGTGGCGCGTTGAAGAACGTGATTGCATTGGCCTCTGGCATGGCTGATGGCCTGGGCACTGGTGATAACACTCGTGCGGCCGTGATCACTCGCGGATTAGCCGAGATCAGCAGGCTCGGGCAGGCACTGGGCGGACGTCCCGAGACCTTTGCCGGCCTCACCGGAATGGGTGACCTGATCGCTACCTGTAGTAGCCCACAGAGCCGAAATCGTTTCTTTGGCGAGCAGCTAGGAAAAGGCAAAACCGTGGCCCAGGTCGCCGCCGATATGGACCAGGTTGCTGAAGGCGTAAAGACGACGCCAGTCGTGTGCATGCTGGCCGACGACGCCGGTGTCGTTATGCCAATCGCGTCTGAAATGAACCGGGTTATTAGCGGCCAGCAAACCGCTCAAGAGGCATATCGCGGGCTTCTTAGCCGTTCTGTTCGTCGAGAAACCGATGCGCCGCAGAGTCAGGCACCGCAAAAGGTCAATAGGCTCGCGCCATGATCAATAAGCTCGCTCGTCGGTTGGGCTTTCAGCAGTCTGTGCCGGTTGCACTCATCGACAGTTGGCATGTCCCTCAGCCGAAACGAAGCAGCATTGAATTGGCGCCCCGCGAAGGCGCAGCATCATGTCTGGTCGACCAGTACGGGCGTGTGCAGATCGATGGCGAAACTTGGACTCTCGATCTGACGCTTGCCGCTGGTGCCCGTTGGGTCGCTGTATCTGCAGCGGACCGGGTGTCCCAAGTCATAGTTGGCCCTGGCGTGGTCGAGACGACGGTGCAAACGCCTTCAGGGCCAGTGGTCCAACGGGTAGCCGCCGGGGTCGTTGACGGCGAACCTGTCATCATTATCGAGGTCGAGAACACCGGTGGTGTCGCTATCGCTGCAGGCGTTGTGGCGCGGCCGCTTCGTCTCGACGGCCGAGGTTTCATTGGTGAGGCCAGCGCAGACGCATCAGGCATTACGATCGACGGCCACCACCGGGTGCGATTCGAGACGGTTGCCGCGGCAGTTGCAACCTCAGATGGAGCTGCAGGCGACCTTCTACAACAACTCCCGAACGCTGACGACGGCACGACATCGTCAGCGTCCAAATGCCGCTCTGGCGGGGCACAAGCTGCCGCAGTGTGGCCCCTGCCGCACACCGCAATCCTGCGCATCGTCGTCGAGTTAGTCAACGTAACGTCCCCCCATGCAGCAGTTCCTTCGACCAGCGACATAAATCGTGGCTGGGAAGCGCACCTGAACCAAGGCATGCGCGTCGATGTCGATGAGATCGACATCGCCAAACATTTGAGCACCGCTGGTCGAACTGTGCTCACAATGTGGCCCGATATTGCTGACACACCGTCCGCGATCCTTGCGATGAGCGAGATGGGTTTTGGGCGTGACGCAGGCCGCCTATTCGAACAGCTAGAGCGATGCGACGACGATGGCGCCGTCCTGCGCTGTTTGGCCCGGTGGTCACAACTAGGCGAACAGCACCATCAACTCGAAGATTTGGACCGCATCCTTGGTCGCCTCGCGCAAGCAGCTCACGCGGTTGCCAAACAAGGGGGAACCTTGGCAGGGGCGACCTGGCTCGATGACGCCTTTGTGACTCTGGGCGGTCGCCTCCACCAGATCGACCAACCCGACGTGGCCGAACGAGTGCAGGGGTTCTCTGCGACTGTGCAGCCCGTGGATGGCGCAGCTGATCTGCTTGCCGAGCTGACCAAAGAGATCGATAAACGCGGCGTATGGCCCACTTCTCAGATGCGTAATTCGGCGCAGTATGCGCGAGCGGTCCGTGCGCTGGTTGTCGAAGACTCCGGTACCCAGGTGCATGTGATTCCTGAGATGCCCAAACTGTGGCGAGGCCGCACACTTGATGTGTTCGGATTGCCAATAGCCAACGGCTCGTTGTCGTTTGGGCTGCGGTGGCATGGTCCGCGCCCGGCACTTCTGTGGGAAGCAATTCTTGCTCCTGAAGCCCCATTTGTACTGCGGGCACCAGGCATCGACGCCGATTTCGAGTCACACGAACGCCAAGGCGAAACGCTACTTGCTGACCCGGGTTGGGCCAGCACTTCGTGAGTCGCA
The DNA here is from genome assembly GCA_905182135.1 of uncultured Acidimicrobiaceae bacterium. Classification (GTDB taxonomy): domain Bacteria; phylum Actinomycetota; class Acidimicrobiia; order Acidimicrobiales; family UBA10347; genus UBA10347. Next base: position 38,572 of record CAJJAG010000002.1, on the reverse strand, counting down.
ACACGGTGCCAAAATTGCGCAAGGCGCTAAAGGCCTCGTCGCCCAGCATCCACTTCGAAAAGCAGTACTGGAGCGAAGGCAAACAATGGGTCGCGGGTGTAGACGAAGTCGGTCGCGGCTCGTGGGCCGGACCCCTTACCGTGGCAGCGGTTGTGATCCCGCGTGACCGACGTATCTACAAGGTGCGCGACTCCAAGATGCTCAAAGAGCCCGAGCGCGAACTTTTGTATGACCGAATAATTGACTGGGTTGATGCATGGGGTGTCGGACATGCGTCCGAAGTTGAGTGCGACGAATTGGGCATGTCCGCGGCGCAGAAGTTGGCTGCCCGGCGGGCGCTCGATGCGACCGGTGTTGACCTTGATCATGTCCTGATCGACGGTAACTGGGACTTCGTTGGCGGCTCAATAACCAAGATCGTCAAGGGTGACGCGAAGTGCCTTTCAATAGCGGCAGCATCTGTGCTCGCCAAGGTCACTCGTGATCGGCTGATGCGTGCTATGGCCGAGCAGTACCCGACTTATTTCTTCCAGGACAACAAGGGCTATCCCTGCCCGCGACATCGAGCAGCATTGGCTCAGGTCGGCGCTTCGGTGGTCCATCGGCATTCGTGGTCGTTCATGGACGCCTTGCCTGACTCGGGGATCGAACTCCGCAGGAACCAACAGCACCTGTTTAATGAGAGGGCGCCGGTATGAAGCAGCTTCTTGCCCGCATCTCCTGGATCTGGGTCCTGATCGGCTGGACGTTGTTCCTGTGGCTGTCACGGCTGCGTAATGTGGTGAACAACGACGAACTCTCTAGTGCAGGTCGCGCTATTCGCATCGGTGTCGTTGTTGTCTTCGTGACGCTTGCGGTTGTAGCAGTTGGGGCCGTGCGGCGTCGACGCACCAAGGTAGTGGCGCTTTTCCTGGCCTGGACCGTTGGCTACTGGCTGGTACGAGGGATCGGGATTCTGGCCGACAGCGAGTATTCCGTGGGGTTTAAAGTCGTTCACACCGTGTTGATGACTGTTTCGCTCACCTTGTCGATCCTTGCTGCACGTCAGTTGCGGCTGCGTCACTAACCGAGAGATGAAGAACGCCGGTGTTACGGATCGGCGGTCAGTCGGGATTTCCCGCAAGGTCTCAGGCTTGTTGAGATCAGAGATCAGGACGACAGAAAACTGCGACGAAGCAACGGCCCGTCATCGAGCAGCGAAGGATGGTTGTTGAGTCGCACGGCATGTGTTTTTCGGCGCCCTGCTAGCATCAAGGATGTGGGACAGCCAGTCACAGTTGTAAAAAAGCCATCATCGAATCCAGGTATTGTTCGGTTTGAAATTAACCGTTCGATCACAGGTATGGGACACGAGCGTTATGGTGGCGCCCCGGGACCAGAAATGGACCGGCCGTGCGACGAGCTCGCCCGGCGTCTCTTCGCCCACCACGGTGTTGAATACGTGCATGTGAACAGCAACGTGATCACGGTAACTATGGCGTTCGGCACAGATGACTCAGCTCTTGGCGAGACCATCGAGCATCTGTTCACCTATTACCGGCCTGGTGTCGAGGTTCCCTCTTTCGAGTAGACCCTCGTAGCGGCTGGGTCAGTCTGGGCGATCCCTGAAGGGTCATCTGACTTGCTGCCCTTTTGAGAGTTGACAGTATCGAACACTTGTTCGATACTGGGAACATGCGGAGTGCAGCCCACCTTGAACTTGTCCGCGAGTCGGTTACGACCGCAGCAAATCTTGCCCACGAGCGAACCTTGCCAATCCTGCCGGACTTGGCCGCCATGGTCCCCTCGGGGGCGTTGCAGCGTGGAAGCACACTTGCGGTACATGGAGTGGGGGCAACATCGTTTGCGTTGGCCCTAGCGGGTCAAGCCGTTCGTGAAGGCTCGTTCATGGCCGTGATCGCTCCGCCGTCCTTTGGGTTGGCGGCATGTCTTGATTTCGATATTCCTTTACGGCGAGTCGTGCAATTCGTTCTTCCTTCCAACGTCGAAAACTGGGCTCAGGCGGTCGCAGCTGTCGTTGACGGTTTTGACGTCGTCTTACTGGCTGATCGGCATCGCGTTAGCAACTCACAAGCGCGCCAACTCCTTGCCCGCAACCGTGAACGTGGTTCCATCTTGATCCGAGTTGAGGGGCCGGCATGGCCGGACGCCGCCGATCTTCGCTTCGATGTGAGTTCGCCCGAATGGTCCGGCTTGGGGCAGGGTCATGGGCACCTACTTGCCCGCAAGGTGGCGGTGCAGGTTGCAGGCCGTCGTTATCACGGCCGCCAGCGAGTTCACGAGATCATGCTGCCGGCTCATCAGGGTGGGGTGGCCCCAGCCCCGGCGCTACCGGCACCAGTGACACATCTTGCTTCAGGGCCAACATCTCTAGTAGCAACGGCGCCAGCGGTAGTTGGTCGGTTCGCCGGCGCCGATATCGACGCCATGCTCGATGTGGCCGACACTGGCCACACTGGCGAAGATGCCGCAGGGTTAGATGCCATTGCCTGAGATGGCCGAACGGCTTACTGTTGTTTCGTGTCGAAGCTGGCCGGTGGTCGGTTGTGGATACCAGCCACATGATGTCGCCGCCGTGGTGGTGGCGAATCGAGTGATTGCTTCCTCGCTGGTTGCCGAGCAGCTCGGTGTTGTGGCCGGGCTTCGTCGTCGAGAAGCACAACGGCGCGCCCCGGGCTTAATTATTTTGTCACCAGACCTAGCAGCCGAAGCCCGGGCATTCGAACCAGTGTTACGAGTACTCGATGATCTGACGCCTCGCATCGAGATTGATAAACCAGGACAGTGCTCGTTCTTAACCCGTGGCCCCAGCCGGTACTTCGGTGGCGACCAGGCCATGAGCGAACGTGCGGCCCGTGTCATCTCCGATGCAATCGGGGGCAGCACCAGCGTGCATGTTGGCACTGCCGATGGCAGGTTCGCTGCGCTACGAGCAGCGGCGCTAGCCGAACCGAACCGAGCGCGAGTGGTGCCGGCGGGGGCCAGTGCGGCCTTCTTATCGCCATTGCCGATCGGCCTGCTGGCTGGTGGCGACCAGGATCCAGCGAAGCGGAAGCAACTCGAAGACATGGTCGATGTGCTGTCGCGACTTGGGCTGAGCTCACTGGGTGCCTTTGCTGACCTCGAAGCCGGCGACGTCATTGCTCGCTTTGGTGCAGCTGGCGTGCGGGCTCATCTGTGGGCTCGGGGGCTTGATGACCGTCCTGGTTCACCCGAAGACCCACCGGCTGAACTCGAAGTGGCTATTGATCTTGATCCGCCGGTGCTACGAGTCGACCAGGCAGCCTTTGTTGCCAAGGCACTGGCCGAAGAATTCATCCGCAAGTTGAACGCCCGAGGCATCAGCTGCGCTCGGGTTGCCATAGGAGTAGAAACCGAACACGGCGAGTCTCAGCTTCGGTTATGGCGATCTGAAGAAGCCTTCAGCGCATCAGCGATCTCTGATCGCATGCGCTGGCAGCTTGATGGATGGTTGTCAGGACCGGTTCGTTTGCGGCCAACAGGAGGGCTTTCTCGGCTCGTAGTTCGTCCCGACGACATCAGCGTTGCTGCTGGTCGACAGCTCGGTTTCTGGGGCGAACAGACAGGGCTCGCCGAGCGGGCCGCTCGCTCGATTGCCCGAGTGCAGGGCATCATCGGTGTTGGCGTGGCCAGAGTTCCCGAGGTTCGTGGTGGCCGAAGCCCTAGCGATCGAGTTGTCTCGATCGCTGTCGAATCGGTCGACCTCGTCGAGCGGTCGACCGCCCCAGATCGTAAGGCGGGAGGCCAAGTGGCCAGTGCAATTGCTGGCGTGGTCGCCGAGGGACTGCTTGTCGACGGTGTTACGCAGCGGTGGATTGGTGAACTGCCGGCCCCGGCGCCGACCACGGTGCATAGCCCGTCGATCATGATCGACGTTCTAGATGCGAACGAACAGCCTGTGATGGTGAGCGGTCGCGGCATCATGATTGCCGAACCGGCTTGGCTCGTTTTAGCCCGACAAGCACCTTTGGCGATCCAAGGTTGGTCAGGCCCATGGCTGCTCGACGAATGTTGGTGGCAGCCTGAGCGCCGTCGGCGTCAGGTCCGCATGCAGCTGGTCTTGGCCGACGGTCGGGCCATCGTTGCTACCTGCCAGCAAGGCCAGTGGGCCATCGTTGCCAGCTACGACTGAACGCCGATTCGCTACTACGATCACTGGTGATGACGACCGGGGAAGCTGCACAGGCTGTCGAGTTCGATGCAGATGCGGTTGAACGGTGGTTCGTGCAGCGGGGTGTACCTCAGGCCATCTTTCACTACAACGCTGCCGAAGATGTCCTGACACGTATGGTCCCGTATCTGACCGCCGTGTTCTTATTGGGCGCCTTGGCAGGGTTCGGGGATAAGTTCACGGGCCGAGGGCAATTCGGTGTTGCGTTAGCGGCGTTTGGGATTCTGATGGCACTCGCCGTTGCTAGTAACCGTTTACGTGGGCGTCGCAATTTTGAACTCCCCGACAACCTCGGTCGAATCGAGATAGCCCTTTTCCTTCTAGGAGCGCCGTTCGTAGCCGTACTCTTTGGCGATCTTCCATGGCAACCAGTTTGGTTGCTACTGCTGAATCTGGTGATGCTCGGTCTCGGGTATGTCGCCACGACCTATGGGGCTGTGCCCATGCTCCGGTGGGGTGTGCGCGAGGTCGGGGTGCAGGTGCGGGGCGTGCTGAACGTGCTGTCACGGTTACTTCCGCTCTTGCTGCTGTTTGCGACATTCCTGTTCCTTAATGCCGAAGTGTGGCAGGTCGCTCATGGGCTGACCTGGCAGTTCTACATCATTGTTATTGCGATGGTGCTCGTGCCGGCAGTGTTGTTTCTGGCGTTGCGATCACCTGATGAGATCACGAACCTCCACTCTTTCAGCAGCTGGGCAGAGATTGATGAGATCTGCCACGCAACCGACGCACCCCTCTGGAAACGAGCCGACCTGCCAAAAGAGAAACCTCAGCTCGTGCCGCTTGACGAAGGTGAACGTCGCAATCTGGCACTGCTGATGCTGGCAGCTCAGCTCGTGCAGACCTTGCTAGTCGCATTGGGTATTGGCTTGTTCTTCGTGGCCTTCGGCCTGTTCACCGTCCGCGAAGAGACATTATTGCAATGGACCGAAATCTCTGCTGCGAACTTCGACCCGCTCGCCCGTCTCACCCTATTTGGGGCCGAAGTCGTAATCACCCCCGAACTGTTTGCCGTCTCTGGCTTTATTGCAGCAATATCTGCCTTGCAGTTCGCTGTGTCGCTGAACAGCGACGCCACGTATCGAAAACAGTTCTACGCATCGCTCGAGCGCGAGATTCGCGAGGTGCTGGCGGTGCGGGCTCGTTATCTCTACCCGATGGTCCAAAAAGTGCTGACGACCGGCGCCACGTAGAGATTAAGAAGCCAGCCTAGGACCCACGGCTGAGCGCATACTTGATCGTTGGCGTCTCGTTTCTACGCCGTTACTGGCCGCTGAGAACCACTGTTTTTGGTACACCCGCTGGCGCTGAATCTCAGTTATCCATTGAAATTTAGCTGGGTTATTGGATTCTGGAATGGCGAACGATTCGGCCTTGTGCAAGATCTGGCGCCGTTCTTAGTTAACGCGCTCTATGACCTAGATCAGGTTGCGCGACCTTAAAATCGAACGTATGTTCTTAGGGTGAGTGGAGCTTGTTATTTGCCACAATCCGGCGCGCTGCAACTCGGTGCGATCAAGTTTGGTGCAATCAAATATGTAGTTGTCTATGGGCTGGCGTAATCCTCCAGTTCCCTGGCACGAACTTGAACGACAACTGTCGGGCCGTTCGGGACGCGCGCCTTCAGGGAAACCCGATACCTGGGCACCAGGTGATGGTGGCGATTCGCCAGCATGGTCTCGCAAACGCAACGAGTACGAGCCTCCAACAATCGAACCGGCAGCCAATGTGGTGCCCTATGCCGAACTGCATTGCCACTCAAATTTCAGCTTCTCTGAAGGGGCATCAGACCCCGAAGAGCTAGTGCAAGAGGCCGTCCGACTCGGGCTCACAGCGCTGGCTATCACCGACCGAAATGGCTTCTACGGGGTTGTACGGTTCGCCGAAGCCGCCCGTGCACACCAATTGCCGACCGTGTTTGGCGTCGAGTTGGACTTATTTGATCATCGTGGCCCTGGGCGAGGTCCATCTGAACTGGTGGTGCTGGCCCGAGGCCCCCACGGGTATGCCCAGCTAGCTCGTGCTATCAGCCAGGCGCAACTCGCTGGCGCCAAAGGCGATCCACGTATCACTGTGGCAGCGCTGGGAGAGTTGGCCCGTGCTGTTACCCCTGCGCCGTGGGTGGTGCTGACAGGAACGGCTCGTGGAGTGGTTCCGCAGGCACTGGTTGATGAAGGCCCAGCGGCGGCGCGGCGAGAACTCGAGCGGCTAGTCGAAACCTTTGGGCGCGATCAGGTTTTGGTCGAAATCTGGGACCATGGACATCCCCTTGACTCGGCTCGCAATGACGAATTAGTCAAGGTCGCAGCAGCGGTTGGAGTGCAGATAGTTGCCACCAACGCGGTGCAGTACCACTCGCCCCAACGACGGCTATTGGCAGCGGCTCTTGCGGCAGTCGCCGAGCGAACCAGCATGGACGTCATCGATGCTCAGCTACCTGCGGCCGGGGCAGCGCACCTGCGTTCAGGTACCGAGCAGGCGCACTGGTTCCGGCGGTATCCGGGTGTGGTCGAGCGCAGCGCTGAGATTGCCAAGGCCTGCGCGTTCGACCTTGCCCTAGTGGCACCAGAGCTTCCTCCGTTTCCTTGTCCTGAAGGGTTCGACGAGATTAGTTGGCTGCGTGAACTCACTGAGCGGCATGCAATTCGCTGGTACGGCACCCGCCACGACGAGCAGGTTCCGGGTGCATGGCAACAGATCGATCATGAACTCGAAACCATTGAACAGTTGGGTTTCCCGGGGTATTTCCTGGTCGTGCACGACATTGTCGACTTCTGTCGACGTAGCGATATTTATTGCCAGGGCCGCGGGTCTGCTGCCAACTCTGCGGTGTGTTTCGCCCTGGGGATCACCAAGGCTGATGCCGTCTCGCTAGGCCTACTATTCGAGCGTTTCCTATCGCCCGAACGCGATGGCCCACCTGACATCGATATCGATATCGAGAGCGGTCGTCGCGAAGAAGTCATTCAGTACGTCTATGAACGGTATGGCCGCCACCATGCGGCACAGGTCGCCAATGTCATCACGTACCGGGCTCGTTCCTCAGTGCGCGACATGGCTCGAGCACTGGGATACGCACCGGGCCAGCAAGATGGCTTCGCCAAGAACCTGAGCCGTTGGACCGGGTTAACTAACCAAGACGAGATGCAGGGCGAGTCCGCTATTCCCGAAGATGTCATCGCTTTGGCGGCCGAACTCGAAGACGCACCACGGCATTTAGGTGTCCACTCGGGTGGCATGGTGATCTGCGACCGTCCCATCATCGAGGTTTGCCCAGTGGAATGGGCCCGTATGGCCGACCGAAGCGTGTTGCAATGGGACAAGGAAGATTGTGCCGCAGTAGGGCTGGTCAAGTTTGACTTGCTGGGATTGGGCATGCTCAGCGCCTTACATATAGCGGTAGACCTAATTGCCGATCGCTATGGCATCGACATCGATCTTGCGGCCATCCCCCAAGAAGATGGTGTCTATGACATGTTGTGCAAGGCCGACTCGATCGGCGTGTTCCAGGTCGAGAGCCGAGCTCAGATGGCAACCCTTCCTCGGCTCAAACCCCGCAGGTTCTATGACCTGGTTGTCGAAGTCGCATTGATCCGCCCGGGGCCGATCCAGGGTGGCTCGGTCCATCCCTATATAAGGCGGCGTAATGGTCGCGAAGAAGTCACCTATCTTCACCCTCTGCTCGAGAACGCGCTGGCCAAGACACTTGGTATTCCGTTGTTTCAAGAGCAGCTCATGCAGATGGCTATCGATGTCGCAGGATTCACTGCGACCGAAGCCGATGAGCTTCGCCAAGCCATGGGATCAAAACGCAGCGAGGCCCGTATGGAAAGGCTGCAGGCTCGGTTCTACGACGGGATGAAGGAACGAGGGATCGTTGGTGAAACCGCCGATCTGATCTGGGAGAAACTGGCAGCGTTCGCAAACTTCGGCTTCCCCGAAAGTCATTCGGTCAGCTTTGCCTATCTCGTCTATTCGAGTTCATGGATCAAGTATCACTACCCAGCGGCCTTCTGCGCCTCGTTACTAAATGCCCAACCAATGGGTTTTTACAGCCCCCATACGCTGGTCCAAGACGCACGGCGTCATGGGGTCAAGGTGTACAAGCCGTGTGTTAATGCCAGTGCTGTTGGGGCCACGCTCGAAGGCTCGGTTACTGATTCGGTCATGCGCATGGGGATTTCGTCGGTTCGCCATGTCGGTGATGGCGTGGCCGAAGCCATCGTGGCCGAACGTGACGCGAACGGTCTCTTTGTCAGCATCGAAGACATCCGGTATCGCACCGGAGTGGACCGTCGAGTACTCGAATCCTTGGCCACCGCGGGTGCATTCGATCGTATTCATGAACAGGGCGACACGGATAGTAATAACCAGACAGTGGGAGATCGCAGGCAGGCATTGTGGACCGCAGGCGCAGTAGCAGCAACCGGACCAGGGCAGTTGCCAGGCATCGTGACTGGGGTCGATGCGCCGCAGCTGCCGGGTATGTCTGAGCGTGAACTTGCCCAGGCTGACATGTGGGCAACCGGTGTGGCAGCTGACGGTCATCCCACCCGGTTCATCCGGGACCGCCTCCGGGACGAGGGTGTGGTCACCGCCAACGAACTCCCAACTCATCCCCACAACAAGGTGACTATCGCTGGCGTGGTGACGCATCGCCAACGTCCATCAACAGCTGGTGGCACGACCTTCCTAAATATCGAAGACGAAACGGGGCTCATCAATGTCGTCGTATCCAAAGGCTGTTGGATACGACATCGCATGGTCGCAGGGACAGCTCCTGCGCTCTACGTCCGAGGGCGTCTCGAACGCAGCGAAGGGGTCGTAAACGTTATTGCTGAACGTATTGACCCGTTGTTGTTGCAGATGCATACGAAGAGCCGAAATTTTCGCTAAGGCTGCATGCAGCGACGCCGGCCTTGTCTGCTGAGGTTCGGGCCTGCCGGTAGAAACCTTGTGCGATATAGCGGTTCATCGTGTTCGGCGCTTCGACTCATAGCAGGGTCCTGGCACCCTCGACGACGGTTGTCATAGCCAAGGTATGCGCCGGATCGATGATGGCCTTGGCAATCACGCAAGGAGCGACCAGGTATCTGGTTGAACACGAACCGTGCCAGCCGGTGTGCGTTGGTTGACAGCGACTCTGGTTGCGCACAAAGAGCTAGGGAGAAAGTTTGGCTCGCCTTGCGAACAAGATGGTCTAGGTCCTCAGGGCTGTGGCAGTAGCGTTAGCGGGGTAAGGAAAACATCGGTGTTGTGTGTCGGCGACAAGTCGCCCGCTCAGAACGCAGGCTGGCCGAAATCGCAAATCAGGACGTTCGAAAACAGTGACGAATCAGCGGGTTACTTGTGAACGGTGAGGAACAGTTGTTGAGAGCTACGGCATGTGTTCTCCGCACGCTGTTCGGGGCTACTATCAGCCAGCGTCGTGACTGAATCAAGAACTGCTTCGGGGGCATCCTTTCTCGGATTGGCCTCGCGACGGACAAGATCGCGTCGCGCCACCATGTCGACACTCGGCGATCTTGGGGAACGGCTAGCCGCACTGATCATGCTGGTTGTGGTGGCGTTGCTGGCTGGATTGACGCTGGGACACAACACCGACCGGCTTGAAGAACTGCCCGGCCTGTTACTGATGGTGCCAGCAGCGGTTGCGCTTCGTGGCAATATTTTCGGAGCGTTGGGATCTCGGCTCGGTACCGCGATCCATGCGGGTACGTTCCGGTTGACTCTTCGGCCGTCGTCGGTTGTCGGCGAAAACGTGTTGGCCTCACTGGTGTTGACGTTGGGGACTTCGGTTGCCTTGGCAGTTCTGGCCAAGGGTGCCGCTCTGGTCTTTGGTGTGGCTGGTTCAATCGACCTGGCTGACTTCATCATGATCAGTGTCGTGGGCGGTGTTCTGTCGTCGGCCGCTGTGCTGGTTGCAGGCCTTGGGCTCACCTCTGGATCGGTTCGTTTCGGCTGGGACCCCGACAACGTGACGGCACCGCTAGTGACCGCAGTTGGCGATGTAGCGACCGTCCCTGCTCTGGTGCTGGCATCGACTCTTGTCGGCCAACAATGGCCTGTCCTTGGCGTTACGGCGGTATCGGTTATAGCTATTCCGGTTGCTGTAATCGCCGTCATCCGAGCAGGGAGGCCAGGGCTGAGGACGATCCTGCGCGAGTCGACCCCCGTGCTAATCATCGGCATCTTGCTCGACCTGGTTGCAGGCGTAACGGTTGAACGTCAGCTCGAATCGTTCGCCCTTTTTCCCGCGTTGCTGGTAATGCTGCCGGCATTCCTTGCAGTGGCGGGAGGGATTGGTGGGACGTTGTCCAGCCGGCTAGCTAGTCAGTTGCATCTGGGAACCATTGCCCCAAACCGAGTGCCTGAAGCCCGAGCCCGAGCCGACATCATGATGTCGGTGGGGCTAGCATTCCCTGTGTTTACCGTTTGTGGTTTGTTGGCCCATACCTTCTCGAGCGTTTCGGATCTGGACAGTCCCGGTGGGGGTTGGCTGGTTGCAGCCGCATTATTGGGCGGGGTAGTTGCCACGCTGATGGCTTCAATAGTTGCGTACTACAGCACCATCGCGTCGGTCCGAATTGGTCTTGATCCGGACACCTATGGCATCCCCCTCGTTACCAGCGTCATGGACCTGCTTGGGGTATTCACCCTGATCCTTGCCGTTGACTTGCTTGCGTTCACCTGAAGTGAGCACGTCCACAGAACTATGTTGAAAGCACCTCATGGATGACAGACCGAACAACCTGCGCGAGATGCTGGCGGAGGCGAAGAACCTCAGCGAGCTCATGGTGGACCTGGCGTATGCGTCGGTCTATTTCGATGATGTCGAAATGGCCGGCGAAGTTAGCGAGCTCGAAGACCAGATGAGTGAGCTGGTGCACGATATGAGACAACGATGTGTGCTGGCCGTGCGCAAACCGCGCGAGGCCGAAGGCATGTCCTCGGTTCTGCAGGTTGTGAGCGCGATCGAACGCATTGGTAATGCCGCCGTTGCAATTTCTCGCATTGTGACCCATCGCCTCGGGATCCCGGCCGAGCTCATTGCTGACCTGAGTGAGGCCGCCGAGGTCTCGCACCGAGTGTTGGTGAGTGATGGATCGCACATGGCGAGCCGGCCAGTGGCTGACTTCGAGTTACCGGTGGCGACCGGCATGCGGATCTTCGCTATTCGGCGCGGTCGCCAATGGGTAACCAACGTTGATGGCGACTTCATCATGTTGTCAGGCGATGTGCTGTTTTTACGTGGTTCTCCTGCCGGTATTGTCCGTCTGCGTGAGCTTGCCGGAGCGCCCATGTGGCAACCACCTCGCCAACCCGAAGACCCGCGGGTTTCGGATCTGGATCGAGCGGTTGACGTGCTCGTTGAGATGAAAGACCTGAGCGAGGCTGCTGTCGGGTTGGCCTACAGCGCCCTGGTGCTGGGCAATCGCGGTCTAGCAGCCGAAGTACATCAGCTCGAGAGCCGACTTGACGACATGAATGATCGTCTCGAAGTTTGGGTTCTGCGTTCGGCAAAAGAAGATCTAGACCCATCACCGCTTCGAGGCTTGTTGCATCTTGGCAAGGCAGCTGAAGATCTGGGCAAACAAGCGAAACAGATGACGTGGGTCGTCGAGCAGGGTGAATCAGTGCACCCGATCTTGGAGATAGCACTGGGCGAAAGCGACGAGGTCGTAGTCGAACTCCCTATCGCTTCTGGCTGTGCCGCCGACGGTCGCACGCTTGCTGAACTACAGCTCAACCTCGAGCCTGGATTCACGGTGCTTGCGCTTCGGCGAGGTCAGAAGTACATCTACCGACCTCGCGGGGCCCAGGTCCTGTATGCCGGCGATGAGATTATCGCGAGTGGCCCGGACGAAGGGCGAGAGTATCTCGCGGCCCGTTTTGGATGGCAGCTGCTTCGTGACAATGAAACTGGTGACGACGAGCTGGTGCCGATCTAGGCGCTCGCCTTTGAGATCTGTGGCTCCGCTCTGGAAGCGTTTGGCTCGGCCAGCAACTTGTTGGTTACCAGTTAGTTCAGATTTGCTTTGTTACAGAGCCAAACGATTTGCCTTGTTGGCTCGGTCCTTGCAACTGAGCAAATATTTGTGGACAGAGCACCGGCAGAAGACTCGCTGCAAATTCGCTTGCCAGGGTCCTTGCAGTCCCAATCGAGCAGATAGCGTTTGCGTTGATGATGGATCAGCTAAGAATGCTCTCGATTCACGCCCACCCCGACGACGAGTCTTCGAAGGGCGCGGCAACAACCGCCAAGTACACCGACAACGGCGCTCATGCCACGTTGGTGTGTGCCACTGGTGGCGAGGAAGGCGATATTTTGAACCCGGCGGTGAATACGCCCGAGGTTCTTGCCGACTTATTCAACGTTCGTATGGCCGAGCTCAAGGCTGCGACCGACATCATTGGCTACGACATCGTTGAGATGCTTGGATATCGGGACTCTGGCATGAAGGACAGCGAGGCCAACGAACACCCCGACTGTTTCTGGGCCGCTCCGATGACCGAGTCCATTGCCCGTTTCGCAACCATGCTTCGTAGGTTCCGTCCCCACGTTGTTATTAGCTATGGCGATCCAATGGGCGGCTATGACCATCCTGATCACGTGCGCGTGTGGGAAATCACCGATCCGGCGATTGTGCTGGCTGCTGACCCGACAGCCGATCTCGACGGCGAGCCATGGCAGGTACTGAAGTTGTACAACTCCATGTGGTCCAAGGCCCGCATGGTCGCGACCCACGAGAAATACGAAGAACTTGGTCTCGAATCACCATTTGACAAGCGTTGGCTCGAACGACCCGATCACGACCACATGATTACTACCCGCATCGACGTCCAAGGTTGGTATCAACGCCGATCAGACGCGCTGCTGGCGCACGCCACACAAGTAGACCCAACGTCGCCATTCTGGTTCGGGCTTCCCGATGACGTCATGGCGTCACTTAACAACGAAGAGTGTTTTGAGCGAGTCTGGTCCAAGGTCGAGACCGCCTCACCTGAAATCGATATGTTTGCAGGCATCGAGGTCGCGACACATGGCTGAATTTTGGAGCGACGAATGGTTCGACGCCGTCAACGAAGCAGCGGGTTCGTTGCGAACAATCGACGGATTGTCGTTCAGCTTCGATGTCGAAGTGGCCGAGTCTGCGAATGGCAAGGTGCGAGCACACGGCTATGTAACCGATGGTCAGCTCAGTTCGTTCGTGTCGGGCAAGTTCGTGCCCGAGACCAAAGGCAAGAAGGCCAACGTGTCATTCATCGGCAAGGCCAAGCGGTTGATGCCGATCATTACCGGCGAGCAACCACCGCTCGTTGCCTACATGCTGGGTGAACTGAAGATCGAGGGTGAGTACCAACTCGTTGTCGACAACTTGGTAAACCAGAGTGATCACAGCGCCCTCGAATCCTTCCGGGCTTTAGTGGCCGCCGCCACTGGCTGACACGTATCGAGGGTCTGATCCTGGGTGCGCGGTGCTAAGAACGTTGCAGGTTCCGGATTGCCGCCCAGCTGATTAGCTCGACGTCGGCCTGCACAAGAGCGGCGCGGCTGGTTGGGTGCGTAAGAACCTTGTGGTCACCAATGCGTGCTTGCGTGTCGCCAAGCAGCGCGTGGAGTTCGGGCGTGTCGACCGCAGGCTGCATACTGAGTTCGGTGACCCCTGCGGTCAAAGACGCTACGAAGTCAGCGAAAGCTTTCGTGCGGTCCTCGCCATGGAGTTGCGCCGTACGGTCTGGGGACAGGATTCCTTCTTGCTCCGCGAGCGTTCGCAGAGGGAAACCGGCTGTGTCTTCGGTTGCCTGATCGGCCAGCCGGATAGGCAACTGGAACTCGCAGGCAAGATCGATGTAGATGTCGAAAAGTTCGGGTCGCAGCACCAGCGCGTTGAGATGACTGTCGAGATGGGTGGGGTCGAACCCCCACGCCACAGCTCGTTCGATCTGGGCGCGACATTCTCGTCTGACTTCGTCGCTGTCGGCGTGTTCCCAGAGGTCTGCGGTGGTGCGAGGAAAGCCCCCCTCGCCGCTGTGCAACGTGGGGGCATGAGTTATCGAGTTCCAGCGATAACAGCTGAAGTTGGCATTCAGGGTTAGGTGCACACCAACGTCAGCATCTCGATAACCGCGAACCGCTTCTTGCGCCCAAGGTGCGGGGACCATAAGTGAGGCATTCGTTGCGATGCCTTCGCGCAATGACTCGTAGCAAGCGACATTTGCTGCGTGATACATGCCGAGGTTGTCGCTGGTAATGATCAGAAGGCGTGCGTCAGCGTCGTAGCCAAGCCGCTCAGCAAGAGTCATGGGTGCCAGGCTAGCGCTGCTCTTTGAGACGAAGTGACCTGAGAGCGAGGCTTAGTTGTCGAGCACAATGTTGGCTGCGCCGCAGCCAGGCCAAAAACCAACCCACTCGCGCCGAGCCGTGTCCGCTGCAGCGGTAAAGAGTTCTTCTGCAGACCGGTTGGGTGCGAAGAACAATGGTGAGGCAAACCCGTCTTCGAGCATGGCTAAATTGATGAAAAGGCCATCGTCGGAGCGGTGCACGAAGGCCAACAGTCGGCTGTATTGATCGCGTGATTCGATATCGCGGCTCAAGAGAACCTGGGTGCGTGGCGGTAACAATTCAGCCAGCCGGGCCGAGGCCTGGGCGCCGAAACACTCGGCGGGTCGGGGTCCGCCAGCTTTCTCTGGTGTGTCGATGCCCAACAGCCGGATTGTTTCAGTCTTGTCCTGCGCCCGGACGATGATGGTGTCGCCGTCGACGACTCGTTGCACGACAGCAGATAACCCGGGTGAGACAAGAGAGGGGTTTGTCGACTGCAAATTTGTCGAGGTACGGGTTGTTGGGTCCAGAGGTGATGCTCCGCCTGACTCAAGGGAGGAGCTGTCTTTTGGAGGTGATGCGACGCACGCAGCGAGCAACCACAGCGAAGTGACAGCGACTGCTGCTACACGGACGAAACGGGCAACAAGGACGAAACGCGAAACAAGGCTGGTTGGAGAAACAAGGCTGGTTGGAGAAACAAGGCTGGTTGCCTTGGGTGTAAACCAGTCAGGCTTCACTGATTGGTCAGGCGGCCTTGCGGGCCTGGTTCGAGGCAACACCGACCCGGGCAGCGTCTTGCAGCGCTTGGCGTGCGGCCTGAATGCCTTTGCGGCCAACTTCGATTGTCTGGTCGTCGAGGCGCCACTGTGTTGAACGCAGTGGGAGGTCATCGCCAGCTGGCATGCTGCGCAGATGTCGAGCAGTGGCGATGGCGGTGGTGGCAGGGTCAGCGAGTCCGGTTGGGCCGTCGGGGTCTGCATAGGTGTGGGTGTCAAACAACTGAGTCATAGATACATCATGACCAGGGGGTGTGACAGTCTCGATTTCGGGCCCACAGGAGATGGGCGAGGCACCTGAATTTAGCGTTATTAAAGCATTTCTAGCAGCTGTTAGGCGCCGTCGCGTACCGTGGCGCCATGGGAACCGATGCAGCGGGAACAACAGCCACCGACGACACGAAAACACACCATCGGGCGTGCCCACTCTGTGAAGCGTGCTGTGGGCTGGAAATTACGACCAAAGGCGACAAGGTCGTCCGAATCCGCGGCGACATGAACGATCCGTACTCCAAAGGCTTCATCTGTCCCAAGGGATCCGCCTTGAAGCAACTGCACGAAGACCCTGACCGGCTGACGTCACCTCGCATCCGCACTGAGGACGGTTGGAAGGAAGCAACCTGGGACGAGGCGTTTGAAGAGATAGAACGACGTCTCGGCCCCATCGTTGGTCAGCACGGTCGACAAGCACTCGGCACTGTGCTTGGTAATCCGACTGTCCACAATCTTGGTGGGTTGCTTTATGGCCGATCGGTGCTTAACGCGGTCGGCAGCACCAATATTTTCTCCGCCTCGACCGTTGATCAGATGCCAAAACACGTCAGCGCTGGCCTGATGTGGGGCCGCCCGGATCTCTTCCCGCTGCCGGACCTTGACCGCACCGACTATCTGCTCATGCTCGGGGCCAACCCGTATGTGTCCAATGGCAGCTTGCTCACCGTGCCCGACTTTCCCGGACGTCTCGAAGCGCTACGCAAGCGGGGCACGTTCGTGGTCGTCGACCCGCGACGCACCAAGACCGCCGAGAATGCAACCGAACACTTGACCATCGTTCCCGGCACCGATTCGTACTGGCTGATGGCCTTGATCAACACGTTGTTTGCCGAAGGTCTGGTGGACGTCGGACGGCTAGCGCCACACGTCAGCGGCGTCGACCAGGTGCAAGAACTGACAGCTGTCTACACGCCCGAGAGCGTGGCTGATCGTTGCGGTATCGACGCAGCGACCACTCGACGCATCGCTCGTGAACTAGCAGCCGCCCCTACCGCTGCGGTCTACGGCCGTATGGGGACACACACCGTCGAGTTCGGCACTATTACGAGCTGGGCCACCGACGTGCTCAACGTGTTGACCGGCAATCTGGATAAGCCGGGCGGCATCATGTTTAACTGCGCACCAACGCAGAATTTGACACCATCGTCCCCTGGTGGACGGGGGTTCAAGCTGGGTCGTTGGACAGGGCGTGCTTCAGGTCGACCCGAAGCAAAGGGCGAACTGCCAGCGGCAACACTGGCCGAAGAAATAACTACGCCCGGCGAGGGTGCCATCAAGGCGCTCTTCGTGTTGGCATGCAACCCGGTTCGGTCCTTCCCAAATAGCAACCGTATCGATCAGGCAATGCAAGAACTTGACCTGCTGGTAGTCGTAGACCCGTACGTGACCGCAACGGCCCGCCATGCACACGTCATCCTGCCACCGACATCCGCCCTCGAACGTAGCCACTATGACTTCGGGTTCGAAGCCAACATGATCCGATCGTTCGCAAAGTATTCGCCGGCGATCTTTGAAACCGACGGGCTGAGCGAAGAGCAGATCCTGAGCCGTTTGGCGCTTGTCATCCAAGGCCAGCCCATCGATACTGATCCTGTCGTCGTGCACAACATGATGATGGGCCAGATCGTGGACCAGGAGCTCAGTCGCGATTCGTCGCCAATACACGGCCGCGACAAAGCCGAAATTTTCGAGGAGCTCGCACCATGGGAGTGGTCCGAGCAGATCATCGATTTCCGACTTCGCGTCGGGCAGCACGGCGACGGCTTCGGCGCCAACCCAGCGGGTCTCACGTTGCGCAAACTCATCGACGAGTATCCAAGCGGTGCAGACTTCGGTCCGCTGGTGCAGCGCTTCCCTGATGCGATCAAGACCGTGTCAGGCACGGTCGAGCTGGCTCCGCAGCCGATCATCGACGACCTGGCTCGTCACACTGCAGCTTTCGAGGCGCTCGGACAGGCGAATGAGCAACTTCTACTCATCGGGCGTCGACAACTGAAGACGGTTAACTCATGGATGCACAATCTGAATGTCCTGATCAAAGGTAAGACCGACTGCACCTTGCAGGTCCACCCTGACGACGCAAGCCGATTGGGCCTTATCGATGGTCGCTCAGCGCAGGTGCAGTCGCGAGTCGGCATGGTCGTCGCTCCGGTCGAGGTGACTGACGAGGTCATGCCGGGCGTGGTGTGTCTGCCACATGGTTGGGGCTACGACGAGGCAGGCATCGAGATGTACACGGCCAAGACAAAGCCGGGTGTGAATTCCAACGCGCTGACCGACGATGCTGCGCTCGATGTCTTGTCGGGTAACTGCGCTCTGAATGCAATCCCTGTCGAAGTCACGGCCAGTTAGAGCAACGCTGGGGCTGGACCCTGGCATTCCACTGCACTAGCGGGGTGTCTGGATGAGCATCGCCACGTCGGCCCCTCCGCCCGTGGCCAACGCTGGCTTTCTGCTCATGTCGATGTGAACAGAAATGGCTAGGAGACGAGGGTGACCGGTACTTCGCGCGGACCTCGAACTTGGGCGCCTCCCCAACGCACCTGGGCATCGGGTATAAGCGCGAAAGAAGGAAAGCGTTCGAGCCAGGTTTCGAGGGCGACCCGCATTTCCATACGAGCCACGTTCGACCCCAAGCAACGGTGGATACCAATGCCAAAGGCAAAATGCCGGTTCTTCTCTCGGTCGATGAGAATTTCGTCGGGACGCTCGAACTTAGCCGGGTCACGATTACCAGCGGGGAAGTTCAGCAGGACCTTGTCACCGGCATGCATTGGACAGCCATTGACCTCGACGTCGGCGATGACCTCCCGGGCCATCGTGACGGGGGAGTACGCACGGAGGAACTCTTCGACAGCGCTGTCCATAAGCGCCGGTTCGGTCACAAGTCGATCACGGTCGCTTGGTGTCGTAGCGAGATGCCAAAGGCTAGAGCCGATGCCAGACCATGTGGTGTCGATGCCGGCCATCAACAACAGAAAGCAGGTGCCGAGCAGATGCTTGTCGGTTAGCGGATCGCCGTCCATCTCCGCTTCGAGCAGACCGGTGAGCAGGTCGTCCTTGCCCTCGATCCTGCGTTCTCGAATCTGAACCTCGAAGTAGGCCAGAATCTCTTTGATGGCATCGCGGACTATGTCGGGGTCGTCGACACCGTCTTGAAAGACGGCTACGGCCCAGCCAGTGAATATGGCTTCGTCTGCTTCAGGGATGCCCAACATGTGGGCGATGACTCGCACCGGAATGTGCTGGGCAAAGTCACCCGCAGCATCAGCGGTCGGTTCGCCAGTGGCTTCGATCGCGTCGAGTAGCTCGGTGCACACCTGGCGGGTGTGAGCTTCGAGGTGAGTGATGTTCTTTGGGCTGAAATAGCCGAGCAGGACACGGCGAGCCTTGGTGTGAAACGGTGGGTCCGACGTGATTGGAGGGGCTACGAGCAGCGTCGCTCCCGGTGGATCAGGGAGCACGCTGGTGCGGCGCGACGAGAAGTGCTCGGTGTCATAGGCAATGGCGGCCACATCGTCATAGGTGGTGGGCAGGAACGCACCGCCACGCCGTTCGGTGTGGGCAATAGGACACGACTCGCGAAGCTCATCCCAGATGACGTAGGGGTCTGCCTCGTATTGGGGATCACCCAGGTCGAAGTCTCTAGCCCAATCGGTCACCGGTTCGCTCGCCATATCACGACGCTACGCGGCCGAACGCTGTGTGTCCAAGGCCAATTGCCGTAGCGGACCCCACGGCGCTTGTATTCCGTGACGCGGCGCTTCGCAATTTCTCGCAGATCAGGGATCAGCCGAGGGCCCGTGAGGATCTCGGTCGACCGGCAATGCTTGTCATCGTCACCACGCTCGGATCGCCACGCATCTGTGATCAAACCGCCGACCATTCGGGTGGTCCGGCTCGAGGCCACTTTGGGAGACCCTAGATGAAGTTTGCTGGCTGCGTTTTGGGGTAGGGCGCGCGGCCTGCGAGGCTTAGGCCATGACCAAACGTGTTGGAATGACCGTGCCCCTCGATGGCCCTCTACATGCACAGAAGGATGTAATCCAGCGGCTCGAGAAGCTGGGCTACACCGACCTGTGGACCGCTGAGGCTATGGGTCACGATGCATTCACCCCTTTGGTTCTGGCGTCGCAGTGGGCACCGTCTATGCGTCTCGGTACGGCGATCATCCCGGCCTATACCCGTGGTCCAGCGTTGATGGCCTCAACTGTTGCCTCCATGGTCGATGCCGCACCGGGGCGATTCGTGCTCGGTGTTGGCAGCTCGTCGAATGTCATCGTTGAAAATTGGAATGGCATTCCCTTTGACGAGCCCTACAAACGGGTTCGAGACACGGTTGCATTTCTGCGAGTTGCCCTCACCGGTGAGAAGGTCACCAACGATTACGACACGTTTAGTGTCAAGGGATTCAGACTGGGCGTGCGGCTCGAAGAGCAGCCCCCGATCATGATTGCGGCACTTCGCGAAGGCATGTTGCGACTCGCCGGGCGTCTTGGCGACGGTGCCATCGTCAATTGGCTGTCCGCCGAGGATGTCGTCAAGGTCACCGCGATCGTGGACGAAGCCGCCGAAGGCGAGCCGCGCGAAATGGTGGCCCGTCTGTTCGTCGCTCCAACCGAAGACCGTGCCGCGGTGCTTGAGCAAGGCCGGCGAGCGATCGCCGCGTACCTGAACGTACCGGTGTACAAGGCGTTCCATGAATGGATGGGACGGACAGAGGCCATGGAGGAGAGCTGGGGTTTGTGGGCCGAAGGTGACCGTAAGGGCGCACTCGCAGCTATTCCTGAAACGGTCGTCGACGAGCTGATCATCAGCGGGTCGGTTGACCAGTGCCGCGAGCATCTAGATCGCTATTTCGACAACGGTGTCACAACTGCCGCTCTGTCGATCATGCCGTTTCCAGGTGTGAACGTGCACGAGGCAATCGAAGGTCTTGCGCCGCAGTCTTGACGCGAGAGCTACTGCGTTGGTTATTCCGCGTTAGGGTGATCCTGTGACTGAAACGAGCGAAATGAACGTGGTCGATCAGGCGCTTGCCGTGATCGATAACGAGCTGCTTCACCTAGCTGCCCGTGACATGGTGACTGCTAGCGACGTGACCAACTTACTGCTCGACTTACGTCTCCTGCTTGCTCCAACTGCTGCGGCCAAGAGTCCAGAGCCACTTCTGGCCTAAGGCTGTCGCCACAACTGAGGTTGCTACGAAATGCCGAGACGTAGCGTCGCGCCACCTTCGAGCCTTTTAAACGCCTGTGGACCCGGTAACAACATCCATAACGGGGGCAACGGCGGGTTCTCAGCTGGAGTTCCGGTTATGGATGCTCTGATTAACGACGTTCTGATTAACGACGTTCTGATTAACGCAGAGGCACGAGACGTTTGATGAGGAAGCCCAGGGCGGCGCCGACAGCGGCGCCTCCGGCGATATCTGAGGCGTGGTGGATACGCACATGGACTCGGCTGGCTGAGACCACAGCTGCTGCAGCGATGTAGACAGGCCCAAAGCGGCTCTTATCGGCAAGAAGGACAGCCGACATTGCGGCGGCGCTGGCATGCCCGCTTGGGAAGCTACTAGTGCGAGGAATACGAAGCCGGAGAGGTCTCTCAGCGGTAATGGTCGGGCGCGATCTATTGAACATCGACTTGACTACGCCGTTGACGAGACCAGACTCGACGGCGAGTGCAAGCACAACCCGCAGTGCTGCAGGTTCGGCGCGTAGCGATGCAGCCGCTCGTCCGGTTGCTAGCAAGTGCCAGATCCTGCTGTGATCAGCGAGCTCGGACGCCGCATAGAAAAGTCGGTCAAATGCCGGGTTGCCACGGATCTGATCGAACCATTCGTCGACTCGGTCGTCCCACTCGTCGACCATTGCCAGTAGCGAGCCTGCGTCCGTCACGCCATAATCCTAGACCTGCCTGTTCGCTGCCCGGACTCAGCAAGCCCATGACACACCCACGAAATTGCTGTCTTAGCCAGAGAATGCGCCGGGCTTGGTGAACATGTCCTTGGTCCAGCGTCGTGGGGTTCCCAACATCGCTCGGGGGTAGTCCTCGAAGAGCCAGCGGGCGAAGTTACGACTGGTCCATGCGGTCATGCCCGCCGTCTTTAACGCCCATTCGGCGCCGAACTCGCTTCCCAAGACTGGCCCGAGCATGGCGGCGAAGCGCATGTCGACGCCAAGCTCGCGGTCAGTGTCGAGCTCATACTTGGCTGCAGCCGAAGCTGGCGCCAGTGTCGACAGGATCGCCTCGGCTGCGGCCATGCCGGTCTGCAATGCCTGGCCGATTCCTTCGCCCGTCATAGGGTCGCAGGCGCCGGTGGCATCGCCCACGAAAAACGTGCGATGCGCCGTCAATGGCAGTTCGCCGATACGGGCTGGGATGGGCCAGGTCTTGTAGCTGCCTTCAGGTTCGGCCTGGTCACCGATGATTTCGCGAATATGGGGGCGTTCGAGAAGGTTGCGCCATAGGTCGCCCATGTCTTTGGTGCGGTGTCCGCCGCCTCGCACGACCCCGAAGCCGATGTTGGCACGATTGTCAGGTAACGGAAAGCACCAGACATAGCCGGGAAGGATGTCGCGTTCGAACCATACGAAGAGGTCTTTCGCGGCGCGAGGCGAAACGTTGTTGAAGTATTGGCGGGAGGCGTGCCATTCACCTCGGTAGCTGCCCTGGTTCAGACCGAGCGCTTTTCGCGTGGGAGACCACATCCCATCTGCAGCGATCAACCAGTCTGCGGTGAAGGTTCCGGCAGTTGTCTCGAGACGGACCCGGTCATCGAACAGCGCCACGGACTCGAGCGCCACGCCTTGGCGGATGTCGGCGCCTTCCTTGGCCGCGAGGTTTACCAGTGCCATATCTAGGTCCTGGCGGGCGGCAGTAGCGGCAAATTGTCCCGGCCCCTTGGGGAGGGGGAACAACATGGGGTCGCCCGATGGCAGCGTGACCCACACGTCGGTCAAAGATTGCCACGTTGGCACGTTGGCCGGATCGAGACCCAAATGGTCTAAATGGCGGAGTGCTCCCGCAGTCAGGCCATCGCCGCAACATTTGTCGCGAGGAAAGACAGCCTTATCGATCAGGGTCACGTCAGCGCCAGCCCGTGCGAGTTCGATCGCCGCCGCACTGCCAGCGGGACCCGCTCCAACGATTATCACTGACCTAGCCACGTACCGAGCGTAGAGCCGGTCAACGACGGTTATGCAGTCCAATCAGTGTTGAGGCTGCCATTGATCATATGAAATTCAAGATCAGCGTCATCAACGGCGACCGACACGAAGCGCCTAGTAAAATTGACTTGGGAATGAACGCTGGTGGGTAGCTGTTTGTGTTGTTTTTGGGTGGCGGCCACAAGGCTGGAGCCTGCATTACCCAGCAAATTAGTGAGGCTGTGGAAAAGCTCCGCGAAATCCACAACAAATCCCCTAGCTATCCACAGGTGAAAGTCTCTAAGGTCACCAGTCGTGGGTGCATCGCAGCATTTCGCAGTTCGGCCTGTGGCAAGTTCTGAGACCGTGGTGGGTCGAGAGTGAAACCTTCAGGCGGGGCAATTCACCGTCTGTGACCTGAACTCTGCAAAGGCTGCGATGTACCCCGCCTTCTTTGGTGGCTTTCCAAGGTGATAGCGCACCCGTTCGACTGACTGGCAGACTTAATCTCATGTCCCTTGCTCCGGAACAGACTCGCATTGGTTTGCGTCGATGGTTCACCATCGAAGGTGTGCACCCCGACGACGAACTCGAATGGGAGCGCCGGTCGATCCAGATCACGAATGCGCTCGATGGTTCGACTGTGTTCGCCCAGGAAGATGTCGAGTTCCCCGTCAACTGGTCCGAGACGGCCGGCAAGATCGTGGCGCAGAAGTACTTTCGGGGCCAACAGGGCACCGATGACCGCGAGTGGTCCCTACGGCAGGTCATCGACCGCGTCGTCACGACCATTGCCGATTGGGGTGAGGCTGATGGCTATTTTGCTGACCTTGCCGAAGCTGCCACGTTCCGCGCTGAACTGACCTGGCTGCTGTTGAACCAGCGCGCTGCATTTAATTCGCCTGTGTGGTTCAACATTGGCGTCGCCGATGTGCCGCAGCAGTCTTCGGCTTGTTTCATATTGTCGGTCGATGACGACATGGACTCAATTCTGAATTGGTACGTCGAAGAAGGACGCATCTTCAAGGGCGGCAGCGGTTCAGGTGTGAATCTCAGCCGTATCCGGTCATCGAAAGAGAAGATGAACGGTGGAGGCCATCCAAGCGGCCCGGTGAGCTTCATGCGTGGCGCCGATGCTTCGGCAGGAACTATCAAAAGTGGTGGCAAGACGCGCCGCGCCGCAAAGATGGTTGTACTCGACGTCGACCACCCCGATATAGGCGAGTTCATTTGGTGTAAGGCCAAAGAGGAAAAAAAGGCACATGCGCTTTCAGCGGCTGGCTTCGATATGTCACTTGACGGTGATGACATTCATTCGCTGCAATATCAGAACGCGAATAACTCTGTCCGTTTGTCCGATGCCTTCATGCAGGCAGTTGTCGACGATGCCTCATGGGATCTGATCGCTCGTACCAGTGGGTCTGTGGTCGAGACGCGCCCCGCTCGCGAGATCTTCTCCGATATGGCCGAGGCGGCATGGCAATGTGCTGATCCCGGCGTGCAGTTTGAGACCACGATTAATGCATGGCACACCTCGCCAACAGCGGGGCCGATCAACGCCAGCAATCCGTGCAGCGAGTATCTGCACATAGACAACAGCGCCTGCAACTTGGCCAGCCTGAACCTGCTGAGTTTCCTGGGCGACGACGACCAGTTCGATGTCGAAGGCTTTCGTGCGGCGTCTCAGGTCATGATTACGGCGCAAGAGATCCTGGTTGGGCACTCGTCCTATCCGACCGAGGAGATCGGCAAGAACACTCGGCGCTATCGCCAACTAGGTCTGGGGTATACGAACCTCGGTGCGTTGCTGATGGCGACTGGTAAGGCCTATGACAGTCCTGAGGGTCGAAGCACAGCGGGGGCTATTACGGCCCTCATGTGTGGCGAGGCTTATCGCACCTCGGCTCGCATCGCCCGGCGAATGGGCCCCTATGCCGGATACGCCGATGACCGCGATGCCATGTTGCGTGTTCTCGGCATGCACCGCGACGCAGCCGAAGCGCTCGATCGCTCGACAATCGACGAGGAGATGGCCAACGCCGTTGTCGAATCGTGGACTGAAGCTTGCGAACTGGCAGAGCAGAGTGGTGTGCGTAATGCGCAGACCACGGTGCTCGCTCCGACCGGCACGATCAGTTTCATGATGGACTGCGATACCACGGGCATCGAGCCTGACTTTTCCCTGGTCAAGCACAAACAACTGGTTGGCGGCGGTTTCCTCGCAATGGTGAACCGGACTGTGCCACGGGCGCTGCGTCGCCTGGGTTATGCACCGTCACGCATCGACGCAATCGTTGAGCACCTGGAATCTTCGGGAAGTATCGAAGGAGCACCTGATCTGAGTTCCGAACACTTGGACGTGTTCGCATGCTCGGTGGGCGAGAACTCGATTAGCGCTTCGGGCCATGTCGCCATGATGGCGGCAGCTCAACCCTTCCTGTCCGGTGGAATCTCCAAGACGGTCAACCTGCCTGAGACTGCTTCGGCTGATGACATCGAAACGCTGCTGATCGAGGCCTGGCGCACGGGCGTCAAGGCAGTTGCTGTGTATCGCGATAACTGCAAGGTCGCCCAGCCGTTGTCAGCTGGAAATTCTGCGTCAAAGGACGAAGCTGTCGAAGCGCCGCTACCTGACCAGCAGGTTCCTGTGCGACGACGGATGCCACGATCTCGCAGGTCTCGCACGTTCGACTTCCGCGTCGCTGACTGCAAGGGTTTCGTAACCGTTGGCGAGTATGACGATGGCCGTCCCGGCGAGATCTTTGTGCGGGTTTCCAAACAGGGCTCGACTCTGGCCGGCATCATGGATGGCTTTGCAATCTCACTGAGCCATGGCCTGCAATATGGCGTGCCACTGAGCGCGTTCGTGCAAGCCTTTGTTGGGATGCGGTTCGAGCCAGCAGGGATGACCGATGACCCAGATCTGCGCATTGCCAGCAGCCTGATCGACTACCTGTTCCGCCGCCTCGCTATCGACTACTTAAGCCCCGAAGAACGGTCAGCACTGAACATCTTCACTGTTGATGAGCGCACCCAGCCGACACTCCCTGGTGTCGCCGAGGCAGCGACTATGTCGTCGCCGGGTCTTGATCTGATCCCCGAGCCAGCATCGGTTCCGCTGTTGTCACAGCTGGACCTGGGACTAAGCAACAGCGATGCACCGTTGTGTATGGACTGCGGCACGATTATGGTCCGCGCAGGAAGCTGTTATGCGTGCCAAGGTTGCGGAAGTACAAGCGGCTGTAGCTAGCCCCATTTCTCTAACCGGAGCCACGTGAACCAGGCACTTCCTGATATCCCAAATACCTCTGCAAACGAGGGTTGGTTTGCGACCCGTAACGCGACTCCAAGCTGGGTCAACGGCGCGATCGTTCGGCTGGTTTCTGCTGTGGCCGGGCTCGTCATTGTTTGGTGGTTGGCACTGCGGCTGAGCTCGTTGCTGCTCATCGTCTTCATTTCGATCTTCCTATCGTTTGCGATCGAGCCAGTTGTCAACTTGCTCGAACGCCGAGGCGTGCGGCGAGGGTTCGGCACAGGGTTGGTCTTCTTGTTGATCATCGCTGGCACTGCAAGCTTCGGCATTGCAATGGGCCAGGTCGTTGCCGAGCAGATCACCGATCTGGTGAACGAGGCCCCCGAACGAGTCAGCTCGTTGGAAACATGGCTGCAGGACAACGTCGACGAGTCGATCGACCTGAATGAGCTTCGGCGAACTGTGTCCGAATCGGGCGAATTCCGAGGACGTGCCACCGACTTTGCTGGGGGTCTCGTGGACCTTGGCGGCGCAATTGTTTTTGCGTTGTTCGACATCTTTACCATCGCGCTGTTTACATTTTACCTGGTGGCCGAGGGACCAAAATTCCGGCGCACCATCTGTTCGCTGCTGCCGCCGCGACGACAGAAGACCGTGCTTGAGATCTGGGATATCGGCACCGCCAAGACCGGCGGCTACATCGTGTCCCGCGTCATCCTGGTGATCATTGCGTTCATCGTGCACTGGCTTGCTTTCGAGATGCTCGATGTGAGGTTCGCTATCGTTCTAGCGATTTGGGTCGGCCTCGTCAGCCAGTTCGTTCCGGTGGTCGGCACCTACGTAGCTGCGGTGTTGCCCGTGTTGATTGCACTGGCGGACCGACCGATCAGTGCCGTCTGGGTGGTGCTGTTCATGGTTGTTTGGCAGCAGATCGAAAATTATCTGATCTCACCGCGCGTCACTGCCCAGACGATGGAAGTGCACCCTGCTGTCGCGTTTGGGTCTGTGATTGCTGGCACAGCAATCCTGGGTCCTGTGGGTGCGATATTGGCGCTGCCAGTGTCTGCGACCTTCCAAGGTTTTATCTCGACATACGCATCTCGGTACAGCATCGAGGCCGACGTCGGGAACCATGCCTCTGTGGAAAGCGCTGCGAGTCCTACTGCGGTTGTGGCTGCCGGTCCCGAAGGTCCCGAGGATCTCGCCGAACCATGATTGCTCAAAGCGCTCGAACTCGAGTGCGTCAATACATCGACCGGATCTATACAGATCTCGATGAACCGGCACTCGACGGTCTTGCTGAGCGGATTCTGAAAGCTGTCGACGTTGTTGATGATGGCCAAGCGTCGAAGACTCATGGCCTACCTGGCAGCGACGAGGTTGTGCTGATTACCTATGGCGACACATTCACTGACGAGTTGCAGCCGCACTTGCAGTCGTTGCGTTCTGTTTGGGATGACCACCTGGCACAGGTGTTCAGCACTGTGCACGTGCTGCCGTTCTTTCCATCCAGCAGTGACGGCGGTTTCGCTGTTGTTGATTACCGTGTGATCGCTGAAGAGCTCGGCGACTGGTCTGATCTGGCTAGCGCTGTCGGTGATGGCCGACTCATGATTGATTTGATATGCAATCACGGATCAGCACAAAGCGAATGGTTCGTTCAGTTCTTGAACGACGAAGCGCCGGGGCGTGGGTACTACCTGACGGCTGACCCCCAGGCGGACTTGTCGATGGTGACCAGGCCTCGAACCCACCCGCTATTGCGAGAGGTCGAGACCACTGCGGGGACCCGCCATGTGTGGGCGACTTTTAGCCATGACCAGATCGACTTTGACTTCTCGAATCCTGACGTTCTTGTCGAGTTCTGTTCAATCCTGGGCTTTTACCTTTCTCAGGGTGCGACTCGGATACGGCTTGATGCAATCGCGTACCTGTGGAAGCAGATCGGTACTCGCTGCATCCACTTGCCCGAGACACATCAGATCGTGAAGCTCATGCGCACGCTCGTCGAGTTGCGGGACACAACAACGCTGTTGATCACCGAGACCAATGTGCCTCACGGCGACAACACGTCGTACTTTGGTGCTGGCGATGAGGCGCATGTCGTCTACAACTTCACGCTGGCGCCACTCATCGTGTGGACGCTGATTACGGGCCAGGCTGACACGCTCACGAGTTGGCTCGGTCGCCTCGATCCTGCTCCTGTTGGATGTACCTTTCTAAACTTCATCGCCAGTCATGACGGACTCGGATTGCGGCCGATCGAAGACCTGATCTCGCCGAGAGAGCTAGAGCCGATGATCGACGCTGCGCTTGAGGTCGGCGGGTCGTTCTCGGCCTATAGCGCTCCGGGCGGGCCACGGCCATATGAGCTCAATGTGAGTCTGGCTGATCTTCTGGCAGGGGTCGACGGCGAAACTGCCCAACGCTTCGTTTTGGCACATGCGCTTATGCTGGCTGTGCAGGGAATCCCGGCGATCTATGTCCATTCGATGCTCGTCTCACCGGGCGAGGTCCAAGCTGCGACCGAGTCAGGCCACAAGCGGGATATAAATCGGGGCAAGGTCACGGTCGAGCAAGCGAACCAAAGACTCACTGCCGGATGGCGAGCCGATGTGTTTCACCAGTTAGCGGCGCTGATCCAGCGACGGCGGGCACAGCCGGCGTTCGCCCCCGAGGCAGCGCAGTTAATGCATGTAGTGGACGATCGGATAGTGGCGATAGAGCGACGCTGCGAAGAGCAGGTCATCTTCGCGCTTCACAATGTGTCCGGTGAGTCGGTCACGGTGACCGTGCCCGATGTCTTCGGCGTCGACGACCTGATCACGGGTGAACGGGTTAAACGCATGCTGACGCTGGACCCTTGGCGTGCCGCTTGGCTTACGACCTGCTCCTAATGGTCAAGTGCCTGGGTTCGGGACAGCAACGAGATCGCTAGGAGTCGTTTGTATGTGCCAACTAACTATTTCGTATTGACGTACCTGCGAACGAAAGGTCACTGCTTCCAGGCCCTAGATCACAGCCAACAGTGGGATGCTCTGGCTAGCTGACACCGAGGAGGCGGAGTAATGCGGCGGGGGGTTCGTCCTTGCCTTGTGCAAGCAGTGCTGCCCGTTCGACATTGATGGTGTGGTATTCCTGCCCAGACCATTCGCGCCAAGGTCCATCACCCAATGCAGAAGGGTCACCCTGGGCTTCGACACACGCCCGCAGGTACGCCTGCTGTGCCAAAACTTCTTCGTTCCCGCCGATTGGGCCATGGCCGGGAACAAAGATCTCTCCCCATCCCAACAGGGTGTCGAGCGAGTCGGCCCATGTCGCTGGGCTGCCAAGCCCAGCCATTGGTGTGACGCCGAACGAGCACATAGCGCCAGCAAAGACGATCTGGGACTCAGGCACCTGCACGATCAGGTTCTGGTCAAGTTCACCTGCGAGTGGGGCGGCCACGATTGATGGGGTTAACCAGGCGGGTTCGTTCACAGTGTGCGTGACGCGTCGGCAAGGTTGATCCAACAGGGTGTGAAGCTCGTTGGCGTCGTCGGGGTACAACGCGCAGCAGCCTTCAATGTTGGGTTCCTGGTCCATATGGGTACTCACCTGGGCTGTGCCGTAGACGGCAGGCAGGACAAAGGCTGCGGAACCACCGACAAAGGGCATGTGTGAGCTCGTGAGCGCCAGCCGCCGAATCGGTAGTCCTAGGGCGTCGATCGCAGCGAAGAGTTCGGCTCCGCGAGCAGGCGTGAGTTGGGCATCGATAACGGTGATGCCGTCATCGTCAACGACAACACCGCTGTTTGTGGCGCCGGGGCGAAGTTCGTCGCTCAGCCATGCGTGGGTCGTTCCAAGATCGAGTAATTGGCCCATATCCACACGTTATCGTCCCGCGTATGATGGCATTGATACTGACGCAGGGCCAGAGTCACACTATAAAAATGTTTGCTTTACGTCAGTCTTAGGCCGCGAGGTCGATACTTTCCCCCTGAGTAGCAGCGCCTCGGCGCTTAACAGTCAAAGGCAGACCAAAGACATGCGGATACGGCGATCGACAGCGAAGGCACTTGCGGTAGCGACGCTATTTGTGTTTATCGCGGCGTCATGCGGTGGTAGCAGCGCAAACGAGGCGACTAGCGGCGACGGAGCCGTTAACACAGATGGGCCGACTGTGGTGGGTGAGATCCCAACGACAGCGCCGGTCACGGTGCCATCGACTGATGACGGTGCGATCACCAGTACCGACGGCGAGGTCTCCGACGCCGCAGACGAGGAAGACCCGTGGGAAGTCACCGTGCTTTACGTGAACGACGACGTACAAATCATCCCTGTCTTCGACGCTCCAAACGGCAATAACGTCAAGCTTTTTGACAAGAACGCGATCGACGGCATTGAACTTGAGTACCCGCTTCTTGCCACGACAGTGTTTGGAAACCGTCTGGCGCTGCTGGTCGTTGAGTACAGCCCAGGCGGTGCATGGGCAAAGGTCGAGGTGCCGGTTCGTCCAAACGGGACCACGGTCTGGGTCCAGACGGCCTTCTTCAGCGCAGAAACGCACAATTATCACATCACGATCGACCTGTCCGAGAACAAGGTCAACGTGTACAAGGGCGAAGAATTACTCATCGAGCAGATTTCAGTGAGTGGTCGCGAGAGTCGCCCGACTCCTATCGTTCGTTCGTACATCGATGAGAAAATTCCAGGTCCAAGCCTGAGCCCCGCCTATGGCGACTGGGTTCTGAGCATTGCGGCCTTTAGCGAGACACTGGGCACCTTCGGCGGGGGTGGTATGCCGAAGCTTGCGCTCCACGGCACGAACCAGCCAGAGCTGATGGGCCAGTACGTATCGTCAGGCTGCGTACGTGTCCCGAACGAAGTTGTTTCCTTGATTGCCGAGTCGGTCCCGATCGGCACCATTGTTGACATCATCGCTTAGCCCATCGTGGATTGGGTCCATCCCGAGCCCGTCCTTCAACACAATTGACATCGGCCCGCTTAGCTTCACGCTGTACGGGCTCATGATCGGGCTCGGCATTATCGCTGCAACGATGATTTCGCGGCAGCGCTCGGTCGAACGGGGTCTTCATCCAGACATACCCGTCGAAATATTGATGTGGATAATTCCGGCAGGAATCGTCGGGGCCAGGATCTACCACCTGATCACTGATTGGGTGCCGATCTCTGAGTGGCACAAGATCTGGGAAGGTGGCCTTGGAATCCCCGGCGGCGTTCTCTTCGGTATCGCAGGTGCGGCGTTGTTCATCCGCCATCGCAACCTGCCACGATCAAAAGTCTTTGATGCGTTGATTGTTGGCGTGCCACTGGGCCAAGCGATTGGGCGATGGGGCAACTGGTGGAACCAGGAGCTCTATGGCAGGGCAACCAATGTGCCGTGGGCGCTCGAAATCGATGTGCCAGCGACCTTTGATGCCGACGGGCATGCGTTGACGTCAACCGTCGAGACTTTCCACCCGACCTTTCTGTACGAATCACTGTGGAACTTGGCCCTCGTTGGGTTCTTGATCTGGGTCGATCGTCGACGCGTGCTCAAGCCCGGCCGTCTGATCTGGGTGTATACCGCAGGGTACGGCATTGGTCGATTGTGGATCGAGGCAGTTCGTATCGATAGAGCCACCGAGATATTCGGGGTCCGTGTCAACCTGTGGACGATGGGCATCGTGTTAGCCGTTTCTCTAGCGATGCTCACCCGTAGTTTCGTTGGTCGCGGAGCGACAGAGCGTGAATGGGGCGATGGCGAAGACGCCAGTTCGCCGTCAGGGTCGGCCTTTCGTAAAATTGGCTTATCTGACGAAGAGGAATAGCGGTAGCCTCAAGCTGTGACGTTCATCACGGGCAATCCCTACGAGAACCGAGTGACCCGCACGATCGGATTCGTCGATCTTTCCGGCTTTACCCGGTTCACCCAGGTCAATGGCGATGAGGCTGCTGTCGGGGCCCTTAAATTCTTTCGCGATGTGACTCGCGAGATCTGTGCTCGACACGGTGTGCGCATCGCTAAGTGGCTGGGCGATGGCGCCATGCTGATCGGCGTCGAAGCTGAAGACCTGGCCGAGACCATGACCGAGATGCGTAAGATCTTTACCGAGAGCGACGCGCCGTTGCCCCTTCGGGCGGGCATGGCGACAGGGCCGGTGATCTTGTTCGAAGGTGACGACTACATCGGATCGATCGTGAACCTTGCGTCCAGACTCGCTGATCTCGCAGAGCCAGGCCAACTGCTTGCGCCGAAGGGCTTCATGTCCGCACTTATGGTGAACACCGAAGCCATTGCGATTGGGCCAGTGTCGGTCAACGGGTTCCCCGAACCAATCGAGGTCGTGGCGTTAGTCCAATCTTGAGCTGTGAGGTTTGACCTTGAGCCGTCGGGTTTGATCAGGCGCTGCAGGCCTGATTTGCAATGTCCCACCTGCCAGACTGCACGTTATGGCTGATGTAGAACTGACAACGTTTGAGGCCGACGTGCTGGACACAATCGGTTCGTTGCAACCCGGTGAGGTCGTTACGTACGGCGAGGTCGCTGCCGAAGTCGGCAAGCCCGGCGCTGCTCGCGCCGTTGGGTCGACTCTGCGTCGTTACGGAAGCGAGGTCCCTTGGTGGCGGGTCGTCGCAGCCAATGGTCGACTTGTGCCAGGGAGCGAACTGCGTCAGACCGAGAGGCTCATAGCCGAGGGAGTTTCGGTACGAAATGGACGGGTCGTCATGAGTCAACTGGTAGACGAAAAAGGTTAGTGGGTAGGCGCCGAAATGGAGCTTCAAAGGCGCTAGTCCGTGGCCTGTCGACCGGTGGGCGAAGTGAGCGAGATCGGAATCACACGAGACTGGAATCACCCCAGGTGCTCTACTCGAGCGACCTGTGACACTCGTGTCGACGGCACGGCATAGGGTTGACTGGCTTGGTCGAGGCCTTCCTCTCAACGAGAACCCGGGGCCACCGATTCGCATCGGCAACCGAAGCCAAGCAGTGACGCTGTACCATCGCTGCCAATGGCTGTAACTTTTGCTGACCTTGGGCTGGCTGAACCGATCGTTAAGGCGCTCGCTGATCAGGGTATTACAGAGCCGTTCCCGATCCAGGAGCTGTCGATCCCTGATGCCATCACAGGACGCGACGTCTGTGGCAAGGCCAAGACTGGCTCGGGTAAGACGCTTGCCTTTGGTTTGCCGGTGCTGCACCAACTCGGCATTGCTCACAAGAAGAAGCCCTTGGCTCTAGCGCTTGTGCCCACGCGTGAACTCGCTATTCAAGTGCACGACGAACTGGAACCGATCGCCAACGGACTGGACCGCAATATTTGCGCGATTTACGGTGGCGCTGACATCGACAAGCAGATCAAACGTCTTGGCCAGGGTGTTGACTTCGTGGTCGCAACGCCGGGCCGGCTGATCGACCTGATCGAACGTAAAGAGGTCTCGCTTGACGAAGTCGAACACGTCATTGTTGACGAGGCCGATCGCATGGCTGACATGGGCTTCCTGCCTCAGGTCGAATGGCTGCTTCGCCATATTCCAGGTGATCACCAGACACTTCTGTTCTCTGCCACGCTCGACGGTGTTGTCGACCGCCTGATCTCTCGCTATCAGAACGACCCAGCCAGGTTCGAGGTTGAATCGCCGACCACCACGGTCGACTTGATGGAGCATCGCTTCCTGCTAGTCCACGAGATGGACCGCCCCAAGGTCGTTGCCGCAATCGCCGCTGCATCGAATCGCACCCTGGTATTTAGTCGCACCAAACACGGTGCTGACCGTCTTGTCGGTTCCGTGAACGACCTGGGTGTTGCCGCCGGCGCTATTCATGGTGATCTCCGCCAGAAGAGCCGTGAACGGGCTCTCGAAGACTTCTCGAATGGCGAGCTGCAAGTGTTGGTCGCTACTGATGTTGCTGCTCGTGGCATTCACGTCGACGACATCGACATGGTCATCCACTATCAACCTGCTGCTGACCACAAGGCGTATCTGCACCGTTCTGGCCGCACCGCTCGTGCGGGTAACACCGGCGTAGCAGTCACGTTGTCGCTCTGGAACGAAGAGCTAGAGGTCAAGCGGCTACAGAAGCGTTTGGGTCTCGAGCAACCGGTTGTCGAGATGTTCTCGAATGATGAGCGGTTGAAAGACCTCGGCGGTTGGGAACCAACCGCGTAAACGCAGCCTTTCGACTCGGCCGGAAAGCTAACAGTCGGTGTGATGCCAGGTTCGACTACCACAAGGGCGCTTGACGCGGTCGCAGCTCTTGCTGAGGCTGCCGCACAACAACGCGGCGTGAGCCTTGTTGGATCCGATCTGCGCCTGTTCGAGAATCGAATAACCGTCGGCACCAGGGACAGAACCGACGAGACGCCGGTGTCGCCGTTCGCTCTTGGGCGGGCCTATGAACTCCTTCTCACGCCAAAGAATCGCCGTAAAACTGGGGCGCACCTTACCCCCGAAGATGTTGCTCGGAACCTGGTTGCGATGATGCCGTCGCCAGCGCTTGGCGACACTGTTCTTGATCCGGCGGTCGGTGGCGCAGCGTTCTTGATTGCTGCAGCGGACCAGTTAGTCAGCGCTGGTGCGTCGCCGGCTGCGGTTCTGGGCCAATTGTTCGGGGTCGATATCGATCCTGGCGCGGTTGCTGTAGCCGAGGCCGCCCTCACGCTTTGGGGTCTGGACAATGGTGTTGGGGCTCAGAGGTTGCCGAACATAGGCCAAGCCGATGGTCTTCTGGAAGCATTGCCACGGGCCTCTCGGGTGGTGGGTAATCCGCCTTTCTTAAACCAGCTGCGGTCATCATCTGCTCATACGGCCCGGCGACGATCAGCACTTCGTGAGAAGTGGGGCGAACTCGTCGGTACCTACACCGATGATGCTTGGCTGTTCCTTGCTGCGGGTCTTGACGCACTTGAGCGCGACGGCGTGCTGGCCATGGTGCAGCCGGTCTCGGTGCTAGCGGCTCGCCATGGGGATCCTGTTCGCCGTCATGTGAGCGAGCAGGCAACGTTGCGCGGATTGTGGCTGGCCCGGGACCAGGTCTTTGACGCAGCCGTGCAGGTGTGCGGTGTCGTGCTCGGCACTGGTAAGAACAGGGCAGAGGAAGTCCAGCGATGTATCGGAGCTGACTTCTCATCCGCACCGACCTTGGCGGCCCAGCCAGATGCGTCGGGATGGGGGAGTGTCGCAGCGGCCACGATGAACGTCCCGCAGGTGAACCTGACCCGCCAGCCGGGCAACACCATTGGTGACGTGGCGAGTGCCACCGCTGGATTCCGCGACCAGTTCTATGGGTTCGTGCCGTTCGTTTCGGAGTGTGCGTCAGAAGAGGTCCCTGCAACCCATGCCAAGTTGGTGACCGTAGGCATGATTGACGTGTTGGGTTTGGGTTGGGGGACTCGATCGTTCAAGTTTGCGAAGCGGCCGTTCGAACGTCCGGTGGTCGATCTCGTGGCGTTGGCTGATCAGAACCCGAAACTCGCCGACTGGGTCGCGGCTCGAAGACGACCGAAACTGCTTGTGGCGACCCAGACCCGAGTTGTCGAAGTCTGGATAGACATGCGTGGGGAAGCGATCCCAGCGACACCTGTTGTGTCGGTCGAACCGTTTACCGATGATCTTGACCAGTTATGGATGCTGGCAGCAGCGTTGAGCGCACCAGCGCTGAGTGCTCACTTCTTGGCTGTGAACTTTGGCACAGCAATGTCACTTAACGCGATGAAAATTGCAGCCCGAGATGTGCTGGCTGCGCCACTCCCAACGGACCAGGTCGCGTGGCGAGAAGCGGCTGCATTGTTGCAGTCCAAACCAGTCGACCACGCTGGCTTCGCCATGCTGATGGGTCGGGCATATCGAACTGCAGACGACGAGCTGGTGTCGTGGTGGCTTGACCGAGCCACAAACCATACGAAGAGCTAGCCAACGGGGCCCTACACTGCAGGTGATGTCTTCATCGGGTTCGTTCGAGGCGCCGCGTCAGTGGTCACGAGGTATTCCGGTGACCGGCGCATGGCTTCAGGGCGATCCGGTTGGTGACCGACAGTTTCACTCGTTGACAGCGCAACGTCCGTTTGTGCTCGAAGGCGGCGGCGTGCTCACCGATGCAGAAATTGCGTATGAGACGTGGGGCGAATTAAACGAGGCCGGCGATAACGCCGTGCTTGTGTGCCATGCCCTCACCGGTGATGCCCATGCATCGGGTGGTGTCTGTGCAACTCACCCTGATGGCGGCTGGTGGGACGGTCTAGTTGGCGCTGGCCGAGCGGTAGACACCGACCGCTGGTTCGTCGTCTGCGCAAACGTACTGGGTGGATGCCAGGGGTCAACGGGTCCTGCGTCGACCAATCCTGAGACTGGCAAGCCGTACGGGATGCGATTCCCGACGGTCACTATCCGTGACATTGTTCGCTCGCAGGCGAGTCTGGCGAATGCGCTAGGGATCGGTGCCTGGCATGGCGTCGTTGGTGGCTCTATGGGCGGCATGCAGGTCGTTGAGTGGGGCCTGATGTACGCAGATCGTGTGAAGGCTATTGCTGCTATTGCGACATCGGTGGCTGCTACGCCATGGCAGATTGGCTGGAGTGCAACCGGGCGGCTTGCGATCACGCTTGATCCGCAGTGGAAGAATGGCGACTACTACGACGGCGAGCCTGGCGAAGGGCCACATGCCGGGCTGGCCGTTGCCCGGTCAGTCGCCCAAATAACCTATCGAAGTGACGAGGTCTACCAGGATCGCTTCGGACGCAATATGGTTGACCCGTCGCAGGTGTTCGGACACTGGGACCGTTTTTCCGTCGAGTCGTATCTCGATCATCACGGTGAGAAATTGGCTCGGCGTTTTGATGCGAACAGCTACCTGATTCTGAACCGGGCGATGGACTTGCACGACGTGGCCCGGGGACGAGGTAGCGCCGAACGGGCTTTTTCAATGCTTCAGGCGTCGGTCCTCAGCATCAGTATCAACACCGACACGCTCTATCACCCTCGTCTGCAGAGCGATCTCGCCGACCTGGCCCGTGGTGCCGGTGTCGAGACCGAATACCAGATCATCGATAGCCCCCACGGCCACGACGGTTTTTTGCTCGAGGCCGACGCAGTCGGTGCAGCGCTCGGGAAGTTTCTTGACCGGGCTGATGGCTGATAGGCGCCTAGGGCGCCGCTTCGCAATATGCGCCGCACGCCGTAGTGACCCTCGATTGTCGCTCGCTGGTGCTCCGCCGCCTGGCCGCTGTTTCCCATCGCTCAATTTCTCTGTCCCGGCTAGCTGGATTTCGGAACGTTCCATAAAGCTGTTATTTCAGGCTAAGGAGCGCTGGCCTTGGACGCTTTGCGAGTGGAACGCCTGGCCGCTGATCCGCAACACCGGCATTATGCGGAAAGCCCATAGCCGTTTAATAGCGAATGCCTGAGCTGCTGGAAATCGAGATGTACCGCCGAGGCGCTTCTCGCCTGGTGGGGCGCACGATCACGTCGGTTGAGGCGCCGGATGATCGGTACCTGAAGGGTGTGGGTCCTGATGCTATGGCTGTGGCTATCACGGGCGCAACAGTCGAGTCACTTGGCCGTGTCGGCAAGCTCATGCTCGTTGAAACAACTGTGGCGACTGTCGGGCTGCGATTTGGTATGACAGGTATTCTCGTAATCGACGACGAACCCGTGATCGCCGAGCTGGAGTACTCATCCAAGCGACTCGACCCAGATTGGAATCGTTTCACCGTCCACTTCGCCGACGGCGGCCGTATGGATATGAACGACCCTCGGCGTCTGGGGAGCGTCGAACTCGAGCCCGATCTCACGAAGCTCGGACCCGATGCCTGGTCTGTTGGTGTTGACGAACTGCGATCCATTTTCGGGCGTTACAAGGTCGTTACCAAGGCATTGCTGCTCAACCAGAAGCGCCTCGCTGGACTGGGCAACTTGCTGGTCGATGAACTGCTGTGGCGCACAGGTATCTCGCCGGTGCGCCTAGCGAATGAGGTTACCGAGGGCGCTATCGTTGCGCTCGGCGAGGAACTCAACCCGATGCTCGATGAGCTTTACGCTCGAGGCGGTTCGAACTTCGGCGACCACTTCACTGAACGCCACAACGAAGGCCGATGCCCCAAGGACGCGAGCGAGATGAGTCATCAAACGGTGGGGGGCCGCTCGACCTGGTGGTGCCGAGCGCACCAGCTGTGAATTAGGGATTTTACATCCTGTAGTACGATTGAAATCATGGCAGATGACCACCTTCTTCTGGTGCCACCGCCCCCTCCGCTTCCGTCGTTCCGTTCCGTCGATGGCATCCAAAAGTTTGATGGCCTCACCGATGGCACAGACGGTGCCCCTGATGCTGTTGAGGCCGTAGGTGTAGCCGCTGTTGTTGCTGCATCAAGGGCGGCTACGGCTGATGTCGGCGACGCTAGGCACAACACCGCTGGTAACGCTGCGAGGAGCGATGGCGAGTCTTTGAGCAGCGTCATTGGCCGAGGTAGCTGGGCTGGCATGCATGCTGCAAACAATGCCGCTTCAACCAGTATGAGCGAGATCATCCCTAATGGAGCCGGAGCGCCTGCGCCACCTCCACCGCCTCCACCGCCTATGCCGCCTGCGCCACTGCCTGCGCCACCTCCACCGCCT
>CAJJAG010000001.1 GCA_905182135.1 uncultured Acidimicrobiaceae bacterium | reverse complement strand
GACCGACGGCGCCGGCCAGGTCCTTGTCAAGAATCGCCAGGCTGGGGCCATCACTGATCGGCCCCACGAACAGAGTCTCGTTGACGCGGCGTTGGCCGAACTGCTGGCATCGGCGTTACAGGGTGACCGTGTCGAACGAGAACTCGAAGTCTTTGGGCCGCCGTCGCGCGCACTCCTTGTGCAAGCAGGTCCCATTACCGCCGACGGACAGACGATCGGGGCTCTGGCAGTGATCGAAGATGTCAGCGAGCATCACCGCATTGATAAGACACGGAGGGACTTTGTCGCCAATCTCAGCCATGAGCTGCGGACCCCGGTTGGCGCCGTCAGCCTGCTCGTCGAAATGTTGGTCGACGAACCCGACGGTGCGGTGCGCAAGCAGCTCACCGATCGGCTCCTTATCGAAGTCGACCGTATGTCAGCAACGATCGGTGATCTCCTCGAATTGAGTCGCATCGAGTCAACAACCCAAAGTTACGACGAGTTGGTTCAGGTACAGAGGGTGGTCGACGAGGTGCTAGCGCGAACCCGCGTTGCAGCTGAGAAGGCCGAGATCGAGGTTGGTTCTATTGGCCCAGATGAGCTGATCATGATCAGCGGTAACCGGGACCAACTTGTCACGGCGTTGGTCAACCTGGTCGAGAACGCAATCAAGTACAGCAGCGCCGGTGACTCGGTAAGCGTGCGAAGCCGAGCCGATATGGACGTGATCACGTTGGTCGTGCAAGACAGCGGCCGCGGCATCCCCGCCCGTGACCTGGACCGGGTCTTCGAACGCTTCTATCGGGTTGATCGAGCGCGTGAATCCTCCACTGGTGGCACCGGTATCGGTTTGTCCATTGTGCGTCATGTCGCGATCAATCACGGTGGCACCGTCGTGGTCACGTCGTCCGAAGGGGACGGATCAACCTTTACGATGACGCTGCCTCGAACCGCCCCCCAGAACACCCCTGAACCAGGAATCCGAGAGTCTCGTCAATGAGCGCAGACACAAAACCAATTAAGGTCCTGATCGTCGAGGACGAAGAGTCATTCCTTGAAGCGCTTCGTATTGGCCTGGCCCGAGAAGGCTTCGCCATCGATGTCGCTCGAGACGGCAGCGAGGCGCTGGCTCGCTTCGATGCTGGTGCGCCAGACATCGTCTTGCTAGACGTCATGCTGCCGCGTATCTCGGGACTCGACGTCTGCCGCGAGATCCGTTCAAAGAGCGATGTTCCAATCATTATGGTCACTGCCAAAGGCGAAGAGATCGATGCGGTCGTCGGGCTCGAGGTTGGCGCCGACGACTATGTAACCAAGCCCTACCGATTTCGTGAATTGGTCGCCCGAATGAGATCGGTTCTGCGTCGGGCGGTCGTTGACGAGTCGTCGGGCTCTACCACTGAACCAGCGAGCGAGTTGGGCGATCCGATACATGTTGGGGGCGTGCACATCGACCCGGGCCGACACGAAGTCTTGGTTCGCGGCCAAACGGTCGATATGCGGCTAAAGGAGTTTGACCTTCTGATGGCGTTGGTATCGAACGCCGGTCGCGTTCTGACACGTGATCAGCTCATCGACAAGGTGTGGGGTCATGACTATGTGGGCGAGACGAAGACGCTCGACGTCCATATCAAACGCCTGCGAGAAAAGGTCGAGATCGATCCGTCTAACCCGGTACTGATCGTGACCATCCGAGGCCTGGGTTACAAATTCAACGACTAGGTCATTGACGCATTCGTTGACCTATATTTTTGTTACCGCAGTAGTGGCGTGGCTTTACACGCAGCCCCGCAGCGCTGACACACTGCTTGGTCGATAATGGGTCGCTGTGGGGTGAGGCGGCTATTGCCTCGTGAGCGAAGTAGATTTGCCAGGTGAAGGATCAGGTAACGGGTTCGGGCTGGCAGCCCTTGTCGCGACCCAATCTGTCGCGACCCGGATCGGGCACCTCTGCATCTGGCGAAGCGTCGCCGGGGGGTACAACGCGACAAAGCAGCGGGTCAGTGGCGGTTGCCCCCTTCATCCGTCTGGCCCGGACTCATGCGTTTCATGCAGCCGGTGAGGCATCGGTGTTCGTCACCCTGGCGGGCACCTTGCTCAGCATCGATCCGAACGACGCACGTTCGCGCATTCTGTTAGCGCTGGTGCTGACCATGGCGCCTTTTGCCTTGGTCGGCCCACTAATCGGCCCCGCCCTTGACCGCGTTCGTGGCGGTCGCAGGGCAACCATCGCGTTGTCCTTGCTGCTGCGCGCTGGACTCATGGTCTTGCTGATCCGCAATATCGGCACGGCATGGTTCTTCCCGATCACATTTATTTGGCTTGTAATGGGTAAGACCTACTCCGTTGCCAAGGCGGCAACGGTGCCAACCACGGTGCATGACGAGGACGAACTCGTCGACAAGAACTCGCGGCTGGCAATTCTGTCGGCGGTCGCTGGCGTTGTTGGTGTTTTGCCAGCAGTAGCGATGTACCAGTTGTTTGGGTCGACACCCACGCTGTGGTGGGCGGCCTTTGTGTACCTCATCGGTGTTTTCTTCTCGATGAAGATGCCGCGGGTGTTCGTAGATGACCCAGGGACGAACCAAGACGATCTTGATATTCGCTCTGCCGGAGTCAGGCTGGCATCGTTCGTGATGGCCACGCTTCGTGGCATCGTCGGTTTCGTTTTTTTCCTGCTGCTGTTCGAATTCGTTCGCTCAGAACTGCCGGACCTTTCTGGCATCGGGACAGCTGCGGGTGCAGCGGTGAAGGCTGCACTTGGTTTCGAGCTTCTCGACGATCCGGGTCTTCCCTGGTACAAGGCGGCGATCCCGTTTGCATTGTGGGGGTTCGGTGGGTTCGCTGGCAACGTCATCGCTCCTTGGTTCCGCAAACGTTTCAGCGAAGAGAAAATGCTGGTCGGCGCAGTTATCGCCGTCGCAGTTTCCGCGATTGCTGGAGTCTGGGCAGGCGGTCTTAGCGGTGCGGGACTTGTTGCTTTGATTGTGGGCGGCTCGGCCTCGGCGGCAAAATTGGCGTTCGATTCGTTAGTGCAACGAGATGCGCCAGGCGCCAACCACGGTGCTGCATTCGGCCGCTTCGAGACTCAGTTTCAGATCGCATGGGTCGTCGGCTCGCTGCTTGCCGTGATCATCTCCTTCCCCCTTCGGGCTGGGTTTCTCGTCATCGCAATAGCGTCGATTGGCATTGGTGTATTCATCATGCAGCAAGGTCCGCGTAGTGGCCAGTTATCCGGACGGACACCTCGAAGCGGCATTCGCCTCGGGAGGAGCCGAGGGCCACGACAGTCCGATGATTCTGGCCCGGCTGCACCGCCTGCGCCGCCGCTCCCTGTTCCCGAACCGCTGCCCACCACGCAGATGGCGGCCGTGACAATTGATGAATCAGACGTAGCTGCGCAGGTTCCAACGTCGCTAGATCCCAGCTGGCCAGGGTCGACATCGGCTGATCCGTATGTCGACGCCTTTGCAGACCAACCGGTGGAACCCTCGGACTGGGCGACTGCGGTGTTCGACCAACCGTCTGAACCAGACCGATTGTTGCCCCCCTCTTGGCTTAACGAAGCCGACACTGCGAGGCAGCGCACTGAACGCAATCCCACACCGCCCTTGGGTATCGACCGGGGCGAGTAATCAGTCTGGCTGGACAGCCCCTAACAATTCGTTGTTAAGGGCAGCCGAACCGGATTTCCAGAAATGTGCGTAACCGGTTATAGCGATGAGCGACACCACCATTGCCGCGTGTGGTTCGTACGCTGGACGCTCAACAGGGTGAGTTGTACCGAGCGTTCTTGGTGGTCGGCAACGAACGCCGAGGCTTATTCCTCTTCGTCAGACTCGTTGCTTTCGTCGACGAGTTCGTCGATATCGATGCGGGCCAGCCAGAGGCCGGGCGCCACAATCTCATTGGGTGTTGGTAGCTCTCGCGTCGAGTGCCATAACCGAGCGAGCGAGTCTTGGCCGCCGCGCTCGACAACGCCATCAACAAATGAGCGACCTTGTTCGTAACAGGCCTGGTCGAGTTCGAGCCCAACCATGCGCTGCAGGAAGCGGTCGGTCGGGTCGGCAGTGACTCGTCGTCGACGTAGGGCTTCGCTAATCATGGAATAGCTACTGATCAGGTTCGACCCGATCGAGTCCATCATGTGGTCGACGTACCCAACGATTGCGGCCATGAGAGCAGAGATCTCGGGCAACATTGCTCGCTGTGCGTTGCTCTGGACGACGCCCATGAGGGCTTCGGGGTCGTTCATCAGGCCTTCGAGTTGGCCCATGGATTCAGGGTTCGTCGGGTCAAGGCCACCGAACTGGCTTCCAAGCGCTTGGCTGTTCGATTCGAAAGCCGACACATAACGCGTGATTAGCTCGCTAATTCGTTCGGCAATGTGGGGGCGCCGCAACACCGAATGGTGGAGGTATTCGTGCAGGCACAGCCATAGCCGGACGTCATTAGTCGGCACACTCCACTCTTCGGTGAACGCGGAGATATTGGCGTGAACGACGAGGAGTTCGGTTGCTTCTGGCCGCGGGATTGGTAGGTCGTAAGAACCCAGGCTGGTGCGGGCGAGCTGTCCTGCCATTGACCCTGAGGTCATCGACAGCATCATCGGCGCAAGCATCTTCATGATTTGAGCCATGAAGTCGCCGCTGAACATGCCGCCAGGCAGGCCGGGAATATCAGCGTCGCTCGGGAGGAGGTCTTCACCCATGCCGGACATGGTCTGGCTCATGGTGTCTGCCATGGCTTGAAGCATCGGACGATAAGCCTCGAGCGTTGCTAGTGCCCATTCATGACGGGTGGCCGGACGAATTTGTGGAGGAGTACCGTCGCCGACCGAAACACCGGTAGCGGTTGAGACATGGAGCTCAGCAACTCGCGCAAGTTGCTCGAAGGCGATGCGGTCAGCCGGGTCAACATTGCTCTCGGGTTCGCCGCCGGTGGCCACCGATGCAGCGATCTGCTTCGCTTGTGCCCAGGGGTCTGCCCCGCCCCCAAACATGTTTGCCATGTTGGAGAAGTCGCCAAAGAACGGCATGTCGCCAAACGGGTTACCGGCGTTACCGCTGTCATCACTCATCACATTGAGCGTAGACTCGACGTTCAACTATTAGTCATCAGGCTGCCAGGTCATTGTGGGGCCCAGGAGGGAAGCACGTGCGAATCGTTGTCACCGGAGTCGCCGGGGCCGTCGGATCGCGTGTTGCCAAGGCGCTGGTCGCCTACAGCGACCTAGCCGTCGTCGGTATCGATCGGGTCGGAGCTCAGGCCGAGGGCCTGGCCGGTCATCACCTGGGTGACTTGCGTGCCCTTGATCTTGATGAAATTTTCGACGGTGCCGACACGGTTGTGCATCTTGCTTCGGCCTATGGGCGTAATGAGTTTGTGGACGCGTCGCGACACGACACTCGCGCCGCACAGCTCATGCTCGATGCTGCCGCCAGGGCATCCGTCGGTCAGGTGGTGCTGCTGTCGAGCGCTATGGTTTATGGCGCTCGCGCCGAAAATCCGATTCCGCTCACCGAACATGCTCAGGTGCGCCCGAGTGCCTTGGCCTTTGCAGAGAACAAGGCGACAATCGAACGCCTTGGCCAGGAATGGCAGGCGGCGACGAACGGCAAATTGACTATTGTCCGACCGAGCACGGCAGTGGCGAGTGGCCGTTCGAGCTGGGTGGCAAAGAGTATGCAGCTCGCAGCGGGCCTTGGCAGCGATAGCGACCCTCCGCTGCAGTTTCTGCATCTCGATGACCTGGCCGGCGCAGTCGAGCTTTTGGTGCGTTCCCAACAAGCAGGCGTGTACAACGTCGCACCCGACGGCTGGGTTCGAGCCGAAGAGGTCCGGTCATTGTCGGGTCGCGCACCC
The DNA here is from genome assembly GCA_905182135.1 of uncultured Acidimicrobiaceae bacterium. Classification (GTDB taxonomy): domain Bacteria; phylum Actinomycetota; class Acidimicrobiia; order Acidimicrobiales; family UBA10347; genus UBA10347. The sequence goes on along the minus strand of CAJJAG010000001.1, from coordinate 277,246 downwards.
CGGCTTCCCATTCCGAGCCAACTCGCGGACGAGATCGTTCGGTTCAGTTGGAACCGTGGCATTGTTGCCACACCACCCGGCATCATGCATTACGCGACCGAACCATGGGTGGTATCAAACGATCGGCTGCGCGATCTGGGATGGGAACCGTCATGGTCAAACGTCGAGGCCTATGTCGACAGTTTTGATCCGCGTCCGTGGGCCATGTTGAACGCAAAGCGTCGACAACAAATTGCACTTGGTGGGGCGAGTGTCGGTATTGCTGCGGTGGCCGGTGCGGCTCGCGTGTTATCTAAACGTTGGCGGGGCTGAACCCGCCCGTCGGTCTCGGCGCCGGCGGCGACCCAGGCAGCATTTCGACTTGTCTAGGGAGATGGTCTAGGGGCAGTCGGTGGGCTAGGGCGCTAATGCAAGGGTTGCGATGATGATGAGCTTGGTGCCATTGCGGGTGACCGTCAGCACCATGTCGTCGCCAGCGTCGGTCTGTTGGACCTGGCGATAGAGCGCGCCGGCATCATCAATCGGGTTGCCATCGAGCGAATTGATCAGGTCACCAACTCGCAGGCCAGCCTGGGCTGCGGGCGACCCAATGGTTACGTCGTCTACGACCACCATGTCGGCTTCGGGTCCATTGCTGACCGCGACCCCAAGCCAGTTGTGCGACGTATCACCCGAAGTAATCAGGTCGACGGCGACCCGTTCGATCGTCCATGCCCGGATGCCACGGGTGTTTGTGCCGTCGTCAGTGATCATGGCGATGACGACACCGGTGTCGTCAACGATTGCCGACCCGGGCACTGCGGCCACTTGGCTGATGACCAGCAGCGGCGAACTCACACTGGTGATTTCGCCAACGCTGATCGTGTTGTCATTATGGTCGAGCGCCAGCGCGTACTGCCCATCTCGGAACTTGTTGTCACTGCCCAGTGACACGGCCGGCCAGCGGTCGCTCTCGATCTGGATAATGGCAACGTCGCTAACGGGATCACTTGCGATCAGACGGGCCTTCCACCGTTGGCCATCGTTAGTCCAAGCGAGCACGTACTTGGCGGTTTCGATTAGTCCGGCGCTGGTGGCGATGTGGCCGTCGTTGGTCACGAACATGCCGCTGCCTTCACGCATGCCGCCAGCGGTGACGGCCTGGATGCGCGGGAGTGAGGCTGCGATTTCGTCGTGCACCCGTGCTGTTAGGAAATCTTCGCCTTGTGCGCTGATATCGGCGGCGATGTCATTGGTTTTTTCACGACTGGCGTTCTCAGTTGTCGTATCTACGGTGCCTCCAAGGGCGACTGATCGGACTACGCCAGCTTCAAGCGAAGCATGCGGCGACCCGCTCTGGCCCGAGGCCACGCCAATTGTCAGTGCTGCAGCACCGATGGCCACGATCCCAGCAGCGACCGTTCGGCCAGGATGTCGTCGCAACTTCGGGGCTGGTTCAGAGACATGGATGGTTGGAACCCGGGCTGTCTCAGCATTCGCATGTGCCGTGTGCATGGCAGCGATTTCAGACGGATGGCGCCAAAGACGGTCATCGGGATGGGGGACATGGCGAAGCCCTTCGGGCTCGTCCTCGTCGCAGTCCCCGTTCACGAATGGAAACACTAGTGCTGATCGAGCGTTGGCTCACCGCGCCCATTCTGATTGGCGAAAGTCGCGGGTGGGGCTGGCTGTAATACGATGGGGAAGTGCAGATTCCTTCTTCGGGTGATGACTGGGTTGGGCTGTCCAACGAACCGCTCCCCGTCGCCGAGGCACTCGAGTGGGCGCATCGCCCCGATTGCGGTGCCGTTGTTCTCTTCTCGGGCGTAGCGCGAGACCACAGCAGTGATCGCAGCAATGTTGACCAACTCGAGTACGAGGCATACGAAGCGCAAGTCGATCCTCGGTTGGCCGAACTTGCTGTCGAAGCGCGCAGGCGCTGGCCTCCTGTTGGTCGCCTCGTCATGATGCACCGCGTCGGCGAACTTGTCATTGGCGACAGCGCCGTTGTTGTGGTCGCCTCGTCGCCGCATCGGCCCGAGGCTTTCGCCGCGGCCAGGTTCTGTATCGATGCGCTGAAAGCCACAATTCCGATCTGGAAACGTGAACGATGGGACGAGGGCGAGAGCTGGGGACTCGAAGCTCAACACATCATCGAAGTCGGTGATTTGAACAATGCGACGGTCGCGGCCGACGGTTCCGTTACTCTTCGTGACGCCCCCTCAACCGAGCACTAAGAACTCACATGTCGCCACTTCTCTTTCTCGCCATCCCACTCGTCGTCTTCGTCCTTGGCTCAAGCGTGCTGTGCCTAGCGAGCCGGTTCGGCAGCGGCTTCAGTCGACGTAAGACACCCTCTGACCTGCGAACAGTCGCCCCGAGACTGAAAGACCAACGCGATTCCGGTTGGTCGGTCAGTTCGACTCAGCACCCCGGGCGTTAGTTCTGGCACGCGACCTTGCGATCGATCTGGGTACGGCCAACACGTTGGTCTACGCCAAAGGGAAAGGCATCGTTCTTAACGAGCCGTCTGTAATCGCGTTTAATAAGAACAACAGTGAAGTTCTGGCTATGGGTCACCAGGCCTGGGAGATGATCGGCCGAACACCGGAATACATCGTGGCCGTTCGGCCACTGCGCAAGGGTGCAATCACTGACTTCGACGTCACGCAACGCATGATTCGACTCTTGCTCGAGCGGGTCGGCGTGAACCGTTTTAACCGGCCTCGCGTCGTGATCTGTGTGCCTTCGGCGATTACACCGGTCGAACGACGTGCTGTGATCGAAGCCGCCCGCCGCGCCGGTGCTGCCGAAGCACAATTGATCGAACAGCCGTTGGCTGCGGCTATTGGCGCTGACCTGCCGATTAACGAACCGGTTGGTTCGATGGTTGTTGATATCGGTGGTGGCACCAGCGAGTCTGCACTGTTGTCGATGGGTGGCGTGGTCGCGCTCGAAGCTGTGCGTGTCGGGTCGTTTGACCTTGATGCCGCTATTCAGCAATACGTACGACGCGAACACGGCATCGCTATTGGCGAACGCACTGCCGAAGAGATCAAGATCGTTACTGGATCCGCTGCCTATACCGATGGTGAAGTCCAGGCGCAGGTTCGTGGCCGCCAGTTGATGACCGGCCTGCCCGAGACGATTGTGCTCAGCCCTGCCGATGTGCGATCAGCCGTCGAAGAACCTGTCTCCGCCATCATCGATTCAGTGCTGGCGTGCTTGGCACAGGCCCCTCCCGAGTTGTCCCAGGATTTGCTGGTCACGGGCATCCATCTCGTGGGGGGTGGTTCGCTGCTGCGTGGTTTCCGCGAACGTTTGACTCGTGAGGCCGAGGTCCCTGTGCGATTCGTCGACGCCCCACTTGAGTGCGTGGTGCTTGGGGCTGGACGTTGCATCGAGAGCTACGAAGCAGTGAAGGCCATGTTCATGAACACGGGTCGTCGTTAACCGGGTAGTCCGGATTCGCTGCGCTCATCCTGTTTGGGCTGGTTGGGTCTGAGGTCCCGGGGGCTTTTGTGGTTTTGGCTAGTCGGCGTACGCGTCGGGGTCGGGAGGGGCGTCGAGCACGCGGCCGACTTCGAGGAGGTCCTCGGCGGCTTGGCGAACCTGCCAATCCTTGTCGTCGAGGGCGGCGTGGAGCACCTTGTCAGCACGAGGGTCGTCGAAGGCTGCCAAGGCAAGGGTTGCCCGGCGCCGCACGGTGACGCGGTCGGTGCATGCAAGAAGTACAGCGTCGAGACCAGCCGGGTCTCCGATAGCGCCAAGCGCTGCGGCGGCTGACTCGCGGCAGAGAGCGTCGTCATGACTGGTGGCGATAACCGAGAGTTGTGTAATGGGTGCGGTGCCGGGGGGCCATGAGACTTCGCCGCAAGCAAAACATGCGACTTCGACAACCGAGGAATCCTGGTCATCGAGAAGTGCTGCGGGGGTTACGCCGTCGATATGCACTGCTAGCTCGCTGGCGCGTGCCCGGACACGGGGCGCTGGGTCGGCGGTAGCAGCTCGGACGTGATCCGCCGTGCAGGCACCGAGTCGATGCAGAGCAGAGAAGGCCGCTTGGCGCACGATGGCAGCCGGATCAGCAAGGTGGGCTTCAACGATAGTTAGATCGCCGCTATGGCCAGCGATCACCACGATGCGGTGTCGCTCGACGACGTCGGGGTCAGGGGGCGGGGGAGGCTTGGATGTTACGGCCACTACCCGGCCATAACTTCGAGCAGGAGCCGGCCCGACGCGATGAGGAGCAGGGTGAACCCTGCAATGGCCATTCCCAGGCCGACCACGATCAGAATCAGGATCAAGAGTGACCGAACACGGATGTACCAGGGCGTGCGAGCGTCGTAACCTACGACCGCTCGGTGATGCCGTAACGGGTCGCGTCCTTGACGACGTGCTTCGCGGCTCGAGCGCGGCCCGCCAGGCTGGCTGACACGTACAGCGCTGTGATGCAACAAATCTCGATTGAATGGTGGACCCGCTGTCACTCGCCGCGTCGTAGCGCGTACCGTTGCCAGCCATGGCAGACGCGGGGCGAGAGATTGCTGGCACAACGCCAGAAGGATCAGAGTGACGGAGAGTACGAGCACGGGCAACACAACGGGCGTAACTCTACCTGCAGGAGTCCTGCCGGATGGGTCGACGCTACACACAAAGCCCTGCCGATGAATCGCTGGCGTATTGGACTTGTCGCGTTGGTTGTTGGTGCTGGTGCAGCGGTGCGCCAACGGATGAAGACACGAGTCGATCCCGGAACTGAGCAAGTCGCCTCCGCTCCTACCCGGGGCGATGCTTGGGCATCGAGTGCTCCCGTCATTGGTGATCCTCCGGTTGCGCCTGCTTCACATGTTGAGTCGGTGACCTTGGGTGATCCTGTGATCACCATTCCGTATGCCGAAGTCCCGCCGATCAGGCTTCCGGCCATGCCGCCTGCCGGAAGGCGTGCTTCAGACCCGGAAGAAGCTGCAGGTTTAGAAGCGATTGTTCCAACGACCTCGCTACCACTGGAGACGGTCGACACTGACGTATCGGGCTTATCGCAATCGGCGACCCCGTCTGCGGTTAGCGATCCCGCTCGGCATGCTCAGCTGTGTCAGGACGAGGGCGAGGCCGTGCCGCCGCTTCCTCCTCCAGATGCTGAGGCTGCGGCTCGTAGCGAACCGCAGCTCGGAGCGACAGTTGACACGAACGTGATACCTGCCAGCAATGGACTACTAGTCCGAGAGCCGTTCTATAGCGCTCACCGCGGGTGGAGCATTGTTGGGAGCATCGTGCTGGCTTTGGTTGTGACTGGCATTGTTCTGGCATCGGTTGTGCCCCTGCCGTATTACAGCCGTGAACCTGGTTCGGTCTACGACACCATCGAACGGGTCGAGGTCTCTGGCGACTTGGCATCGATTCCCGAGGGCAAGATCGGCTTTGTCACGGTCTCTCAGACAGCGAACATCACGGCGTGGCAGTGGCTCAACGCCAAGCTTGACAACAATGTGGGCATTTTTCATGAGGACGAGGTGCGGGGCGATCAGACTGCTGACGAACTGCGTGAGGTCAATATTCGACGGATGCAGGCGTCCAAGAATTCCGCCGTTGTTGTGGCGTTACAAAAGCTTGGGTTTGACTTAATAATCGTCCCAATCGGCGTCGAAGTCGCGCAGGTCTTCGACTGCACCGCTGCAGATGGGACGCTCGGAACCGGCGACTTGATTGTTGGCGTGAATGGTGTTGATGTGCGAAGCGGCGAAGAGTTGGTCGAACAGCTCATGGGGCAGTCGATTGGCGACGAGGTCGAGTTGCGCATCGAACGGATCGATCCAAAGAACCCAACCCAATCCATGCGCACCGATTTGGTTGCGATCACACTCGGGTCTGCCGACGCTGACTGCCTTCCTGACGATGTGCAAGCCGACGAACCTCGCCCGTTCATCGGCATTGGCACCTTGACGATCTTCGACGAAGAATTTCCGATCGACATCGACTTGCGCACCGGAAACGTCAGCGGCCCCTCAGCCGGCTTGGCGTTCGCGCTGGCAATCATGGATGTGCTCAGCGAAGGTGAACTAACTAACGGGCTAAGCATTGTTGCTACTGGTTCTTTAGACCGCGCTGGCAATGTCGGGCCGGTAGGTGGCCTCCAGCAGAAAACGGTTGCAGCGGAGCGTTCGGGCGCTGATGTGTTCTTCGTGCCGAAGTGTTGCGACAACTTCGTTAGTCGCGAAACCAAAGAACCGCTTGACATTCCGAGCAACTACGTCGAGGCGCTTGTCTATGCCGAAGACATGATCGTGATCGGCGTCGACACTCTCGAAGAGGCACTCATTGCCTTGGGCGAGCTTGGCGGCGATGTAGATCGCTTCCTTGAAGAGAGTTCACCCTAGAAACTTGCTGCTTTGGCAGACCTTCGCGGCGGGTGGCCGGGCTCTGATTACCGGGTTTAGTGCACAGCCATCGGCTGATTGTCGCTGCTGGGGAACAGCACAATATTGCGTGGACTGAAAGAGAACGCGCGTACGAAGACTGTTTCCAGAGGTCACTTTGATGGCTGAAGGACCGGCGCCGACCTTGCGAGCGCGTAACGAGTCGAGGGTTCTTGCTCAAGCCGAGGCTGCCGCAGTGTCTAAACCATTCGACGAGTTTCCGGTTGTTGAGATTTCGCCACTCATTCGGACGAGCGTCCGGCACGGTATGAACCGTTCCGGTCTGTGGCCGATGTCGACGGGTGTATGCAAGATGCTTAGGGGTGGCTGACGGCTGAAGAGGGGGCCGTTGCGAGCCAGGGTGGTTGTTTTCGGGTCGTGAAAGTGCCGACAGCGAAAGTTTTTTCTGGAAACCTAACGTGGTGATTTTGCTTGCGGTGGTGCTGATGTTGCTCATGTTGTTCATGTGACTTGCTCTCCAGAACCTCCACCATGCGCCAATGAGGGGTTCTGGTCCGCATACGATCGTGTCCGTGGGTGAGTCTTTGCCAGAACAGGCGCTGGATACCGCTGTCGATCCAACCGAGATCGTGCAGCAGTCGTTCGATACCGAACGACGAGGTTTTGACCAGAAACAGGTGCAGCAGTATCTGCGCGCCGTGGCTGATTCATTGCGGGATGCGCAGCAGCGCGAGGCGCTCATGCGCGGTCGCTTGGGTCGGGCTGTTCGTCGCGCCGAAAGCGCCGAGCAGGCTCTTCGGAAGGCGCCAGCGCATATTCCAGTCGAGCCAAAACGTGAGTTTGGCGACCAGGCCTCATCGGCCCTCGAAGTCGACACGGTTCTCCAAGATGGTCAGGCCGATACCGAATTAGCAGCAACCGAGATCGTTGGTGATGGACAGGTCGAGGCTCAGTCCATTCGCGAAAAGGCCCGTGTCGATGCCGACGCGATGCTCAGTCAAGCGGCCGACCAGGTGCAACGCTCGCGCGACGAATGTGATGCCCTGGTTCGCGAAGCTGAAGAAGCCCGCGCCCAGATTCTTGACGACTTGGAACGGCGACGCCGCCAAGCCCGCGCCCAGGTCGAACGTTTGCGGGTCGGTCGAGACCGGCTGCTGCGCTCCTACGAAGTTGTACGTCGCACACTTGAGGAAGCGACCGTTGAGCTCAAGTCCTCGCTGCAAGAGGCAAAAGTTCGCGGCGACGGCGCAGCTCGAGCAGTTGCCTCGGAACCTCTGGCATCACGCAAACAGCTCGAAGCCGAGCTGCGCGACGCCAAGATGATCGGTCGCATCACAATCTCTGATCTTGCATCCCCTTCCTTAGAAGACTCGATCGTGACGAATCCCCTTCGTTCACCCGATCTGGCCCGCCCTTTCGACGCGCTGAAACACGAGGCGGGCACACCTCTAGCGACCCGCCGCCCGCGAGTATCTGAAGCCCGCCCGCGAGTATCTGAAGCCATGGAGAAGGGAGCGTTAGCAACGCAGCCAAAGGCACCTGCAATAGCCCCGGCCCTCAAGGCGTCAGCGATTGCAGACGCTCCCGAAGACCCAATCGCCGCCATGATGGCTGCGGCTGAAGCCAAACGTGCGAGCACCGCTGCAACGGCATCAGTCGATCTCGAAGACCCAAATAGCGAAGATCTGATGGGCGGCGGCCCAGACAGTGATGTTTCAGACAGTGATGTGGATGCGATTCGCACTGAGCTTGTCCAGCTTAAAGACAAGAATCTCAACGTCATCGAACCCTCTGACGAGATCGAAGAGGTCGTTGCTGTACCGCTTGTCGGAGCTAAGCCTGATGCCGTAGCACTAGGCCTGTTTGCTGCACTACGAGCGCAGCGGTCCGCACGCAAGAGCCCAGGTCGATCAGCTGCAAAGAAGGCAGCCTTGAAGGCGGTAACGATCGAGCAGGTTGCACCTCGAGAAATAATAGATTTCGTTAGCGCACAGGAATCGACTGCTTTTGGTCACGATCAAGGTGATGCCTCGGTACCGGTGGGCGCTATTGCTGGTATCGAGGCGCAACGCGATGCGGTCATCGCCGACGCAGCTAAGCAGTTCGAGAAACGTCTCAAACGAGCGCTTGCCGACGAACAGAACGATGTGCTTGCGGGGATTCGCTCAGCGAAGAGAAATGTTTCCCTGACGGCGATCATCGGTGATGTCGACACCCATATCAATCGGTACGTGATCGCCATCCACGAAGTCGCGGCAGTTACCTATGGAGCTGGCGCTGCGCTCATCGATGTCCAAGCGCCTGAAGGCCACCTCCCAGCAGGAGCGGTTGAAGAGCTGCTTGAGACCGATGTTGTGTTGCCGATCCGACAGCATCTTGCGTTGCTCGACGATCTTGGCGTGGAAGCCGCCGATTTGCATGTCGACCCGGTTCGGGCCTTTTATAGGCAGCGTAAAACAGACCACCTGGGCATGGCGGCATCGCGTCTAGCGAACCTGCTTTGTGTGGCTGGTCTGTGCGATGCGCTGCCCGAAAAATCTCCAATGCCCTGGGCAATTACTGCGAAATAACGGTGGCGATCTGAGAAGCGTCCAGGTACTCGGGTAGCATCGGCCTCTGATGAGGCCTGAATCAGCAATGCCCCGACCGAGACGGTCGCAACCAACGATGAGCGGCAAGGCGCGAGGGCTACTGGCCTTCATCGTCGTTGGGCTCTTCGCCCTCTTATTGTCGGTACGCGGTATCGCAAACTTTGTCACCGACTACCTGTGGTTCGACAATGTTGGTTACACCGACGTTTGGCGCCAGGTTCTGGCATCGAAGGTCATCCTGGCGATGATCTTCGTTACCTTCTTTGCGGTCCTGTGCTGGACGAACCTTTGGCTCGCCGATCGCTTGGCTCCTGAGCTTCGCGAAGCCAGCCCGGAAGAAGAAGCCGTTCAGCGCTTCCGCGAGGTCATTGGCTCTCGTTGGGGGTTGGTCCGATTCGGCGTGACTGGACTGTTCGCTATCAGCATCGGTGCCGGTGCAGCGTCACAGTGGCGCAACTGGTTGCTGTTCACGAACAGCGTTGACTTCAACGAGGTAGACCCCCAGTTCGGCCGAGACATCAGCTTTTATGTTTTCCGTATGCCGTTCCTTAGCTTCGTAGCGGACTGGCTGTTTACCGCACTCCTGGTCGTGCTGGTGCTGACTATTGCCATGCACTATCTATCGGGTGGCATCCGAATCCAAACCGTCAACGAACGCGTTACACCCCAAGTCAAGGCGCATGTGTCGGTTCTGCTCGCTGCCATGGCGCTTGTGCGGGCCTTCACGTACTGGCTCGATAGGTATGCACTGAGCTACTCGAACGACGGCAAGTTTGCAGGCCTGGGCTACACCGATATCAAGGCTCGGCTCCCGGTTCTGAACCTGCTGATCCTGATCGCTCTGCTTTCTGTTGTGTTGTTTGTTGTCAATATTCGACGCAAAGGGTGGGGCCTTCCCGCCGTTGCTGTTGGTCTGTGGGCGCTCGTTTCGATCGTGATGGGCGGGATCTATCCCGTTGCAGTCCAGCGCTTTTCGGTTGACCCTGATGAGACCACCAAGGAAGCCCCGTACGTCGAACGCAATATTGATGCCACCAAGAATGCATTTGGTCTCGGTCGTGTGGACCAGCAGATCTTCAGCTACGCCGAGGACCTGACCGGTCAAGACGTTGCCACCAGCGAGCTAAACGTTCCCTCAGTCCCGCTGCTCGACCCGAAGATCTCCGTGCAGACATTCCAGCTGCAACAGGCCGAACGTTCATTCTTCCAGTTCGACGACAATGAGGTTGATGTCGACCGCTATGTCATTGATGGTGTGCAAACCCAGGTGCTGATTGCTGCACGTGAACTAAACCCGTCGGGTATCCCCGAGAGCGGCTGGGAAAGCGAAGTTCTGAGCTTCACTCACGGCAACGGTGTGGCAGTGGCACCGGTGAACCGTATTCGCGACAGCTTGCCGACCTTCGTGATCGGCGACGTCCCGCTCCAGAACGACATCGAAGATGACATTCTGATCGAACAGCCCCGTATCTATTTTGGCGAAAATATGGACGGCTACGCGATCGTCAATACTGATCGTGACGAGATCGATTCAATCGACGGCAGTACCCGTATTGCGCACAACTATGCGGGTGAGGGCGGCGTGGCTGCCGGGGGCTTCTGGCGCCGCTCCCTGTTCGCATTGCGTTTCCAAAGCATCGACCCGCTGATCTCTGACTTCGTTCGCGACGACAGCCGCTTTGTGTGGAACCGCAATATTGGCGACCGTGTCAAGAAGGTAGCGCCGTTCCTCGAGTTCGACCACAACCCATATCCAGTGGTCGTCGACGGGCGAATCCTGTATGTGGTCGATGCGTATACGACGACCAGCAACTATCCCTATGCCCAGAGCCGCGAGAACCTAGGGGTCCCAAATGGGTCGGGTCTTCGTTCCGAATTCAACTACGTGCGGAACTCGGTAAAGGCAACGGTCGACGCATACGACGGCAACATCACTTTGTATGTTGCAGATCAGGATGATCCGATCATCCTGGCGTGGCAAAAGGTCTTCCCTACGCTGCTTCGGCCCTTTGGCGAGATGCCCGAAGCCCTTCTCGACAACCTTCGTTATCCCGAAGATATCTTTATCACCCAGACCAATATGTGGGCCAAGTACCACATCGATGTCGATGAGACAGCGGATCTGCTCGAAGGAAGCGATGAGTGGGCAGTTGCACAGGATCCTGGCGGAGTGCTTGGCGCTGGCCAGACCTCTACGACGAACGCACAGGGCGTCGAGTCTCGTGCAGAAACCCGAGTCAACCCCTATTACAGCTTGCTACGACTTCCCAATGAGACCAAGCAAGAGTTCGTGATTTTTCGATCGTTCGTGCCGTTCTCGGCCGATGACCAGAGAAAAGAACTTCAGGCGTTCATGGTTGGCGTAAGCGAAGTCGGCTCGCAAGACTATGGTCGGCTTGTCAGCTTCGAGGTTGCCAACGTTGGCGGTGACGAGGAAGCCCCAGGACCAGGTCTGGTCGCGTCGCAGATCACATCGCAGGAAGAAGTCAGCCGGCAGATCTCGTTGTTGAATGCTCGTGACGAAGGTTCGTCTGTTGAGTTCGGTGACCTGATCGTCGTGCCGATTGAGAACTCGCTGATCTATGTCCGTCCTCTCTACGTGATTGCGACTGGCACCAGACAGCCAAACCTCGAATGGGTCATTGTGTCTTATGCCGACAGCGTCGTCATGTGCCACTCGATGGCGGACTCGGTTCGTGCACTCTTCGGTGTCCAAGTTCGCGGCCTACAAAACGATGATGACGACCCCACGTGTGTGGGCGACGTCGCCTTCAGCCGTTTGAGCACGTCGAATGCTGGCCGCAGCGATGCCCTCGTGATTGGTGATGGACCAGCTGCTGAAGAAGCCCTAAAGCTTCTCGATGAAGCCAAGGAAGCGCTGATGGATGGCGACCTCGGTCGATATCAGGAGCTAGTCGATGGCGCCCGCGGCGTGCTTGCGGCCGATGACGCAGAAACTGATGCGGCTGATCCAGAGAGCGAGACTGATGAAGCTAGTGACGCCGATGGTTGATCGCCTTTGGGCGTAATCGAGTCTGTATCGCAAGGTCAGCACACATGCCGATGGCATCGGCTTTCCTTACTTCGCTGCCCTGGCTTGCCGGCCTCTAGTTCAGAGCCTCCGGACCAAGACACCTGGTGCTGTGGAGACACCTGAGTAGAACACGCTGGTCGTCGCCATTACGCAGCACTTCAGATTCACCGATGAGTTACGTAAAGCCCAAGGGCTAGGCGCAAGCGGTACATCTCGCCCGTAGACCGTTTGGCGCATCGTGTCATAGATCCCAAACGCAGCAACGAAGGTGACTTGGTAGGTGTTGGACAGGACTGCCCTCGACTACGTGTCCACGGTCAGTCCAAGCTGAGCGTGTCACGTCGGTCCCCGGTGAGATTGCCGGGGATGAGGTAAACGGACCACCTGACGTAGTTCGTCGATGGTAGGCCAGAGCCCCAGGAATAGCGGAGCTGGGCCGTTGTGGCAGTTGCGACACGAAACATGTGCGAAACCGCTCACTATGGAGGCAAAATTTGTCCCATACTTAGAGATGTGAGGGAATGTTCCGCCCGCTGGCGGCGTTCCTTCTTGACAGTATGACCAACGCAACCTTGCAAGCAATCACAGGGAGAAGTGCACACCAATGACTGACTCAATTCTAAAATCTGAAATTGATCGCATGATGGAGTCGCTCGACGGCGAGCTGACTAGCCATTCGCGAGTGATCGACGGCTTGCTTGATCTTCGCTCAGCCTCGGGGGACGATGTGAAATTGATCGCGGTGATCGAAGAATCACTCAAAAACATCCCTGGCCGCTCGGCTGTCGCCACCGAATGGTGGAAGACGCAACTCACCACGTTTCTGCTGATGAGCGATGACACTGTCGGAGCCCAGAACTAAATCTTCTTGGTCGACCTATGTTGACAAAACTGAGACGCGCGGCGATTCGAGCCGTGCGTCTCTTTGGGTTTTAGAGTCACGGCGTTTCGTGTCTGCCAGTGGCTGAGGGTCACTGAGTTTCTCGACGTCAAGTACGCTAGGGGTTCGTGTCGACAGCAACAGTGGTGGGCTCAGGACCCAACGGGTTAGCCGCAGCAATCGTGCTGGCCGAGGCTGGCCTTGAGGTAACGGTCGTTGAGGCTCGCGACGCGATCGGGGGCGGGACCCGGACGGCCGAGTTAACCGAGCCGGGGTTGCTGCACGATGTTTGTTCTGCTGCCCATCCGTTTGCGGTCGCATCGCCGTTCTTCCGCGATCGGGATTTCTTCCGCGCCGAGTCGCTGGAACTCGCACAACCGGAGATTCCTGTGGCACACCCTCTTGACGGGGCAGTGGCTGGCCATCTCTCGCAATCGTTCGACGAGTCGTCGCCGATGCTCAGCCAGGACGCCCGTCGTTGGCAACAACTCTTTGGGCCGCTAGTCGAGTCGTTCGGCGACGTAGCTGACGATGTACTTCGACCCTTACCGAACATTCCAAAACATCCTGTGCTGTTCGCTCGATTTGGGATGCTTGCAGGGTTGTCGGGACGTCGACTGGCCAAGCTTTTCGGCGCGCCGGAGACACAAGCGTTGTTGGCAGGAAACGCCGCTCACATCATGCGCCCGTTAACCCGGCCAGCGACCGCATCGGTTGGCACCATCTTGACTGCCGCCGCTCACGCTGTTGGTTGGCCGGTCCCTGTGGGGGGTTCGGCCGCAATCGCCCAGGCGATGGCTGATCGACTGATCGGACTGGGCGGTCGAGTTGAGACCGGGCGAGAAGTCACCGACATTGCTGACTTGGACGCCGACGTCGTGATGCTCGATATCAGCCCGGCAGCGGTTCTTGATCTGTATGGCGATCGGCTGCCGTCGAGTGTGTCGTTCTGGTTTCGCCGCTGGAAGAACGGACCCGCTGCGTGGAAGATCGATCTTGCACTTGACGGCGACATACCGTGGCAGTCCGAGATCTGTCGGCGGGCGGGGACTGTGCACGTTGGCGGCACGCTGGCCGAGGTGGTGCACGCCGAGCAGCAAATCCACCGGGGCGTCATGCCAGATCGTCCGTTTGTCCTAGTGGGGCAGCAGTATCTGGCTGATCCGTCTCGCTCCCGCGGTTCGACAAACCCGATTTGGATGTATGCGCATGTCCCCAACGGCTACAGCGGCGACGCCACTGAAGTGGCCTTGAATCATGTCGAACGTTTCGCCCCCGGTTTTCGCGAGCGGATCCTTCGATGTGTGGTCAGCACTCCTGCTGGTTTACAGGAATACAACCCGAACTTTCGCGGCGGCGACATCTTGACGGGGGCGAACAATGTTCGTCAACTGGTGTTTCGGCCCCGGCCCGCTCTCGACCCGTATTACTTGGGTGTTGAGGGCCACTACCTGTGCTCGGCCGCCACGCCACCGGGTGCTGGTGTGCACGGCATGTGCGGTCACTTCGCAGCGCAATCAGCGTTAAAACGACTCGGACATGGCGGGTAGCGGGCCCCAGCGAATTCCGCTGCGAGGTATTTGGGTGAAGTCGAACGTTGGGGTTGTGCCGAGAGGACGTGCACAGCTCTTGGTGTCGGCATAGTTGACCCATCGGCTCACCTCTTCTGATTCGTTCGTGAACCGGTTAGCCCGGCGAAGGGCGTTGCCACCAGGTGCTTGAAGCAGTCGCTGCGGCGACTGTTGGGTCCGGTGCCATTTTGGCTAGTCCCTAGAGCGCCGTGGGTAGCGTGCAGCCTGTGATTGAACTTGAGTCGCTCAGTGCGTTCGATGAACATCTGGAACAGCACAATTCGTTGGCCGACACGGCATGTCAGGGCCTGGACCTGCGTGAACGCAGTTGGCGCCTGTTCGAAGCTGATGTTCGAGAAGCATTCTTCTTGGGCTGCCAGCTCGAAGGGTCAGCACTCGAGTACCTAAACGATCAAGGGGCCTGCGTTTTTCCGGTGATAGACGGACTGCCATTCCGGAGTTTCCGTGGTGATCTGTACGACGTAGCAGAGCTCTACGCAGGGTATGAGCCTGGAGACCATCAGAGCTACGAGATCACGCCCGACGCTCGTTCCTATCGCCAGCACAAGAGCACGGTTGCCAGCCTCCATGTCGTGGGCACGCTGGCTGAGCGGATTCACGATCACGCAGTGGACAATGCCCTCCATCAGCATCTAGCGCGCGTGGGGCCTGAGTCAGTTGTGGCGATCATGGGAGGCCACGGCCTGGCTCGTACCGACGATGCGTATATCCAAGTCGCACAACTAGGGCGAGCACTTACCGCTGATGGGTTCTATGTCGCTACCGGCGGCGGGCCCGGAGCAATGGAAGCAGCGAACCTCGGCGCATGGATGGCACCACATCCGCCCGAGGCACTCGATCAGGCACTGTCGGTGCTCGCTGGCGCATCCGCGTTCGAGCCGGTTGGCGAATGGCTCGATACCGCCTTTGAAGTGCGGGCCCGTTGGCCGCAGGCTGAACCTGGGCTTGGTTCGAGTCTTGGGGTGCCAACATGGCACTACGGCCACGAGCCGCCAAATGTGTTTGCTACCGAGATCGCCAAGTACTTCGCGAACAGCATTCGCGAAGATGGTCTGCTGGCGATTGCCCTAGCTGGCGTGATATTTGCCCCCGGCAGTGCCGGCACCATCCAAGAAGTCTTCCAGGACGCGGCACAGAATCACTACGAGTCTTTCGGCAAGGTCAGTCCCATGGTGTTTCTCGATATCGAGTACTGGACCTCGGTCAAACCGATCTATCCGGTCTTGCAGTATCTGGCAGCAGACAAGCCTTATGGCGATGTGCTCACTGCGTTCGACGACATCGAACCAATCGTCGATTTCTTGACGGCCCAACGCTAATCGCCCATTGTTTGGACGGCGGCGTCAACTTCGGGGTTGTGTTCGTGCCGTTCAGTTGGCAGCTCGAGCCGAGTGGGGTGCTCAGCGGCCGCTGATGGTCTAGCCATAGAGTGGCGGCCATGAGTGATACCAGCACATCGCCGACCAAACTTGTTGCCGAAGCCCCTATGACTGCATCGGCCCAGCCGCAGCCAGATGTGACTGACCCAGCCAAACTCATTCGGCTGGGCACCATGTTGCAGACCATGCTGACCGAACTCAGCGACACCGAGCACGACGACGCAGGTGTGCAGCGCTTAGCCCAGATCCACAGCGAGACGATCGAAGAGCTCGGCAAAATCCTCAGCGAGGACTTGCACGAAGAACTCTTAGAGTTCAACGATTGTTGCGGTAGCGACACCCCAACTGAGAGCGAGATGCGCGTTGCACATGCACAGCTCGTCGGTTGGATCCAGGGCTTGTTGCGCGGCATGCAAGCTACAGCGACCGCCCAAGCTCAGATGGCACAGCAACAAATGGTGATGATGCAGGCCCAAGTGCAGGGCCGTGCACCCGGTGGCCCGGGCGGGGCTCATCAAGGGCAGCCAGTGCAGAAGCCTCGTAGATCCGGCCCTGCTGTTCCTGATAGCGGCTATCTCTAAGCTGGGAGTTTTGGATCCGGTTCCGAGTTTGCGCAGTATGACAAAACCAAAGAGTTTGCCATGTACGTGCTGAACGTGATCGTCGGTGTGCTTAGTGGCCTGCACGAAGACGTGCCGATCGTTGGGATTTTGGCGGCGGCTGGCTTGGTAGGGATGACTATCGGCGCTGCGGCTTATCACCAAAAGGCCGGTGATGACATGAAGGTATGGGCGCCTGCTGTGATGATGGGGTCGGTAGCAATCTTCTACATCATCTTGCGAATAGCTTCGGCGTAGGCAACAATTTTTCGTTGTAAGACCAGAGTTACACACTTGTCTTCACCCGCGCGTTGCGCGATGCAGACCCCGGGGCTAACTTAACGGTGCGGGGTGGAGCAGCAAGGTAGCTCGTCGGGCTCATAACCCGAAGGTCACAGGTTCAAATCCTGTCCCCGCCACTTAGAACCAAAGCCGGTCCGCAAGGGCCGGCTTTGTTCGTTTTTCGAGTCGTTGACCAGCGCAAGGTGCTAGGCGGTCATGGCAGACCTGGAGCATCGAGGTTCAGAACGGAACGCTGCCCTGGATACTGATCCGATGGATGTCCCGAGGGTCATCGCCGTAGTCGTGAACGGCATAGTGCATCGTGCAGCGGTTGTCCCACATAACCACATCGCCGTTGTTCCACTGATGACGATAGATATTGTCGGGTTGGACCGAGTGCTCGTATAAGAACTGCAGCAGCGGCATGCTCTCGGCATTCGTCATGTTTTCAAACCGGGGCACGCTGTCGCCTGGGCGAGTCAGATAAATGGATTTGTGCCCCGTCTCGGGGTGGGTCCTAACTACTGGGTGAAATGTCGAAGGCACCTCGTCGCTGCCAGCAAGCGAGGCCAGACGAGCTCCGGTGAACTCGGCTCGTAGGTCACGGAGTAAATGCTGCAGTCCCGGTGACAACCGGTTGTACGACCGGTACTGATTGCAGAACATTGTGTCGCCGCCGCGTGGCACATTGCGGGCTGACAAGACATTGAGCGCGGGCGGCTCGGGCAGAAAGGCTGAATCTGTGTGCCAGTTCTCAGTGACGGTCCCCGACTTGCCTCGGTTGTTTAGCGGAAGCACCATCGGGTGCGTGTCCAGATAGTTGACGAACGGGCTGACGCTGAACTCACCCCACCGGCTTGCGAACGCGACGTGGTCATCGACGCTCAAAAATTGGTCAGGGAACACCAACACGCAGTGTTCGAGAAACGCCTGATGCACAACCTCGAAATCGGCATCGGTGATCAGACCTAGGTTCACACCGTGGACCGCTGCACCGATCGAACCGCTGACCTTGGACACCGTGATAATGCTCATCGTGCAGTCTTTTCCAGAATCAAGTTTGGCAGCAAGGTCTCGCCTGGTTCTAGCGGGGTTCTGGCACTGTTGAGCGTGAAGCTGACCAGCCCGTAAAAACCAGCGGTAGCTACCAGATCAAAGACCCATGGAACCGAGTGCTGGGCTACTAACGCATCGAACAGTTCATCGTCGATCGTGTTCTCGTCATGCAGCTGGTCAACCGCCTGAATGACGGCCGAACCCAATTGATCATCGAGCATCGGATGTGGCTCGGAGATCTGCTGTAACTCCTCGGCACTCAGCCCTAGGGTGCGGGCAATCGCCACATGCTGACGGTACGGATATTGCGCTCGATCGCGAAGGCATGACCGAACGATCACCATCTCACGATGTCTATCTGAGAGTTCGTTGTCCACCATGATGTAGGCCATGAGCGGCCCGATCGCACGGAACAGTTCTGGATTGTGTGCCAGGGTGCCGTAGACGCCGGCGGAACGACGCTCAGGATGATCTTGGAAACGAGGCCAAGATGCCGTCTCGGCGAGCAGCGCGCGCTGCCATTGATCAACAGGTTCTGGTGCCAGCCTCGTCGGTCCTGACGAGGCTGGTGGCGAAATCTCGTGCGCGCTCACCGGTCCAAGCGCAGCTTGCTGACCGGGATCGAGCTCTGTGCCGGCCACGTTAAGCATCCATGCTGCCATTCGGTAGAACGCGACGGTGGCGGTCACACCGATGACCCGGCGCGCTTCACCCGGAGCGGCTGTAAGTGCCGACCATGACTCATCGCTGAGCATGCCGGTCAACAGCAATTCGTCCACAGCAGAGAGAAGCAGCCGATCAGCCTCACTCCAGTCTGAAAGCGTGGGCGCTCGATGCAGTGCGCCTATCTCGTCATCGGTGATCCCGGCTTCTTTGCCGATGCGAACGTGTTGAGTGAACGGGTAGGTTCCCGCGGTCATAGCGGTGGTCCGTAAGATCACCAGTTCGCGCTGGCGAGGTGTCAGCTCTGATCGCCGCAACACTTGCGCGCCCAAGGCCAGCCAGGCCTCGAATAGAGCCGGCGAGTTCGCGAGCGTGCAATACACGTTGGCTTCTGGTCGAAGCTGGCCGGTGACGATCTGTTCACATCTATCGAGCAGTCCATGAGGCCAGTCGTGAACCGGTCGAGGCGGAACTCTCACGCGACCAGCACGATCTTGCCGATCTGACGGTCAGAACGCATGTATTCGTGTGCCGCAGGCAAGTCCGAAAGGGGGAACGATCGATCTAGGACCGGGCGAAGTGATCCGTCCTCAAAGCCGGATAGAAGATCGTCGGCGAACCGCCGGCTACAGGTCAGTGCCTCGTCGCCGGTTCGAGAGCGAAACGTGACCCCGATGAGTGTGAGCCGCTTTCGTGCAACGAGGTCAAGGTCGATGGTCGACTCGCTCCCGCCGGTGCGCCCAACGGAGACGTACTTCCCCTGCACGGCAAGGGTTCTGAGGCACGGGCTGAAATGGGAGCCACCGACCTGGTCGATGACGATGTCGATCTCGCCGTGTTCTTTGACCAGCGATTGCTCCCAGCTGGCTTCACTTGTATCGACGGTCGCTGTTGCTCCGAGTTGTCGAAGTGATGCGCTCTTCTTGGTAGATCTCGACGTTGCGATGACCCTGGCGGCACCCATGCGCCTGGCGATTTGGATCGCGGCGGTCCCAACACCGGAGGAACCCGCAGTGATCAACACGGAGTTGCCAGGCTGTAAGCAAGCGTTGGTGACAAGGGCGTCATGCGCGGTCACGAACACATTAGGAATCGTCGCAGCTTCTTCAAATGAAAGGCCGTCTGGGATAGCCATTACGCCATCGGCAGCTTCGACCGTGTACTCGGCGTGACAACCCGAACCACGCCCCATCACGCGCTGGCCAACCGACCATCGCTCGACACCTGATCCCACCTCGGCGACAGTACCCGAATACTCGATACCGCTCGGCCGAGGTCGGGCAGCGGCATTTGCAATCGTCATCATTGGACGAGCGAGCAACTCGCCCCGATTGATCGCAGCCGCCTCTATCTTGATCTGGACTTGTGCTGGCCCCGGAGCAGGCACGTCAACTCTGCGAAGTTCGGAAATACCGCCAGCGTCCCCAGGTACCACCCACCACTGGTTCATATCGAACGTAGACACTTCTCTAGATCTAGCACACCCGCAATCCTGGGCTCAGAATCTAATCGGAATGGACGTTCCCTGGTCGCAGCCACGCCGCCTGCAGTCACCAAGAAAAGTTCGATACCTGTCGGATTAGTTCCACTAAGAAACAAGCCAGTCCGCAAGGGCCGGCTCTGGTCGTTTTGGGCCTACATAGTCGCAGACACCGCAGCAGAAGTCTGAGCAAACCTATCTATGGAGTGTCAAAGCGCCCTGTCGGTAGTGCGATTGTGTATCTCCAATACTCCGAGAATATCTCAGTTTGGTGGATTGCTCTGGTGGTCACGGTCGAAGCGTTTGCCTCGGTAGATCCGCATATCGATTGCCCGGACAGCGTTGATGCGGTCCTCTGGCTCGATCCGAAATAGCAGCCGAGGTTCGGTCTGCATATTCGCGAAGAAGGTGTCGGGGTCGCCGCCGGGCACAGAGCCAACATACTTGTCTACGAGCATGCGGCTGATTGGCCAGATGTCGAAGTCCGACAGCTCGAACGGCTTGGCGTCCCCGTCGATACCTATGTGGCCAGCTGAGTCGCCCAGGGCCTCGACGCAGAGTGAGCATCGAGGGTCCGCCAGCAGTTGTTTGCACCAAATACGGCCGTAAGTACCGGTCAACCAGAATGCATCTTCGTGCCACAACCACCAGATAGGAACGGTGTAAGGCAAACCATTCTCACGCAGGGTTGCGAGGACGCCGACATGGGGCTCAGTCAGGAAGCGATCATAGAAATCGGGTTGCATTCTTGGCATTTCCCGATCATGGCAGCACTAGGCAACGATAGGAGAATGCCGAAGTACACCGTCATGATTTTCACTAGGGCTCAGGAAGGCAGCGAGGCCGAGTTCGACCAGTGGTATGAGGACACCCATGTCGATGACGTGCTTGCAACAGCACCAGGCTGGACATCGGGGCAAAGGTTCAATCTTGTACACCAAGCCGGTGTCGAGATGCCCAGTCCTCACCTAGCGCTTTACGAGGCCGAGGGTGAGAGCCCCCAAGCAGTCCTGCGGACGCTGAACGAGACTCGAAAGGGCCGTGTGATCAGCGAGACCATGGACGCGTCAGAGTTCGCCATGTGGGTCTTCGACGAAGCTGGCCAACGCCACACCCTCGACGTTTGAACATGAACGCCCTCAACGGGGCGTTGCAATGCGACAGTGCCCCGAACATGTTCCTGTCCGAGCGCCGGGTGTTTCTGCGATGCGGCCGATGTGCCTCCAGCCATTGGCTAGACAAACGGCTGCCGCTTTAAGCGGTTTAGCTCACGTTGCCGGTGCACTGTTTGACTAGGTCTGCATTGCGTTGGTCGTGCTGTTCTGCAAAGGTCTCACTATGGCTACAGCACCTAGGGCACAAGAAATCGAGATGACGCTTGCGGAGTACTTCGCAGATGGTGAACGTCGAGCCCTTGGGCTCGGCAATCGCGGGCCGGTGCGCTTTGTTGGTGACGGGGCGTTACATCCCGACATCGCCGAGGCCTACTGGCAATACGGTTTCTATGTTTTCGAGGGCGTTTTTGGTGCTGAAGAGCTCGCTGATATCGAATCTGGTCTTGCGCAATTTCGACGCAGGTTGCCGACCGAACGCAACAGCGGGGTTGATGTCGACGGCAATCAAGCCATCGGTATTGGCTTGCAATCTCGCACGGTCCAATGGGGTAAGACGTTGTCTGACCCACTCGGTGGGACCAAAGCGTCCCACGGTCGGCACCCAGTGAAGATGCACGAACCGGAACCTGCAGCGGACACTCCAGACGAGGTCGTCTACGTCGTCCTTGGATCGCTGCAATTCTGTGACGCTGCGTTGCGCGCCTATGGCCACCCCGACCTGCTTGGCGTAGCTGCGGCCCTGAACGGTGATGATTTCACTCCGTTTAACGAAGCAATTTTCTTGAAGGATCCTGGCGTTGGGCCATCGGTGGCATGGCACCGTGATGGGGTGACTCATTGGGAGTCACCTGATTGGGACCAAGGCTCACACGGTTTCAACTTCATGGGCCAGGTGTTCGGATGTACACCGGCTAACGGCGTCTGGGTGCTTCCAGGCACACATAAGCAGCGCCATGTTGACATCGCGGCACATGTTGCCGATGCTGGTTCGGATCGATTGCCCGATGCGGTGCCATTGGTATGTGCTCCTGGCGATGTGGCGATCGTGAACCGCCAAGCGATACACGGCTCCTTCGCCAACACCAGCGAATCCCCGCGCGTCACGCTCAATATGGGTTTTCATCGACGTTCGTCGGTCATTGGAGCGATGAGTAGCGGCATCCATGGTGGCGTGGCCCCAATCGATGAGCAGCGCATCGCGCAGCGTTCGAAGATGATTGGTTGGGCAATCGACGCTCGACGGCAGCGTTATAGCGATGAGACAGCGTTCAGCTACAAGCCGCTTGCGGGTCAGCAACTGATGTGGGACGACGCGGCGCGCGCCGAGGTCGTCGACTACAACTTCCTTGACCTCAGTATCTGATCACACAGCGTATGGCCAGGTGCGCGTGCAGTTAGCCGGCGGCAGACTCAACACAGCGGACCTTGACATCGGCGCGGGCTTAGGACGTACGCTCAGGTCGTGGGGGACAAACTGAGTGTGCAACAGATCGAGCAGTACCGAGATGCGGGTTGGGTGTCACCAGTTCCGGTAATGAGCAGTGATGCTGCGGCAACAGCGCGTTCGAAACTCGAAACCCATGAGGCGACACTGGGGCATCCGGTTGATGCGAGTCAACGGTCCAAATGTCATCTCTTGTTTCGATGGGTCGATGACATCATGCGTGACGATCAGGTACTTGACGCGGTCGAGGACCTGATCGGTCCCAACATCCTCTGTTGGAACACGATCCTTTGGATCAAGGAGCCACAGACAGCAAGCTATGTCGGATGGCACCAAGACCTTGCGTATTGGGGCCTCGACAACGACGAACTGGTGACTGTCTGGGTCGCGTTGTCACCGGCCAGCGAGGCAAGTGGTTGTATGAGTGTCATTCCGGGAAGCCACCATCAGCTTCTGCAACACGATGAGACGTGGAATAAAGACAACCTGCTGACACGAGGCCAGGAACTCTCGATCGATCCGGCTGAGTATCCGATTGTCGCTATGGCGCTCGAACCCGGGCAGGCTTCATTCCACAATGTCCGGTCGGCGCACGGATCTGGTTCGAATACTACCGACGATCGCCGTATCGGCCTGTCGATGCATTTCATGCCGACGCACACCCGTCAAAAACTGAGCGACTGGGACTCAGCTGCGCTGGTGCGCGGTAGCGATGACTATGGCCATTTTGAGCACAGCCCACAGCCAATGCATGACTTTGACCCGGTTGCGGTCGAGTTCCATCGCCGGGCTTCTAAGGCATTGCGTGACATCGTCTATGCAGGCACCGAACCGGACACGACCACGTTATGAGAGTTCCGAGAATCAACTTGTTGCCCGTTGCTACCTAGAAAGCGCACGGTCCGGTGTCGGCCTTATTGGAGGAAGCAGCGCTACGTAACGAGAATGGACGCTGAGCGAGGAAGTGATCCACCGCCCTGACTCGGTCAACGACCACTGCAGCGAAGCTAGGAGCTACGGTTCCGGCTATGCAGAACCTCACTGGACACGTCGCATGGATCACTGGAGCCGGAACTGGGATTGGTGAGTCAGCCGCCCTCAAACTCGCTGCGGCCGGTTGCACGATTGTTGTTTCTGGGCGTCGGCCCGAACCGCTCGATTCCCTGGTTGAGCGCATTATTGCCGAGGGCGGAGTGGCATCGTCGGAACCGCTCGACGTCTCCGATAAGCATGCCGTCAGTGCTGTTGTGCAGCGGATTCTCGATGCGCACAGCAAGATCGATATCTGTGTGCTCAGCGCCGGCATCAATGTCACGGACCGGAATTGGCCAGTGATTACTACCGACGCATGGGATGACGTGATCGCGATCGACCTGAATGGAGCATTCTACTGCTGCCACTCGGTGCTGCCTTCGATGCGTGAACACGGTCAGGGACTGATCATCAACGTGTCGTCGATGGCAGCAAAGGGCATCAGCGCTCTGACCGGCCCGGCTTACATCGCCGCGAAACACGCAATGAATGCGATGACCGAAAGCCTGCTTCTCGAAGAACGAAACAATGGCATCCGCGCCACGATCATCTGTCCCGGCGAGGTAGCCACGCCGATTCTTGATCAACGGCCAGTTCCTGTAAGCGACGAGGACAAGGCCCGGATTCTTCAGTCCGAAGACTTGGGTGATCTGGTGTTGTTCGTGGCCCAACAGCCCCCGCACATTACGCTCAACGAGATCCTGATTACGCCGACATACAACCGGTTCGGAATCTGAGATCGAGCCGGTCGGCGACCGCCGCTTCTTTTTGCCGATGCCCGTGGGGTAAAACCATGCCACGGCGACTGACTGCACGAGGATCGATATGAGTGACGAACACAAGCCAATGGTGCAGTACGAAGAGCGCGACGAGGGCCGGATTGCCGTCATCACGCTCGACCGGCCCGAGGCGCGGAACGCACAGAACACGCAGATGACGTACGAGTTGAACGACGCGTTTACTCGGGCGGCGTATACCGACAGCGTCAAGTGCATTGTGCTTGCCGCAAACGGGCCGCATTTCTCTGCGGGCCATGACCTGAAGGGTCCAGGCGACTACGAAGCGCCGCCGGTTTGGGTGGGTGGCTCGACGACCCGAGGCGGCGCCGAGGGGCTGATGGCCTACGAGGAGGAGATGTACCTGCAGATGTGTCGCCGCTGGCACGACATCCCCAAGCCGACAATTGCTGCGGTTCAAGGCAAGGTCATCGCTGGCGGACTCATGCTGATGTGGGTGTGCGACATTATTATTGCCTCCGACGATGCCAGCTTCCGGGACATGACCGTTGAGTTCGGCGTGAACGGCGTTGAATGGTTCAACCATCCATGGGAGTTTGGCATCCGCAAGGCCAAAGAACTTCTCTTCACTGGTGACGCAATTGATGCGACCGAAGCGCACCGGTTGGGCATGGTCAACCATGTGGTTCCTGCCGATGAACTGCTGGACTTCAGCGTGAGCATGGCCGAACGGATTGCTCAAAAGCCATCATTCTCGCTCAAGCTGGCCAAGATGGCGGTCAATCAAACGCTCGATGCTCAGGGCTTTATGGTGTCGCAGCAACAGGCCTTTGGACTGCAACACCTTGGGCATGCCCATGCCCGAGGCGAACATCTCCGTGCGACGGGCACTGACCTGTTCCCGGGTGCTGACCGCCCCCGCAAACCGTTTGCTGAGCCGCCGTCTGATCAGCCAAAGGAGTCGTAACTACCGGCATCGTCGCGGTGATGCCAGCTCGCACGGCTCGGTATTCGATTGAACACGAACTGATCCGAGCAGGTGACGAGGTGGTGGTTATACCGCGGAGTATGTGCGATGCCCATGGCGCAGCGGTCGATGAGCGTGATTGAGGGATGAGCCATGGCCGAAGCAGGGCTCAGGAGCTGATGATCCCCGCAAGCTCGAGCAGGCGATAGGGCGGCAGGTGTTGTTCGAGTACATCGACACCAAGGGCATCGGAGACGGCGTTGGTTAGGGCCGCAGGAGCGCCGATCATGCCGCCTTCGCCGACGCCGCGGGCATCGTTCTCGCCCTTGGTGAGTGTTTCCATATGTTCGATCTCGATCTTCGGGATCTCCATGGCTGTCGGAATTAGATAGTCCATATACGTCGTCGACAGCAGGTTGGCATTGTCGTCATAGTGGTGACGTTCGTAGAACACCGCACCGATGCCTTGGGCGACGCCGCCACGAACTTGCCCGTCGACGATGCCAGGGTTAATGATCGGGCCGCAGTCCTCGACAACGAGATAACGCGGGATCTCGACCTGGCCAGTTTCGAGATCGATGTCGACCCACGCGATATGGGTTGCCACAGACCAGCCCCCATTACCGACACCCTCATATTTCATTTCCTCTTTGAACACAGGACCCGTCGATACTGCCTGGTCGGAAGCAACTTTGGCGGCGACGTCGGCGTAGGTAGTGCCTCGAGTTGGGACACCAACCACGTGGATGTTGCCGTTGACGATCTCTATGTCTTCTTTTGCTGCCTCGAGCATGTCGGCGGCGACCTTGACGACCTGGTTACGTAGCTCACGGGCGGTCATTCGCATGACGCCGGCCCCGAGTGGACCGCCGCGGCTGGCACCGGTGCCCAGGAAGCTGAACTGGGTGCGGTCGGTATCGCCCCATACGATCTCGATGTCTTCCATGGCGACACCAAACTCGTCGGCAGCGACCTGCTTGTAGGTGGTCTGGTGGCTTTGGCCGTGCGGGCTTTGCGATGTGTACATCACGATGCGGCCGTCGGCCTGAATCTCGGCTCGGCCGTCTTCGTGCAGGAACATGTCCGACCCCGGTTGAGCAGACGAAAAGAAGTTCGGCGGCCCGGGCGCTGCTTCGTGGTAGCTCGAGATTCCTAAACCTAATCGATGCCCGCGAGCTTCGGCGGCTGCCTTGTCCTGCTCTAACTGGTCGAAGTCGACCATTTCGAGTGCACGGTCAAGCGTCTTTGCTACTGACATTGTCTCGTCGAGCGTTGGCCCAGTCAGGAACGCTGCCGGCATATTCTCTTCCCGAATCACGTTCTTAAGTCGGATGTCGGCCGCTGATATGTCGAGCTCCTTGGCGACCACGTCGAGCATGCGCTCTCGCATCCATGTCTCGTTTGCCCAAGGACCGCGATAGGGGACGACCTTGCCCTTGTTGGTAGCGACGATCTTCGCGTTGAGCTCGAACGCCTTGAAGTCGTAAGGCCCAGGCATGTACAACTTCCATAACAACACGGTGACCGCAGCCGAGACGGGAAAGGACGCGTACGCACCGCCGTCGAGCACAGCATCAACTTTCATGCCCTTGAGGGTGCCGTCGTTGTCGACAGCGAGCGAGACGGTGAAGCGTTCTTCGCGTGCCTGCCCACCATCGAGAAGATTCTCGACACGGTCCTCGATCCATTGGACCGAAGTCCCGAGCTGACGGGCCGCAGCGGCCAGGGCGATGTCTTCGCGGCTTACCGAACCCTTCGAACCAAATGCACCGCCGATATCGCCTGCCTTGACCGTCGGATAATCGTTAGATGCCAGCAAGCCCATGGCCATGCGCGCCTGGGCACGCAAAAAGGACATGTCCTTTTTCATTTGCGACTTTTGACCTGCGGGGTCCTGCTCCAGCAGTTTCTGCTTGTTGGTGCTGACAAAGGCTTTGGCCGCGGCGCTGAATGCCTTGCGGCGATCTTTGTTGCGTGCGAAACGGCTCAGATTGCGGAAGGCGCCATCGTTTACCAGCAGTCCGGCCACTGCCCATTTCAGGAAGTGTGGAGCCTGAGACGTGTTATGAATTTCGAGGTGACCGGTCGCAGGGTCAACAATGACCACACTGCCGCGTGTCTCCATGGGTTGGTTCGTTTGCCGAGGGCAGTTGAAGGTCCGTGTAATCACTCGATCGGCGTCGGCAAAAATTGTTGCAACGTCACCGAAGTCGGCACTGATGTCACCCAGGATGTTGCCGTCGGCACGGTCCCACAGTTGTTCCCGACCCGGAGCAAGCGCCTGGTCGATCGTGCCGGTCGCTTGGAGTTCGTGGTACTCAACCTCAATCAGTTCGAGAGCGTCCTCAGCGATGTAGCGAGATTCGGCCAAGACCAGCGCAACAGGATCTCCGATATGGCGGACCTTGTCCTCACTCATGCATTTGTACAACGGGGTGTAGAGACCCTCGATCATGAAGAGCGGGGGGAATGAGTTTGTTACCGCGTTCAGCTCGGCAGCGGTGAAGACCCGGGCAACGCCAGGGAGCGCCGCTGCCGTCGACACATCGATTGAGTTGAGCGTTGCGTGGGCGAACGGGCTGCGGAGGAAAGCGGCGTGAAGCACCCCTTTGGGGTTCAGGTCGGCGACAAACTGACCTTCACCGATCAGGAAACGCTCGTCTTCGACGCGCTTGACCCGTTGTCCGACAAAGCCGAGCCCAGACGTCTGGCGGTCCGGTATATCGGTCATGTGGGTTCTCCCACAGGGTCGATTCCGGCGCTGTTGCTGGCGATAAGGCGTATTGCGGTTTCCACACCATCAACAATGGACTGATAGCCGGTGCAACGGCAGAGGTTGCCGCTAAGTCCCTCACGGATTTCGACTTCCGATGGGCTCGGGTTGTCCCGAAGCAGCGCAATCGTGCTCATCAGGAACCCAGGTGTGCAGAAGGCGCACTGAAAGCTCATGGCCTCGTACATCGCCTGCTGCACCGGATGCATAGTTCCGTCATTATTGGCCAAGCCTTCGATGGTTACAACGTCCGCGCCATCGGCCTGTACGCCAAGCATCAGGCATGCTCGTGACGGCTCGCCATCGAGCAGGATCGTGCAAGCACCGCACACGCCGTGTTCGCAGCCCAGGTGGGTGCCGGTGAGACTGATGTCCTCGCGGATCACGTCGGCGAGTGAGTGACGAGGCTCGACGTTCAGGCTCAGGAGTGTGCCGTTGACTGTGACGTTGATGGCGAGCGTTTCACCGGCAGGTGTTGTCGCGGATGGAAGACTCATGCGCGAATCCCGATTTGGCTGGTGGCCTCGGCTAGACCGCGGCGGGTAAGTACGCCTGCGATATGACGTCGATAGGCAGCAGTGGCGTGAATGTCATCGTCAGGAGCCAAAGTGTTGCTGACGATCGTTGCAGCAGCGGCAAAGGTTTCGTTGTTGGGGGCCTTGCCGACCAGGGCAGCCTCGGCTTCGGTTGCACGCACCGCTGCGCTGGCTACACCGAAGAACGACAATGCTGCCGACACGATGGTTCCGTCAGGCGCATCGATCATGCAGGCCAGGCCGCACATGGCGTAGTCACTGTGACGGCGGCTAATTTCGACGACTGTGCTTCCGGCGCTAGTGCTTTGAGCTGGGAAGTGAACAGCGGTGAGCAACTCGTTGGCTTCGATCGAGGTCGTGAAGAATCCTTGGAAGAAGTCGGCGGCGGCGACCTGGCGGGTTTGGGTTGACGATGCGATGTGCATTGTGGCCCCGATTGCCAGGCAAACCGCAGGCATCTCGGCAGCGCCATCGGCATGAGCGATGCTGCCAACGACCGTGCCGCGATTACGGATCGCTCGGTGACCCACGTAAGGGAGCGCAGCGGTGATAAGCGGTGTCTGTTCGGCGACTTCGGCCGATTTTTCGGCTTCGGCGTGGCGGACCATCGCTCCGATCGTGATGCCACCACCAACACTGATTGACTTCAACTCGTCGATCGCACCGATATCGATCACATGCTCGGGCCGGCCCAGACGCAGCGCCATGATTGGCAGCAAGCTCTGGCCACCAGCAAGGACCTTGGCCTCGTCGCCGTGTTCGGTCAACAACGCGAGTGCCTCGTCGACCGAGGCTGGCCGGTGATAGTTGAACGGTGGATTCTTCACGTGGTTACCCCTAGGCGGTCAGCTAAGACGACTGAGTCGATCGGTTAACCCTCACTTGAGGCTTGTACCTAGTACGTGTCTCAAGCTGGTTCTTGGGTTGTCTCGTTGAGGCTGACTTGAGACGTGTTCTGGTATGAGGTCGGGTCGGTGTGTTGCTTCGTTTGCGGATAGTAGTTACTAATGGCGCTTAAGTGCAGTCGTCTGGCTAGTTCAGATGAGCATTGATTGCAGCGTGTCGACGAGTTCAGCATTGACGTGGATTGGTTCGTCCGAAAGCCGAGCAGCAAACCGGCGCTGCCCGGGAAGGCGCACGCCGGGCATGTTCTCGAGTTCGGCGAGAAAGGCATCACTGTGTTCGGCCCACCCCGGCCCGCTCAGGACCTCGGGGGACATGGCCAGAATGAACTCGCCGCCGATTGCGGGGCCACCGTCTCGATTATCGGCCTTCACTGCCTCGTAGCTGAAGTAGTCGCCGACCAGCCCGGCTGCAAGCAGTTCGATCATCGTTGCGATTGCCGAGCCCTTGTAGCCGCCAAAGGGCAGGATCACACCGCCGTCAAGGACCTCTTTGGCATCGGTTGTTGGATTGCCGTCGGCAGTGAGGCCGGTGCCGGTCGGTAGCTCATGGTCGTCGCGGGCGGCGATGCCGATGTCGCCAGCGGCCTTGGCTGCTGTGGCCATGTCAAACACGTACGGGTCGCGACCAGGACGGGGATAAGCGAACGCGATCGGGTTGGTGCTGAAGAACGCTTTCTTCGCTCCGAACGGCGCAACCATCGGCGTGTGTACTGTGCACGCTAGGCCCACCAGGTCATGCGCTGCGAGTGCTTCGACCTCAGGCCATAGCGCTGCGAAGTGGAAGCTGTTGCGAATGAGTAGCACGGCGACACCGGAATCTCTCGCAGCGTCGACAATCAGCGGCGTGCCGTACTCAATCGCCAGCGGAGCGAAGCCTCGGTCGCCGTCAAGCCGGATCGCTGCGCTGGTCAGCTGTTCTTCACGAGGAACTGCGTGCCCATTTACCTTGCCGCTCCGCAGGGATGCGACATAACCCGGTAACCGAAACAGCCCATGGGAGATAGCCCCGGACCGCTCGGCTGAACTGATCGTGCGGGCTGCTGCAGCGGCGTTGGCCTCGTCACAGCCGTTAACCAGCAGGCAACTGCGCGCCAAACCATGGATTTCCAGTTCGGTTAGTGCCACGGTCGACATCACTGATCTCCAATCATTCAGATCTCCCGATCATACGATTCCTGGCACGCCGCGGTCACCTTGGGCCAAAACCTGTGGGCAACCTTTGCCATGAAACAGAGGTTGGGGTAGTCGCGGGAAGTCAGGACTCGTTTCTGCAGTCGGCCTGTCAACTTGGCGGGTGTTGATTCAGGCCGACCTAGTGCGTTTCGATCTGGAACGAGTCTTTTCGCATACTGGCTTGGTGCATGCCAACTCAGGTCGCTCCTAACACGAGCGATTGGTTCACCTTCGAGGGTCATGACTAAATCGTCGTGGTTGCCGGTTAGCCCATCGCCGGCGTCATCGACCTAGATCACTGCGCCCGGCTACGGTCGGCAAGTGGATCTTGAGACGTATCAACGGTTTGGCCTGCATCAGAACTTCACCGATGTTCACGGTGGAGCGGTGGTTAACGGTCGCCACAACGACGAAATTATCAAGGCGCTCGATACACCCGGTGACACGGCCTACCAGCCGTGCGTTGAGGCCGTGGCAGAAGGGCCGACCCGCAGCTCGGTCAGCTATTTCCCGGACTGGCGATCGAGCGCGGTCTATCCAAACACGGTGCGAGATTTGTGGATCGTCTGCCCTGACGAGCTAGCCGGTGCAGCGTCGCCAGCACTGTTGGTGTTCAACGACGGCAACCGTTACCTGGACGCCGAGGGGCCAGTGCGCGCTCAGCGCGTGCTCGATGCGGTGAACGCAGATGGAACGGTGGGGCCGATAGTCGGCGTATTCGTCACGCCCGGTCGGGCCAGCGACGTGCCCCCGAGCACGTCGCTGTGGGAAATGAACAGAGACCCAAGGGCTTTGCGGCAGCGCAGCATCGAATATGACTCGATGACTGATCGTTACGTATCGCTGCTGGTCGACGAGGTCATACCGTTCGTGCAGGATCATCTGGGCAGAGCAATCACCGTCGATCCCTCCCGCAGGGGAGTCGCCGGTATTTCGAGCGGCGGTATCTGTGCATGGACGGCGGCATGGCATCGTCCGGACCAGTTTGGGCTGGTGCTGAGTCACTGTGGCTCGTTCGTGAATATTCGCGGTGGCCATGCATGGCCATACCTGATTAGGTCAACCAAACGCCGCCAAATTCGAGTGTTCATGCAGAGCGGCGAGAACGATGCCGACATCGTCTTTGGTAGTTGGTCGCTAGCTAACCAGCAGGTCGCTGCTGCGTTGAAATTCGCCGGATATGACATCCGGTTTGAGTTCGGTACCGGTGGCCACAATCTGCGCCACGCTGGAGCCGCATTTGGCGAGTCGCTGCGTTGGTTGTTCGAGACTGGATCCGCATCCGCTAGCTAGTGTTCGCTTGTCTCAGCAGCTTCGCTCAGTGTCGACCGCTTCCCTGACGCTGGCTTTGTGTGTGATGTCCAGGATCAGTACTTGAGATACGAACGGACTATTTCAACTATCTCGTCGTTCCCCTTGGGTGAGTGATTGCCGGGGACCCAAGCCATTGTTGTTTGGCCAGCAATGGCAGACAGGTGGGCAGCAAACTCGTCGGGTTTACCGAACGGGTCCTTCTCGCCAGATACCAACAGTGTCGGTACTCCAATGGCAGGGAAGTGACCTACGCGGAGCTTGTCAAGCTTTCCAGGTGGGTGCAAGGGATACGACAAAAGCACAAGTGCCGCTGCAGCGAGGCCTTCGGCTACAGCGACCGAACATGCACGACCCCCAAAGCTACGGCCTCCGTAGGCCAGCTTGTTCGGGTTGACGCCGATTTCGTCGGCGAAGTTAAGGCCGGCTTCGATGATCTTCTTAACCGCATTTGGCACGCTGGTGGTGGCAAGTGTCAACCGCAAGACTGGCAGTTCGGGGATGCCGTGTTCGATGGCCAACAGCATTGCGTGGTCGCGATCTGCGCTGGCTCCCGGTGTGATGACGAGTCCAGCTGGGCGTGACTTTTTTGTGAATGCAGCCTTTGTCATCAACGCAGTATGGCCGATGCGTGTGGCAGGGTGTCGAAAATGCGCACCGCTGTTTCGGCGGCTAGTTGTCACTGCTCGCTGCGGTCTCGAAACTTTTAGATTGCAACAAGAAGAGACTTGTTTGAGGTGCGGCAGGTAGCCCTTGGAGATCTCGCGCCTGTTTTCTAAAGCTCGGCCTCACTCACAAGGCACAATGAAGCCGTGACACGCGACAAGGACCGGCCATGGATGATGCGGACCTATGCGGGTCACTCCACACCGGAAGCATCGAATGCGCTGTATCGCAGCAATCTTGAAAAGGGCCAGACCGGTTTGTCCATTGCCTTCGACTTGCCGACGCAGACGGGTTATGACCCTGACGATGTGCTTGCCACTGGCGAGGTCGGCAAGGTGGGAGTGCCAGTCGTGCACTTGGGGCATATGCAGACGCTGCTCGATGGGATCCCTGTCGGGCAGATGAATACGTCGATGACGATCAATGCGCCCGCGTCGTGGTTACTTGCGCTGCACATCGCAAACGCGGAAGGGCAGGACGTCCCTCGGTCTGAGCTGCGGGGGACTACCCAGAACGACATCGTCAAGGAGTACTTGAGCCGGGGCACCTACATCTTCCCGCCGAAACCAAGCTTGCGATTGATCGTGGACATGATTGCCTTCTGCGCAGCAGAGGTTCCGCATTGGAACCCGATCAATATCTGCAGCTATCACCTGCAGGAGGCTGGCGCTACGCCTGTCCAGGAATTGTCGTTTGCGTTGGCGAACGCTATTGCCGTGTTGGACGCCGTACAGGCGAGCGGTCAGGTCAAGGCGGATGCCTTTGGCCAGGTAGTCGGCAGCGTGTCGTTCTTCGTGAACGCTGGTATCCGCTTCGTCGAAGAGACGGCCAAGATGCGGGCGTTCACGCAGATGTGGGAACAGATCACGCGTGAGCGTTATGGCGTAACCGATCCTAAACAGCGACGTTTCCGGTACGGCGTCCAGGTCAACTCGCTGGGTCTCACCGAGTCACAGCCAGAGAACAATGTGCAACGGATCGTGCTCGAAATGCTGGGCGTCACATTGTCTAAGGATGCCCGTACGCGCTCGCTGCAATTGCCAGCGTGGAATGAGGCACTTGGCCTTCCGCGCCCGTGGGATCAGCAGTGGGCGCTGCGCATGCAGCAGGTGTTGGCGTTTGAAACTGATCTACTCGAGTACGACGACATCTTCGCCGGGTCCCACGTGGTCGAAGGGTTGACAGCTGAGTTGATGGACCAGGCGTGGACCGAGCTGAATGGGATCATCGATAGCGGAGGAGCGTTCGCCTCGATCGAAGACATGAAGCGTGCACTGGTTGAGTCGAATGCCCGCCGGGTGCGCTCGATCGAGACCGGAGAAATCACCGTCGTTGGTCGAAATGACTTCAGGGAAACAGAACCTTCGTCGTTGGGTGGATCCGAGTCGATCTTGCGCGTTGACCCGCAGGTTGGGCGAGAGCTCGTGGCCGACGTGCAGGCGTGGCGGTCTACTCGCGATGGTGAAGCAGCTGACGCGGCAATGACCGAGCTGCGGCGAGTGGCGAACAGCACCGAGAACATCATGGGCGCGACAATTGCATGCGCCAGGGCCGGAGTTACGACAGGCGAATGGGCCAATGTTCTCCGCGATGTGTTCGGCGAATACCAGGGTCCAACCGGGGTTGGGAATGCCTCGGCGGTTGGTTCTGCGCTGCTCGGTGAGCTGGCCAGTTTTCACCAGAGCCTGGCCGATGGACCGCCCAAAGTGCTGATAGCGAAACCAGGGTTGGACGGCCATTCAAACGGCGCCGAACAGATTGCACTTGCCGCTCGGGACAGCGGCATGGAGGTTGTCTATCAAGGGATCCGCCGCACGCCAGCCCAGATAGCGGCCACAGCGCGCGACGAGGATGTCGACCTCATTGGCCTGTCGGTGCTATCCGGTAGTCATGTTGAGCTGGTTCCGGCGGTTGTCGCTGAGCTCAAGGCGGTGGGTGTGGACGTTCCGATCATCGTGGGTGGGATCATCCCCGCCGAAGATCACGACGCCTTGCGCGCTGCAGGAGTGGACCGGATCTACACGCCACGTGACTACGAGATCGGCGCCATGATGCGCGACATCAGCCGATTAGCGTTGGCCGCTCGCTGATCAACACCCAGCAGGGTTTGGAGGAAATGAGAACCTGAGCAAGCTAGATCCGAGTCGAGATACCCCGTTGTTCACTCGCTAGGCGTAGGTGTAGCCCGGTGGAGTATCTGCCGAGCCGGGATCGGGCAAGGTGGGACTGACCCCGCCGGCGTGCTTCATGGCGCAGCGATCGACAGGACGGGAAACCGCTAGATCCACAGACGCTCGCACACGTTGAGCCAAAGTTCTGTGGTGAGCTTGAGCGACTCGATATCGATGCGTTCGTTGTTGCCGTGGAAGCGATTCTGGAATTCGGCGAATGAGACCTTGTTGCTCAGCAAGCCGGCGCCGTAGGCCGGCACGCCTCGGGCACGGAAGAAACGGGCGTCGGTTCCGCCGGTCACGATTGAGGGCACGACCCGGGCATCGGGGTACGCGATCTGGATGGCGTCGGTCAGCGCCGACCACAATGGCGTGTCGGTCGATGACATGGCTGGGCCGCGTTTTTCGTCATCGTACTTTCGGTGAATGGTCACAGACGGAAGCAAGTCAGGGCCAATGATCTCGCGGAGACGGCGGTCGGCGTCGTCATCGTCCTCGCCGGGAAGCATGCGGATGTCGACCATAAGATCAGCATGATCAGGGACGGTATTGTCCTTATCGCCGCTGTTTAACACGTTGGGACTGAAGGACATCTGGCAACACGAATGAAGATTGCGCGCCATGCCTAACGGCAGCTCGGCAAGTACGTCATCAATATGTGCTGGGTCGAGCAGGCGACGTTCGGTCTCGGCATCAAAGCCAAGCGAACGGACCCGATCGCGGAACATCTCGTCGATGTTCGGAGCGACTTTGTACTCGGACATGCGGGCCACGATCTTCGCGGCTTTAATGAGTGCATTGTCGGTCGCATACGGCATAGACCCGTGTCCGGGGGAGCCTGCGATCTCGAGATGGCGGAAGGCGCCGCGCTTCTCACCGTTGGTGAGCAACACGGTTGTTCCGTCGTCGGTGAACGATGGGGTACCCCCATACTCGGTGAGCACGTAGTCGGACTTAATGGCGTCCCAGTCGTTCTCAATGATGTGCTTGGCTCCGAGCACACCGCCTGCTTCTTCATCGGCGACGGCAAAGTAGATGATGTCGCCCGGATACCGCTTGCCTGACCGCACAATCTCGCGGAATGCCACGAGCATCGATGACGTCACGTTCAACATGTCGACGGCGCCGCGCCCCCACACTTCTTGAGTCCCATCGGCACTGGTGATGAGTTCGCCGCCGAACGGGTCGTTGTCCCAGCCCTCGGGACTGACCGGAACAACATCGGTGTGGCCCATTAAGCACAACGAGGGCGCATTCGGGTCGGTGCCTTCGTAACGAGCGATCAGCGAGGTCCGATTTGGTTCCGGTTCGAATGTTTGGAAGTCGATCCCAAGTCCATCGAGTTCGTCGCGCACTAGGCGAGCGTTGCGGTCCTCATGACCTGACTCAGGTGTGCCCTCGTTTACGCATTGGTTGCGGATCATCTGCTGCAGCAGGTCCACGGTCTCGTTGGTCAGCGTGTCGATCGGCGTTGCCATACATGCAGTATGACGCAGAACGCCATGGCTAGTTATGAACCGCTCGCCTCGTTGGCAACTGCCAGCGCAACGCCGAGCCGCTGTTGAACAGCACCGATGCCTGCCGCTGATTCAGCAGCGTCGACACAGAGCTCACGCACCCCGTATATCGACGAACCACTCAATGGCGTGCACCGTATTCGATGTCTGTTTGACAGACGCCTACCCACGTGTGAATGGGAGTCAAGTATCACGTATCGGTTAGTCTCTCTAACAATGCGACAGGGGGCTGCAGAACATTATGACGATCACGGGAGGTGAAATGAAGGAAAGTAAGTGGGTGTCTGATCTGCATTGGGTTCGTGAGGGTCAACAGGACCGGAGCCGTAAGACGCAGGCAGCACTCCTCGATGCCGCCGAGGAACTCTTTGCTAAGCACGGCACCGGTGGGGCCACGATCTCTGGTATTTCTTCCGCAGCAGGATGTTCTATTGGCGCGTTTTATCACCACTACAGCGACAAGCGAGCGATTCAATTCGCGCTGTTCGAGCGGTATGCGACAGAACTTGCAGAGACGAACAGGCGCGGTCTTGAACTGAACCGTTGGGCCGGTGCGACGATTGGTGACATCTTGCTCGGTTATCTCGAGCTAACAATGCACAACGATCGGGAACTTCCCAGGCGGTCTCGGTCCGCAGTCGCACTTGGTCAAGCTGAGTCTCAAATTCATGACGAGATGCTCAAGCTGCGGGTGCAACGTGAAGTAGGCCTTGGTGAACTATTACTGAACCGCGTTGATGAGATTGGGCATGCTGACCCTTCGCTTGCTGTCTCTTTTGTGCTCGACCAGTTGGGATCCATGATGCGGGTACGCATGCACGAACGTGGTGAACCAACCGGTTTTGGGACTCAATCTGACGAAGAGTTCATAGGCGAAGCGATCGCTTCGGTATGTGCCTATCTCCAGGTCCAGATTCCATCGGATTCCTAGGTCATCTCAAGAAACTGCTACATCGCTGCGGATCTTCGATGAAGCCTTGGACTTGCTGACTGTCCGAGGCGCTTGGTTCTGCACAGGGACGTTCTTCATCTAGGACGAGAACGTGACGGTTAAATACCACGCGTTGTGCGTGCGCCGACCACAATGGCAGGGTCCGGAACGCCCGAACATAACCCAGGAGAGCACGATGATCGATCGCCGCAATTTCTATATAAACGGCCAGTGGGTAACCCCTGCAGAAGCCAACGACTTTGAAGTCATCAACCCATCGACCGAGCAGGTTTGTGCCACGATCTCTTTGGGGGGTGAGGCCGACACCAATGCAGCCGTCGCCGCAGCCAAGGCGGCGTTCGTGCCGTGGAGCATGACTCCCAAGGACGAACGGATTGCGCTGCTCGAGAAGTTGCTCGAGGTCTACACGGCTCGTAGTGGCGAGATGGCTGAAGCAATCTCGATGGAAATGGGTGCGCCGATTGCGCTCGCTCAGACTGCGCAGGTTGGTGCCGGAGGCGCCCATATTAAGAACATCATTCGGGCATTGCAGGCGTTCGACTTTGAGCGTCCGCTCAATGATCGTTCGCCCGACAACGCCATCTTGTATGAACCCGTAGGTGTGGCCGCCTTGATTACGCCGTGGAATTGGCCCATGAATCAGGTCGCCCTCAAGGTGGCTCCCGCTCTCGGTGTTGGCTGCACCATGGTGCTCAAGCCAAGTGAAGTCGCACCATTGAGCTCAGCGCTTTTTGCCGAGATGGTCGACGAAGCTGGCTTCCCAGCAGGTGTGTTCAACATGGTCCAGGGTGATGGCCCGGGTGTCGGCACACAGTTGTCCGGCCATCCCGATGTCGACATGGTGTCCTTCACTGGTTCGACTCGCGCTGGAGTAGCCATCACCAAGAATGCTGCCGATTCGGTTAAGCGGGTTGCACTTGAACTTGGCGGCAAGGGAGCGAACATCATCTTCGCCGACGCCGACGATAAGGCCGTCACTCGAGGCGTGCGACAGTGTTTCAACAACAGTGGCCAGTCATGTAACGCGCCAACTCGCATGCTTGTCGAGCGGCCGCTCTATGACCAGGCTGTAGCGATGGCGAAAGATGTTGCCGAGAAAACTGCTGTTGATATTGCTAGCAACGAAGGCCGCCATATCGGCCCTGTTGTGAGCAAAGTGCAGTGGGACAAGATCCAGGCGCTCATTGCCAAAGGCGAATCCGAAGGTGCTCGCTTGGTTGCCGGTGGAACTGGTCGCCCCGAGGGTCACGAAAGTGGTTATTTCGTGAAGCCGACAGTCTTCGCCGACGTGGACCCCGACATGACGATCGCTCGAGAAGAGATCTTTGGACCGGTTCTTTCAATAACGCCGTTCGACACCGAAGAAGAAGCTGTGGCGATTGCAAACGATACGCCGTATGGCCTGACGAACTATGTGCAGACGCAAGACAACGACAAGGCTCGCCGAGTCGCCCGTCAACTGCGATCCGGCATGGTCGAGATGAACGGTCTAGCGCGCGGCGCTGGCGCACCATTCGGCGGCTACGGCCAGTCTGGCAATGGTCGCGAGGGCGGCGAATGGGGCATCGAAGAATTCTGCGAAGTGAAGTCTGTATCTGGTTGGAATCACGTCGATGCCGGCTGAGTGCTGACGCCGCTTAGACACCGCCTGTAATGCAAGAGTTAGACGGTGTCGTCATCTGATTCAGTCGCAGATGGTGACACCGCTTGCTCGCAACGCAGAGGTGGGTCCATCCAGCCGTTTTGAGTCGTTTGTCTCGTGCAGACTGGCTTCGTCCCGTTAATGTTCGGCCGGTCTAATCCCCGTGCGGTGCACGATTCCAGTGCACACATTATTGTCGGCAGCATCATTGGGAACGGTTTTGCTGGGGCGGGTCTCGCTTTAGCACGCAACGTCAAAGGTTTCGGCCTCATCATTGACTGACCGGCGATACGCATCGAGGGTCAGCTGAGTGGCTCAACGAGGGCATGGGTCGCCAGCGATGTGATGAAATTATGGGCGAAGCGCAGCCATCTGGTCGGTGTAGGTCGCAAGGTCAAAATAGTCGCGCCATAGCGTGATCAATCCCTGGTCATTCACGTCGAAGAAACCAGCTACCGGCATCTCGAGCCAGCCCTCACCAATCTTGAAACGGTCGACCCGTTCGTTGACAACCCGATTGCCGTGCTCGAACTGCGAACTGACGGGCCATGCGACCTGGCTGGCGGAGCCCAAGAAACCTGCGAGTGCTGCTCGGACACCCTCGCGACCAGCGATTGGATTCATTGGAACGTTCTCGTATAAGACGTCGTCGGACAATATGGCTACTGCGCCGTCGATGTCGAGCCGCTCGATCGCCTGAATAAAGGCGGTCACGGTTTCACTTGGAGTCATGACCGCCACATTAAGCGGCTGCTCAGACGGGCGGTACTGTTGGTCCATGGTGCAACTTGATGTGGAACCAATCTCGGGCGTTTTGGGCGCCGTTGTTTGCGGAATTGACCTTGCTGAGCCACTCGACGAAGCGACTGTCGAAGCGATCCGATTGGCCTTTGTGACTCACCATGTGTTGTTTTTTCGAGATCAGGACCTCGACGCTGAACAGCAGATGGCTTTCGGTCGACGATTTGGCGAGCTCGATGAACACCCGTTCGTGTATGGCACTGACGAGCATCCTGAAGTCCTCGACATTTTGACCATGCCCGACGACGTATTGAACTTTGGCGGTGGGTGGCATGCTGATGTGACCTTCCTGCCCGAGCCTGATTTGGGATCAATACTCTTTGCTATCGACGTACCCGCTGCGGGCGGTGACACTCTTTTTGCTAACCAGCACGCTGCGTACGATGCGCTAAGCGACACGATGAAGGGCATGCTCGATGGCCTCGTGGCGGTGCATTCGGCTGGCTCGCAATATCAAGAAGGGGGTATCTCGACTCGGTCGCAAGCGATGCGTACAAAGAATGCTGACCTTGCGGCAAACGAGGTACAACACCCGGTCGTTCGGACACACCCCGAGAATGGCCGCAAGGGCCTCTATGTGAATCGCGCGTTCACGAGTCGCATCCGCGGCTTGCGTCGAAACGAATCAGAAGCGCTTTTGGGGTTCTTGTTCGATCACGCAGTCCATGAACGTTTTACCTGTCGTTTCCGGTGGGAACGGGGGTCGTTGGCGATGTGGGATAACCGCAGCGTGCAGCATTTCGCCCTCCACGACTATGCGGGTCAGAGGCGACAGATGCGTCGCATCACCATCTGCGGCGAT
Organism: uncultured Acidimicrobiaceae bacterium; assembly: GCA_905182135.1. Lineage (GTDB taxonomy): Bacteria > Actinomycetota > Acidimicrobiia > Acidimicrobiales > UBA10347 > UBA10347. Next base: position 236,790 of record CAJJAG010000001.1, on the reverse strand, counting down.
GTCCCGTCGTAACCCGAGGCGGAGGCGTTCAGAGGCCGAGTTGGTTGTTCACCAGTATCGAGACGATACGAGTTGCCACCAAACCGCTAATAGTCAAACCGCTAATAGTCAAGACGGGCAATAGTCAAGACGGGCAATAGTCAAGACGGGCAATAGTCACTACGGACGGTGTGAGCACGTGGATAACACGCATTAGACGAGTGGATGCCGAGGGCGTGAGATTTATTGCGACTTAATTATTTGTCTTAAGAGTTAATTTTCATCCTTTTAATCCAGTGTTGATCCATCAGGGTGAAATCCCTAGTGTCGAGTAATGCGCATCGGCGAACTCGCTACCCAAACCCATGTCTCGACCAAGACGATCCGCTACTACGAGTCGATTGGTCTTCTGGCCGAACCTCCGCGTACAACAGCGGGTTATCGCGATTATGGCGGTGGTGTAACTGAACGGCTGATGTTCATTCGCGATGCGCAGGCGACGGGTCTGTCCTTGGGGGAAATAGCGTCGGTTCTTGAGCTGAAGGAAGCGGGCGAAGGCTCCTGTGGTCACACCACAGCGCTGCTAGAGCGGCACCTAGCGGACATCGACGATCAGGTTGAACGGCTGAAGTCGGCGCGGGTTGTGCTCAGCGAGTTGGCAAGACGGGCGCGCTCGCTTGATCCTGGTGCATGCACAGACCCCAATCGGTGCCAGGTGATTGCCGGGTCGGTGTTCCCGTGAGTTGAATGAGACCCTCGTCACCCTTGACATTCCAGTTGAGTGGAAGCTTTATCCTTAGGGTGTGACATCACCCCTCTCAAATCCGCAGGCCGAGAGCGCTCGGGCCATAGCGACCGAACGATCTGAGTTGATGGTTGACGGCATGACGTGTGCAGCCTGCGCAAACCGGATTCAGCGCAAGCTCGCAAAGTTAGACGGGCTTTCTGATGTGCAGGTGAACTTCGCCACTGGGCGAGCGACCATGATGCGTAATGCCGACGTGACCGATACCCAGGTCGCCGACGTAATAGATGGTCTGGGATATGCCGTGATTGATCAGACCGACGCGGATGACGCGGGTGATCGGCGCGAGGCGGACCTGCGGCGTCGCTTGATCGTCGGCATTGTGCTTGCCGTTCCGGCTATGGCGATCACGATGGCTTCGCCCTTACATTTTACTGGATGGACATGGATCGTGGCAGCGTTGGCCACACCGGTTGTGTTCTGGTGTGGCTGGCCATTCCATCGCTCTGCGGCTATGAACCTTCGCCACGGTGCCACAACCATGGACACGCTGGTCTCAATGGGGTCGTCGGCTGCATGGACGTGGTCTGCAGTCGTGCTTGTGGGGGATGTCGGTGGCGGACACATCTACTTCGAGACGGGCGCAGTAATCGTCACATTGATTCTCCTCGGCAAGTGGTTCGAACTTCGGGCAACCCGGCGGTCCGGTGATGCAATTCGTGCGCTTGCGGACCTCGGCGCCAGCACAGCTCGGCTTGAAGACGGTCGTGAAATCCGGCTCGATGACCTGGTTGTTGGTATGCGGTTCATTGTTCGTCCCGGCGAGAAGCTCGCAACCGATGGGGTAGTCGTCGCAGGGAGCTCCGCTGTTGACATGGCAATGGTGACGGGTGAACCAGTGCCTGTCGATGTTGATGTTGGCGACGAGGTCATCGGAGCCACGATCAACACCAATGGCACGTTGACGGTTGAAGCAACTCGCGTTGGCTCTGAGACAGCGCTCGCTCAAATCATCATGTTGGTCGATCAGGCCCAGGGAAGTCGCGCCAATGTGCAACGCCTGGCCGACCGGGTCTCGGCAGTCTTTGTTCCGGTTGCCATCGCTGCTTCTCTTCTCACGCTGATTGCGTGGTTTGGGCTAGGTCACGGGGCAGATGACGCATTCACTGCGGCTGTAGCGGTGCTGATCATCGCGTGCCCCTGCGCACTGGGGTTGGCGACACCGTTGGGCATCATGGTTGGGACTGGCCGAGGTGCACAGCTTGGCGTGATCATTAAGGGCGGTGAGGTCCTGGAAGATACTCGAGATATCGACGTTGTCGTCGTCGATAAGACTGGCACGATCACCGAAGGAAAAATGCAGTTGGTCGGCGTTCACGTACCTGCACTGAGTCACGCCGATGAAGCCGAACTACTGGTACTAGCGGCCTCGCTTGAGACCTTTTCGGAGCACCCCATCGCTCAAGCGATCGCAACGGGAACAGTGGGGCCTGGCTCGAAGGCTTCCACAGACCTGCGCTCTGTGGAAGCCTTCGAGTCACGAGCGGGGTATGGCGTGACAGGGTTGGTCAACGGAGTGCAAGTGCGGGTAGGCCGTCGTCTGCTGTTCGAGACGGTCCCGGATGGTGTTGAGGCGTTGGCCGAACAAGCCGAAGCCACCGGTGCAACAGCAGTACTGGTTGGTCGAGGTACACAAGCCGAGGGTGTGCTTGTCGTAACCGACACGCTGAAAGACACAAGTGCAGCAGCAGTAGCGGCTCTCCACGAACAGGGTTTGAAAGTCACATTACTCACCGGAGACAACCAGCGAGCCGCAGACCAGGTTGGTGCCGCCGTCGGTGTCGACCATGTCATCGCCCAAGTCTTACCGAGTGGCAAGGTCGATGAAATCAAACGACTGCAAGCAGCGGGCCATCGGGTGGCCATGGTCGGTGATGGTATTAACGATGCACCTGCGCTGGCCCAAGCCGACATCGGCATCGCTGTAGGTACGGGCACCGACATAGCTATTCAGGCATCGGATCTGACCGTGGTGAGCGGCGATCTTCGAGCAGTAGCCGACGCAATTGCCTTGGCCCGCCGAACTCTCAGCACCATCAAGGGCAATCTGTTCTGGGCGTTCGCTTACAACGCGGCTGCGATCCCGCTCGCAGCATTCGGTGTGCTGAATCCCATGATTGCAGCGGGCGCAATGGGCATCTCATCGCTTTTCGTGGTCAGCAATAGCTTGAGACTGCGCCGCTTTACTGGGTACCGTGCCATTACCTTGTAACCGCCAGCATTTCCATTCTCATTGTCTCCCAAGAAAGAACGAGTTATGGCTTCACCAATGATGTATTCCGTGCCAGAGATCAGCTGCGAGCACTGTGTGAACGCAATTACTGCCGAACTCGACCAGGTTCCTGGTGTGACGTCGATCGATGTTGACGTCGATGCAAAACTTGTGACTGTTATAGGTGGTGAGAGCATTGCGATTCTTCGGGCCATCGACGAGGCCGGCTACGACGCATCTCGACAACGAGGGGCCGCAGCGGCTGAACAACAGCTCGATGATGGTGTTGTTCGGGTTACTAAGTGGACCTTCCCGCCTGGAACCGAGACTGGCCCTCATGTGCACGCATTTGACTATGTGGTGGTCCCCGTCACCGATGGTGAGCTCACCATTGAAACTGATGACACCAGCGCTGTCGCGCCGATAACGATCGGTGTGTCCTACCAGCGGGGCAAGGGCGTGGCACACAATGTGGCTAACGACGGCGACACAACGGTTGCCTTTGTCGAGGTCGAACTTCTCGACCGATAACTGGCATGGCTGAATAACGAAGCCCCTTGGTACAAGCAGCGCAGCGCCGCTCGGTTGACGCAGTCGCTGGCGGCCAGTCGATGTTGCTAGGGCTGCCAACAGCGGTGGACAGTGAGGGCCACAGATCATTGATGGGCCGATTTCGGTCCTTGATTGCAATCAAGGACCGAAGTGTGAGTTTCTCCGTCGTTAATCAGGGTGACGGACAGGCCCGTACAACTCGCCATATGCTCTTGTTCATGATGCTCCGGGCCTCAAAGAAGTTACGAAGCTTGTTCGTGGCTCTGGCTGTGACCGCCATAGTTGCCACCAGCTGTGGCGGTAGCTCAGGCGACACCGCAGGTGCCGCCTCAGCCCCGGCAGAAGAAGCAGACCAAGCTGCCCCTATCGAGGAAGCCACCGCTGAACCCTCACGTGTGGCGACAACCGTGACCGGCGGTCAGATCGACTTCGGGTCATTCGAGGGCCAAGACGTAGTTCTATGGTTCTGGGCGCCCTGGTGAGCGACCTGCATCCTAGAAGCTCCTGCGGTCGCAGAGGTTCAACAATTGTTTGCAGATGATGTCACCATGATCGGCGTTGCTGGTCGTGACGATGCCGACACGTTCCAGCAATGGATCACCGACCGCGGCGTCGACGCGTTCGAGCACATTGCTGATCCGGATATCGAGATCTGGCGCGAGTTTAGGATCACGTCCCAGCCGTCATTCGTCTTCATCAACAATGACGGAACTATCGAGAGTCATATCGGGCCTCTGGGGCTCGAAGGCCTGACTGCCCGAATCAACGAACTCATCGCTGCCTAGCGTCGGTGCTGCCTCGGGTCGGTGCTGCCTCAGGTCGGTGCTGCCTAGCGTGGCTGCAGTGTCGCATCGGTCAGTCCAATGTTTTGAGATAGCGCTCTACCTAACACCGTCCATGACACTGGTACGTAAGCCCAGGCGTGTTAGAGCCTGTACGAGTTAGCAGCGTTTAGGCATCGCGAAAGGTGCCGATAACAGCAGTGGTGACCAGGCCAAGACCCGCCGCCATGAAGAACGCGCCTCGTACCGACCAGTCGATGAGCGGGATGAACAGTATTGGTCCCACGGCGTGGCCGACGAACCGGAATGACAGCATGAACGAGAGAGCGCCACCCCGGTTTTCGGGCATGATCGACGCTCCCAATGCTTGAAACACGACGATGACACCGCTGATAGCGGCGCTGGCGATAATCCAGATGATCGCGAGCGTCCAGCCGTTGTCAGCAAGCGACGGCAAGCCCGCAAACAGTGTGGCAGCAGTGGCGGTTGCCAATCCAACGGCTCGTGCACCGAATCGGTCAAGTACCTGGCCCCAGGTCGGGCCGAGGACCAAGGCACTCATCGCTCCACCGAACAACACGAGGCCCGTCGCCGTCCCTGATAGTTCGAGGACATCGCGAGCAGCGACGCCAACGAGCACGCTGATACCTACTGGTCCGGCGGCAGCGAAAAGGAAGGCGACGCTAAGTGCGATCATGCGGCCGGTTAATAGGGGGCGAAGGCTAGGCGCTGCAGCATCGCGTGGGGCCTCGCCAGTGGGCGGGGCGAGGGCAAGTACGAGCGAGACCGCCATGGTGCCCCAAAATGCATAGCGCCAGTTGGTGTCGGCTGCGATGCCGCCGACGATAGGCCCCAACCCGCCGCCGAATGCCTGGAAGCTTGAGTAGATTCCAACCTGGCGGCCGAAGCGTTCGGCAGGAACCGTCTCGGCCAGCCCTGCCAAAAGAAGTGGGGTGATGAAGGCGTTGGCGACACCCTGGAGGGCCCGAGCCACAATGAAGACAGTGAGGGTCGGAGCGAGGGCACACCCGATGCTGGCGACTGCGTACAGCAGGTAGGTGCCTCTCACCGTTCGTCGTCGGCCCCAACGCTCGCCCAGCGTTCCTGAAACCAGCAGTAACGCAGCGAATGGAATCAGGTAGAGGCTGAACCCCAGGCTGACGGCACTCGACGATGCATCGAATTCGGCGCGGAGTTCAGGAAACATTGGCACGATGACGACCGTTCCGAACGGTCCCATGAAGCCACCGATGTAGAGGGGTAGCCGTTGCAAGAATGCGCTGCGCACTTTGGTGCCTCCATGCAACATGGGTTGAGAGTAGGGCCCATTGCGAGACCGACCAAGATACCAACCAGATTGATTGCGGCTGCACGGCTATTTTCGGACCATAAGTGGACTTCGACGTAGTGTCGTGGCAAGGTCGCAGGCAGAAACAGGGACGGTTATGGATATTGATGTGTCATCAGTTGACCACGCATTGAGCACGACTCGGGCCGTGCGCGTGCGGCTCGATTTAGAGCGGCCTGTTGATAATCAGATGATTTATGACTGCATTGACGTGGCTGAGCAGGCACCATCTGGTGGCAACCAGGGCAGCCGACGGTGGATTGTTGTACGCGATCCCAAGATCAAGGCTCAACTAGCCGAGCTTTATATGGCGACCGGCGGCGAATTCATGGTTGGGGCTCGCGACAAAATTGCCGGTACGGGCCACCCACAAGAACGGGTTATGAACTCGGCAGCCCACCTGGCAGAACATCTCGCCGAAGTACCCGCCATCGTGATTCCCACTATTATGGGTGTGCATGATGGCAGCGGTCGCCCTGGTCTATTCGACTCGGTTATTCAATCGGTATGGAGCTTCTGTGTTGCCTCGCGGGCTCGAGGCCTGGGTACAGCCTGGACCACAGCGATCCTGGGGAAACGCGATGAACTTCGCGAAGTACTGGGTGTTCCCGAGACCAGTACACAGATAGCGATGATCCCCGTCGCGTGGTACACCGGCGAGGATTTCAAGAAGGCGCCTCGCTACCCGGCTCGCCAGGTCACATTCATCGATCAGTACGCACATACCTGGGAGACCGGTCCAAGTGATCCGGCCTGTCTTGGCGACGGCCCGGGGTGTGTCGTCGAAGCCGACATCAAGGCGCCGATTGCTGACGTCTGGGATCTGGTCACCGATATCAATTTCGGTGCCCAGTTCAGTGCCGAATTCGTCGGAGCCCGCTGGGCTGGTGGCGCCGATGGTCCTGCATTGGGTGCGCAGTTCATTGGCTCGAACAAGCATGACGCAATAGGCGAATGGGACGTGCCGTGTTTCATCAACCATTACCAGGAACACAGCGAATTTGGTTGGGTCACATCTGACGCCGATAACCCGGGCGCCCGTTGGCTTTTCGAGATGACTCGTATCGCTGGTGCAACCCGTCTTCGCTATAGCGTCAAGCTTGGGCCGGGCCCATCAGGTATCAGCCATGCGATTGCGTCGATGCCCGATAAGGAGCCTCGCATCTTGCATCGGCGAATCGGTGAACACCGAGCGAATATGCAGGCGGTGATCGATGGCGTGAGCGCAGCGCTGCACCGAGACTCCGACGGCCCAAACCCCATTTTCGCCTAGCCGCATCAACCTAGTGCCCCCACCCCCTTCGACTCAGATCCAGAACCTTGGTAAGCGTGGACGGGTACACATTTGGTGAAACCCGGACTATTGGGGGTCGCAGGAAATGGCCGGGATTTTTGGTCTTGGAACTCGAAAACAGGGTTTTGGTGAGGGACGAAGTGAAACCCGGACTACCCGGGTTAGCCCTTGGGCCGCTGCCCGTAGTCTTGCCACGGATGGTCGCGGTCGGCAACGACCGGCCGGACGCCACGTTCTTGCAGATCTTCAGCCCACAGCAGAGCTTCTTCGGTATGGCGGGTGACACCGTCGAAGAAGGTGCCCATCATCTGTGAGGTTCGCAGGCCCATATTTTCGAAGGCTTGGTTGATCAGCATCTTGTTCAAGGCGAGTTGGTTCGCCGGGATGTGGCTGAAGCGTTGTGCGTCGGCCTCGATCGTCGCTGCAAGATCTTCGGGCGCTACAACGTGGGCCACGAGACCGATCCGGTATGCAGTTTCGGCATCGATTGCGCGGCCGGTGAGCAGGAACTGCTTGGCGTGTTCTAGGCCGAGTCGATACATCCACATCATGGTGGTGGGCGTGCCGAAGACTCGGCTCGGGGCATAGCCAATATGAGCATCGTTGGCCATGTAGAGCTGGTCACAACACAGCACCATGTCGGTGGCTCCGCCGACTGCCCATCCGGTGATCTCGCCGAGTACAGGCTTGGGGCATTCCCAAATTTTCATGAACCGCTGGACATTATTGTTCATGAACTGGTAGTCGCGCACCGGATCCCAAGCTCCTTCCCGGGGCTTTGGTCCCTTGGCGCCGTATGGCGTTGTCCAGCCGACATAGTCAGACTCGTCGGCAGTTGCGCCTAAGTCGTAGCCGGCAGTCAGCGTGCCGCCGGCACCGCGCAGGACAATGGCGGCTACGTCGGCTGACTTGGTGGCGGCATCAATTCCGTCAGCGATTCCCTGGATGACGGCTTCGTTCAACGCATTACGTTTGTGGGGTCGGTTCAGCGTGATGATGGCAATGTCATCGCGCTCTTCGTACAGCACCGGTTCTGTCATACCCGTGAGCGTAAACGACCCGTGGGCGCAGACGAAGTGAATCGTCACCGATCAGATGCCCTGACACGATCCAGTGAGCTCTAGAAGCCTGCGATCTGAACGGCGGGCGTTTGGGCCTAACGCCCGGTGAAATTCGACGACCTGGCTTATATAGCCGAGTTCGAACGCTTCGACAGCAGTAGCCATGCGCCCGAGAAGAGCAGTCGCAGCGCTGGCTGCAGGCAGACCTGGCGGGGAAGGAGCCAGGACCCGGCTCCGGTGTCCGGTACCAGCCCACGGTGTGCGAAATTACAGGCGAACCGGGCTCGGTTGCTAGCAATACGAACGTCGCTGTGACTCGTCCATTCAGCGCCCATACTGACAGCGGGCCCATCGCAAGCGGCGGTTACGGGCTTTGGGCAAGCGGTGATGTTCCACCACCCGTCGGCGGTCATTGTGGGCACCTTGATGCCGCGCTCTTTGGCCGGAATGGACTCGAGGAAGCCAAGGTCGATCCCGGCGCAGAATGCGTCACCTTCGCCAGTAAACACGACCGTGCGCACTTCGGCCCTCTCGAAACTGCGTAAAGTCTGCGCACTGATTCTGTCGGTGAGACTCGTCTAGCCGACCGTACTAGGTAGAGGAACGCGCCTTTATTTGGAGATGGCCTCGGTGTAGTTGTCATCAGCGTCGGCCGCTGCGCCACAATGGCCTGTATGGAATTAGCGACGCTTGCATGGGGGTTTGGACTGGTCGAAGGACCACGAGTCGATAGTGAGAACAACCTGTTTTTCACTGATGTCGTCGATGGTGGTGTCTTCAAGCGCGCCCCAAACGGTGATATCGACACCCTCATTTCTTCACGCGAGTCAGTAGGTGGGTTGTTGCTTCACCGTGATGGTGGCCTTGTCGTCACAGGACCGACCGTTGCCCATTGGAACGACGGTGAAATGCGACTACTGCTTAGTCTCGACGGTGTCCTTGCTTTCAATGATTGTCATGCCGATGCCGATGGCCGAGTCCTGGTCGGGTCGATTCGCTCGGACCCAGCAGTTCTAAAAGGCGAACGCGTACCGGGTGAGTGTTGGCGGATTGAGCACGACGGACCCGCGACGCAGCTCTATGGCGGGGTTGGCCTGAGCAACGGCATCGGCTTCTCGCCTGATCAGATGACCATGTACCACTGCGACAGCACCGGTCGCTGCGTGATCACGCACGACTACGCCGCGAGGGGCGTCCCCACGAACCGCAGTGTGATTGCTGAAGCAAGCTTCGAACGAGGTGTTCCCGATGGCATGTGCGTCGACGTCGACGGCAATCTTTGGGTCGCACACGTCGGTGGGCGTCGAGTGGTCAAGCTTTCACCAACCGGTGAAGAACTCGACGAAATTCTGATTCCTGCTCGGTGGGTAACGAGCGTTGCGTTTGGCGGCCCTGACCTGGCTGATATGTACATCGTTACCGCAGACAACCTCGATGATGAGAGCCGGCGAGGCACCATTTTCCATACCGTGCCCGGAGTCCAAGGGCTTCCAACCCCGTTGGCCACTGTCTAAGGGGAATCTTTAGGCGAGTTGTGGTGACGGAGTAGCCCTGACGCGGTTCAAGAAACTGGGTTGTCGGCGTCAGACTGAGAACGCCGCTTGGCGGTGAGTTGACGACCGAATGTTTGGTGTGAGTCGGCGGCAAGTTTGGCGGCGAAACCGATTGCGGCGACACCAAAGGGCACGACGATGCTCTGCCAGGTGGTCAGGTTGGCGACAAAGTATACGAGTGCGAATGAAGCCGTACTGGTAGCTGTGACAACGAGTGTGGTCAGCGAAGTGTTGCGCCATATCGCTCGGGCGACACGCGGGCCGCGGTGGAAGGAACCAGACAAATCATGGATCACAAGCGTGGTGTAGAGGCTGATACCGACTGCCACCATGATTAATACGGGTACCTCGGCCACAGTAGTTCCCAGGCTGAATAAGACGGCGCCGAATCCGCTGGCTAATGCCGACCCGATCAGGCTGCCGATGAAGATGACTCCCGACGCGACAAGCAGGATGCCCAAGATATTGTCCTCGGAGCTTTGCGAGTTCACGAATGCTGCCATCGCCATCGGCAGAACCAAGGTCACGAGCGCGCACAGCGGTCCGGCGCGGAAGAAGCGATCAATATGCCAGGTCAACATGCTGACTCCACTACCACGATCGACCTCGAGCCATCGCCTGGCGCAGTTGACGAACCGAGTCGATCACGGTGATTACGGGTTCATCGGGTGCCCACGCCACGATGCCGACGCCTCGTTCGCGCAGCGATTGCACACCGATCTTTTGTTCCACGGCGGCGAGTCGGCGAGCTTGTTCTGTTGTGCGATTGGTAATTCGAAGGCGCCTGCGCGACGACCGCGCTTGTTCGGTCTGGGGGACCAATACTGAAACTGGGTTGCCGCGGCTGCGGATCTCGGCGACGAGCGAAACCATTAGCGGATCTCGTAACGGTGACACAGCGACCACGATTGCATTGTTCGGAATGGTTGAGACAGCAGGCGGTCGATACATGCGCCGACTGGCTTCTGGAGCATTGCTGACAGCGACGAGACGGTCGGCGATTTGAAACAGTTGGTTACGTCCCAGCTTGGGAGGCAACCACTGCACGGTGTGGCCTACAACGAGTAGCCCGACACGATCATGCAGGGCCAGATGGCCGCGACTCAACGACATCGCGGCGCTGACCGAACGCCGCTGGGTCATTCGCTGTTCGTCATTCTCGCCATCATGGGCATCGACGATGATGACGACGGTGGTGGAACGGTCGGGGTGACGGAGGGTGACCCATGGCTCTTGGCGTCGGTTGCTGATTCGCCAGTTAATGTTGCGCGTCGAGTCGCCTGGTTGGAATGGCCGAATATCAGCGATCTCCATGCCTTGTCCGCGATCGTTGCTGAGGTGGCTGCCGACGATGCTGCGGAAGCGTTCGGCCTCGAGCGATGCCGAGATGCGATCTTCGGGCAGCCCGATCGTGACCGTCGTGTCGGCTCGGGCATCGAGTTCGCCGCCGAACATGGCGAAACGGTCGCAGACCCGGACCGTCAGCTTGTCGATCTTGGCGACGCCCCAGTCGCTGGCGCGCACGGTGAACGCAAGTGTTGTCGTCGAGTTCGACTTCACGGTCGTTACGGCTCGAAGCGATCCGACGGCAACCAGCCGATCACTTGGTTCCAGCTCGATTTCGACTCGGCCGATTCCGCTAGGGCTTGTGATGTCGACCAGGATCGTGACGTCTTCGCCCTCGACGATGCGTGTGCGATCGGCACGAATCTTGACCACGCCGTCAACTGGCCGCCACAGGGCTAACGCAGCGGCAATCGCGACAACGAAGGGCGTGGTCAAGGCCAAGACGTCGGGTCGCCGGAACGCGATTGCAGTGACCAGCCCAGCAAGGGCGATCAAACCACACACGTCGAACAGCGGCAAACGCCGAGCCAGTTCACGGTTGCCGGTGAGCCTGACTGAAGTCGATGGCCCCTCAAGCACGTCCGGTAGGGACTCCTGCGCCAACGTCAGGCCTCAGTGTCGGTTGCAATGAGTGACTCAGGCATGGCCACGGTGTTCATGCAGTAGTCGACGATGTCGGCCCCCGTTACCCCACGGAGCCATTCGTCAGGCTTCAAGATCAGCCGGTGCGCCAATGCGGGGACTGCAATCGCATGCACGTCATCGGGCGTGACAAAACTGCGACCATCGAGCGCCGCCCATGCCCGAGATGCTCGAAGCAAGGCCAGCGATCCACGAGGACTGGCGCCTGCGTCGGTACGTCCCGAGTCACGTGTCGATGTCACCAGTTCGACCATGTACTGCGCAACGCTGCGCTCGACCTGCACGGCCTCAACAACGACTTGTAGCTCGCGAAGTGTCTGCGCATCGATGACTTGTTCTAGGTCAACTTGCTCGTGCCCACGACCGGCGCGGCGCATGAGGATTTCGGTCTCGGCAGCTACGTCGGGGTAGCCAACGTTGAGGCGTAGTAGAAACCGGTCGAGCTGGGCTTCGGGAAGGGGATAGGTCCCACCGGATTCGATGGGGTTCTGGGTTGCGATAACGATGAATGGAGTGGGCAACGGATGGCTCGTACCGTCGACCGTCACCTGTCGTTCTTCCATTGCTTCAAGTACAGCAGATTGAGTCTTTGGGGGAGCCCGGTTGATCTCGTCACCGAGGACCAGGTTCGCGAACACGGGGCCAGGCTTAAACGTGCCTGATGCACTTCCGGCTTCGAACAACGTCGAGCCAGTGATGTCACCTGGTACGAGGTCAGGGGTGAACTGCACACGAGAGAAGTCCAAGTCAGCGACCTGAGCGATCGAACGAGCAATGAGAGTCTTTGCCAATCCGGGTACGTCTTCGAATAGCACATGGCCGCTCGCGAAGATTCCGGTGAGCAGGAGCTTTAGGACGTCTCGTTTTCCAACGATTGCCTTTTCGAGCTCATCGAGCATGGCCGTTCCATAGCGAGCTACATCGCTCGCCGTGTGGGCTGTCATTACGCAGGGTCTCCTGGTGTTGTTGAGTCATTAATAGATGCTTCGAGGATGGCGATGGTGGCCTCGATCCACTGATGATTGTGGGAGGTCGGAGCGGGACCGGACGGGGCGATACCACGCAGACGCTCGAGGGCTGCGACCTCGTTAGTCGCCGTGTCCCAACGCGACGAGTTGTCTTTGCCAGAAAGCAGCGTTGTCTGCCACCGGCGTTCGTGCGGGTTCAAGTTTCGGTTGCGCTGCGAGTGCCAATGGGCGATACCCCATGTGCCGCGTTTGTTCTGATCAGCAGCGGTGACTTGTGAGCCGGTTCTGGTAGCGGACACGAGCAGCGTGAGCGTTGCGATAATCGCTGCAGCCGTGAGTAAGCCGGTCATGATTCGGTTCCAGACTTCGCTCGCCCGGTTCGGCGATTGCTGATCCGCTTCCACGAAATTGCTGTGTAGTAGTCGCGGATCTCGGTGAGTGCTTCGATGGCGGAGGCTCGCATTTCTTCGTCGATTGGCTCTGACGAGAATCGGGCTCGCTGAAACAGATGCGTCAGATTCTCAAGCGGTTGTTTCACGCGGGCGTGGCGGCCGAAGATCCGGTCGAGGTAACGCAGGGGGGTCTCGGCGGTTTTGCGGGTGAGCTCGATAGCTCCGAAGCCGGTCTCGACCGCCGCATAGGCACGTTGAATTGCATAGCGGGGGCTGTCGCCATCGTTGAGTTCGTCAATCAGGTCCCGCGCGAAGTCGGCAATTTGTTCGGCCTGCTCTTCTTCGGTGATCTCGGCGGCAGCACTTCGAGTCAGGTTGATCGATGGCCTACGGAACCGGAACGAGAACCGCTGTCGAGACAACAGATAGAGCAATCCGATGCCGAGCACAACGGTGAGTGCGATGACGACAGATTCCGGAATGTCGATTGGGTTTGCGATATCGGCCGCATCGGATTCGCCCGGCGACAAGCCGCTTTCAATGGCCAGCACGTTTCGACCTGGAGGCGTGCCGGTTTCCCCCAAGGTGAACTGCTCTGCATTGCTCGCAACAGCGACGAGTACGAGCAGTCCGAGTGCGCCCGCGGCGAAGACTGCGAGGCGTCGCAGTGGCATCGCAGTAGAGGTCACGGCGTGGAGGTTACAGGGCTAAGTCCGGCGTGCGGTATGCGCCAGCGGGCCTTGGTTGCTACGCGGCATACACCAGTGGACATTGCTCAGAATCAAGACGGTCGCCAGCGAGTAAACCGTCAACCAGAACGGGAGCGCTGATACCGACACGAGGGTCATAGAAAACGTCGTCGCCGCAGTAGCGAACTGTGTAGCCCCGACGTCGTTGATCGGTGGTGGCGTTGCCTGGCGCTCCATGGGCGGTCATCGCGCTGAATACATAGACATCGCCGGGTTCGATGTCCCAGGTGATGATGTCGTACGCATCCCGATCGGCTTCGATGTCGAGCATCTTCTCGTAGTCAGGGTTTTGGTCGTAGGCACTATTGCCACTATTTGGCCCGAATGGTTCGGGCTGAAACCACCTGTCCCATTCGTGTGAGCCGCGTACGAATTCGAGCCGACCGTTCTCGGCGGTTGTGTGGTCCAAGCCCACCCAAACCGAGATCACGTCTCGTCCTGACACCGGCCAGTAGGGCTGGTCGTTGTGCCAACGTGTGCGGTGATCAGCACCGGCTTCTTTGACGAATAATTGGTCATAGAGCAAGTTCAGTCGTGTCGCTCGTAGAAACGTTTGAGCGATCTCGACCGCTGGTGAATCCAGGCAGAACGCTGCGAAGTCAGCGTCGTCTTGCCAGACACGAAGGTTGCCGTGGAACCTGCCTCCCGCGACGTCGTAGGAATGGTCGAACGGGCCCGGTTCGGCGATGTCACGCTCGATGGCAGCGGCAAGACGCTCACGCCACTCAGGACTGATCACGTCGCGCAGCACGGTGGCGCCATCGGCCCAGTACTGCTTGATCTGTTCGTCGCTAATATCCATGGCCAGAGGCTAGATCGCGGCTGCCTGATAGGGAAACCCGTGCAGACTATTGCGTTTGATCATGAGAACTGGCGGCTGCGGCGGTGGTTTCCCCGTCAGCAATCATCACGGTGTCCCGATGGTGCGGCGCGATGGAGTTGGGGCCGAGTTCGAGGTGAGCGCGAAACCTGTTCTTGACGAACGCTAGGCAGTGCTCCAGGAGCGGAACAGCAGCGCTGGCTTAGCGGGCGATGCGAAGGACTTCGCGAGTGCGCTCGATCTCGTCAGGATTCCCGCCCATGGGCACCGCTGTGAAATCAGTGGCGCCAGATACTGCGATCTCGGCGATGCGTTCGGTAACTTCAGCTTCGGTGCCAACGAGTGAGAGCTCACCGAGTCCGTGTAGGCCTTCGATATCGAGCATGCGTCGGTAGCTAGGAAGTTCGGCATAGATCGACAAGATTTGGCCCAGAAAGTCGCGCGCTGGCTTTGGTTCGTCGGTCACCCACACCGGGATCGAACACACGATGGAGGGCTTGTCGCGCCCGGCCTTGTCGGCAGCTGCATTAATTACAGGGGCAATGTGGTTGGCGATGGTCTTCGGGCCAACGCACCACAGGATCGTGCCGTCGGTGCGTGCACCCGCCAGCTTGAGCATCTGCTCGCCGAGTGCAGCGATCATGACCTTGGGGGTCGGAGTGTCGAGCAATGGCATAGCACCCTCGTAGCTCCAGAAGTGGCCGTCGTGATCCACGATGCCGTCGCTTATGAGTGGCTGTAGCACATCGAGAAAGTCCATCATTTGGCGGACGGGACGTTCCCACTTCATCTTCCATCGACCTGTGACCGATGGTTCGTGTGCCAGTCCAAGGCCCAGCACCAATCGACCGTCGATAGCGGCCTGGGTCGTCATTGCTTGGCCTGCCAAGACCTGTGGATGGGTTGTCCAGGTAGGGATAACGGCGGTGCCCAGCTTCATGTCGGATCCGGTTGCGCCGCGGGCGGCAAAAACAGTGAGTGCATCGACGCCACCAGTCTGAGCCAGCCAATATGACGCAAAATTATCGTCTTCGGCCGAAGCGAGGTCGGCGTTGAGAGCGCCGAGTGCAGGGTTGGCAAGAAGGCCAGAGCCATTGATTCCGATATCCATGGTGCGGACCCTACTGGTCTACGAACTGTCTCGGGGCGGGCCTCAGATGGAGCACAGCGAGTGGGCGAGACCGGCCGCGCTAGCGATCAGCTTGTGCGAACAGAATCCGTTTTTGCCTGCGCCGTCTATGTCCGAGCCGTATCAAGGCAGGTCGGTGGTCATCATCCACACCAGCCACCGCGAACGGTTTGGTATTGCCGCACACGCTTTGATTCACCATCGCGCTCGAGTGGCTGACCAGAACTGATAAAAGTCGAACGTCTCTAGTGAGATCGAGTTCGTCGCTAGGCGGTTGGACCGGGATTGGGGCCATGAGTTTGGCACGATGTCCCCGCCATCTGAACCGCTTGATCTGTGCGGGATAGCGTGCGTTTTTGTGCCTAGCCCCCGACAAAAGGTGCGCCTACGGGAGGTGGGTGAGGGCAGTGTCGAGGTCGGTGTAGAGATCCTGTGGGTCTTCGAGACCGATGCTGAGCCGGATCATGCCATCGCCGATACCAACGAGCGCTCGGCCCTCGGCCCCGATACGGCGGTGCGTGGTGGTGGCCGGGTGTGTGGCCAGGCTTTTAGAGTCGCCGACGTTGTTCGAGATATCGAATAGTTGTAGAGCGTCCATGAACGCGAAGGCGTTTTGTTTGTTGCCGACATCGATCGTCAGGATCGTGCCGCCAGCGCTCATTTGCCGTTTCGCCAGTTCGAACTGCGGGTGCGATGCCAACATTGGATAGCCGACGCGGGCAATTGCCGAGTGCTGTTCGAGTTGCTCAGCCAATGTTTGCGCCGAGCGGCTCATAGCGTCGACTCGAAGACGAAGAGTTTCGAGTCCCTTGACGAGGACCCACGCATTAAACGGACTGAGGCTTGGCCCGGTGTGGCGAGTGAACGGCTTTAGATAGTCCGTCTCGAACTGCTTGGTGCTGAGCACGGCGCCACCAAGGACGCGGCCCTGTCCGTCGATGTGTTTGGTTGCCGAGTAGACGACGACGTCAGCACCAAAGTCGAGTGGCTTCTGAAGGATGGGGCTGGCGAACACGTTGTCGACGATCACGAGGGCGCCGGCGGCGTGAGCCATCTCGGACACCGCCGCGAGGTCGATGATCTCGAGCCCAGGGTTTGACGGCGTCTCCAGAAAGACGGCCCGTGCGCCCCCGGCAAGTGCTTCTTCCCACTCGTTGAGCGAGGTGCCATCGACCTGGATGGTCTCGACACCAAACCGAGGCAGAATCTCGCTCATGATCACGTGGCAAGAGCCAAACAACGCCCGAGAACCCACGACCTTGTCGCCTGCAGAGACAAACGAAGCGAGTGATGCGAACACCGCAGCCATGCCACTTGCTGTGGCCATGCAGGATTCGGCGCCTTCGATCAGGCGCAATCGTTCCTCGAACATAGAAACAGTCGGGTTGCCGTAGCGAGAGTAGATATAGCGGTCGTGTTCACCAGCAAAGGCAGCCTCGGCCTCGGCCGCGCTGCTGTAGACATAACCCGACGTAAGGAACAGGCCCTCGGCGGTCTCGTCGAAACCTGTTCGCTGCAATCCGCCGCGTACGAGCAGGGTGGCCTCGTGAAGTTCGCGTTCAGTCGTCATCAAGAACCTCGTCACCTACTGATGCAAAAGCATCGGCCAAAAGGGCCCGGGATGTGGTCGAGAGGCCGATTGAACCGGCCAGTATAACCGCTCCGGGACTCATCTTGTTCAGTGTCTTGGCAACGATCGAAACCAGGTGTTTGTGTTCGGTGCGCTCTGTCATGGCTTCGAACTGGGTTTCCAAAAAGACAAGGCATGCAGCGTCTTCGAGTGTTTGGGTATCTAGGTCAGTGCGCAGCTTGGTGCGCCCGAGCAGCAACCGGGCGAGTTCGATCGACGATTCGGGCCATTCATCTTCCTGCATTAGCGACGCAAGGGAGTCTGCCTGGTGAGCTTTGTTCGCTCGGCGCCACCGCAGGTATCCCGAACGGCCTTCGGGATAGTCGACGCGCTTCAACTCCCATCGGCGCAAATGGTGGGCCCGCACCGCCAGCCGCAACTCATCGCGTGGGGTGGCACATAGTTCATCCAGCCATCGGCTGCCCGCCTGACCTTGAACCATGGCAAGGGGCTGCCCATTAAGGTTGTTGGGGTCCTGACGATTTGCGTCGTCGATTGCCGCAATCGTCGATGCCAACTGGGGATTCATCGCTGCTGCCAGGGGGTCTGACCCCAGGTGCACAAATCCTGTACGAGCGCGGTCAGGTAGCGCATTCACTGATGCCGATTTCGGCGACGTATGGCCCGGTCTCGTCGAAGTCGACGTAGAAACTGGGGTCCACATCGAGTTTGGGGAAGAGATCGAGATCCTTGAGACCCTTGGCGATCTCGCGGGCGCCGCCGACGCGGTCCATCCAGCTACGGAAGGACTGGCCGGCATCTCGTTCGTCGGTAAAGCGTCGAAGGACTCGGGCGGCTGCCTCAGGTGCCGTCTTCGCAGGCAGTCGCAGTGCCTTGTCACCGAAATGGATCGTCTCTTGACCGACGAAGCCGCCGAGCAACATCTGATACCCAGGAGCTGGCTGGCCATGAGCGCGGCGCTCGATTCCGAAGAAGCCAATGTCAGCGATGTGGTGTTGCCCACACGAGTTCATACAGCCAGAGATGTTGATGCGTACACCGCCGACTTCGGCCAAACCCTCGGCCTCGAGTTGGGCACCAATGGCATCAGCGAGGCCACGTGACTGTGTCACGGCGAGTCCGCAGGTGTCGGCGCCAGGGCACGACACGACGTCTCGGCTTAGCTCTGCGCCAGGCTGGGCCATGTCGAGTTCTGCTAACCGTTCATAGAGCGAGGGAAGCTGGCCTTCGCTGAGCCCACGGACCACGAAGTTCTGCCGGTTCGATACCCGCACGTCAACCTTGAAGTCGCGAATGATCTGCGCCACGCCTCGGAACTGGGCTGCGGTGATGTCGCCCAGACGGCACCAGGCATAGGCCGACACAGTCGATTTGGCGATGCCTCGGACGACGTTGGCTGACTCCCATCGCCCGTAGGGCGAACTTCCGCCCAAGCCGACCGACACGCCGTGCCCGACGGGTGTTGCCTGCTGGGTCATGTCGCGCCCGGCTGGAGCGTCGCCATAGAGGACTACTTCCTCGGGGATGCCTCCAGGCCAGGTTGCCGAAGCTGGTAATAGATGACGCTGTGTCAGCACGCGGCGCTGCACCTCGTCGAAACCGAGTTCGTCGACAACCCACTTCATTCGCGCTCGTAGCTTGTTGTCGCGATTGCCGGTTTGCTCGAACACCCGCAGGATGGACTCGATCGTCGGAAGCAGTAGTTCGCGTGGCGTGAAATCTTCCAGTGCAAGCGCAGCGTGGGGGTTCGCTCCCAAGCCACCTGCGATGTATATCCGGAAGCCAGCTTCGATAGAACCGTCGTCGAGCCTGCGGGTTGTAGCGATCACACCGGCGTCGTTGAACATGGCCTGGCCGCAGTCAGTTTCGCACCCAGAGAAGTTGATCTTGAACTTGCGAGCCAGCCGCTGACCGATGGGGTTGCGCAGCAGATAGTTGTTCGTTGCGTCAGCCCACGCCGTGATGTCGAGAACTTCGAATGGACACGCTCCGGCCAGGTGGCAGCCCTGCACATTGCGCACGGTGTCGCCGCATGCCTCACGGCTGGTCAAGCCGACCGACCCTAGATGTTCGAGTACTTCCGGGATCTGGTCGAGCTGCACATAGTGCATCTGTAGGTTCTGCCTGGTCGTGATGTGGCCCCATCCTCGGCTGTATTTCTCGACGACCATGGCCAACATGTCGAGCTGGTCGGCTGACACTTTGCCATAGGGGACACGGACGCGAACCATGTGATTCTCACCACCTTGGCGCTGCCCATAGATGCCGTTGGTCAGGCGGAAGACGCGGAAGACGTCATCGTCGACGGTCCCCGCTCGATAACCAGTCAGCATGTCGCGGAACTTATCAATGTCAGCCCGAATGCCAGCGTCAGCCACATGAGGCGTGGGCTGGAATGGGCGGGTTTCGGTGAGTGTCATGAGGTTGTTCCTTGAACGATAGGTAGTCCGGGTAGTCCGGATTTTGGACTCGTTCCTCGGCCAAAATCCTTCGTGAGCTGTGCGGGTCGACGGTCCCGGGGACTTTGTCTTGTCTGTGGGTCGTCCTTGGCGCCTAGGTGGTCCGTCTCGGTTAGATCTCTTCCGGGTAATCCGGTGATGACAGATGCGGCTGCGACCTGACCAATGACGATGACGGCGGGGTTGGGCACGGGGTATTCACCGAGGCGGTGCAAGGGCAGCCGGTCCACGGTCTGGTCAGGTGTGCTGGCGGAGTAGATGATCGCGACAGGCGTGTCGCGGCTCATGCCACTTGCCAGAAGACGCTCGCGAATCTGAACCGTTCGACGAGCGCCCATCAGCACAACGAGCGTGGTGTTCAGCTGCGCAAGTGCCTGCCAGTTCAGCCCATCGGCCTTGTTGGGGTCTTCGTGGGCCGTCACGACGGTGAAGGCGCTCGAAACATTGCGGTGCGTAACCGGGATACCGGCCAACGCTGGGCCGGCGATCGACGAGGTGATGCCAGGGACGACAGCAACGGATATACCTGCAGTCTCGAGTGCAATGGCCTCTTCGCCGCCGCGGCCAAACACGAACGGGTCACCACCCTTTAGCCGCACGATGGTGTCGTGCTGGCGGCCGCGGTGGATCAGGATGGCGTTGATCTGGTCCTGTGTTGTCCGCTCGCCGTTGGGGTCCTTGCCGACGTTGATGAGCTCGGCCCATGGCGCAGCCATCGCCAGGATTTCGGCGGAGACCAGACGGTCATAGACCACAACATCGGCCCGGCCGAGCAAGCGCGCTGCCTTGACGGTGATCAGTTCAGGATCACCAGGGCCAGCCCCGACAAGATGCACCGTCATGCTGTGACCTTCGGCTCAAGGTTCGCCGACCCGTTGGCACGGAGCACAGAAGACCTGGTTGGTGGGGCAGGGTGCGCATCGAGACCGATGCTTGACCGGAGCTGCTGGCGAGCTGCGTCGACCTCGCCGGAAGCCACGAGTTCAAAGATGCCGTCGTCTAGCGCCTCGTTCCATCCTGCGACCTCGCTCGTGCCCAGCACATAACGTGCTTCGGCGCGGACCTCGACGAGCAGGTCCATCAAGCGGTCATAACGTTCATCGAACTCGGCCTCGAACTTACGGCGCAGCCATGTAGCCATGGCGGGGCTCTTACCGTTGGTCGAGATGGTCAGGGTCAGATCACCCTGACGGGCGACGGCAGGAAGGATGAAGCTGCAGTTCACGGGATCGTCAGCCGAGTTCACCCACACCCCCGCTGCATCGGCGTCCCGGAACACCTGGCGATTCACAAGCCGGTCATCGGTGCAGGTGATGACCAGTTGGTAGTTACCCGCTTCGCCATCGAGATATGTGCGTTCGACAATGTCAACGGGCAGCGCAGAGATGAGGGGATGGATCCATGGAGCGATGACAGTGACATCAGCGCCAGCTCGCAACAGCCCTTGGATCTTGCGCACAGCAATATTGCCTGCACCAACAACAAGGGCTTGGCGCCCCTTAATGCGTAGTTGCACCGGGTACGAATTTTGGAGGTTGGCATGGGCTGTCACGGTGCAGGTCTCCCAGATGTTTATGTCCATTTGTACGGACATACTCTATAATTCCGATCGGGTTAGTCGGGATTAGCTCGTGAACCTATTCCGCCAGAAGCCGCGACGCAACCGGTTTCTCCCAAAAAGGGACGTGACGTATGTAACGACTAGCGTTTCGTTATGGCACCTGACGCTCCAACCATCGACGAGTTTCGGCGTCGGGCAGCCGACTTCATCAGCGAAGCGAAGACCGATGGCATTGCCTGCCGCGCTTTTGGGGCGATCATGCCCCCGGCCATGTACGACGAAGCTAAGGCCTGGCAACAACACATGTTTGCCAGCGGTTTCGCCGGGGTGTCATGGCCAAAGGAGTACGGCGGCCAGGGCTATGGCCCTGAGTTCCGGTTGGTCTGGAGCGAAGAGTGCGCTCGTGCCGAAATCTCGCCATACATGAACTTTCAGGGTTTCGTGCTGGCCGGCGGAGCGATCCTTAAGTACGGCACCGAAGAGCAGAAGCAGAAGTATCTCCGAGCGACCCTGGCAGCCGAGATTCTGTGGTGTCAGCTCTTCAGCGAACCAGGCAGTGGGTCCGACCTGGTCAGCCTCTCGACCAGGGCCGAGGACCATGGCGACGAATGGCAGGTTAGTGGGCAAAAGGTGTGGTCCTCGACAGCGCAACTAGCCGATCACGGAATTCTGCTGGCCCGCACCAATCCGGAAGAACCGGGCCACAGCGGCATTTCCTTCTTCCTGTTCGATATGCACGGCCCAGGTATTGATGTGCGGCCACTTAAGCAGATGACCGGAGATCACGAGTTCTGCGAGGTCTTCCTGGACGACGCACCGGTGGCCAAGGCCGATCTGCTTGGGCCCCTGCACGGCGGCTGGGGTGTTGCCACGTCGGTGCTCGGTGACGAGCGAGCCGAAGTAGGTGCAGCTGGAATTGGCCTCGAGCGTGCCACCCAACGGCTGATCGACACGATCGATGACAGCACCGACCCCGTGCACCGAGATCGAATCATGCGAACCCGAGTCAAAGCGGGGGCGCTGCGCCAGCTGCTTGATCGCAGCGAGGGCGATCCGAAACTCGGACCATTGGTCAAGCTTGGCAACACTGAATTTTCGACCGAACGTACTCGAGCGCGGCTCGATGGCATGGGGCCAGCAGCGACGGTCTTGGCCGATGAGCAAGTGGCCGAAGACTTTCTGTATGCGCCAGGCATGCGGGTTGCTGGCGGCACCAGTGAGATTCAGCGCAACCTGATCGGCGAACGCCTCCTCGGTCTACCTCGTGAACCCAAGGCTGGCTAGCTCGAGCAGTGTGTGCGAGTAGTGCCGATTTAGCATTCGAACTGTCTCCCCTATCGGTCGATTTCGTGGATTGGTTTCCACGCGCTGGTCAGCTTCGAGCCGAAGCTGCAGAGGGGCAAATCAATGCTCGTTGGAGATTACTTAGCAACCCAACCGAGTAGGTCGCCCTTTCGGATGACGCCCGGAGCGACGGAACGCTGTCTACGTGTGGATCTCAACGGCGAGGCCGTAGTGGTCGCTGGCGACGATGCCGTCGATAGGTTCAATGCCGAACATCCAGGCTCGAGTTGGATTGCCGACCGGCCGATTTTCTCGGGGCCAGCCGATCAGAGCGTAGTCCAGCCGCCGGTTCGGCCACGCCGAGTTGTTGATGTAGGGATTGGTATTGGACCAAGTGATGCCGGGGCCGTCGCCAACTTGTTCCCAGGCGTCGGTCCAGATCCGCCCGTCGACATAGGGCGTTGAGCGACCGGTGAGCTTACGGATCTCATCACTTTCAGGAACGGCGTTCAGGTCGCCGGTCAGGATCGGAGGGAGATCGCCGCTGGCATGTATCTCGATGAATTCCGAGGCAGCGGCGAGCTGTGATGAGCGAGTGGCTGATTGGCCGAAGTGATGATCGAGGTGGGTGGTGAATGCAGGCAGGGTCCCGAATGGGGTCTTGATGCGGGCAAACACGATGGTGCGGTACTCGCGGCCCTTCGCATCGGCGAGGAACCGATGGGCGTTGGTCTGGATCGGCCAGCGGCTCAGAATTGCATTGCCCATCGAACGCTCGTAGTCGCCGCGGGGATCATGACCTGCCCAGATGTGATGGAAGCCGAGCTCGTCAGCCAATCGGTCAACCTGACCTCGCCAAGATTCCTGCAACATGATGACATCAGCATCAAGATCACCGAGTACAGCTGCGATGGCTGGTTGTCGCTCTTCCCATTCGTTGAACTGCCACTGCACGTTCCATGTAGCGATTACAACAGCCATGGTCAGGCCTTCAGCCGCAGCGCGGGTCGTGCGAGCATGATTCCGCCAACCACGAGCAACAAGATCAGCCCACCAGCGACCCAATACGTGGTGCGTTGCCCCTGGGTCTCGTAGAGCCAGCCAGCGATGGGCGCCATGATTCCTGCGCCAAGTGATTGCATGCCGCCAAGCACGCCTTGTGCCCCAGCCTGACGTTCTTCGGGCGCGGTCATACCGACCGCAACGCCGCTCGCTGCAAATGTCAGACCGTCGGTCACCGCATGGACCATGGTCACCGCGAAGATTGCTCCTCCAACGGTGAGTAGGCCGTATATACCAAAGAAGAAAACGGCCGCCAGCATGCCTGTGGCGGCGATGATGAAGGGGCCGATTCGCTGCGCGAGTTTGCCCGCTGTTGGGCCCAACAGAACCAACGGGATCGCGAACAACGCGATGCCAAGGTTGGCCATCCAATCGGCGGTTCCGAGATCGGTGTGCACCAGATCCCACAGCACATCGAAGGCGCCGATCATCACGAACGCGGCGACGCCAAGCATTACGGCCCCGGCGAACGGGCGGTAGAGCAGCAGGTCGAACGCAAACCGTTTGCGATCGACAGCACCATCGCTTTTGGTCTCGATAGGAAGTCGCAACGACAGGAGCACAACTACGACCGTCGCCGCTGAAATAACGATGAACGGCGCAGCGATGCCGAAGGGCCCGACGAGGATGGCCGAGATTACTGGACCTATCGCAAACCCGAAGACGTCAGCCGAGAACAGACGCCCTAAGTTGCGCCCCAAATTGGGGCCTGATCCAATGACCACGATGCGCTTGATTGCTGGGCCTGCGGCGCCGATAGCCAATCCAGAAATGACTCGTCCGGCGATGATGACGGTTGCTGATGTGCCGAAGCCCATCATGAGCAGGCCTGCTGCATTTACCAGTGCGCCGCCGAACACCATTTGGCGGGCATAACCACGGTCACCGTATGGCCCGATCCATATCTGTGAAAAGAATGACAACAAGAAGCCGATGCCAATGATAAAGCCAAAGGTGGTTTCACTGATTCCGTACTCATCACGGAAGTCGCCACCCATCGTGAACAAAACCCCATAGCCGGCAGCGAGGGAGGCCGACAAGATCGAGAAAATTCGGATGACCTGCTGCGATGACGCAGCGGGTTCGACGCTCGTGTCCGTACTCATCTTGGTCAGGCTACTGCCGCTGCTTCGGCGCTAGTCGGGCTGAGTGCCAGCATTGAGATGATGGTCGACATCGCTCCGGCGAACAGTACTGATGCGAGCCTCATGGACCTTGCTTTGCAGGGCGACCCGTTCGCGGTCTAAACCGAGATGCATGGATTCTGTCCGTGCATGGGTTGGCTGAGACATGTCCGGTAGAGGCGACGAAGTACGACTATGAGCGCACGGTTATGACCGACTGTTCGATTTTTTCGATTCAGCCGTCGGGCCTAGACCGTCGAGGCTCATACCGATTACATGGCGACCCACGGTTGAACGAACAGCCATACGTTGTAACGAACGGGCCCTACTGTCCTCACCCGATACCGCAAACTCGCCCGCCAGGTTGGCAAGGCCCTGACCAAGAGCAGGTTCCACATCGAAGGCACACTCCAGCAAGAACTCAACCGTATGGGTCTCAACCTATAGCTGTTAGGTCAGCCCGGGATTGGTGTGTTCTGCCAGGCGTAGAACTGCCAGCGGTCATCTTCGTTGACCCATACCGCAGTGAACCGGGCGACGATAGTGATCTCGTTGTCTTGCACACCAACAATGAAGGTCGCCTTGCCTGTGATCACCGCCGTCGATCCGGAGCTAATGATCGCAACGTCTTCGCGTTCGACCGAGCGGTAGTCAACGAAGCCGCTGGTCACTGACCTGATCCAGCTCTCTTTGGTGTCAACGGCCGCGTTCGAGTGCGTATAAGTCAACGATGCATGCACTAGAGAGTCAAGGGCCTCGAAGTCATTGCTGATTAGCGCTGCCCATCTCTGTTCTTCTCTTGCTAACGCATCGTCGTTCATGCCCGAACCCTAGTCATACATGGGCACTGTGCTCATTTTGTAGCCGTGCGCTGACGCTCGACGACGAACGCTCTAAGAACTGATGGCCGTTCCCCGACACGTAGAACTTGCTCATAGAAGAATGGCCCAGGCGAGGTCGTACTGTCTGTTTAGGTCTCCTGGCATGGTGCATTGATGAACAAGTGGTGTTGGCCAGGTGCATCGTGAACCTAAGCTGAGAGCGGCGGGCGTGCCCTCTACGAAGACGTAACTAAAGGATCTGTTCGTATGTCGCAGGACAAACCGGAACTCACCTCACACGAACTGATCCGCCAGGCACGCGAGGTGTTTGCTGTGCCTTTCCTTGATAAAAGCCGGGGCGGGACATCAGCCCAGGAGTTGGGATTAGCGCCGCAATCGGCGTCGACTCAGCACGGTGCGTCGAGTGACCCGTCTGCATGGTCATACACCTCAGTATCGCCTTCGTCAGAATTGCTCTCGTCGGAATTGCTGCTTCGCAGACGCTCTGCCGATCTCTGGAGCAACGATCGGTCAGACAGCAGAGACGCGAGCGAGCCGCTCGTTGCGCCCACTCCGGCTGGTCTGCGTGGTGCGCCAATTCCAGCGACACCTCCGATGGCGCCACCGATGGGGCCTGTTCGGTCTCAGGACCGGATGGCACCTGTGCCCCCAGGTTCGGCGCAGCCGCTACCGCCAGTCTTTCGACCAACTCAGGCTCAGAGCGTGCTGCAACCGCCCGGATCACCAGCTTCCCAAGCAGCGAAGCGGCGGGGCCTTTCATGGCGCTGGATTCTGGCAGGAGTGATCGGCCTAGTGGGAATCATCGGTGCGGTTGCCGGTTCAAAGACCACCCCATTATCTCAGGTGGAATTGGGAGACTGCTTCGAAGATCTGGGCGCCGATCAAGACTGTGCGGGACTGCATGACGCCCAGGCATATGCGCAGCTTCCGGCCGGCTTGGACGACAGTTCCGCGCTAGCTAATTGCGACCTTGAACTTGCCAAGATTCTTGGGTCTGACCATATGAGCGATGGCTCGATCGTCGTCCCCGCTGACGGACTGATCAAACAGGTCAATAGCGCTACGACTGGACAGGACGAGGCGTTCTGTTTGCTTGTTTCGCCGTCTGGCAGCTTGTTTGGGTCTGTGCTTGCCGAGTAGTTCGAGTCGAGCAGATTAGAGGCCTTTGCGGCGTTTTATCTCGGCGGTGATGGCGGGAACGACTTTGTGGAGGTCTGCGATCACGGCATAGTCAGCCTTGACGACCATGTTGGCCTCGGCATCGATGTTAATCGCCAAAATTCGTTTGCTGGCCATGGCGCCGACCCAGTGCTGGATTGCGCCACTGATGCCAGTCGCAATGTAGATCTCGGGGGCGATGCGAGTGCCGGTCTGACCGACCTGGTCTGTGTGGTTGCGCCAGCCAAGGTTGGTCACAGCGCGTGAGCAACCAACTCGGCCGCCCAGTAGGTCAGCGAGCTCTTCGAGTTGCTCGAAACCTTCGGCCGAACCAACGCCGCGGCCACCGGACACCACTACCGAAGCAGTCGACAATGTGACACCAGCCTGTTGGACATCGCGGTCAACAACGATGGTCCTAGCCAGAGAGCCGTCGAGGTCAGGCGTGAACTCCTCGACGATGCCAGCACCCGGTGCGGGCGCGGCCTCTGCGAGGACGGCATGGTGGCCATAGGTCAGCAGCTTCGGCCCGTCTGTTACGAGTGTGGTGTCTTCGAGAAGCGAACCGCCCCACTGGATGCGTGTTATTGACCAGGCGCCGTCGCCAGGAGTGACGCTCATGCAGTTCGCCACGAACGGAAGGTCCATGCGGGCCGCTATCTGCGCCAAGATCTCGTTGCCACGACTCGTCCCGACGGCCATGACGGCATCCGGTGATGCAGCGCCGATGAGCTGCACGATGGTCTCGCCCACGGCCTCGGGACCAAAGTCGGTCAGCATGGGGTGGTTAGCGACGTGAACCACCGCAGCGCCGGCCGCTCTGGCCTGACCCGACAGGTCCAGGGCTCCATCGCCGACGAGAGCGACATCGATCTGCACGCCCATGTCGGCGGCCAACGTGTGGGCCGCAGTCATTGCCTCGTCGTTGGCTTCTGACCATGTGCCACGGTCGTGGTCCAAGACAACTAGCAGAGACATCAGAAACCACCAGCCAGCGAGGGGCGACGAGTTTCAGCCTGGACTGAGAGAGTGGAGACGGCCTGGTTCATTAATTTATGCATGAGAGGTCGGAGGACTCGAACGAGCAGCATCAGCAGACCCCAATTTCTTCGAGAATGTCGACGATGGCTACGGCAGCTGATTCGTCTGTGCCCAGGATCTCGGTGTTACTGGCCTGTTCAGCTGGGCGGTGAAGTCTCACTAGGGTCTGGCCGCCAGCTTTGGCGGTAATCTCGGCGTTGGTCAGCTCAGCCTTCTTTGAGGCGAGGCGGCCTTTCATGGTCGGGTAGCGGGGGAGGTTGATGCCCTCCTTCACGCCTAATACAGCCGGTGTCGGAACGTTGTAAACCTCGAAGCCAGCATCGATCTCTCGACGGGCAGTTACGGCGCAGTCGCTAGGGTCGATCCCCTTGATGGCATTTACGATCGGACGGCCAAGCTTGTGGGCAACACGCACACCAACTTGGAAACCACCGGAATCGGCGCTTTCGTTACCGAACAGGATCAGCTCGAACGGTTGATTGTTGGCTTCTTCGGCGGTTTGAATCGCTTCGGTCAACGCAGATGCAGTGCGTTGGGGATCCCACGCTGAACCATCGGTTGGTACCAGGATGATTTTGTGCGCACCAACACTGGCGGCGTAACGAAGCTGCTCTTCGGCTTCAACCGGGCCAAGCGTCAGCACGGTGACCTGGCCACCGTCACGCTCGGTGATCTGCACCGCTTCTTCGAGCGCACACTCTTCGTGTGGGCTTGTCGTGAAACCCAGATGCGCAGCATCAACTGCCATCCCATCGCTGGTCACATTGATCTTCGAGCCCGGTGCCGGGACTCGTTTGACGCAGACAAGAATGTTCATAAACGTTCCTTTGTTACAAATTGTTGACTCCTCAGCGGTGTCAACAATTACTAGCCCTTGAGGCGAGTGTCGTCGGGGTCAAAGGCGGAGCCTGTGGTGGCTACGACGGTCACGGGGAATAGTTCGTTCATGTACATGACCTTGAAAGTGTTTCCTATCTCGGCGAGTTCGGTCGGCAGATAACCCAGGCATAGGTACTTGCCATAGCTCGGGCCGTTACCTGCTGTGGTCACGACGCTGACTCGGCCGTGGCTGTCCAGGATGCGTTCGCCATCGTTGGTCAGAATGGGAGCGTTGCCACCTTGGATGAAGCGCTTGCGGCCCTGGCTATCGGTGTTGTCCTCGACTGCCAAGGTGCACATGATCGCGTCAGGGCCCTTTTCCCGGGCGGCCAGGTAGGCCTCTTTACCGATGAAGTCGGCCGCTTTTACCTTGGGGCGAGCCAGCCCAGCTTCGACTGGGTTGTATTCGCTTTCGAGCTCAGCACCCATCAGTCGGTAGCCCTTTTCGACACGGCCACCAACGGCGTAGACACCAGCACCCGTGGGTCGGAGTCCGTGCTCTGCGCCGGCAGCGGCGATTGCTTCCCATACCTGCGGGCCTTGTACCCAGGGGATGTAGATCTCCCAGCCAGTGTCGCCGACATAGCTGATGCGGAATATGTCGACCTCGACACCAGCCGCGTCACCTAGAGAAAGGGAAATTGAGCGAACCGAACCGTATGGCGAGCCTTCGTGACTCAGGTCGGCGTCGGTGATCTGGCTCAAGATGGCTGGAGCATTTGGCCCCCAAAGGCCGATCGTCACGTAGTCTTCGGTGCGGTTAGCAACACTGACTGAGCCATCAGTCGGCATGTACTTCTTGATCCATGCCTCGTCGCGGCCACCGTCGAAGGCACCCGTCACGACTCGGATGTGATCGTCGCCAAGGCGCAACATGGTCAGGTCGCTGTGGAAGCCGCCGTCATGATTTAGCCATGGTGTATAGGTGCTGGTGCCGACAGGCTTGTCGACCTTATTCACCGACAGGTACTCGGCGAAGCCGACTGCGCCAGGGCCGGTCAGGTCAAAGATTTGGAAAGCGGTCAGGTCGATCATCCCGGCGTTCTCGCGCAGGTTCATGTGCTCGGCATCGATCAGTGGTGACCACCAACGGTTGTCCCATTCGACCTCGCGTTCACTCAGGCCGTACTTCTCGAGCAAGTCAGCATTGCTGCTGTACCAGTGCGGGCGTTCCCATACCCGAGCGGTGAAGTATTCGGCACCAGCAGCGTCGGTGATGGCCTTCAGGCTTGATTCTTTGAGACCGCGTTGTGATTCCCACTGCTCGGATGGGTGCACGATGCCATAGGTCTTGTTGAAGTGTTCGGCAGAACGAGCCCAGATGTGCTCGTCGTTCTTTTCGTCGTCGTAGAAGCGGGCGATGTCACTGGCGTGCGGGTCGATGACACGTGGGTAGCCATAGGTCATCCACTCGGCCACGACCTGGGCCATGCCTGGTCCTTCCTTGACCCACACAGCAGCCGCTGACCACAGATTGCGCACGTCGGGGAGCTCGCCAAGACATGGCATGGCGTCGGGGGTCAGCGAGAGCAGACCATTGATGGCGTACTTGATCTCGGCATCACCGAGCATGTCCATGAGCTCGATGGCTTCTTCCATCTGCTGGTCGAAGTCGTCAATGGTAAAAGGCATCTCAGTCGGAGAGAGTGCGGCTTCTTCGTTCGATGGGATCTCGTCGGGGTGGTGCAAGATCGGGCGATGACCGTACGAGCCGACTTCCATCGAACCGGCTGACTGGCGCTCATAACAGAATGTGTCCATGTCGCGAACGATCGGGTAGCCGATTTCGTTGTTGGTTTCGACCAGAACGTCCATGGGGCCGACATCGGCCATTTGGTGCACTGCGGGAACTAGGGGGATGTAGGTGCCAGCCATGTTGGCGATGCGGTTCGACCAAACACCGCAGGCGATGACGACATACTCAGCTTCGATCGTGCCTTTGTCGGTGACGACGCCGGTGATGCGCTTCATGCCTGGAACCGGATCGTCTTCGGTCAGCATCTCGAGCACCTCGGTATTAGCGAATACCTGAAGGCCGGCCGTTTCGATGGCCTCTTTTCGCATGACAGTGCCGGTCTCGAGCGAGTCGACCACCGACACGGTGGGACAATGGAAGCCGCCCAGGATGACATCGTCGTTGATAAATGGGACGAGTTCTTTGACCTGGGCAGGGGTTAGCAGTTCGGCTTCGACCCCCCATGCTTTGGCCGAGGTCATGCGGCGGTCGAGTTCGTTCATTCGCTCTTGGGTGCGAGCAACCTCGATACCTCCGGAGTCGACACTCAGGTTCATATCGCGGTACTGGTTTGCACTTTGCACGCCAAGCAGCGCCATTTCCTTGTTGTGATCAACCGGGAAGATGAAGTTCGACGCGTGACCGGTCGAACCTCCAGGGTTCGGAAGCGGGCCCTTTTCGAGCAAGACCATGTCGGTCCAGCCCAGGCGAGCCAGATGGCCGACCAGGCAGTTGCCGACGATGCCAGCGCCGATGATGACGACTTTTGCTGAGGCGGGGAAGTCACTCATGTGAATCTCCAAAAGAAGAAGGGATAAAAGCTGGCGATCCACTGATCAGTTCGTATGAGGAGTGGCCCCTGCATTGAGTTTCTGATACACGTGTGATATATCACTCATGTATCAAGAGTAAGCTTAGATTGCCTATGTGTCACAGGCAACCCCCAAAACTTGCCGGGAATGTGATCGTGTGAAACTCAGACAGCGAAAGCGAATTGCCCGACCGGCCCCCCTAAGGACGCGAACAGACGCGATGGATATGCCATGACGAGATCACTGAGCGAAGAGGCCTACACCCAGCTCCGATCGATGATCGTGCGGCTTGACTTTGTCCCGGGTGATGTGTTGCGTGAAGACGATCTGCAAGACCAGCTTGGCATTGGTCGGACGCCGATTCGTGAAGCATTGCAACGGCTCGAGCGCGAGCACTTTGTGAACGTCGTTCCGCGTCAAGGAATCTTCGTAACGGGCATCGATGTGGGCGAACTCTCGATGTTGTTTGAAACCCGCAGTGTGCTCGAGCCGTATGCCGCTCGGCTTGCTGCGCTTCGAGGGACTGACGATTCGTGGGAGGCAATGGAGGAGGCCCTCGATCGAACGGCCGGGGCCAGCGACGGCGCCGAACTCCTTGCCATCGACCGAACGTGCCATGAGTTGATGTGGCAGGCCGCTGGCAATCGCTTCCTGATCGACACGCTCGACATGCTCTATGCGCAAAGTGACCGGCTGTGGCATCTGTACTTAGCTGACGTGGCCGATCCTGGTCATGCAGTCGAAGAACACATTGCCATCCTGAATGCGCTGCGATCTGGTGACAGCGATATTGCCGCATCGTTGGTTAATGACCATGTCGCCTCATTCGATGCTCAGATACGCGGTGCGGTCACAGCGCGCCTGGCCTCGCCACTGGCTGGTTAGCTAGTTCCCAACAAGCGATTCGCTATCGGAGCTCTCAAAAGGAGCGGCCAGTGTTGGTTTCCACCCAGCTATTTAGTTGGGCTTTGGACATCAATCAACATCGCGCGGGCGACACGTCCGCAGGTTGGCAACAGCGAGAAGCGTTGTGAGCCAGCGGTAGTCATGGTGACGGCGCTCTGGTTGACTCATAAGAGATTTCGAAGCCAAAGCGGCCTGTCTTGGGAGCAATCATGGCGAAAGATAGCGGTGTGTGCCCATGTGGATTTGCGGCACCATACGCAGATCATTGCGGGAGAATACATCTGGGTGGCGCAGGCCTTGGCACAACGGCGGAAGGCTTGATGCGGGCCCGTTACTCGGCGTATGTGCTGCATGATCGTTCGTTCCTGCAGGTCAGCTGGCACCCGGACACCTCTCCCGCTGCTATTGACTTTGACGACAACATCGAATGGCTGGGTCTTGAGATAGTCCATACCGAGTCAGGTGCAGCGCTGGACAGCATCGGTGTTGTCGAGTTCCGGGCGCGGTTCTCTCGCAGCAGCGAAAATCTCGAATTGCACGAGCGCAGCTCGTTCGTCCGAGTTGATGGCTTGTGGGTATACGTCAGCGGGACCTGAGGGATTCCGCATGAGAGTCGGGCGATTGTGGCGCTGGGGCCGGCCAAGAATGTTGAATCGAGTAATTCCATTCCTCGCTTTGGGCGACGCTCTAGAAGACAGCGAGGGGGTTCTCCTCTGGCGGACTTGCCATCGCTGTGCGATCGTTGCGGGATGACGGCATCTGAGCTTTGGCTGGCTAAAGGCGTTTCCAAGATGGCGATGCGGGCGTTTCTCGGACTACTCGTGGTTAACGCGCTGGTTGCTATTGCTGCGATTCTGGGCGCAGCCGGTGACTTTAATTGGCAGGTAGTTGGCACCACGTTGCTGTTGACCGCAGGGTGCCTCACGATTGCTGCGAATGCGGTGGCGCTCGAGCGAGACAGGCTGATGCAGCTCCCGTACGTCGGCGCCGCATTGTCGTGTATTGCGTTTGGCGTGTTCATTTTTTTAATCTGGGTCGAACCGAGCTCTGCTAGCAAATTCGTGTTGAAGTCAACCTTTATAGTCCTGACGCTTGGTTTGGCGGCGACCTACGCCAGCGTGCTGGCCGTCCCTCGTTTAGCAGGGGTATTCTCGACCGCCCGGCTAGTCGCATACGCAACGGTGGCACTACTCGCTGGCATAACGATTGGGGTGATCGTTGCCGAGGCCGGCGACCTGGGTCAGGTCTATGCCGTGCTCAGCGTTGTGCTAGCGACGGCCACGATCATTGTGCTTACCGGCGCGGTGATCGAAAGCCGCAAGCCGTCCGGTACTCCCGCAGCCGCGACGTCGTTGGTGCAAAGCGGCGGCATGTATTGCCCAGCGTGTGGGTCAGCGATGGCGACGTCGGTGCTATCGACAACGCACGCCTGTTCCCACTGTGGCCTCTGCTTCACCCTGGATATCACATCGCCACCGGCCTGTTAGTCCGCTGGGTCTTCGTGGAGTCTTGATTGTCAGATTTAGTGGTCATGGGTCAAACGATGGGTGTCCAGAATGCGAGACTGTGTTCATGACGCCGTACGAAGCAATTATCTCCAAGCGCGACCTTCGGGTCTATACCGACCAGCCGATCGCTGACGATGTGATGCATCGCATCTTGCAGGCGGGCCGTATGGCTGGCAGCGCTAAGAATGTTGAAGCCAACCGCCTTGTCTTGGTCACTGACCAGGCGGTCCAGGATTCCCTGGTTGAGGCCGGCGAGTTCTCGTCTTGGATCGGCAGCTCGGCCGCAATTGTCGGGTTTGCGTCACCCGTCGCAGAATTGCGCCTCTTTGATGTTGGCCGTCAAGCTCAGAACATGATGATCGCCGCTCATGCAGAGGGTGTCGGCACCTGTCCGGTCACACTGCAACACAGCGATAAGGCGCGGGCTGCCGTTGGTTTACCCGACGACTGGGATATGCGCATGGTGATCACGCTCGGTTATCCCGTGCAGGAT
The DNA here is from genome assembly GCA_905182135.1 of uncultured Acidimicrobiaceae bacterium. GTDB lineage: Bacteria > Actinomycetota > Acidimicrobiia > Acidimicrobiales > UBA10347 > UBA10347. The sequence continues at coordinate 202,702 of CAJJAG010000001.1, read as the reverse complement.
CATCCGGATAGCCCGCTGAAGCGCACTCGCGTCGCACTCGACGATCTGATCGTCCACAACCGCTGGGCCTGAACACAGGTGTACTGGTGCAGGTGCGTTAGTCGGTGGCTTCTTCCAGGATGAGTTGGCCGACGGCCGTGTTGCTGGCGGGCACGTGATAGAGCCGGTGCGCTTCCCGGGGTGGCAGCCCGCCGGCCATATCAGCGAGTGCGCCGCGAGCGACCAGCCACATCACGAGCTCGATGCCCTCGCTGCCTGCTTCGCGCACATAGTCGACGTGAGGCATGGCCGCCTGCGCTTCGGGGTTGGTCACGATGCGATCGAGGAACGCGTTATCGAAGTCTGTGTTGATGAGTCCTGCTCGAGGCCCCTGTAGCTGGTGGCTCATGCCGCCGGTGCCCCAGATCTGCACGTTCAGGTCGTCATCAAAACTTTCGACGGCGCGACGGATGGCCTTGCCGAGTTCCAAGCAGCGGCGGCCCGACGGCACCGGGTACTGCACCACGTTTATTGCCAGCGGAATTACCAGACAGGGCCAGGCATCAGGTTGGCCGAACATGATGGACAGCGGAACCGTCAAGCCATGGTCGACGGGCATGTTGTTCACCAAGGTCAGGTCAAAGTCCTGCTGAATGACCGAGTGTGCGATGTGGGCCGACAGTGCCGGATGCCCTTTCACCGACGGCACAGGTCGCGGACCCCAGCCTTCGTCGGCGGGTTCGTAGCTGGCTGACATGCCGAGAGCGAACGTGGGTACCATGTCGAGCCCGAACGCGTTGGCGTGATCGTTGTAGACCAGGATCACAGCGTCGGGTGGGTTGTCCTGAATCCAGGAGCGGGCCGGTTCGTAGCCAGTGAAGAGGGGCTGCCAATACGGCTCGGCGGTTTTTCCCAGATCCATAGCCACGCCGATTGCAGGCACATGACTGGTGAAGACAGCGCCGGTAATTCGTGCGCTCATACCCGGTTCTCCCACTCGTGTAGATAGCGGTTCCCGTCGGGGGAACGCCCGCCATTAACCATCATCTCTGCGTGAGCAATTGCGTCATTTTCGGTCATTGAACTCACGATCTGAACGTAGCTTTGGCCATCGGTCGCCCCGATCTTGGCCAGGAAATAGATGTTGCCGCCCAGCGCAATTAGTCCGTTGAAGTCACGATCGAGCACACCCTGCTTCTGCGTGCCTGTCATGGCCCATTCGTCGAGATAGCCAGGCTCGTCAGTGAGAAACCGCTCACGGTTCTCTACTTTCATCAGCGACATACAGAACTGATTCAACCAGTAACCGGCTGCTGCCTGTTCGGTGTCGAACACGGTCGTGCCGGGGATGTCGAGGTACGGCTTATCAAGACCCACTGGTGTCTCCAAAGTTAGATGGGCAGCTCACAGATTAAGTCCGACGTATTGTTCGGCGAACGATGTCTGCGCAGCTTCAGAACCAGCGAGATAGTTCAGGTCCTCTTCACGAGCTCGTTGTTCGAATGGGGACTGGTCGGGGAAGCGGTGCAGCAGCACCGTCAGCCACCACGAGAATCTGACTGAGCCCCACACTCGTGCGAGTGCCGTTGTCGAATAGGCAGCAAGCTTGTTGGCTGACCCGTTGTAGGCCGCGGCGAAGGCTTCGGACAGATAGTGCACGTCGGAGATCGCCAGGTTTAGTCCTTTGGCGCCGGTCGGAGGCACGATGTGTGCGGCGTCGCCAGCCAGAAACAACCGGCCGTATTGCATTGGCTCCAGTACATAGCTGCGCAGCGGTGCGATTGACTTCTCGATGGAAGGTCCCGTCACGATGGCATCGGCTTCGGACTTTGGCAGCCGTGTAAGCAACTCGGACCAGAATCGATCGTCTGACCAGTCCTCGACACTGTCGTCGAGTGGGCACTGCACGTAGTAGCGGCTCAGCATGGGGTTGCGCTCTGAGCACAAGGCGAAGCCGCGCTCATGGTTTGCATACAGCAGGTGAGGCAGCGGCGGTGTCTCGGACAGGATGCCGAGCCAGCCGAAGGGATAGGCCCGCTCGTACTCGGTTGTGATCGAAGTGGGGATTGCGGTGCGGCTGATGCCGTGTTGGCCGTCGCAGCCAGCCACGTAGTCACAGTCCAGTCTCTCTGACTCGCCGTTGGCCGTGAACGTAATCCAGGGGCGGTCGCTGGTGACATCGTGGATGTCGACATCGGTAGCGCCGTAGATGATGGAGACGCCTTCGGCTTCGGCCGCTGCGTAGAGGTCTTGCTGCACCTTGGTCTGGCCGTACGCCATCATTGGTTTGCCGGCGAGTCGCTCGAAGTCGACTGACAGCATTTCTTCAGCCCGCCATGCGAGTTTGACGCTGTTATGCACATGCCCTTCAACATCGAGCCGTTGCCCAAGGCCTGCGGCTCGCAGGATCTCGACGCTCGTCCATTCGAGGATCCCAGCGCGGATCCGTTCGAGAACATAGTCCTTCGTTTGGCGCTCGATTACGACAGAGTCGATGCCGTGGCGCTTCAGTAGAAGCGACAGCAATGACCCAGCTGGTCCAGCACCGATGATCGCGACCTGCGTTCTCATACGTTTCATCCTTGTGAACTGAGTGGGCGCTGATGTGAGCGATGGCTGCCTGACCCTGGGTGGGACAAAGCCAGCACTATGTCAGCGCAATCGACAGGACTGTGAACAATCCCTAGAATTGCCTGACCTTAGTCAGCACTCGGCCATGCAACGAACGGAAGCGGAACCAACGAATGCAGCGGATCATCGATTGCCATGGGCACTACACGACGACGCCGCCCGGAGTGGGCGCGTGGCGCGACGCTCAGAAAGTCGCTGTCGCCGCTGACTCGGCCTTCGTCGGCGAGAAAGGCGATCTGGCCGTCTCAGACGATGAGATCATCGAGAGCCTCGAGTCTGCCCAGCTCAAACTGCAGCGCGAACGAGGTTCTGATCTGACGATTTTTTCGCCACGGGCGTCGTGGATGGCGCACCACATTGGCAATGAACACACGTCTAGGTTCTGGTCCGAACACCAAAATGAACTCGTTCGTCGGGTGTGTGATCTGTATCCGGAGAACTTCACTCCGGTGTGTCAGCTGCCGCAGTCGCCGGGTGTAGCGATCGACAGTTCGGTGCGCGAATTGGAACGGTGCGTCAGCGAGATGGGGTTCATTGGTTGCAATGTTAATCCCGATCCCAGTGGTGGGTTCTGGACGGGGCCGCCGCTGTACGACTCGTACTGGTGGCCGCTGTGGGAGAAGATGTGCGAGCTCGATGTGCCGGGCATGATTCATGTGTCGGCTGCATGTAACGACAACTTCTTTACTACCGGCTCGCATTACCTGGGTGCGGACACGACGGCATTTATGCAGGCGCTGAGCTCGGGTTTCATGGCTGACTTTCCTGGCTTGCGGTGGATTATCCCTCATGGCGGAGGTGCTGTTCCTTATCACTGGGGAAGATTCAAGGGAATGGCTGCCGACCAGGGGTGGGATTTTGATGGCCTGCTCGACCACATCTATTTCGACACGTGCGTTTACCACCAGCCCGGGATCAATCTGCTGCTCGATGTCGTACCCACAGAGAACGTGTTGTTTGCGTCCGAGATGGTTGGCGCTGTTCGGGGTATCGATCCTGACACGGGGAATTACTACGACGACACCAAGATCTATGTTGACAATGCAATGGTTGATGGTGTCGCTCTCGATGATGCAGCGAAACGTGTCATCTTCGAGAGCAATGCACTGAAGGTTTTCCCCCGATTGGAGCTTGGCAATGACTGACGAGAACTTCGCTCGACATGTCGTGGTTCGTCAGATTGATCGCGCCGACCCGGCCACGGTTGGTGGCTTGGCGCCAATTGGCACGGCGACGGTCCACGAGGCGATCGGCCGTCGCGGGTATCTGGGACCTGACCTACGTCCCATCCAGCAAGATGCGCGTATTGCAGGTTCGGCGGTAACTGTGCTGAGCCACCCAGGCGACAACATGATGGTGCACGCTTCTATCGAGGTCTGCCAGCCAGGTGATGTGTTGGTTATTGCGACGACGGCGCCGTCGACTCATGGCATGTTTGGCGATCTATTGGCCACGTCGCTCATAGCGCGAGGCGTGCGTGGCTTGGTCACTGACGCCGCAGTGCGCGATACGGCGGACTTGCGTGCCATGGGTTTTCCGGTCTGGACTCGACACATCTCGGTCCAAGGCACCGTCAAGGCGACCCCTGGTTCAGTGAACGTGCCGATTACGATTGGCGGCATAATTATTACGCCAGGTGACGTCATCTGCGCCGATGACGACGGCGTAGTTCTGGTCAATCGGGCTGAGGCCGACTGGGCTCTCGAACGTGCACTCGCGCGCGTTGGCAATGAACAAGCGACCCGCTCCAAGCTTGAAGCTGGCGAACTCGGTGTCGACTTCTACGGCCTGCGCCCCAAGCTGGTCGAACTCGGCGTCGAGTACATCGACCGCATCTAGCGGCCGTCTCGGTCGATCGGCGCAGTGCCCCTGGTAGCGGACCCAGGTGTGGCTGTTGTGTGGCTAGTGGAAGTCGTAGAGCGCCTGCGGATTATCGACCAGTACTTGGTCGCGCAGCGTTTGGTCGGGAGCGAACTGTGTTAGCAGGTCGAGTAGATGGCCCTCGTCGGGCATGGTCTGCATGTTCGGATGTGGCCAGTCCGTGCCCCATAGCGTGCGGTCTGGGGCGGTAGTCAGGATCGCCTCGGCGAAAGGAACAACGTCGTCGAACGGAGCGACCTTGCCTTTGGTTAAGCGTTCAGCACACGAGATCTTTACCCAGCACTTCTCGTCTGTGCGCAGTCGCTCAAGCAGTTGCTGGAATGGCAGTTGATCGACGCCGTCCTGTGCTGGAATTCGAGCCATGTGATCGATGATGTACGGCACAGGCATCTCGTCGAGCAGGTGGTCGTACTGCGAGAAGTCCTTGGCATCCAAGTGGAGCACAATGTGCCAGCCGAGTTCGGCGACTCGGTGCACGACCGTCCAGAACTCGTCGAGGTTGGGCGCCCCGCCGAGATGGGCAACAAAGTTGAATCGGGTGCCGCGCACCTGGTTCGCATGAAGATGCGCAAGATCCTCGTCGGTGATCGAGGCATCGACCATGGCGACACCCGCATAACGTCCGTTACCTCGTTGAATAGCATCGACCATCGCTGAATTGTCGGTGCCATGGCAGCTCGCCTGAACAAAGACGGCACGTTCAAGCCCGATCCGCTTCTGTAGTGCCTGGAAGGCATGGATGCCAGAATCAGGTGGCGTATAGGTGCGTGCCGGCGAGAACGGAAACTGCGAGGCCGGCCCAAAGACATGGCAGTGGGCATCGCATGCCAACGGCGGAGGAGCGGCAACTGTCGGCGCACTCGCCTGGGGTATCGGTCCTGGCACGGTCCGCTCGAGTGGAAAGTCGTGTGGAGGATTGATGATCGTCACGGTGCCGCCTTATTCGCTTCGAGGGAACACGATGCCATCCATGAGCTTGCGGGCGGTGCGAATGATGCCAGCTCGTTTGACGGTCATCTCGCCGCTGGCTGTGTGAACAATTTCGACAACGGCCTCGAAGACACCCGTCGGGTGTTCAAGGCGCACGAGACTGTCGGTCGCGACATCGTTGCTGAGTTGGTCAACAAGGGCATAGGCGGGTGAACCGGGAAGCAACGCCGCAGTGGAGACTGACACCGCACCCAACACGCCGATCGCATCATGACACCGGTGAGGAATGAAGGTTCGTGTGTTGAGATGGCCGCCGCTCTGCGGAGGCGACACAATCGTCAGTTTTGGAATGGTTGTCTGGCTCACGTCGCCTAAGCCCATCCGAACGCCTGCCTCTAACCGGATGGCTTCGAGCTTTGTGCGGAGCGCTGCGTTCTGTTCGAGTTCCGCGCACGTCTCATAACCGGATACGCCTAAGGCAGAGGCTGCCATCACCACAACGGGCATGCCATTATCGACGAGCGTGCTGGCGACACCATGGATGTCGTCGACTCTGTTTCCGGTTGGCAACAATGCGCCGGTCGAGCTGCCGGCAATGTCTTCGAAGTCGAGTGCAATTGCGGCGGCAGCGCCGGGTACGCCGGAGATCGTCGTGACGCCCTCGTAGATTGGTAGACCAGCCTGCGTTTCCAGGCGGGCTGTTGCAATCGAGCCGGTGTTCAGCATTTTGATCCGGACGGTGACTAGACCATCAGCCGCAGCATCGACCAAGCCTCGCTCGATGGCGAACGGCGCAACGCCAGCCAGCAGATTGCCGCAGTTCTGGCGGTCAGACACGAGCGGTTCATCGGTACCTACCTGCAGAAACAGGTAGTCGACATCAGCGTCGGCACTGGCGGAGGGGGCGACGACCGCCACCTTGGATGTCAGCGGGTGTGCGCCACCGATGCCGTCGATCTGGCGGGCATCGGGTGACCCCATGATGCGAAGCAGCAGCAGGTCACGCTCGGGCGGTGCGGGCGGGAGGTCGCTGGCCAGGAAGTAGGCACCTTTGGACGTGCCACCACGCAAGATCATGCAGGGGACGCCAGTTGTCACCGACGCAGTCTGTCAAACCTCACCGGAATTGTCGAGATCATGTCTGGCGCACGGTGCAAGAGCTTCTCGCCCGGTGTGGCCCAAACAGCACAGGAGCTCGCTAGGCCATGCGACCGTAGAAGGTTCCGCGTGCTGATTCAGACAACGTGACGCCTGGCTGTTCGTTATAGGCGAACACGACGAGCAACCGGGTAATGTCGCCCTCGACAGGCGTAACTCGGTGCATTGCGTTGCGTCCGCGAAATAGCACCAGGGCGCCCGGGCTGAAGTCGAGTTCTCGGACAGTCTCGTCTCCGTCGAGTACGGCGCCAACACGTTCATAGGCCATGTCGCCGGCGTCAGCATTACGCACGGCCGGCACATATTCGAAGACGCCTCCGGCCTGGGGTGCCTGCAACAGCAAGGTCACGGCGAACGCCGAGTTGTCGAAATGCCACCCAAGTTCTTGCCCAGCGCTGGCGAAGTGAACGTTGATCGATGAGAGGTCATCGGCGTAGGGGTGCACGCTGTCGATGCCGAGCACACCGGCAAGGAAGCTGCGAAATACCGGGTCGTCGTACACGTCTCGCAGTAGTGAATCGCTGTCGATCTGATCGTCGGCGATCAAGCCCTTGCTGCTCGCTACTTGACGGTTGAATGGGTGGTCGTCGGCGAGTTCGGGGTTTGCGTTGGTCAGGTAGACGTTGTGGGTCGACCCGGCATAGAAAACGTGGTCGCGTTGTTCGAGAGCTTGGGTGACGACCTGTTTGATCACCGCAGCCGAGAAGAAGTCATCGAGCACGAGTGCCCCGTCGGCATCGAGTCGGGCCTTGCAGTTGGCTGCGTAGCGCGCTTCCCTGATTGGATGGGTGCTGGTGATAGGCGCAGTCACGGTTGCACGAGAGGTATCGCCGGACGCATCATGGGTCCGGATACTACGACAGCGAACTCCGTTCGGCGTGCTCGGCGGATGTGATGGGTAGCACTAGGTTCCGGTGATGAGTGATCGTGAGGCGATCAAGCGGAACGTCCTTGCGTTCTGCGACGTGATGTTCAATCAGTGCAAGCCTGGCGAAGCGGTCGAACGGCATGTGGGCGACACCTACATCCAGCACAACCCGCACGTGACCGACGTTCCCCAAGGTTTCATCGACTATTTCGACCAGATGGCGGCAGAGCATGCGGGCAAACACGTTGAGTTCAAGCGCGTCATCGCCGAGGGTGAATTCGTGGTGTTGCACTGTCTGCAGACATGGCCGGCTGCAGACATGGCCGGCTGCAGACATGGCCGGGTTCTGACGACTACGCGGGCATTGTTATCTTTCGTCTGGACACCAACGGCAAGATCGTTGAGCACTGGGACGTGTTACAGGTCCTCCCCGAGACCTCGGCCAATGACAATGGATTGTTCTAGCCTCGCTTATAACCGGACAGGACACTAGGAGACATGATGAAGTTGGCTCTTGCCGGTGCAGGTGCATTCGGCCGCAAGCACCTCGCCGCCATTCAGCTGATCGACGGAGCCGAGGTGACCTCGATCGTTGACCGTCCTGGCGGCACGCAGCAGAGCGTTGCGCGTGAGTATGGCATCGAACATTGGTCCGATAATCTCGCCGACGTGTTGGCCCTCGATGAGGTAGATGCGGTCATATTGGCGACACCGACGCAGATGCATGCTTCGCAGGCGATCGCGTGCTTGGAAGCCGGTAAACATGTGCTGGTCGAGATCCCCTTGGCTGATAATTTGGCTGATGCCGAGGCCGTTGTCGATGCACAACAGCGCACCGGCAAGGTCTGCATGGTCGGCCATGTGCGCCGTTTCAACCCATCGCACCAATGGGTCCATAACAAGATCCAGGCTGGCGAGTTCTCGATTCAGCAGATGGATGTGCAGACCTTCTTCTTTCGCCGCGCCAACAGGAACGCCCTGGGCGAACCACGAACCTGGACCGACCATCTGCTGTGGCATCACGCAGCCCACACCATCGATTTGTTCGCCTATCAAACCGGCGAAGAGATCGTTGCCGCGAACATTCTCGAGGGCCCGCTGCATCCTGATCTGGGTATTGCAATGGACATGTCGATCCAGATGAAGACCTCGGGCGGGTCACTGCTTAGCTTGTCGCTGTCATTCAACAACGACGGACCACTTGGCACGTTTTTCCGCTACATCGGCGACACCGGCACCTATGTCGCCAGCTACGACGACCTGGTCGACGGGCGAGGCGAGCCGATCGACGTCTCTCGGATTGACGTGTCGATGAACGGTATCGAACTTGAATCTCGCGAGTTCATCTCTGCCATCACCGAAGGCCGTGAACCAAAGTCGTCGGTCAGCCAGGTCATCAGCTGCTATCGCCATCTCCACGCGCTCGAGCAACAGTTGCACGTCTGACCATGATGATCGCCAGCCAGGGGAATGGCCGCTCACAGTGGCGGTAGAGGAGGTTGAGTAGCGGCTGGCTTTCTTCTGGCGTCATATCCTTGAAACGCAAGGTGAATCCGCCGTTGACAGATAACGACTCACGCCCGGTCGCCGGGTGGGATCGAACGACGGGATGGACGACTTCGAGTTCAGCGTCGAGGTACTCGCTGCTGTCGTTACGAGCAACACCTGCGTTGCGCTCCGTTTGGTCAGCCAAGTCTCGCTTATATTTCTCGGAGAAGTCGTGCACCGCGTTCAGGCCGCGCAACATGTCTTTCATGCCCTCAGACAAGCCCTCGAATGCAGCGCAGGTGCTGGCGATCAAGGTGTCACCCCCGTGGGTTGGCACCTCGATGCTGTACAAGGCATTTGCAAGCGAGGGCCGAGGAAGGTTCGTGAAGTCGGTGTGCCAGAGATTGCCGAATCGATATTCGGATCGGACAAGTCGATGCCCCGCACCTCGGCGCCGAGCGCCCCGGATAACTGGCGAACATTGAGGGTCGTGGTTGTCTCGCTTTGTGACTGTTGCCGAACGTCGGGTTATGTGATTCTCGCTGTTCGAGGTGTCGAGGAGATAGCCAAGTTGCGCCGGCAATCCAGATTCGTCCACGACCATTGGGTTTGCCGCAACGATGCGGTCGATACTTAGGCGTACACATACTGGCGACAGCCCAGACCTACGGGGGAGACATGACATGAATCGACTCGACGACAAGGTGGCACTGATCACTGGAGGCGCCCGAGGCCAGGGTGCGGCCGAAGCGGAGCTGTTCGTGAAGGCTGGCGCTCAAGTGGTGATCACCGATGTGCTCGACGCCGAGGGGCGGGCAACTGCTGAACGGCTTGGGGCTGCGTGCGAGTTCTTGCATCACGATGTTGTCTCAGAAGATGACTGGAACAGCGTCGTTGAAACCATCGTGGCGCTGCATGGACGCCTCGATATTCTGGTGAATAATGCGGGCATCTTCCGCATGGTCGGTCTGATCGAGACGTCGCTTGCGATGTGGCAACAAATGATAGACATCAATCAGACGGGTGTGTTTCTTGGTATGCGAACGGCGGCTCCGGCTATGCAGGCCAACAGCTCTGGCAGCATCATCAACATTTCGTCGATTGCCGGTATGAGAGGAGCGTCGGTGGCGCATGCCTATTCGGCATCGAAATGGGCCGTGCGCGGCATGACCAAGTCCGCAGCGATTGAGCTAGCGCCTTCGGGCGTGCGAGTGAACTCGGTGCACCCCGGAATCATCGATACAAACATGCTCGACGAGTTTGGCCCGATGCGCGACAACATCGAGTCCCGCATTCCACTTGGCCGGGTTGCGTCAGCCGATGAAGTCGGCAAGCTTGTGCTGTTCTTGGCTTCTGACGATGCCAGTTATTGCACCGGCCAAGAGTTTGTTGTTGATGGCGCCATGACCAGCTAGTCCTTCAACGGGTGTATCAGTGGTCTGACCCTTGCTATATGTCACGCCTTAGTGCTTGGTCACCTCGACGAGCAATGATGTCGGGATACGACCCTTTCCCGACGCGGTGAGGGTCGGCGCTTCGACCAGGCGCAGCGTTGTCCGAGTGACCAGACGTTCCAGAGCGATGGCCATTTCGATGCGCGCTAGTTGAGCGGCAGGGCAGGCATGAGCACCCTGCCCAAAACTGAAGTTGCGAACACGCTGCCGTGCAATGTCGAAACGTTGTGGTTCGGTCATCACACTCGGGTCTCGGTTGGTAGCTAGCACCAGAACCAGCACGGTGTCGCCCGCCTCGAAGTCGATGCCGTGGTAGTGGACGTCGTGCATCGCTGTGTGCGGAAGAAGCCAGGGGAGCGGCGAGTACCGCATCTCCTCGTCGACGGCGGCTAATGCCATGCTCGGGTTGTCGGCAAGCTGTTGATATTGCTCTGGGTGGGTCAGCAACGACAACAGGATTAGCGGAAGTTGATCGCGCGTGGTGTCGACCCCAGCTGACGCAAGCTCCGAACCTGGTGCTCACACACTTGATCCCGCCTCCGGAGACGCCAGAATTACGCCAGGCCTAAATGGACACCATCCGGGCCGGTGGTTACACCGGCGATCTGGCGGTCGCCGACGACCTGCATACAGCCACTCTTGGCTAACACGGGAACTGGCTACTTCGGCCTAGCTGCGGGCCGGTAGCGTTTGCCAATCGAAGAAGCAACAGCAACGATGGCGGGGGAAACGAAGCCGCCCGAAATTTCAGAACGCCGCCGCCGGGTGGCGCTGGCTATTGCAGCGACGGCGATGTTTCTCGCTGCGTTTGTCGGCACGGCAACCAACATCGCTATCCCGGTGCTCGAAGAGGAGTTTCCTGAAGTTGGATTGACCCACATTGCATGGGTTATCTCGGCCTTTGCCGTTACCCAGGTGACTTTCATGCTCCTTGGCGGACGGTTGGCCGATCGAATCGGCCGACGTCGAGTCTTCGTAATTGGACTACGCGTGTTCGCCATTGGAGCAGCGCTCTCGGCGATTGCACCCAGCATCAATTTGGTGATTGCTGCTCGCGTGGTTCAGGCGCTTGGCGTCGCTCTTGTTATTCCGTCGTCGCTGGCGGCCGTGCTTCCTCTTTACCCCAAGCATCAGCACGGCGCGGTTGTATCGCTGTGGTCATCAATGGGGGTGCTTGGGGCTGCTGCGGCGCCGACCGTGGCAGCGGGGCTTCTCGAGGTCTCCAGCTGGCGCGTCGTCTTTGCAGTCGTCGTGCCCATCGCTGTTGCGGGCATGGTCCTGGCTGCCAGGTTCATGGCTGATGACAGTGTCACAGAGCGACCGCCGCCGCTGGACTTGTTGGGGGCTGTGACGGGCACTCTTGCGGTCGGCGGAGCCACCTTTGTGATTGTGCAGGGTCGGGCGTGGGGATGGGTTGATGGCCGGATCTTGGCGGTATCCCTTGTTGCCCTAATCGGAGGCGTCGTCTTTGTCAGATCGTCGCGTTGCCATGACGAGCCGTTGCTGAACTTTGAACTCATCAAGATCCCGTCGTTCCGAGTCGTTACTGCAGCCAGCGCACTGATGTCGATGTCGACCGCTGCGACCTGGTTCCTCTACCCGCTGTTTCTGAACGACGTTTGGCAATACTCCAACCTTGAAATTGGCCTTGCGATGACACCAGGCCCGCTGGCTTTGGTGATCTGTGCGCCGCTGGCTGGCGTTCTGGTGGACCGGCATGGTTACCGCGAATTACTGATTCTTGGCGCCACGCTTGCCACACTCGGAACAGCATGGATGGCGTGGCGCCTTCGGCCCGACGAAATCTATGTGCGAGCGTTCTTGCCCGGAACGTTGTCGATCGGCATCGGCATGGGATTCATGCTCGGGCCTGCAAACGCAGCGGCGCTTCGAGACGTGCCGTTAGAACAACTCGGGGCGGCCAACGCTGCGTTCAATACGGCCCGCGCTGCATTCGCCGCGTTCGGTGTAGCGATTACCACTGCCATGATCGGCAACGCCGCGATCGGCGAACGGATCGAGGAGTTCCGCATGGGCTGGTGGTCGATGGTCGCAGTCATGAGCATTAGCCCGTTGATATTGCTGCGGTACTACAAGCCTTCATTGTTGGGCGATTAATCCAAAATGAGTGAACCCGAAACCACAGTGGTCGCGGCCGAGAGCTTCGTCTTGGTTGATAAAGAGCGCGTCGCACCCGGTTCGTTCGGCTGCGGTGATGTCAAGGTCGTCGAGCTTGGCGTCAAGTGAAGTGACGTCAACGTTGCTGTGCACCATAGGGTCGTGACGGCCGAGGTGGCGGAGCATTACAGGCTGTCGAATCACGCGATCGTGGACCCCAAGAAATAAGATTGGTCTACCCTCTCACCGGAACCTGACACCTCGACGACGTAAGGAGACATCAGTGGGAAAGCATGCGATCAAAACGCCACCACATCATGCGACGTGGGGTGAGTTTCTTGATGTCTGGAAGACCGCCGACGAAATCGACGTCTTCGAGTCGGCCTGGAACTGGGACCATTTCTACCCACTAGCTGAGCCGTTCGATGGCCCAAATCTGGAGGGCTGGACGATGCTCGGCGCTCTCGCCCAGGCGACAAGTAGGATTCGCATTGGAGCGATGGTGAATGGCATGCACCATCGCCATCCAGCTGTTACGGCCAACATGGCTGCGACGCTCGACCACATCTCGGGTGGCCGCTTCGAGCTTGGGATGGGTGCCGGCTGGAATTTTCAAGAGTCTGAGGCCTATGGCATCCCGCTGGGCACGTTGCGTGAGCGTTCGGATCGTTTCGAAGAAGGCATGGAAGTCATCGTCTCGCTACTCGCGAACCAGGAAACAAACTTCTCCGGCAACTACTACGAGTTGGCCGGAGCCTGGTGTGAGCCCAAGCCAGTGCAGTCGAAGATCCCTATGGTGATTGGTGGCAAAGGACGCGTACGCACATTGCGTACCGTCGCTCGCTTCGCAGACCAGTGGGACATGACCTTCCCTGATGATGCAGCGGCATGGTTGGAGCTCGACGGTGTACTTCGTCACCACTGCGAACGAGTTGGCCGCGATCAATCTGAGATTGCCCGGTCGATCCACCTTGGTTTTGATACCGACAGCGATCCTGCTGCGCTCGCCGACCAGGCAGCCAGCTTCTTCGACGTCGGTGTCGACATTGTGGTCTGGTCCATGCGTGGGCCCATGGACGCCAGCCGGCTCGAACCCCTCGCTTCAGCGCTTCGTTGACCTAGCCCGGCCGGTCATCGAGTTCGACTGCGAACCCGACCCTGTGCCATATCGGAGAATTAGGGACGGTTGTTCAGGTCCTTTGGTGACTCAGTAGTTGTGCTGAGCGGCTGACATCTCCGATTCAGGTGGTTTCGTCGGTCGCCCGTCGGTTCTCAGAGCGAAACTGCGCTGGAGTGGCGTTGGTCAGCCTGGCGAAACGCCGCGTGAAGTTCGGCTGGTCGTAGAAGCCACAGGTCGTGGCGATCTCGGCGAGGGGCGTGTCGGTTTCGATCAGGAGTTTGGCCGCAGCATCGACCCGGACACGCAGGACATACTGGGTAGCGGACAGCCCAAAAACTTTCCGCATACGACGTTCGAGTTGCGATTCGGAACACGCAGCGACCTCGGCCATCGTGGACGCTCTGATCGTGCTTTGTAGATTTGCTCGCACGTGAGCGACGACATGCTGCAGACGTTCGAGGGAGATGTTCTCCGTACTCGGTGCGTGCAGATCGCGGCTCACCGAGACGACCCCGACCAAGGTGGAGCGATCAGCCTGGTTAGCGACGGGAAGCTTGGTGGTGAGATACCAACCGAGATCACCATTGAGCCCTCGTATCAACTCGAGTTGATCAACGAGCGGTTCGCCAGTTTCGAACACCTCGCGATCCTGTTCCTCGTAGCGGTTCGCCAATGCCTCAACGAAGTGGTCGGACGCTTTGGTTCCGATCACTTCGCGTTTCGACCGTGTTCCCGTTCGCCGTACGAACGCAGAATTTACTTCGACATATCGCCCGTCGAGATCTTTCACCGAGAACATCACATTGACCAGTGTCTCGAATAGCGCAATGAGTTCGGCCTGACACGGAAACACTGCCGTTCGCTTCTCGTTGTTTGGTTCAGCGGTCATCTTGCGCCGAATCGTACAAGACTCAACCGTTGCGCCCAGGCACGATGGAGGGATGACCTGTTCGTTCGATGCTGTTGATGCCGAGAGGCTTGCCGACTCTGCAGTTGACCTGGTTCGATCTTGGCTTCGCCGTGCCGAGGAACTCGAAACGCGAGCTGACCGAGCGACCATGAAGCAGTTCAAGGGTGTGGTGACCGACGCTGAGGGCGTTGCCTTTGTCATGCAATTCGTCGACCGGGTCGTGCGTCCAGACAACAACGGGGTGGCCGCTGCCCAGCTGGCGTCGATCGTTGGGACGTCGACCTTGCCGGACTTCTTGTCGCCGCTCGACAAGGTGTTGCTTCGCGCAGGTGCGGTGCTTGCACCCCGTTTACCGGCACTCGTCATGCCGTTGGCGCGCCGTCGAATGCGAAGCATCGTGGGCCACCTCGTCGCGCCGGCGGAGCGTGACAAGCTCGAGACACACCTCGCAGCAAAGCGGACCGACGGCTACGCGCTCAACGTGAACCTTTTGGGTGAGGCGGTACTGGGCGAGCGTGAGGCGCAACGACGTCTCGACGAACTGCTTGGCCTTCTCGACCAACCGGACATCGACTACGTGTCGGTGAAGATTTCGGCTGTTGCGTCGCAACTAAATCACTTCGCCTACGCCGATAGTTTGCATCGAGTTACCGAACGCCTGCGCTTGTTGGTCGACAAGGCATCGTCGGTGCAGCCGCCGACGTTCGTGAATTTTGACATGGAGGAGTACCACGACCTCGACCTGACCCTCGATGCCTTCATGACGGTTCTTGGCGAGGAGTCGTACCTCGGTGTCGATGCGGGAATCGTTCTACAGGCGTACCTTCCGGATGCATTTCCGGCGATGCAGCGCCTTGTCGACTGGGCGAACAAGCGTCATGATGACGGAGGCGGGCAGGTGAAGATCCGCTTGGTAAAAGGCGCGAATTTAGCCATGGAGAAGGTTGATGCCGCCATGCATGGCTGGACGCAGGCCCCCTACGGTTCGAAGGTCGAGGCAGATGCGAATTACAAACGATGCCTCGACTGGTTGCTGCACCCCGAGCGAATGACCGGTGTGCACCTTGGCCTGGCAAGCCACAACTTGTTCGATGTTGCCTGGACCCACTTGCTGGCCGAACAGCGAGGTGTCGCCGAACGAGTGCAATTCGAGATGCTCCAGGGTATGGCACCGGCGCAAGCCGCCACTGTTGCCGAAGCCACCAACAACGCGTCGCTCATGTTGTTGTACACACCAGCCGTGCGCCATCAGGATTTCGATGTCGCGATCAGTTATCTGTTCCGACGGCTCGAAGAAAATGCGTCGGATGACAATTTCCTTCGTCACCTTTTCGACCTGACCCCACAGTCAGCAGCCTTCGACGAGCAAGAACAGATCTTTCGCGATGCATTGGCGCTCCGATCCAGGATCCACACCGGGCCCCGGCGAAGCCAAGACCGGAATGCACCAGCCAATGCTGCATATGTGATTGGCGAACCGTTCCTCAATGAACCTGAGACCGACCCGGTCTTGTCGGTGAATCGTGCCTGGATCGATGCGGTGTGCGCTCTGCCAGCAGAACCAATTGCTGCGTCAGTAACCGAGTCGATCGAGGCGGCCGACGACATACTTTTGGTCGCGAAAATCGCATCGACCGACTGGTCGAACACGTCCTTAGCTGATCGGCAAGTGATGTTGCATCGGGTCGGGGACGAGTTGGCGACGCGTCGGGGTCAATTGATCTCGACAATGATGAGGGAGGCAAACAAGACGTTCGCTGAGGCCGATGGAGAGGTGGCAGAAGCCATCGACTTCGCCCGCTGGTACGGCGATCGAGCGCTCGAGCTTGATCTTCATGACGGCATCTCGTTCACTCCACTCGGTGTGGTCGGGGTGATTCCGCCATGGAACTTTCCGGTCGCGATCCCAACCGGCGGCGTCATGTCGAGTCTTGCCGCCGGAAATGCTGTGATCTTTAAACCCGCACCCGAGACTGCACGCTGTGCCGAGGTTGTTGCTGAGGCCTGTTGGGCTGCTGGCGTTCCGCGAGACGTGTTGCAGTTCGTGCGAACGCCTGAGAACGAGGTGGGTCAGCACCTCATCACATCGGTGGATGGCGTGATCTTGACCGGGGCCGGAGAAACCGCAGAGCTCTTCCGATCATGGAAGCCTGATCTGAAGCTCTTCGCCGAGACGTCAGGCAAGAACGCGCTGATCATCACGCCCAATGCCGACATCGATCTGGCGGTGGCAGACCTCGCAGCATCGGCCTTCGGACATAGTGGCCAGAAGTGTTCCGCTGCAAGCCTGGCAATTCTAGTCGGAGACGTGTATTCGTCAGAGCGTTTCCGTCGACAGCTCATCGATGCCGTCGAGAGCATTGCTGTTGGCCCAGCGACCGACCTGGAGTCGACGATGGGTCCCCTCATCGGCCCGCCCAACAGTCGGCTCAATAGAGGCCTCCGCACGCTTGATAGCGGCGAGGAATGGCTGGTCCAGCCCCGTGCGCTGGGCGACGACAACAGCCTGTGGTCACCCGGCGTCCGACTCGGCGTGACCGCTGGTTCCTGGTTTCACACTACGGAGTGTTTTGGGCCGGTACTTGGTCTGATGGTCGCGGCTGGTCTCGATGAAGCGATCAACATCGCGAATTCGAGCGAGTTCGGCCTGACTGGTGGCATTCACACACTCGACCCGTCGGAGATCGCTGAATGGACCAACCGGATCGAGGTTGGTAACGGCTACGTGAACCGTGGCATTACCGGTGCCATCGTGCAGCGTCAACCATTCGGCGGTTGGAAACGGTCAGCTGTTGGTGGGGGAGCCAAGGCGGGCGGCCCCAACTACGTTGCGCAGCTCGGCACTTGGACCGAGGACGACGCGTCCCCTGACGGCGATCCACTCAACGATTACGCGGAGCAGTGGCGAACATACTTCTCGATCGGACACGACCCGACGGGCCTCTTTTGTGAGTCGAACATCTTTCGGTATCGCCCGCTCGACAGGATCGGGCTTCGTATTGGGCTCGATGCGACGTCTCGTGAGATCGCTCTGGTTCGCACCGCAGCCGAGACATGCGGAGTGGAACTCGTCGTGAGTGCGCACGCCGAAGAAACGCCCGTGCAGTTCGCCGAACGCCTCCCGCATCTTGGTGTAACGCGGGTGAGGATCATTGGTGAAGCGGTCGACCACCAGGTGCACACGGCGGCAAACACGTCACACGTCCACCTGGCTACGGCCCCGGTCGTGAGCGTTGGACGAATCGAGCTGTTGCATTACGTGCGCGAGCAGGCTATTGCCAGAACACTCCATCGATTCGGCAATCTGACCGGCGCCCCGGCGCCGATTGAGCCGTAGGTCTCGCCCAAGGATGGCTACGACGAGATCTCATGAGACGCCAGGACTCTTCGTCCAGTAGCGAGTAGCTGTCCTCAGTAATCACGACGGGCTGTTTTGAGGTAACGATACGTGCTGCGTTTCGAGTGGGCTTCAGGTCCTGACCGAACTCGGGAATAGCGATGGCGGCGTTTGGGTCTGGCGGTTGAGAACAAGGCGGTGGAGCGGTCCCGTTGCGAGACTGTGAACAGGTGCTCGGTCATGTCGGCTCACCTTTGGCACACGACACGAATTAGTGTCGCTGGATGGCAACGAACGATGCGCTGACCGAGGCCGACATAGCCACTCAGGTGCTCGAGTGGTTCCACGAATCGTGGGATCCGGACCTGTCCTTGATCGAGTGGCGCGGCCGGCTCGTGGATTCCGGGTGGGCTGTGCCGTCATGGTCCTCAGACTGGTTCGGGCGCGACCTGCCGGTGTGGGCTGATCGAGTTGCTCACCACACGATTCGCGAGGCCGGTGGGGTTTCGGTCCCGCTGGGCGGAGGTATGGGTCTGGCAGCGCCGACCATGTATGACCATGGCTCCGATGAGCTGAAGAGGAAGTTCCTTCGCCGCACCCTGACCGGGGAGTTGGCATGGTGCCAGCTGTTCTCAGAGCCGGTGGCGGGCTCAGACCTGGCAGGGTTGAAGACCAGCGCTGAGCAAGACGGTGACGAGTGGATCGTCAACGGCCAAAAGGTCTGGAACACCAGCGCCGACCATGCCGACATGGGCATCCTGATCGCTCGCACCGACTGGGATGCTGTCAAACATGGTGGACTGTCGTACTTCGTGATCGACATGCACCAGGACGGTGTCGAAGTTCGACCTATCGAGCAGATGAATTACTACAACTCGTTCAACGAAGTCTTCTTGACCGATGCTCGGGTTCCGAACGAGAACATGGTCGGCGAAATTGGTGAGGGCTGGAAGGTTGCCAGAGGAACTCTGGCTCACGAACGCCGCTTCTCGAGTGACCGTGCGGTCTACTTCAAGCCTCAAGCGAGTGGGCGAGTCGTCGACGAAGCCAAGGTCGAAGCTGCTGAATATCTGAAGACGTACGAGTGGTATCCGCAACGAATGGGCCGGCCTGATCTGGTCATCGAACGAGCTCGGGCGATGGGCAAGATCGACGACCCGGTGCTACGTCAAGAGATGATGAAGCTTGTGTGCTTCCAGCGTGCGTCGGAATGGACAGCAGGCCGGGCCAAGGCCGCTCGAGCTCTCGGTCGTCCACCCGGGTCCGAAGGATCGATCGGCAAGCTAGCGGTGTCCGAGATCGCTCGCCGGTGCAACCATGTGCACAGCATGATCGCTGGTGCCAAGGGCATGCTCAAGGAAAGTAATGACCCAATCGATGCAGTGATCGCCGAGGTATTGGTGTCCACGCCTGCGCAGTCGATCGCTGGTGGCACCGACGAAATCCAACACAACATCCTGGGCGAGAACATGCTCGGGCTGCCCAAGGAGCCAGCTGTCGACCGAGGCATGCCATTCCGCGACGTCGGAAAAGGGAACTTGGGTACACCTCGTAATTCATGAGGAGGATCTGACGGCGCTTAGGCCTTGACATGTCCACACCATCAATTGCAACAGGCACTCCGAACCATGGCCGATGCACAAGCACTGAGCGGCCTGCTGTCTTTGTTTGATCACCTAGCGCTGGATGAACACCTGGAATACAATCGCATGGGAAACCACCAGCTGTCCGACGCTCTACGCGTAACGACTAGCCCTCGGTGAACTCGCCCAACTCATTGGTGATGTCAGCGATGAGTGCGGTCACAACTTCGGTACGGGGACCGGAGGCGGACCGGGCGACCTGTTGGACGACAGGCAGATCGGGCAGGGACTCTCCTCGAGGCCAGGTGATGACCCGGCCTGACACAGAACGGCTACTCATGAGAGCCACCCCAAAACCTGCCTCGACCGCAGCGAGCAGGCTGGCCGAGCTTGGGCCAGAGAACGCGGCTCTGTAGTCGATACCAGCGTCGCTAAGGATCTGTTCAGCGAGTGGCCGGTAGAAGCCGTCCTTGCCGAAGGTGACGAGCGGAACGGTGCCTTCGCCGTAGGTCCAGTCTGGTGCACATATCCATACCTGGTCGTCTTGCCACAGCACGGTGTCATTCCGGCGAAGATCGGTGGCCGACACCTGCACGAGCGCAAGGTCGAGTTCACCGCGATCCAGTAGCTCTTCGAGGCGGAGCCCTCGGTCGACGATGATGTCGATGATGACGCCTGGGTGAACGCGATCGAATCGGCTAACAGCGTTTCCGACGAGTTCTGCGCTGACCTCCTCGGTGGCTCCGAGGTGGAGTCGACCTGTCAGCTCGGAGCTGGAAAGCCTGGCAACGGCCTCGTCGTGCAGGTCGATGATCGCTCGCGCATAGCTCAATAACTCCTGGCCATCGCGTGAGGGTCGGAGTGAACGCCCATCACGAATTAGCAGTTCGCGCCCTACACGCTCCTCGAGCCGCTTAATTTTCCAGCTCACGGCGGACTGGCTGAGATTGAGCTGTTGTGCCGCACTCGTCATGCCACCGGTGTCAAGCACCGTGGCGAAGGTACGGAGTGATTCAGTGTCCAATTGCATAGCCCTTCACGCTATGACAAAACTTGGCTAAAAGTAGAAACAGACTGTGGTTGTGTCATTCTTGAGGAAGAAGCAAACTAGAGATATGACCCACCCATCCCCCCTCGTACATGACACGGCCACCGCCCTGCGGTTGGCATTTGGACCTGGTTATGGGTTCGGCGGACCTTCTGATCGTCAACTCGAAGTAATTTTGCGCAACACCTCGGTCGCCAACGGTGGCAAACCCCGCCGATAGCTGATCTGCGTCCGATTTGGAACGGCATCGACCGCCCCAAATCCGCCTTGTCCTAAGGCCGGCTCCCGGAGACAGCGCGGTAGCGTGAAGATCGTTGGTAATGAGGTCACACTCGACCTGGGTGTAATGACCGGCATGGCAGCGATGGCCAACCGCTCCGCCTCATGGGTCGAGAACGTTCGCCGCCGGATCTATCCGCTTGATCCCAACACGATGGCCACCCCCGAGTCAGGTCCAGAGTCAGGCTGAAGATATCGTTGCCTACCTCGAACCAGTGCACGGCAAAACGCAAACGGGCGAGGGCTGGAGCCCCCGCCCGTAGGCAAATTCAAATTGTGCTCAAGCTTGTTCGCTCAAGCTGGGGGTCAATCAGCCAGCAGAGCGAGCTGCATCAAGCCAACCGTCGACGAGGTCGCGGTTGTCAGCGATCCAGCGCTCAGCGATTGCACGGATCTCCGCAACGCTGCCATCGGTTCCACCTTGTTCAACGTTGGCAAGTGAAACATCGATCAGTGGCATCACAACTTGTTCCAACAGCTCTTCAGCAGCTGGGTTCCCAGTGAGGAAGTCGTTGTTTGCGGTCACGAGGATGTCAGCAGCGGTCCATGCCAAGCGGCAGTCGCCAACTGAGTTCGGCAGGCAGCTGTCTTCGCCAATTGCCGCAGTTGCGTTTGGCTGTTCGTACTCTTCGCCACCGTCTTGGCCGGCGCAGTTTGAGCGGTCCACTTCACCTTCGACACTGATCCACATAACATTGTTACCTGGAATTAGCTTCGTTATGTAGGCACTAGGCGTCCAAGTGTAAATGACCATCGGCTCGCCGTTGTCGGCCTTGTCTTGCGCTTCGGCGACCATCGTGTCGTAGCCGGCTTGAACCTGCTGCAATGACCAATCGAATTGGCAAGCCATTTCGGTGATGATGTTGTCGCAGGTCCAGCTCTCAGGGCAGCCGTACAGCTCTGGTGCGCCGTCGCCATCGCTGTCGAACAATGCCGACAACTCAGGATCGCTGTAGATCTGGTCAAGGGTCGTAATGCCGTTTTCTTCGGCGACAGATTTGGTGATCAGGAAGCCCTGAAGACCGCCAGCAGGCATCTGTTGGCCAACTTTGGACAGGCTATCGCCCACCTTGGAACCGTCGGGGCGATCTGCCTCGAGCCAGCTGTTGTGGCCGGGGTACCAGCTGTTTACCCAGAAGTCGATATCACCTTGTGACATGGCCAAGTAGGCGAGTGACGGGGATATTTCGAGCTCTGAGGGTTGAGACACGGTGAAACCGAGCTCTTCCAACATGAGCTTGTAAACCTCGGCCTGGAAGTAACCAGTGGTCCAGTCAGCGCGAGCCATAGTGACTTCGACACCCTCACCCGGCTGAGCAGCCGGGGAATCATCTGCTGGTGCTTCTTCTGTCGTATCTTCAGTTGTCTCGGTGCCGGCATCGACCGTTTCGACTGCATCGTCACTTCCACAGGCGGTTGCGAATAACGCAAACGCCATGAGCAGCGCTAATAACGCTTTTAATGATTTCATAAATAAACCCCTCCTAGGGCATTAATCGTGTAGATCTTTCAGGCTTAAGCCTCTAATTACGGGCGGCTTTCGAAGCAACCGTTTTGTGGGTGCTAGCTGGTTCCTCAGAACGAGACCCCCGCTGTATCAGGAATTTCTTGGTCATCGATGTCGAGATAGACCCGCGATCGGTGGAACTCGTGGATGATTGAACGTCCGGAATTGGCAAGCGTTGCACCCGCAAGCATCAGGAAGAACACGCCCACTCCACTGACGATGTTCTGATCGGTTGCCCGGGCAAGAGTGCCGGTCCAGCCGAGTGAAACACCGAGGAGGCCTGCTCCGAGCCCGAGCGACGTAGCACCGGCAATCCAGCGTAGGCGTGTGTCTTTGAACACGAACCCGGCGGCTATCACCGTGCTTATCAATCCGAGAACTCCAGGAACAAGCGTCCAACGCGCCATTGTGGGGCCGTTGCTGGCGAAACCACTGATGGTGATCGTCTCGTCTTGTATTGCGGAAGCACGCAGCGAAGTCATTTCGTTGATGATGGCGAGCGAGCGGCGTTGCTCAGTCTCAGGGTCTCGGGCTTCGGCCTCAAGCGCATCGAGGGTTTCTTGAAGCTCGGCGGTAATAACCGATTCGACTCGTTCGTCATAGCTGAAGTTGGCGAAGCCTGCGCCGATCAGCAAACACATGGATAGCGATGCAACGACCACCGGCGAAACAACACCTTGTGAGGGCAGCGGCCGAAGCGGTTCATGTTTTGCCGCCATGATCCACTTCACCGATCCGGCGGTCATGGTCAATGCACCGATGAGAGCCACGACTGACCCGATGCTTGATTCAGCAACCGACAACTCGGACGGCTGGCTCAAAAAATAGACAAAGGCGACGACTAGAGAGGCCAGCGAGAACACCAACGAACCATCCGCGTTGAGCCAGCGACTGGTGTTGCCGGGTTGGCGCATGACAGCGAGTCCGGCTGCTATTGCCAGGATGGCGAGGAACCCAAGCACATACCCGAACCAGGATCCACCGCTTGCTTCGAGACCGTTGAAGGAGTCCGCGGTGATGTTGACCGCGTCGCTAGACCCAGAGGCCGGAACTTGTCCGAGTTCGTCGACGCGTCGGCTGAATGAAGTGAACCAACCTCCGCCGCTGTTCCACGTAAGAAACAACGAGATGATCACGACCGCTGCGCCGGCGATCGAAGCGATGATGCCCGTTCGTTCTTGGAGATTGACCGGTTCGTAGACAACCTGGCTACTGGCCGTTTCAGGCAGGTCGAGTTCAATGGTTGGCGTGTCGAGAAGATTCTCGGGAGTTGTCCGGTTCGCCCACGCACGCTTCATGCGCGCAGCCAAGCTCTGGCTGTTGTCACCATCACGCTGTGTTAGGCGGTCAAGAACCACTGCCACCAAGAAGAACGACAGACCAGCAGAGCCGGACAATGCTGGGTCCTGGTTACTCAGCGCCCGGAACATGAACTGCGCAAGACCGCCAGCACCCATAATTGCTGCAATACCAAGCATCGAGATCGATAGCAGCAGCGTCTGGTTAATGCCGGTCATGATCGCAGGGCGTGCCAATGGCAGCTGCACATCGCGGAGAATAGCGAGCTCGGTCTGGCCGAACGCTCGGCTCGCCTCGACGACATCTTCGGGCACCTGACGGATGCCGAGATTTGTCAGGCGGATGAGCGGAGGCAGCGCGAACACCATCGTCACGATCGTCGCCGAGACCTCGCCGATCCCAAAGAAGTAGATGAACGGCAGCATGTACACGAACGAGTGCACAACCTGCATAGCGTCGAGCACTGGCCTTACTGCTCGCCAGAACGAGTCAACTCGCCCAGCCATGATGCCGATCGGTATGCCTATGACGGTGCAGAGGAATACCGCGACCATGATGAAGCCGATAGTTTTCGCCGTTTGATCCCAATAGCCGGTGCCTAACAATCCACAAAGGGTCAGAGCTATGGCTGAAAAGATGCCAACTCGGATGTTTTGCACTACCCAGCCCAGCACAAAGAAGGCAAGCACGATCACGAACCATGGCACACCAAGAAGGATGGTGTCGTTTACAAAGTCGACAAGCTGACTGAACAGCCAGTCGATGCCATCGAGAATCGGTTTGAGTTCGTTGTCGACCCAGTCGACGGCCTGGTCGTACCAGTCGCCAAATGGAATTCTCCATTCGTCGAGTACTTCGTTGTCGGTGACTTTTGGTTGGCCCTGGAGAAACGGCATTACATGAACACCTCTCTCTCGAAGCCGTCTATCAGGTTCTCGACTCGACCCATCTCTCCCATGATGTGCTGAGGGTCGAGGTTGCCGATGAGCTTGCCGTTGTCATCGACGACAGCGATCGGCATGCCCCGCCCAGATGCGGCGTACACGGTGTTCAGGGTTGCGGTCGGGCTGGTGATCTCGAAGTCGGTTCGACAACATTGGTCGAGCCCCGTGCCTTTTACCACGCCGCGAACTGCATCGCCTGCGGTGAGTACATGGGTTGGTTTGCCTTCACCGTCAACAGCGAAGGCTCCGGAGCGATCACCGAGGTGGGTCAGCGCATCTTGGAGCGAGTCGCCCATCGAGATTGGCCGCGGTGTCACCATCACTTCGTGACATTCGATAACGCGTCCCTGGTCGACGTCTTGAACGAACTCGGCGACGTACCCAGTGGCGGGCTGGGTCAGAATCTCTTCGGGTGTGCCGATTTGGACGACTGCGCCATCTTTCATGATGCAGACTCGATCACCGATGCGTAGGGCTTCGTTGAGGTCGTGAGTGATGAACACGATCGTCTTTTCGAGTTCTTTTTGAATCTCCATCATCTCGTCTTGCATCTGACGGCGAATGAGAGGGTCGAGTGCCGAGAAGGCCTCGTCCATAAGCATGATCGGAGTGTCTGCAGCGAGGGCGCGAGCCAGCCCCACGCGTTGCTGCATGCCGCCGGAGAGTTCGTGTGGATAAGAGTGGGCGAACGCACCGAGACCGACTAGGTCCAGAGCGACCATAGATCGCGTGTCGCGGTCTCTTTTGTCGATGCCTTTGACCTTGAGGCCATAACCAGCGTTGTCGATGACGGAGCGATGGGGGAACAGCGCAAAGTGTTGGAAGACCATGCTCATCTTCTCGCGCCGGAAGTCTTGAAGCGCAGTGCCCGACAGCGCTTGCACATCGATGTCTTCGAACCACACCTTGCCGTCGGTAATGTCGTGAAGCTTGTTCACCGTGCGGATGGCAGTCGACTTGCCAGAACCCGACAGGCCCATGATCACGAAGATCTCGCCTGGGTAGACGTCGAAACTGACATCTGACATGCCTACGACATGTCCTGTGGCGGCCTGGACGTCGTTCTTCGTAATACCGGATTTTGCGAGTTCGAGCGCTCGCCCGCGTGGCTGGCTACCGAAGATTTTAAACACGTTTTCGACACGCACTATTGGCTCAACCATTGGAACCCCCTAAGGAGTTCTGTTCTGAGCTTTTACTGCCTGGACCCAGGTCCTGAGCATGAGTGCTTCGTGAAGAAACGATGAAATAGGTGATTGTTTGGTCCCTTGATTCTGCCTATGCCCCCCGGCACGACATTCTCAACGTAACAGGCCAGCGAGTCAGTTCCAACGTAACAGGCCAGCGAGTCAGTTGCGGATTACAGGCCTAGCGAGGCGGTCCCTTGGTTGCATAACGAGGGCGTCTGTTTCGGAATCTGCGTTGAGCGTTGGAGACCTGCTTCTTCTGTGGTAGCCACTAAACGGTGTCTGATGAATCGTTTTTTGACGTCGGCGTCGGTGAATATGGCGGTGGCGGAGACGTCAGGGAAACAGATCGTGATCTTCAACGGCTTCGTCGTAACGAGCGGTCAACGAATCGGCGTGACAGACGAAGTGGTCTCGGCCTGGTGCTGGTTGTGATTCTGATTGCTATCGGGGTAAATGTTGCGGCACCGCTCCTGAGGGGTGGCGACGATAGCGAAGACCAAAGCAGCGAAAATTCCGCAGCGCAAGCGCCAGCGTCTGGAGACAACGGTTCCGGAACCGGGCGAGGTGCAGCGGTTCCGACGCCTACACCGGCAATGGGAACGATCTTTGAGCCGCCGACGGTAAGCCACCTGCGCTCGGATGACGTCGCTTCGGTCTTTGGTGGGATTATTGACACCGAAGCCGTCCAATACGGCGTTGCGTACGTGACGAACGGAGACTTCACCATTCTTGACTATCGGGGAATCAGCGTTCCTGAGCCACTGATTGCACAGAGATACTCGACGGTCATGACGCTTGGCTTACTTACGAGCGGCGGTAGAACGTGGGCAATCGACGCGACCGACCGCGATCGCAGCTACCTGGTATCGAACAGCTATGTCGTCGTTATGTCTCAGCGTCCTGGCACCATCGCGGTCATCAATCCTGACAACCTGGCGGATATCGGGCTGATGTCGGCAGGCCTGCCCGTGCCGAGCCTTCAGCTTCCCGACGGAGCAGACCTGCTTTGGGTGCAAGGGCGGGGGTTGTTGGTCTTGCCGCGTACCGGTGGCACATTTGAAGTCAGAGGTATAGCGTCGAGCCTCACTCGTATCAGTGACGAGCGAGCAGTTGCAGCCAGCCTGGGTGGCACGGTGTATGAGCGGTGCGATGAGACGCTGGCCTGTGCATATGTTCTCGAGGCCATGGGTGACGTGGTGGCCGAGCTGCCATTTCCCAACGGGGCTAGGTTCAGTCTGAGCCCTGATGGTCAGTGGCTTGTAGCAATCGCAGCTGATGGATCTTCGACGCTTTTTACGGTCAACACCGCAGAGGAGCGGGTACTTACGGTGGGCGAAGTCTCGGCGGTTGATTGGGCGCCGGATAGCTCATTCGTCGTCATTGTTCGCAATGACCTGGTTGAAATCGTCTATCCGGCCACAGGACAGACCATCGAGATAATGTTGAACGACGTGCCTGACAACGATTCTTTACTCGTCTTCTCTAGCTAGCAGGGTACGAGAACGCGCCCACACCGCACGTGTCAACGGCTATTCATCGCCGCTCGCTGCGTTCTCAAAAACCTTACTTCTGGGTCAAGGGGTGCCGGTTCTTGACGCCGTGGCGGGGAGTGCGCCTTCGGCCGTGTTCGAGTGTCCTCATCTACAGTTCTGACAAGGGTGAGACTTTGTGACTGGTCACCCGATAGGCAACCCCGGTATTCTTCGGCAACCAGCTAGCTGGCAAAGCAAGCGTGGATCAAGGTCGTGCTTGGTGGCTCAAGTACCGCCGTCGACGCGAATCTCCGCGGCGGTAGTGAACGTGCTGGCAGGGCCGGCCAGATAGAGGGCGGCGCCGACGATCTCGTGAGCCTCGCCGCCTCGCTCAAGTGCGTAGCGCTCCTTGGCTATTTTCTCGAACGCTTCGAGATCCCAGGCTTTGGAGATGTCGGTTAGGAACGGGCCAGGAATTATCGTGTTGACTCGAACTGTGGGCCCGAAGGCGTGGGCGAAGGATCGCGTCAAGCTGTTCAGCCCGGCCTTCGACGCTGCGTAGGGCTCGGCATGCGGTGTCGGCTGTTCCGAGGCGGTGCTGCTGACATTGATGATGCTGCCGCCACCGTCTTCGACCATGCGCTCGCCGACCAGCGCCATCAGCCGATAGGGGCCCTTCAGGTTTACGCCGACGACCTTGTCGAAGAGCTCCTCCGTTACATCGCTGACGTTCTTGTACAACGGCGACATGCCTGCGTTGTTGATGAGCACATCGATTTTGCCGAAGCGCTCATAGCTCTCGTCGACCAGGCGTCCAATGTCGTCCCACTTGGCCACATGGCAAGCAACTGGCAGGGCCTGGCGGCCGAGCGCCTCGACCTCCAGAGCTACGGCCTGGCACGCCTCAATCTTTCGGCTGGCGACGACGATGTTGGCACCACGTTCGGCGAACGCCAGGGCCATCGCTCGGCCCATCCCTCGGCTGCCGCCGGTGATAAGGACAGTCTTGTCGGTGAAATCGAAGAGCGGGTCGGTCATGGTGCCAACGTAGTAGATGATGGCAGATCGGCAATTGTCAACCTTTACTACGTTGTTCTCTTTACTACGTTGTTCTATTGCACAGCGCATGATCGACGACGGGTTAGGTTCGGTTACCGTTCTCAGTCGGTATCTCATCGATCAACCCAGCACGGCTGGTTGTGACGCTCCAGTTCAGGCGGCGCATATCGCTAGTCAGACGACCCGAGCCCCGGTTCGCCGCAGCGCTCTTTGCCCTCACCCTTTGTGTCTGACACAGATGGTTGCACCCTTTGTGTCTGACACAGATGGTTACGCAGCTCGCCTGCGGTCTGCTGACGATGTTGGCGTGCAGATAGGTTGCGTAGCGTGGCAATCGTAGTGAAGTCGGGTGGACGGGTAGAGGAATGGACGGCTGAGTTACGAGCACAGATGCCGCACGAGGATTTGCGGGCCTGGCCTGACATTGGTAATCCCGCCGAAGTGGAATACCTGATTGCTTGGCGGGCCAGCAGCGAAGAACTCGCGACGCTACCGAACCTGCAGGTGGTGTTGTGTCAGGGTGCTGGCACCGAGCAGTGGCAGAAGCCCGGCATCGATGTGCCTGTGGTGCGCCTTGCTGATCCCGAGATGGCAAGCGAAATGGCGGGTTACGCGGTCGCATGGGTAGTTCGTCATCAACGTCGATTTGACGATTTGGCGACAGCACAACGTCGAGGCGAGTGGACGATGCTTGACCATGCACAGCCATATGGGTATCGGGTTGGCGTGCTTGGTTATGGCGAGATCGGGTCCCGCATAGGCAGAGCTTTCGCTGATCTTGGCTATGCCGTGAACGCCTGGACTCGTTCTGGACGAGACGAAGACGATGCCAGGCATTACGCCGGGCTCGACCAACTCGACGACTTCCTTGGCGCCAGCGATGCGGTGATTAATGTGCTGCCGAGTACCGCTGCCACTACTGGGCTGCTCACGGCTGAACGGCTTGCTCATTTTGTGTCGGGTTCCATCTTCGTGAACGTGGGTCGCGGGACCGTGCTAGCTGCTGAAGCAGACCTGGTCGAAATGCTCGACAATGGACCGATCGCCGCAGCGGTTCTTGACGTGACCGAGCCGGAGCCGCCCATGGAGGACTCACCGCTGTGGACACATCCAGCGATCACGCTTACGCCGCACATCTCAGGTATGACTCAGGTTCGCAGCGCTGCCAAGCTCATTGCTAACAACGTCGCTCGGCTGCGAGCAGGCGAGCAGCCTTTCCCGATGCTCGACCGCAGCCGGGGCTACTGATCGACTGCGCAGGTTGGGGGAATCGGACAGCCGCGCTGTGGCCTCTCCCTGACAGCGGAATACCTCCCTTTGTTACCTAGAGTTCCGCATTGTGGAACGAAACCGCAATGCGGAACGCTGTGATAGTCTGCAGCTCTCGTAAGCCAAGGGAGTGCCATGAGTTTTCCGTCCGATCTTGAGATCGCGCAAGCTGCGCCGTTGAAGCCGTTGGCTGAGATTGCGGATGCAGCGGGTATTGATCGTGCATTTCTTGAGCCATACGGCAAGGTTGCGGCCAAGATCTCGCTCGATGCCATTCCTGCAATGGCTGATCGCCCCAAGGCCAAGTATGTGGTGGTGTCAGCAATCACGCCGACACCGCTGGGTGAAGGCAAGACCACGACCACTGTTGGTCTCGGTCAAGGCTTCAGCCATATTGGCAAGAAGGCGACGATTGCGATTCGTCAGCCATCGATGGGTCCGACCTTTGGGATCAAGGGCGGCGCTGCCGGTGGTGGTTACAGCCAGGTCATTCCTATGGAAGAGTTCAACCTCCATCTGACCGGTGACATGCACGCAGTAACCGCAGCACACAACATGTGTGCAGCGATGTTGGATGCGCATCTGTTTCATGGCAACGAACTAGCACTCGATTTGCACAACATCACATGGCGTCGTGTGCTCGATGTTAATGACCGCGCATTACGCAATATCACCATCGGTCTAGGCGGCCGTCTCGACGGTGTACCGCGTGAGACCGGTTTCGATATCACCGCTGCTTCAGAAGTTATGGCAGCGCTGGCGCTATGCACCGGCCTGATGGATCTGCGAGCTCGCCTTGGCCGCATCGTTGTGGGCTACACCAAAGCTGGTACCCCTGTTACTGCTGAAGAACTTAAAGTCGCCGGCTCGATGGCTGTTATTTTGAAAGAAGCCATCAAGCCCAATCTGATGCAGACGCTCGAAGGCACACCGGCCCTTGTGCATACGGGCCCTTTCGGCAATATCGCCACCGGCAACAGTTCGATCGTGGCCGATCAGATCGGTATCCACACCGGGGATTTCCTGCTGACCGAAGCCGGGTTCGGTGCTGACATGGGAGCCGAACGCTTCTTTAACATCAAATGCCGTTACTCCGGGATCGAACCTGATGCTGCTGTGCTTGTCGCCACCGTTCGTGGTTTGAAAGCCCACAGCGGCAAGCACAAGATCGTTGCCGGCAAGCCGTTGCCCGACGCGATTCTGGAAGCAAACCCTGAAGAAGTCCATCAGGGTGGTGACAACCTGCGCAAGCAGCTCGAGAACATGCAGATCCACGGTGTCACGCCCGTCGTAGCGATCAATGTGTTCCCCGGCGATCATGATGTCGACATCGCCGCTATCAAAGAAATCGCCGAGGAGTACGGTGCCCGCGCCGCGGTAACCACGCACTTCGCCGATGGTGGCGCCGGCGCATCGGACCTCGCACACGCCGTCGCTGAAGCAGCCGAGGAACCATCCAACTTCAAGGTGCTGTACCCCGACGAGATGAGCCTGAAGGACAAAATCCACACCGTAGCCACCAAGGTCTATGGCGCCGGCGACGTCAAATACTCGGCTGCCGCAAACAAGTCGATCGAGCTCTATGAAGCCTCCGGTTTCGGGAACCTGCCGGTCTGCATCGCAAAAACTCACCTGTCGACCAGCCATGACCCCAAGCTCAAAGGCGCACCCAAAGGCTTCACCCTCCCGGTGAACGAAGTTCGAGCCAGCGTTGGCGCAGGCTTCATCTACCCACTGTGCGGCGACATGCGCACCATGCCAGGTCTTGGCCGTGTCCCTGCCGCTGCAGTGATTGACCTCGATGAAAACGGCAACATTATCAATCTGAGCTGATCATGGCATTCTTTGGAAACAAAAAATATCACGAGTCAAGCGAGGCGAAATCGCATCGTGTCTCGCTGATTGAATCGCTGACCTTTGAGTTGGTTCCGTTGAAGAGCGTGGTCGGAGCTATCGACGCTCTTCCTGTCGAGGCCGAGGTCTCGGTTACGTGTTCCCCAAGCAAGGGCATTGAAGAGACGCAGCGCCTCACGGCCGATTTGTGTCGGCAGGGTTTCACCGTGATTCCGCACATCTCTGCTCGTCTGGTCCGCGACCGAATCCACACTCTTGAGCTTGCAGCCTGGTGTCGCGAGCTTGGACTCAGCAAAATATTTATTGTTGGTGGGGATGCTGAAGAGCACGGCGAGTACCCCGGCGCAGTCGAGTTCCTGGCTGACTTTTTAACAACGAACCATGGGATACAAGCCATTGGCGTAACCGCCTATCCCGATGGGCACGCGTTTTTATCTGACGAAAAGCTCCGGTGGGCTCTGCACGAAAAACAGCGGTTGCTCGCCGACGCAGGTGTTCAGGGTTACTGCAGCACACAGATGTGTTTTGGTCCCGATGCGATCGCGAAATGGTTACGGACCGAACGCGAGATGGGACTGACGCTTCCCGTGCACCTAGGTATCTCCGGCGTCGTTGATAAGGCCAGGTTGCTGACCATGGGCGCTCGTCTCGGTATTGGCGACTCGTTGAAGTACCTTCGCAAAAATGTGGGTGCGGTCGTCAAGATAATGACCACGGTTTCTTATGACCCGAACGACTTGTTGCTGCCACTGAGTAGCGACCTGCTCGACTTAGGCGTGACCGGGATGCACGTCTTCACGTTTAATCAGGTCGAAGCGACGAACGCCTGGCGAGAATCGGTACTCGCCGAAGCATGACTTTTATTGCGCGCTCTCTTGAGGAGTGCACAGTGTCAACTGAAGCCAAGTGCCACGGCTTCTAGGAAGCCCTCAGAGCGTTCTGTTTTCGGGTATCGCTCCATTAGGCGTTGAAACTCGGGCCCGTGGTTCGGCTCGACCAGATGCGTGATCTCGTGCAGAATGACGTAGTCCAGGACCCAATTGGGCACGTTGACTAGACGCGATGAGATGCGCACGACACCATCGTTAAAGGAGCACGATCCCCACAGGGTGTTCTGGTTGAGAACCCATTTGATCTCGTGGGGGAGCGGGAGCTTATAGACATGGGCCAGGCTGCGAGCCCGAGCCATCAAGTCAATGCTGGTCTCGCTGATCGCACGTTTCTTCTCGATCCGAGCAGCCAGCGCAGCAACCGCCTCGGTCTCCTGCTCGATGTTCATCCAGGCTGGAATTCGTACCTCGATTACGCCGTTGACGATTCTTGCTGCACTCGACTTCTTACGTCGTTGGCTACGAATTACCTTGACCGGCAAGCTCACGAGCGGCTCACCTCGACGCTACGAGCAACTCGTCGATCGTCTCCTGGTTACGGTCTACGAAGGCCTGCTGCACCAATCGCTCGACCTTGTCGAAATGTTGTGCTACCGGTTCGGTACATTCAATGTTGGCGACAGCGGCTGAGCGTTCGAACTGTGAAAGTTCGTTAAGCAAAATATCGACCTTGGGATCGACCATGAAGTCCCCATCCGTTTCAATAAGTGGGACCTGGCCGCCGGGGTAGACCTCGTTCACTGTGTCGCGCATACGAGAGAAGGCGTCGGTGCGAATCGCATCGGGCTCGGCATAATCAAACCCTCGATCCAGCATGCAGCTACGCCACTGCGCTTGTGCAGCGAGCCAATCCGGGTGAGTGTCGCGTTCTTCGCCAAGTGCTCTGAAGTTCGGGAGCGCTTCGGTGAAACGAAGCCAGTCGGCATAGGCCAAGTTGCTGGACTGACTGTTACATCCGCCTTCCTGGAGCTGACCAGGTTCTGCTTCGGGGCCGTTGAGTGTGAAGAAGAAGCGCTGGAATTCTTCAAGCGACAATGTGGAGGCATAGGCGAGATTGGGGTCATATCCTTGAGGGATGCTCGCGTCGAATTCGCTGAGTTGGAAACGGAAACCAGCGATGATGCCAAAGCCGTCGGCATGCGCAGCCTCAAGGTCCATCGGTTCAGGCGGGTCAAGCGGATCGGTGAGTGGCGGCATTTGGAATTCGAACCCTGCGTTGTTCATACAGGCCATGACCAATTTGGCGGCATCTCGTTCGGTCTCAACGAGATAAGCGTCGGTGTTGTCAGTGCCGAAAAGCTCGATCAAGACAGCGTCGAAGGGTGCGGGGCCAGATGCCTGCGTGTTGGACGCGCAAGCGGCGGTCAGGACCACAAACAGAATCAGGGACCCAAACGCCCGAACGAAGCTCATTGAGCGAGAGAGTAGTAGCGCTCTGCCCCGGAGCCACGGCACCGCCCATTGTTGCACCGATCGGCTCATTCTTGGTGATGTTGCGGCTAGATAATCCCAAGACTGGAGCGACCAATAGATGGGGCGTAGCCCGCAGCTAAATTTAGTCGAAGTCATGGCGCCACGGGCTTTGCTCTCCGAGAACATCGAGCAGAAACGATGACTGAGCGTCCGTCAAACCCTGCAGTGTTTCGGGCGCGTTGAGGTAGTTCTTTGGACGCGGTTCCTGCAACTTGCAGAGCAACCGCCGGTCGCCCGCCACCGAAACAGTGCTCGAGTGAACAGGGCGGTGGCTTCCTTCAGTGTCAGCGAAACCCAGGTCCCTAGCGCAGCAACACTGCTAATTCATATCTGTTCGAAGTAGCGGCGGCGTTCCCAGTCGGTGACAGATCGGTCGTATGCGGCGACTTCCATGGCAAAGTGATGAGCGTAGTGGTCAACTACAGGGTCGCCGAGCAGGCGTCGAGCTTCGGCGCTCCCGCGGAAGCGTTCATTGGCAGCTCGCAATGTTGTCTCGATCTCGGCGGCATCGCTGGCGTAGGCATCGCCGACAAGCTCGGTTGGCGGTTCGATCTGTTTCTCGATGCCGTCGAGCCCGCTAGCGATCGCGGCAGCAAACGCCAAATAAGGATTGGCGTCTGCGCCTGGCAGGCGGCACTCGATCCGTCGGCTCTGCCCAGATCCGACAATGCGGAACGACGTCGTGCGATTGTCGTGGGACCAAGCGATCCGGGTCGGCGCCCACGACTGGCTTTGGTATCGCTTGTAGGAATTGATCGTCGGGGCATAGAACGGCATGAGGTCAGGGGTGTGGTGCATCCAGCCACCCAGAAACCAGCGGAAGAGGTCGGGGTCGGCGGCATTCTCGGCGAAGACGTTCGTGCCGTCTTGCCACAGGGACAGATGCAGGTGACAGCTGCTTCCAGGCTGACCGGCATGGGGTTTAGCCATGAACGACACGCTGACACCGAGCTGGTCTGCCAACTCCTTCATGCCCTGTTTCATCACGACGTGGCGGTCAGCCATGGTTAGCGCCGGAGCGTAACGAACGTTCAGTTCGTGCTGACCAATCGCTGCTTCGCCCTTGGAGTTCTCGACCGGAATTTCGGACGCGGACAAGGCGCGTCGTGCGGCGCCGACGTAATCCTCGACCCGGGCTCCTTGAACCAGGTGGTAGTCCTCGACGTACCAACCAGCGGCATCGAGGTTATGGAAGTTTTTGTGGTGCGCCTGGTGGTAGGAGTCTCGGTAGAGAAAGAACTCAAGCTCTGAAGCAGCGGCAGAGGCGTAGCCGGCTGCATCGAGCTTTGCGATCTGGGCCCGCAGGATTGATCGGGGCGCAACCGGCACGAGCTCGTGCGTTGTATTCGCTTCGACGTCGCACAAGACCAACGCAGTGCGTTCGGTCCAGGCAGCGGGGCGCAGCGTTGTGGCGTCTGGCACCAAATGGAAATCGCCGTAGCCGCCGTCCCAGTTGGAAAACTCGTAACCTTCGACTGGCTCCATATCCATATCGACCGTCAGTAGATAATCGCAGGCATGTGTGCCGTCGGTAAGGCCGGACTCCAGAAAGAAGCTGGCGTCGAAACGTTTGCCTAGGAGCCGTCCGTAATGGTCGGTGAACCCCACGACGACGGTGTCGATCTCGTCGGCTGCAACGCTGGCTTGTAGCTCGTCGGGGGTCATGGGCAGGCCGATCTATTGGTCGAATTCTTGCAACTGCTCGCTGAGCTGTTGGGCTGCTTCGGCGACGAGCAGACCGATATCGTGACTGTGGTCCGGATCAGGGAAGCGGTAGGTCGGGCCATGGATGCGGAGCGCAGCAACTACGCCGTCGGGACCGAAAACCGGAGCCGCTACTGAATTGATGCCCTCGGCGAATTCTTCATAGACCCATACATAACCAGCTGACCTTGCCCGAGTGAGGCGGTCGCACAGTTCTTCGGCTGTGCTCAGGGTGTGGGGCGTCATCTGTTCGAGTCCACCATCGATGTATGACCGAAGGTCGGACTCGGACATGTGAGCGAGGATGGCGATACCTGCCGACAGAGCGTGGGCCGGGCCGCTTTCGCCGGTCCAGTTGCGGATCTGCACATCCTGACCTGACTCGACCATGTCTATGAACTGG
Source organism: uncultured Acidimicrobiaceae bacterium (assembly GCA_905182135.1). GTDB lineage: Bacteria > Actinomycetota > Acidimicrobiia > Acidimicrobiales > UBA10347 > UBA10347. The sequence continues at coordinate 166,854 of CAJJAG010000001.1, read as the reverse complement.
ACTTGTCGGCCCTCAATGATGTCGAGGCCGCTTGCTTCATCGGTTCGCTTGCTGAGGTCGACGAGGAACGGCTGTGCGGCTGCGATCAGGCTGCGCCCCTGCGACGAGCCGCCAGCGATCTCTTCGATTGCCGGACCGAGGCGATATTCGCCACCGACTTGGTCCTGCTCGATCGCTCTTTCGGTTTCGAGCGCATTCAGCAGGCGAGCAACCGTCGACTTTGGTAGATCAACTCGGTTGGCAAGCTCGGTGACGCCGCTCGGGCCTACGGCCAGGGTGCGCAAAATTGCAAAAGCTCGTTCGATCGATTGCACGCCCACCCTGTCAACCTAGACGAAGGTTGATGGTGTTCCGCATGGTGGAACACATTCCTTGACGAATTACAGGATCTAACCCGTCATGCAGAGGACACCAGCGCACATGGACCCGCTAAACGTGCGTTGCCAGCCGAACCGAGAGGTAGCTCCTGCGTTGCCAGCTCTATCCCTGTGTGAGTGGCTTGGCGAGTTTGACCTGGTCGATCGCATGGGGGTTCGATAACGCTTGCATCGCACTCTCGTAGTCGGGCAGTGAATAGACGGCGCCGTCGTCATTGATCATGACGAAGCGATCGAGACGTTCAAGAAAGGAGCGGTCGTGGCTTACGGCTATGACGGTGCCAACGAAGCTATCTAGGGCCTGTTCGAGCGCCTCGGACGACTCGATGTCTAGGTTGTCGGTTGGCTCGTCGAGCAGCAAGACGTTATGGCCTTCAAGCTCCATGCATAGGATCTCAAGTCGGGCTTTCTGACCACCGGAGAGTGTCTCGAACTCTTGGCGGGCATGTGTGGCCAGGCCGTATCGCCCGAGCGCCTTCATCGCTTTTTCTTCTTCTGTAACGCGCTCGCGAATAATGTCGACGGCTTCGCGGCCCAGGAAATCGGGTCGGTCGTTTATCTGTGTAAACGTGCCGATGGATGTGCGGGGTCCGAGTCCAATGGTGCCCTCGTCTGGTTCGAGTTCGCCGGCGAGAGCACGCAGCAGATGTGTCTTGCCGGTGCCATTAGGGCCGATCAGGCCCACCCGTTCACCAAAGTGGACCTCGTCAGAGAACGGGAAAAAGAGGTCACCGATCGAGACATCGACCATGTTCACGACACGTCGAGCTGAATCGGCACCGCGTAGACCAACCTTGATCTGCTGATCAGCGACCGGCAGAGGAGGCGGCCCCTTGGCCACGAACTTCTCCCACCTGGTCTCGGCGGCATTTGCTTTGGTTGCGTTCTTGAAGTTGGAGGCAGCTCGCGCCTTCATAATCTTCATGTGTCGGAAGAGGCGGCGCTCCTCTTCATTCCACCGTTTGACCGCATTGCCGAGCTGGGCCTGGCGCTTCTCACGGGCCTCGGGGAATGTTGCGTAGCTCCCGCCGTGCACCCAACAGCCGGACCCTTCAAGCACCACGATTTTAGTGGCGACTCGTTCGAGTAATGAGCGGTCATGGCTGACCATCAGGATCGTGCTTGGGCAGTCAATGATCTGTTGTTCGAGCCAAACTCGGGTTGGGATGTCGAGATAGTTGTCGGGCTCGTCGAGCAACAGCACGTCGGCACCCGAGGTCAGGAGCAAGTCCAACACCATTCGTTTACGTTCGCCGCCCGAGAGCTCGCCAACCTTGCGAGTGCTGAAGTCGTCGACCGGTGTTTTTACGCTTCGTTCGGCGGCGGCCGCCCATCGGGCTTCGAGCTCGTAGCCGCCCAAATCGCCCCAGGTCGTGATCGCTTCGGCGAACAACATGCCATCGTCGGTGCCATCGTTCATGGCTTTTTCGGCAATGACCATGGCCTTGCCCGCAGCGCGTAGTGCCGGTTCGGCGACGTCGTACAACATCTCGCGCAGGCCAGCGTCTGGATCGCCCATGCCAACATCCTGGCTCATGGTCAGGAAGCTGCCGCCAATAGAAACTTCGCCACCGTCGGGATCGAGATCACCAGACAAGATGCGCAAGATCGTGCTCTTACCGACACCGTTCGGACCCACGATTGCTGCGTGGTCGCCAGGTGCAACCCCGAAGCTGACATCGAAAAACAACGAGTCTGCTGCGGGGGGTGCATAGTCCAGATCGGATACAACGATTGCGCTCACCGCTCGACCTTATTGCCTGTCGGGCCCGATGATGGGCGAGTAAAATGTTGTCATAGGCTCTTCGTTGGCCTCGCAGCGTTTGTTCTAGCTGTGGGCTGGTGACGAGTCGTGGCAGCGCCCGAGCTGAGCGGTGCTGCTGCTTCGTCCGAGCCGAGGCGTCAGAGATGCCAACATCGGTGCGCACAAACCAACCCGAAGACATCACTTGGGTGCTCGACGCTGTCTTGACAGACCGCAAACTGACATGGTGGACGCCGCGGTGAACGCGACAGCTGATCGTGCTGGATCATCTATTGCACCAGTTCGGTATTTATCAGCGCCACAAGCAGGCCGAAGCCAACTATTGGCGCTGTGGCGGCTTCTTCTCACCCGTCACTTGGGACATGCACTTAGTACATGTCCCAAGTCGCTAGTCGAACGAAGGGAAGCTAACGGTGGGGTCGCGGTCGAGTTGTTCGACCAGTGCTATCTCCCAAGTCAGATAGTCGCGCATGTGTTGCTCGACGGCATCGTCGTCGTCATGGTCATAGGGCTTGTACCAGACATCGTTCGCGTCAGTTGTGGCGCGATCGAAACCAGGGTCCATGTCGTAGTCGGCGTGGCGCCAGCCCTTGTTGCCGGCAGCAAGCGCGACAACTTCGGCATCTGGCCACAGCGCTGCGGCTTCAGGAACAGCGAGTTTGGCTAGTCGTCCATCGGATGCCGTCAGAGCTAAATATTCGGTCTCACCGATCACGTCGCGCGCTTGCTGGAGACGGCTGCGGACGCCCCACCATGCGCCAGGGATATGGCCACGCTTTCGGTACTTCAGGCTTGAGCCGAGGTCGAGCACCGTTGTGGTGTCTGGGTGGCTCTTGAGTCGATCAGCAAGCTCGGCGACCTTGACGATTGGCACTGCGGGCACGCTCTGGCGCGCGCCGGGGCCGGTCCGTAGCTCATGACCGGCAATGCCGCCTGCAAGGACAACAGCGTCGGGCCAACCGAGTTGTTGCAGCCAGGATGCTGTCATGGTTGCTCGTACACCGTTGTCGTCGACGAGCACCAAGCGAGCGTTGTGTGTAGAGACGTATTCGTCGGTGGCCTGCACGAGCTGGCCGCCCGGCGCGCTCAGGCTGCCGTCGAGGTGGCCTTCGTTGAACTCTTCGGGGGTTCGAACGTCGAGTAGGTAGGTGGTACGTTCACCGTCAAGTTGCCACTCAGCGAGTTGGTCGACACCGATCTCTTGAACGCCGAAGCGGGCCCCTACCGCTGCGGCTGCGGCCGTCGACCAAACCTGTGATCCATCTGACGGATCTGGGGCATGGTTCTCATGGTCACGAGCAACCTGATAACCAGCAAGTTCCCAACCCATCGTTCCGTTTTCGAGTGCAACAACCCGATTTTCCAAGCCAGCGTTAAGAAGCGATTGTGCTCCAATGATGCTGCGGGTGCGCCCGGCGCAATTTACGACAACGAGCGTGTTCGGATCGGGTGCTACCTCCTTGACGCGGTGGACCAGTTCGGCTCCGGGGCAATCAACACCATGGGGAATGCTCATCCTGCGGAACTCACCCATTGGGCGTGAGTCGAGAATCACCATGTCGGCGTTGGCATCGATTAGGGCTTTGAGTTCGGCGGCCGGGATCCGAGGCGTGTCATAGGTGTGCTCGACGAATTCGCCGAATGCCTTCGATGGCACGTTGACACCGGCGTACAACTCACCACCGTTGGAGGCCCACCCATCGGTGCCGCCCTGTAAGAGATAGCAGTTTGTGTAGCCGAGTTCGGTTGCCTTGGTAAATGCTCGTGCGGCTAGTTCAGGGTCGGTGCTGTCGGGGCCGCCATCACACCACACGATGCGTGTCGATGCCCGCGGCACGAGGCGTGGCATGGTCAACTCGACTGTGGACAGCGGCATACATGCGGCATGGAAGAGGTGCGAATCGAAGTAGACACCCTGCTCGCGTGCATCGAGGACTGCCAGTTCATCGCCGTCGAGCAGCCACTCCTTTAGCGTCGCTGCCGAGACGGTGCGAACTGCGGAGCTCATCAACAGGATTGCAGATCGGTACGACCTTCGCGGATGCCGCTGATGCCCTTGAAGATCTTCCAGGTGTCTTCGGTTGCGTTGTAGTACTCACGCCCATCGAGCCGTTCAAGAGCAAGCCCATAGCAGTGGAAGTTCAGTGCAGGCCCGTCGATATGAATCGAGTGCAGGTCATCGGGCAGCATTGCCACACCGGTTCCGGCCTCGACCATATGGTCATCGACCTGGTTTACGCCGTCGGCGGTGCGCTCGAAGAATCGATTGTGTTCGTGACCGTCGAAGCCAACAACGACTGCCCAGGTGGTGTGATTGTGCACAGGTGTTTCAACCTGGCCGCGGCTTGACTGCGCGTAGAGAGCGAACCGGTCGTCGCTGTCTTGGGCTAGTCGGTATAAAAAACTGCTTTGTTCGTCGTCGCTGCCAGGTGCAGGGAAGTCCGCGGACGGGAAGAGTTCTCGGTGTGAGCTCAACTTGACGAGTCGGTCGCGAATTGCCTGGACTCCTTCGCGTGTCACGCCGAGATCGACTTCGATCTTGCGGATGTCATCCATTGCTGCTGTGACAGCATCAGTGCGAGCTTGCATTGGCTTCTCCCTGGTCAATGTCTCTTTGCAGCTTCTCACGTCGGAGCCGCGTGAGTTCAGTCAGGCACCGGCAGCGATTGGTTCCGCTGGCGCTTGGCGTGTAGTTCGTCGATCGGAACCCGCTGTTGGTCAGACGGCTCATGCGGCCCGCTGCGCCCTGAGTCACTTGCTGATAGTGCACACCTGTGCAGTCCGCCATGGTTCGACTACCAGGTTGAGAATTTGCACAACCGGTGCCCGCAGCTGTGCCACAGCGTCAGAGTGTCGTGCCGTGATGCCTTAAGGAAGTTCGAGAACGGTTACCACGCCGGTATCGCCGCTTACTTCGATCAGCGCTCCATCGGGGATCCGTTTGGTCGCGCCGGTGGCAGATACCACGCACGGGATGCCAAGTTCACGGCTGACGATGATGGCGTGACTCAGCGGTGCACCTACGTCGACGACGACACCGGCAGCCGGCACAAAGAGCGGTGTCCAAGACGGGTCGGTGATGGGTGCGATCAGGATGTCGCCCGGCTCAAGGGCCGTTGGGTCAAAGGAATCGAGGACAATTCGAGCTATACCGCGAGCGGTGCCTGGGCAGCCGGGCACACCCTGCAAAATTTCGCCAGCTGTCATGTCGACAGTCTCGACGGCGTCTCGACGCGGCATATCGGCGATAGATCCAGGGTCGTTAACAAATAGGAATGGCTCCTGTAACGCCGAGACCTCGGTCATGTGCTCTTCGCGGCGTACCAAGATGTCGTGGAAGCCGGCTGGGTCGTCGAGGAATGCATACTGCTCGGGCTTAGTCAACATGCCATAGGAGCGAACTTCGGGAAAGGTGCCTGCAGCCACGCAACGGCGCCCCCATTCAGAAAGAGCGACGCGTGCTTCGTGTACCAACTTGATGCAGTTGGTCTTGGTGCGTTCGCGGCCGGGCATGAACACGGTGGCCGAGCTGAGTGCAGCCATGAACTGGCCATGCGTCTCGGGGTCAGCTTCGATCATGGCTGCGATCTCGGCGCCGAGTGACTCACGTTCTTGTGCCCGTGCGTCATTGCGCAGTTGTGGCGCTGCGTCGTCGGCCGAAAGTCGCATGCGGTCGATAGCGGCGAGCGCCAGGTCAGGCGCTGTCTCCCAAGTCGGTGACCGGACTTCCCACTCGTTGGGGCCACGAGCGCCGTAGCTGTTCAGGAATGTGGTGAACGCAGTGTTGAATACGGCGACGTCGGCATCAGAGCTGGCGACAAGCTTGTCTGCCAGGCCGGTACTACCTTGATTGAACATCTCGTTGAGCGATGCAGAGCCGGCGACGATGCGACCGAGCTTCCACATCTCCATTGACGGGGCAGCAGATTCGACATCGCCAAGCCCAGCAAGCAGCTTCAGAATGGCTTCGGGCTTGCCAACGGCGGTGCAGACCGCAGTGATAATGCCGATAGGCAGCGTTGCGAGGAAACTAATGAAGATATGTTCCGTGAACAGGTGGGCAAATTGGTCTTCGAACTGGATCCACACCCAATCGACGATCTCGCGGTCGCTCATGGCGGAAAAGTCGGGACGGTTCGCTCGTAACTCGTTCATGCGAGCTTGGTCGGCGAGCACGTTGGGAAGATTTGGTGTTGTCAGCACCCAGCTGAACGTCTCGCCGATCTTGGCGGTGAGCTCAGGGCGGTCTGCGGTCAGATCGGGGTTGAACTCAGGAACACCGGGTGCGTCACCAAAGAAAGCGTCGTCTATGTCGGTGTAGGTCATACCGGGAGCGCGGTGTCCGAGCATTCGGAGAGCAGAAGCGTTCAAGTAGGCGTAGCCGTTGCTAACGCCGAGGAAGACGGCCCGGTCAGCCGGAAGCTCGTCGGGCGTCATCACGCCGATGCGGTAGTAGGCCTCGCGGAAGCCGATTTCGCTGCCGCCGATGGTGCCGTCATTCTCGAACCAGCTGAACGACAACGGCGCTACCGGATCAGGAAAAACCTCTCCTACATTGGCACGCGTGTAGAAGTTGAATTTGTCGTGCGGCGTCGTCGAAACAATCCATGGTTCGGTCATTGAATCCCCCAGTTATGGGGCGCCAGATCCCCCTGGTGCCTCGCCGACCACGTTATAACATTGACGCATCGCGTATCGTGGCTGGATGTCTTCGCAGAGCACCGGCCCTCTAGCCGGCATCCGAGTTGTCGATCTTTGCACCGTGATTATGGCGCCGATGGCGGCCCGTATCCTTGGTGACCTTGGGGCCGACGTGATCAAAGTGGAGGGCGCGGAGTCAGACTTCATGCGTGACTTCGTTCCAAAGCGCAATGCGGGCATGGGCGGCATCACGATGAACCTGCATCGCAACAAGCGCGCCATGATGCTGGACCTCAAGTCCAAGCCTGGACATCGCGCCATGCTTGACCTGGTCGCGACCAGCGATGTGTTCATGTCGAATATGCGACCTGCTGCGCTTGCTCGGCTGAACCTCGCGGCCGATGACCTGTTGGCGGTACAACCCGAGTTGGTCTACTGCGGGGCTGTCGGCTTCGGCTCAGACGGGCCCTACGCCGGAAGGGCGGCGTATGACGACGTAATCCAATCGGTGTCGGGCATGGCCACGATGCGCAGTTGGTCAGGTGATGAGCCTGCGCTGGTGTCATCGACGATCGCTGACAAGATCGCGGCTCTTCACATTGTGTATGCGGTACTGGCTGGGCTGGTTCGAAAGGGCGCCACGGGAAAGGGCGACGTGATCGAAGTTCCCATGGCCGAGGCCCTGGCGTCGTTCAACCTGGTCGAACATTTAAATGGCCATACCTTTGAACCGAAGCTCGAGCCGTTCAGCTACCAGCGGTTGCAGACCGAACATCGTCGCCCGCAGCGCTCGAAAGATGGCTGGGTCCACCTGCTGCCGTACAGCACCAAGAATTACTTCGACATCTTCGTCGAGTGTGGCCGACCTGAGCTCGTTGACGACGAGCGATTCGCAACGGTAAATAGTCGGGTTGCGAATATCAATGCGTTGTACGAACTTGTCCACGAGTTTGCTGGGGCTAAAACCACGGCTGGCTGGATGGAGTTTGCCGAGACAAATTCGATTCCTTGCATGCCGGTGAACGAACTCAGCGAGCTCGAAGATGATCCTCATTTTGCCGCTGTCGGTTTGTTTGAACCCGCAGAACACCCGACCGAAGGCAGCTACCGCGTCGTGAAAGACCCGATCAGCTTTGCGTCGGACGATTCACCAACGCTGCGACGCCATGCGCCGCACGTGGGCGAACACACCGCCGAGATCCTCGCCGAAATCGGCTGGTCTGCTGACGAGATCGCCACACTCAACGTCTGAAAGGGCGTGGACCTGGCACGTGTGCCCCGTTAGCCGAAGGGCTCCGGTGGGAGTTGGACGTTGGGCAGCAGGACAGCTTTGGGCCAAGAGCCATAGCCTTCGGTGAGCGCATCGACGATTCGGAAGAGTTGACCTGTGCCGTAGAAGCCGAGTTCGTCAGCTGGGGGTAGCTCGCCGAACACTGCTACATAGGTGCCGGGTTCAAGGTCGGGTAGATCAACGAAGAAGGTACCCCACGCTTCGGCCCAGCCGCTGGTGGCGAAGAATTCTTCGATGATCGGCGCGTGTGGGTTAGCAAGGAAGGCGTTGAGATCAACATCGTCGGCTACAGCCCAGATTCGATAGAGACCAGCGGCCTCGAATGGACGACCGAAGCCCGCAACCACAACTTTGTTGTTGACGGGGATGCCTCGGGCGCTCAGGTCTTGCTGGATCGGGCCGCGTAACACGAACTGCTCTCCGAACGGGCCGGTCGCTGTTTGATCGGCACCGCCGGTGGGGAAGAGGTCGATTACCACCCGAGCTGGATTGTTGAGGAACCGAACATGTGGCTCCATCTCCTGATGCATGAGTTCCACTGCGAACTCGTAGCTGAATGTGAGCGTGAACAGTCCGATGCCACCCTCGTACTCGATGCGGTCCGGGTCATCGAAGGCCGAATGCAACTGCCACCCATCGGCGGTAATACGGACTGAGTCGAGTTGTTGGTCGACCACAACTGCTGGAAGCACCGACGCTCGAGATTCTGCTTGGTTGGCGCCTTTGCCGAACTCGATCACGATGCGGGTGCAGTCGTTGTTCGACTCGGTTCGAATGTCGTGCACATGATCGGCACCCGAAGCCGAATTGCCGGCGGCCCACGAACGGTTTATTTCGTTCGTGCCTAGCCCCGCTGTAGGACCTGCACCTGCGACTCGAGTGCATGGCTGATCAGCCAACAAATCGCTACCCGTTAGCAAACAATGTTCATTGGTGAAGTCATCTGAAGAGTCGAACACACCAGTTAGCTGTGCATGTTGCTCTGTGAGAATACTGATCTCGATTAATTCATTCTCGCCGGGAGCCTGCGGAGGAGCGATGATCCGGCCCGTGCGCCATGCGGTCAGGGGTCCAGTACCGGTCCAGATGGGTTCTGGCTGTTGCAGATTAAGCACGCGTATCTCACCAGCAAGACAGACTGGGCCGCGAAGCTGCTCTTCTTGAAAGCACGGCGCACCGATGACGACACCGTTGGCGGGGTACCACTGATAGAACATGTCGGATATCGAAACAATTGGGTCGAGTCGGGCAGTGTCGGGTGATGAGATGAAGGCGACTCGACTGCCGTCGACGACCGCTCGGCCATTGATCGGTCCGATGAGATGTTTTCCGGTGGGGGGCTCTCGCGTCATAGTGGCGGCTCCCGGTATTCGAATAAGTGCACCCGCTATCAAGGGGCCGCCGTTCAATTCCGGGTTAGCTCGATTGAGCACATCGATGGTGACGTTGTAACGCTCTGCGATAGAGCGAAGAGCGTCGCCGGGAACGACTATGTAGGAGAAGGGTTCGTTAGCAATGGCCGCTCCTTGAGGTGGTGAGCCGAACTGCTCGCCCACGATGCAGGCCTGCACGGTTATCTGCAAGTAACGGGCGTTGACCCAATCGAATGATCCGTCCGGCGCAAAAATCTCGTACCACGCCGAGCCGTTTGTCGTCAGAACGCATCCTCGGGTTGGTATCGCTACCCCACCAATCCCGATAATCCGTGTGATCGGCTCGTCGACCCCAGCAGCAACGTGTGCTACGAGGCCGCCGTCAGGGTCACTCGCCGAGATGTTCCAGACGAAGTGCGCTACTAGCGGCACGGGGACACCGCATTCGTTCGCACCAGGGAGGTTCGGTCCGAGCTGGGTGAGTAGGTAGTCGCTTCGGATCCACTCGGTCGGCTTGCCCGCTACGCCCTGGATTTCATACCACTCCCTAGGTCCGATGCTTGTGTCCGCCGCTGTACAGCCACCTACAAGGTCGACAACGAATCCTGATGGGACCTCGCGGGCGATCCCGCTCCCATCAAAGGCTTTGGGGGCAGTGAGCGCTGGGGCACCCTTTCCATTAGGGCCGAGCACAACGCGAGCTTGGTTGTTGTAGTTGTCCCCGCACAGGTTCACACCGGTTTGGTAAGGGACCCGTTCGGTGACGCTGGGCTGGGCTAGGAGCGCGGGAGGTTGTCCGGACCGGGTAATGACGGCTGGTGTGCCAGTCGGTTTTTGGTCATCGGGCATTTTGTCATTGAGGATTTGTGCTGCCACCTCGGGTTCCAAAGCCCGTTCGTTGCTGCGGTTGCTTATGAAGACGAAGCCGGCGATTGCGATGAGAGCTGTGGCCATTGCAAACCGAATCCATTTCTGGAAGGGGGCCGGGTTCGTCGCCGGGTCCGGAACCACTTGATGGCGTTCAATGTCGGCGTGTTCGGCAGCGAAGATCGCACGAAGGCGATTCCCGAGTGGGTCGTCACTTGGCGTCTGATCAGCCATGAGATTCTCCGAGCATGTCGGCCAGTTTGATGCAGGCATTGTGCAGATGTGAGGTGGTGGCGCTGACCGAGATGTTGATGATCTGGGCGATCTCGGTGACTGGGCGGTCTTCGAGGTAGTGCAGAGCGATCACGGCGCGTTGCTTGGGCGCAAGCTTGTCGATTGCTGCCCACACCGCGGGGTCGCCGCGTCTTGTTTCTGCGATAGCGACTGCTGTTGGGCCGACTTTGAACAGTGCCTTAACTTTGTTGACGCTGCGTCGCTTCTGCCCGATTGCCAAATTGATAGCGATGCGTCGAACCCATGCGTCAGGTTTGTCTAACACGGCAACCTTCGCCCATTGCAGGTTGGCTTTGGCGAGTGCTTCCCGGGCGATGGCCTCGCCGGCGGATCGGTCGGAGGCAACGGTGCCAGCCACGACGGCGAGCGAAGCGAACTGACTGCGATAGAAAATTTCGAATTCGGACACGATTATTCTTTCGAAGTCGTTGGCCATATGCCTCGCTGAAGCGGTCTTCGCACCAAACACACGTGCCGTTGCCAGGCTATAGCAAGTCGCGCTAGAGAATTCTTCGCATTAGCTTGCCCATCCGTAACCCGCTACGCCATCAGCGAGTCCACTTACAGGTGGTTCAGTCACGCATGCTGGTCTTCGTGGGAAGCAGGGACTCTTCACGGCGTGAGTGACCCGTTCGGCTCGCAGCTAGCGCGTCACTGTTGGTGAGGAATTTTCGGAAGACCCGCCGGGCAACGAAGGTGACTCGACCGCCGTGAAGAGTCCGGCCATGACCGCGTGGCTGCCGCTACCTAACTGCTTTTCCTAACTACTTGTCTGCCTAGCGCTATGTCTTCGATTGCCGGTGTGAGCGCAGGTTCGGCCCCTGCACCGAACGTTATAACGGAACTATTGTGCCAACTCTGGGTCGCAGTTCGCACTAAGCATCTATTGACCGTCGCGACTCTGCGTTTGGCGGGATCAAGCGCGACCAGAGCTCGATATGTCGAACATTTTTAGGCGTTGTGGGCTGTGGTTTCGGTGGGGGTCACTGTTTTGGAGAGAGCCGAGGAGCGGCTGGCTAGAAACGGTCGCTGCGAGGCGTCACTGGATTCGGATCCATTTGCAGGTGCAGCTGGTCTCCTGTGTATGGGTTGGCGCGAGCGAACTCTTCGTTCAGTTCTACGCCAAGACCTGGCGCGGTCGGCGGAATGACATGGCCGTCTTCGAACTGCATCGGGGTCACCAACAGGTCAGCATGAATACCGGACCAGTCGCGGATGCTCTCAAGGATCAAAAAGTTTGGAGAGCAGGTGGCGAGTTGCACGTTCGCTGCACCCACGATTGGCCCGCAATAAAGATGAGGAGCAAGCTGGGCTCCATTAGCTTCGGCCAAGGCGCCGATCTTCTTGGCTTCGAGTAGCCCTCCGACCCGACCCAGATTCATCTGCAGAATGGATGCTGCTTTCAGCTCGAGCAAGCGAGCGAACTCGGCCTTGGTGGTGAGCCGCTCGCCAGTAGCGATCGGGATGGTCGTTTGGGAAGCGACTTTGGCCATCTCGGCCGGATTGTCGGGCGGGACGGGTTCCTCGAACCACAGCGGGTCGTACTGCTCGAGACGTCGGGCCAGTCGCAAGGCACCGGATGCAGTGAATTGCCCATGGGTCCCGAACAAGATGTCTGCTTTTGTTCCAACAGCCTCGCGGACCGCAGCGACCATGCGCTCGCACAGGTCCAGCCGTTCGAGCGTGGGTTGGTGTCCGTCGAATGCAGAGTAGGGGCCAGCCGGGTCGAACTTGACCGCAGTGAAGCCGCGGCTGACCTCGAACGCGGCGCGTTCGGCCGCAGTGTCGGGGTCGCTGTAGATGTCGGCGGTGTCGTGTGGCTCGGGGTACAGATAGGTGTAGGAACGAAGCGTGTCGTGGACCCGGCCGCCAAGCAGCTGGTAGGCAGGCTGGTCGACTTCCTTACCGATGATGTCCCAGCAAGCCATTTCGAGCGCGCTAACACAGCCCATCAGCGATATATCTGGTCGATGAGAGAAGCCCGAGCCGAGACACCTATGCCAGAAACGCTCGATCTCGAAAGGGTTGTTGCCGATCAGGTGTCGTTCGGCGATATCGCGGATCATGACGGGAACAACGTCGGGCCCAAAGGTCGCGCCGTAGTGCTCGCCGTAACCGACGACACCAGTGTTGGTGACCAGCTTGATGAAGATGAAGTATTCACCACCGAACTCGCCTGGGCGATTACCAACAACGAATGTCTCGAGTTCTTCGATGTGCATTAGTTGGTTCCTGTCGTGTCGGCCTGGTGGAACAGGATCATATTGCGAACGGCGTGGCCGTTCTTGGCTGAGTCGATGGCCTCGTTGATTTGGTCAATGGGGTAGGTGCAAGTGATCAACTCGTCTAGCAACAGCTCGCCGCTTTGCTGCTTGGAGATGAGTTCGAGAATACCGATGCGAATGGTTGAGGTCGCCATCGTCGATCCGAGGATCGACTGGTTCATGGCGGCCACGGTGACCGGGTCGATGCTTGCCGGCGTCAACGGCCATCATGTCGATCTTCAAAACCGCAGGTCAGAGTCTGAATTTTTCGAGAGTTGCTACAGCTTGGCCTTGATCTGGGGCACCAGTGCCGCCAGGCGCTTTCGGTTTACACCCAGGTCGCTCTTTCCGACACGTGATGCGCTACGGAAGTGGATCTTCTTGTCGTCGGCATCAATCAGGAACGACACGTCGTCTTTGAAGCGAAAGATCATTGAGACGAACACGGCATCAATGCGGTTTTCGGACCGATTTGTGATCGTGGCGCGAGCCGACGACTCGATGACCTGGGCGATTGCATTGATCGCCGCGTCGGTAGGGCCGTCGTAGTCGAGCGCTTCGATGTAGTGCTCGGTGTCGGATGGGTTTTCCTGCGAACAAACACAGTTTGGCGACGAAGGGCACCGGTCAAGTTTCATGCTTCAACACTACTGGCTAAGGCTCAGCCCACTTCTTGGTGCGCCGATTGGTCCAGTGCGACAGAATGGTGGCTGCACGCACGGACCGAAGATCGCAGACAAAGGAGGACGGCCATGTCTGTATTGCTATTGAATGCCTCCTATGAACCGCTGACTCTCGTCTCGTGGAAGCGAGCAATGACACTGGTTATAAGCGGCCGGGCCGAGATGGTTGAGCAGGCGGGAGACCGCGTTGTGCGGTCGGCTGGTGGGGCAGAGTTTCCGCTGCCACATGTGGTTCGACTCATGACAATGGTGACGTTCGCAGGGATGCGGGCGCGTCGTTCGCATCGCTTTTCGAAATCGGCGTTGAGCGCTCGCGATGATCACCGCTGCCAGGTCACCAAGTGCGACGAGCGCGGCTCGACGATCGATCATCTCGTTCCCCGCTCTCGTGGCGGTGAGACATCATGGGAGAACTGTGTGCTCATGTGCCCAGCGCACAATTCGCGCAAGGGCGACAAGCTACTCGGCGAACTCGGCTGGAAGTTGGAGCGACGCCCGAGTGCACCCGTTGGTGCCATCATGCTCACACCGGCCCGCAGCTCCGAATGGAGTCGATGGGTTGTACCTGCCTGATTTGGTCATGCGAGTACTGCGCTGAAGAAGGTTTTGGATGGGCATTTTCGGGCTCCTGACTTGGCGCGTTCGGCACGGGACCGTTGTATGCGCAAAGATCAGGCATGGGTAATAACGGAAACGCTCGCGTCGTCGTGGCCATGATGGAACACGAGACCAATACCTTCTCACCGGTCCCGACACCGCTGGAACGGTTCGGTCGAGGTGGTTTCGGGGTGCCTGAGGGGACGGCCGCGTATGAGCGATTTAAGGGTACGGGCACCGGAATTGGTGGCTTGCTCGATGTTGCTGATGGAGCGGGCTGGGACATTGTCACGCCGATCGCCGGTAACGCAGCGCCTAGCGGGAAGGTGCAGGCCGAGGCCTACAACTACATGAGCGACCAGATTTGTGCTGCGGTCGAGGCTGGCTGCGATGCAGTCATGCTGGATCTGCACGGCGCAATGGTGGCCGAGACAACAACCGATGGCGAAGGGACGCTGTTGGCGCGTATCCGATCGATAGCGCCTGACATACCAATTGCGATCAGCCTTGACCTGCACGCCAACATGACCGACGCGATCGTGGATAACTGCACGGTGTTGGTTGGCTACAAAACCTATCCACATCTGGACATGTACGAAGCTGGTGAGCACGCCGGTCAGCTCCTTGTGCGGGTTATGGCTGGCGAGATCGACCCTGTCATGGTGTGGGGCAGCCGCCCGATCCTGGCCCAGACTCTGCGTATGGGCCACGAGGATGAACCAATGGGTCCGTTGCTCGAGATGGCCCGCCTTCAAGAGTCGCGCGGCATGTTGGCATCGTCAGTCTTTGGCGGTTTCCCGCTCGCTGATATCTGGCACGCTGGACTCTCCGTTGTCACGATCGCTGACAACGACGAGGCCAAGGCCGAAGAGGCCCGTGACGTATTACTTGACGCAGCTTGGGCCGAGCGAGCCGAATTCATGTTTGAGAGCGAGCCGCTTGCCGAAACAATCGCTAAGGCGAAAGCGATGGAGGACGGGCCAATCATCCTGCTCGATCACGCTGATAATGCGGCGTCGGGCGGAACTCAGGACACGGTTGCTGTCTTAGCCGAGGTAATTGAGCAAGGGCTTGAAGATGTGGCGGTGTTCGCGATTTGTGACCCTGTCGCTGTTCAGCAGATGACTGATGCGGGCGTCGGCAACAAAATCACGCTCGATCTTGGCGGCAAGACCGATATGCCAGCGATTGGGCGAGTTGGCGAGCCGCTCTTGGTGACTGGGCGTATACGAGCGCTGACGGACGGACAATTTGTCGTCACGGTGCCGATGGGGCGCGGTACACAGATGGACATGGGTCCAACGGCAGTCCTCGAGGTCGGGTCGGTGCGGATCGTCGTGATCTCGCGCAATGTCGAGCCTTGGGATCCGGGCTGCTTCCGCAGTGTGGGCATTGAACCGACTCAAATGAGGTATCTCATCTTGAAGTCTCGTATTCACTATCGGGCTGGCTTCCATGACATTTCGACACGCGACATTCCGTGTAACGGTGTAGGCGTTACCAGTTCTGACAACAGCCTGTTCACGTTTGAGAATGTTCGGCGCCCGATTTACCCATTGGACGAGAACGTAACCGCGACGCCGGAGTATCGGCACGAACCCTAGAAGTGCTTACTTTGTGATCTGTAAGATCGGCGCGTGCGGCTCGATATTGATTCGTTACGAAACCTACGAGCGATCGTAGAGTCCGGGAGCTTTACTGGGGCAGCATCGCGCTTGCATCTGACCCAGTCGGCCGTTAGTCGGAAGATCAAACGGCTCGAAGAGCGGCTGGGCCACGCCCTGCTCGTGCGCAATGGGAAAACGATTGAACCAACTCAGATGGGCCACGAACTTTTGGCCCATGCCGAACGAATCTTGGCGGCACACGACGATGCTGTTGCCAGCCTGAGCTGTTGCCAGCCTGAAGTTACGCGAATTGACCGGCACCGTCCGTCTGGGATGCAACGATGAGTCGCAGATCGGTCAGGTTGCAGACATCATCAGCGGAACCGGTGTCATTGCTGCGGTAGAAGCTGGGCTCGGCGTAGCCGTGCTCAACGAGAAGCAGCCGGTTACTGCAAATAGCGCTATCCGAGGTGAAGAACTTGGCCTACCCGAGGGTCTGCCCGAGGGCTTTGTGCCCGAGGATGATCCCGAGCAGGGCAAATGACCACACGTCACGTTTTCGCCACCACCCCGTACGGTGTGGCTGGTGATCGAGAGCTCGGGGTTTCCAATAACCGAGCCCACACCAGGGCTTAACGAGCTCGGCGATATCGGCCAACCATTGCTCAAGCGAACGTCGGTTGCCGCTGCGACGTGGGCGTTATTCGTCGGCTTGGCCCTGGTTATGGTCGGCAACGGTCTCAACGGGTCCGTCGTTGGCCTACGAAGCGACGCTGCGGGCTTTGACGCAACAGTCATCAGCGTCATCATGGCTGCGTATTTTGCGGGTTTTCTTGCGGGCACGGTGTGCGCAGAGAGCGCACTGAAGTCAGTCGGTCATATCCGAGTGTTCGCTGCGCTTGCATCGATCGCATCCAGTGTCGTGCTTGTCCAAGCCCTCTCGGTAAACGCACCGACCTGGATGTTCACGAGGTTCTTATTCGGTGCATGCATGGCCGGTATCTATGTGGTGGTGGAATCATGGTTGAACGGTCTTGCAACCAACACCACGCGTGGACGTATTTTGTCTGTGTACATGATCGTGTCCATGGGCGGGGTTGGGGCTGGCCAGTTGCTGTTGAACGTGAACGATTCGTCGGGCTTCACACTGTTCATCATCATTTCGGTTCTGGTCTCGATATCGCTGGTGCCTGTCACACTGTCGGCATCGAGTGCGCCACCATTGGTCACTCCTGAGTCGATGGGGTTGCGAATTTTAATCCAGCGTGTGCCCACTGGCGTGGTGTCCTCGTTCTTTGGTGGGGCCGGGGCCGGAGCCTTACTAGGGATGGGAGCGGTCTATGGCTCCAGCGTCGGCATGCAGGCTGGGCGGCTGTCGTTATTCTTGCTCGCTCCCATGGTGGGAGCGTTGCTCTTCCAGTGGCCGATCGGGTGGCTGTCTGACAAACTGCCCCGACGTGCCGTGCTCTTTGGCGTGTCGGTTGCTGCTGCGCTGACACCATTGGTGGCGCTGGCGGTTCCTGCCCTTTCGCCGTTCGCCCTTGTCGCGATGGTGTTGTTGGGCGGGTCGTTGTTCCCGTTCTATTCGCTGACTATTGCTCATACGAACGACTGGCTTGAAGCCAAAGAAATCCTGAGTGCAAGCGGCACCTTGGTCCGTATCAATGGCACTGGAGCGGTGACCGGCCCGCTGCTAGCTGGTTCGTTGATGTCAGCTTTTGGACCCCGCCTTTTCTTCTGGTCCTTAAGTGCCATCTTCTGTGCTGCAGCCGTGTTCATCTTGGGCCGCATCGTTTCCAAGGATCCGTTGCCTCGTGAACGTCAACGTCGCTACGCTCCGATGCCTGTGCGGGCGCTTTCGGGCGCAACGAACCTGATCCCTCGGCGGCGGCGCAACGACGCAGGAATCCCGTCCGGGAAAATGGTTAACAAGTAGCGAGTCAGGGCTGGAGCTTTCTCTGTGTGGACGATTGGTGGGAACCGATTGGTGGGGCACTCCTAGTCTGGGGCTATCTGCCTCCTCCACCACGACAAGCAATCAACGTCTGGGTACTGCCCAGCAAAGAGGGGCCAAGTTGGTGACGTGGCCGCTTTTTGCGAGACAGTTCATCGACTGCTGTCGTTGAACCCCACAGACGACGAGGCATGGCGCGAAGTTCTCGATGCCGGGCTGGTGAGGAATACACATGACTATGTCCGTGAGCGGGCGGTGCAGATAGAGCTCTGGTTCGGTATGTCCATAACTGGATCATGACCCTGATCAGTGAAGCATGCAGCATGTACTAGGTTTCGATTTGTGAAGGTACGGATCGGCGTCGCAGCAGGCGTAGGCGCATCAGATGATGCTTATGGTTTTCTCCGGTTGGTCGATGCGCTCGATGACCTGGGCTACGACTCGATTTGGGTTCCCGACGTCATCACCACGTCGATCTTTGATCCGATCTCGGCGCTGAGCATTGCGGCCGGGCGTCGCGATCGCCTCAAGGTCGGGACCCACCTCATTGTCCCCGGGCGTGACCCGGTAAGGCTCGCAAAAGAACTGGCAACGCTCGATCAGCTGAGTGACGGCCGTCTGCTGCTGCTATTTGTGCTCGGGCTCAAACAAGCGCACGAGCTTGATGCTCAATCCGTTGTTGCATCAGAACGTTCGGCAATGCTTGAAGAGTCAATGCACATCATGCGAACGTTGTGGTCGGGCGAACCGCTTGAGCATCAGGGTCGGTTTTATACCTATAACGGCGTTGAGCTGGCAGTCCAGCCGAAGCAGGATCCGCTTGAGGTCTGGTTGGGTGGTCAGGTGCCTGCGTCCCTGCGACGGTGTGGGCGTATTGGCGAAGGTTGGATGCCAGGCCTGTGTTCGCCTGAAGAGGCTGCCGAGATGCGCGAAGACGTGCTGGTCGAGGCAGCCGCTGCTGGGCGAGAAATTGACGATGAGCACTTCGGCATGAACCTGTCATGGGTTGACGGACCGATGAGTGACGAGCTTCTGGCGAGTGTTGAGGCTCGCCGACCAGGGTTTGACCCAGCACATACTATTGGATGTGGGGCGTCAGGCCTGGCTGAGCGCATGCACGCATTCCTTGATGTTGGATTCTCGAAGTTCGTGATTCGACCGGCCGAGCCGCCCACCGATTGGGCGGCTGCGGTCGAATCTGTTTCCGAAGTCCTTACCCTGCAGAACTGATTATTGTCTCAAGGTCTCTGCTAGCGCTCCGGGATTGCTCCATGTTGGGCTGGTTGAGTTGTGCCTCGCCAAACAGCTTGTTCCGAAGCCCAGTTCTTGTTTGAGTGGGCGCCAGATTCCAATTCAGGCTGACTCGGGGCCTATCGAGATCCTGACGTGTAGCGAGTGGTCATAGGAGAGGCGCAATCCCTGAAACCGTTGAAGGTCGGTTGAATACTTCGTCGAGCATCGGGACAAATTCTTCAAGCGCCATGTTGTCGTAGTTGGGATCGAAGCAGTTTTGGTCGTATTCGGCACAGAAGTTGGCGCAAGCGTCGTAATACGGACTGTCGGTGTAACGATCCCGTGCGTCGCGGTCGCCGCCCAGGTGGTGGAAGTAGTAATACCCCTGGAAGATGCCGTGGTGCTTGATGATCCAGTGCGTCTCGTCGTCGACATACGGTGCCAGGAGTGCTGCTGCTGCATCGCTGTGGTTCTCGGGAGCAAAGGCATCGGCGACGTCGTGCAACACGGCGCCCACAACAAGGTCGATCCGTTCGCCATTGCGGAACGCACGTGTTGCTGACTGCAACGAGTGTTCGTAGCGATCGATCTGATAACCAAGGGTCGGGCCCTTGAGCATGCCGAGCATGACCGTCAGGTTGCTGACGAGCGCAGCGCGTGCATGTTTTTCGAACTGGGGGGTCAACATTTCGTAGTCCGCCTGATCGCCATCTTGCATCGAGGTCCAAGAAACTGTGCGGGCATTATTCATTGGGCTTGTCCAGACGTGTGAGCGACGAGTGAAGTGGCGTCGGCGAAGGCGAAGTAGGTAGCAGGCAGATGACGGGAACCACCCGAGCTGTTACATGCCCAACGCGAGAGTCGGGCTTGGTGGCGGAAGAAGGATTGCATGGCGCCTGTTCTGAACATGGGCGGTTGAGGTTCGAGAGCCAGAAACTGCACCGTGTCCCCAAGGTCGTGGTGCCCTTAAAGTACGCCGTGTCAGCGGGCTCAGGTTCGAAGATGCGTCGGGTTCTCTTTGGGGTCTTGCTGCACGTCGAAGATGGTTGTGTAGCCGCCTCGGGACCAATCGGGAGCCGCAGGCATAGTTCGACCGCCGACGGTTAGAGACCGTGCGGGGTCACCGCCGCCGATGAGCATGCCCGACGCCCTGCCGGTTGCGCCGTTTGCGCCGACACCCAACAGCGGGTAGCTGTCGTGGGCTGAATAAGTCTGCAAGAGCAGTGGCCGAACTCGACCTGAATTGTTTGGAGTGGAGCCATGCACGCATCCGCAGTTGTGCACGGTGATCGATCCGGCTGGACCAGTCAGATACTCGGCTGAGTCCAGGTTGATCTGAGGCAGGTCGGTTGTTCGGATCGACCCGGTCCAGGTGCTGTCGTCGTCGGCGTACAAGTTGTACAGCTCGCCGGTATGGCTGCCGGGGACAATGCCCATTGGACCCATCTTGTCGTCGACGTCGTTGAGATAAACACCGATCGTCAGGGGGGTGAAGTCAGTGTGTGGCCAGTATTGGATGTCTTGATGCCACTCGACTGCTTCACCGCCGCCGGACCACTTGTAGTTGAGTTTTGAGTGGTGATAGCGGGCGGGCGATCCGAGAAGATCGAGCGCGATCTGTGCTGCTGGGCCTTGCAACGTGAACTCGGCGAAGCTGGGGTGATGCTCGACCGGGCTGGTTAGACGGCGCAGGCGTGGGTCATCGGCTGTGTGAGCCGGGTCGAGGTCGAGTTTCTTGTTGCTTGCTTTGAGTGTGCGGCTCTCGGCAACGAACTCATCGCTAGCCGTTTGCAAACGGCGAAGCCACGCATCGCTGACGGCTCCGTCTATCAGCACGTAGCCACGCTCGTGGTACGACTGAACCTGCTCGGGCGTGAGCACCTGTAGTTCGTTCTTGGTGGTTGCCGTCATAGATCAACCTTAGAACACACTCCTCCAGGATTCCTGCGCTGGCGTTCGGGGTCGAGGTGTTGGTTGGGTGCTCGTCAGTGAGTCCAGCCGCGCCTCGAGCCCCACACAGCCGAAGCTGGTGACGTCGCCCAATGTTGCTTATTGACTGCGTTTGTGGGTCGGCGCAGCGTCGGCGTCGTGGTCAGCACCGAGACGATCGAAGTGCGGCCGGGATAGCCCCAAAAGGGTTGCGCTGTTCGTTCAGGCTCGAGCATCGCTACGGTACGCATATGGGACGCAGGAAGCTCACCGACACGACCTATGACTACGTCATTATTGGTGGCGGGTCGGCTGGCTGTGCGCTGGCCAACCGACTGAGCGCCGATCCAGCGAATCAGGTGCTCGTGCTCGAGGCCGGGCGCAAGGATTGGAAGTGGGACGTCTTCATCCACATGCCAGCGGCTCTGACCTATCCCATCGGCAGCCGCTTTTATGACTGGAAGTACGAGAGCGAACCTGAGCCGTACATGAACGGCCGTCGGGTGTCTCACGCACGCGGCAAGGTGCTTGGCGGCAGCAGCAGTATCAACGGCATGATCTTCCAGCGCGGCAATCCAATGGACTACGACAAGTGGGCTGATGAGCCAGGCATGGAGCACTGGGGCTATGAAGACTGCCTGCCGTACTTCAAGCGCATGGAGAACCGGCTGGTTGGCGGCGACGAGTGGCGCGGCGGCGCTGGGCCACTCAAGGTCGAGACCGGGCCGGCCACGAACCCGTTGTTTGGTGCATGGCTCAAAGCAGGGGCCGAAGCTGGGTTCCATCGCACAGACGATGTGAATGGGTTTCAGCAAGAGGGCTTTGCGGTCTTTGACAAGAACGTGTTGCGTGGCCGTCGCCTGAGTGCAGCCCGGGCCTATCTACACCCCGTGCTCGACCGACCGAACCTGACTCTGCTTACGTTGGCCCAGGTGAACAAGATCGTGTTCGAAGGAACCCGGGCCGTCGGCGTCGAGTATCGCCGGGGGAGACGGACCCACACCGTGCGAGGCAACGAGATCATCAGCTGCGGTGGTGCGTTCAACTCGCCGCAACTTCTTCAGCTGTCAGGCATCGGCGAAGCAGAGCACCTTCGCTCGCTTGGGATCGACGTCGTCGCAGATTTGCCCGGTGTCGGCGAGAATTTGCAAGACCATCTTGAGGTGTACATCCAGCACGAATGCAAGGAACCTGTTTCCATGCAGCCCTACAACGCAACATGGCGCATGCCATTCATTGGGCTTCAGTGGTTGTTCCGCAGAGGTCCGGCAGCAACCAATCATTTCGAGGCTGGTGCGTTCCTGCGTAGTAACGATGATGTCGAATACCCGAATCTGATGTTTCACTTCTTGCCCATTGCCATTCGTTACGACGGCTCCGAGGCAACAAAAGGTCACGGCTATCAGGTGCACGTTGGCCCGATGTACAGCGACGTCCGCGGCACGGTCAAGATCAACAGCACCAATCCCCGCAAGCACCCCGCAGTGCGGTTCAACTATCTGTCGACCGGCAATGACCGCAAAGAATGGGTTGAAGCGGTTCGGACCGCCCGCCAGGTCCTTAACCAGCCAGCATTCGAAAAGTACAACGGTGGCGAAGTATCTCCGGGCCCTCTAGTCGAGACCGACGAAGAGATTCTCGCATGGGTTGCCACCGATGCTGAGACAGCGCTTCATCCGTCGTGCACAGCTCGTATGGGAACCGATGCCATGGCGGTGGTCGACCCGTCGACGTTGCGTGTCCATGGAGTGGAAGGGCTGCGAGTATGTGATGCGTCGGTCATGCCAAACGTCACCAACGGCAATATCTATGCACCGGTCATGATGATTGCCGAGCGCTGCGCCGACATGATCCTGGGCAAGGAGCAGATGCCTGCCGAGGACGTTGATGTCTACCGCGCAGCAAACGCTGGCCGCTTCGCCCCTTGAGCTTTCTGTGTGGCGTCCGGTTCGGAACCGGGACAGCACAGTGTGGTTGTGTGGCGACGTCGACGTGATGACTTGGTGTTGCGAAGAGGTGTGTGGGTTCGAGTTACACATGGCGGAGAACCGATGCAGGTGTGCCTGCGATGGGCTACACGGGTTTCGGTCTCTATAGGTAAGGTCCCAGGATGACTTCTCGCCTGGGCCGCGGCGCGACCAGCCGCAGTTGAAGGGCCAGAAGCTCGAAGCGGTTCCTCGGCGTAGTTGGCTGGCACTGGCGCTGGCAGCGCTCACCTACACCGTCATCAGCATCACACTCACTGGCACAAACATTGCGTTCCCCGCCATCACCGAAGAGTTCTCGGGTACAAGTCGGTCAACCTTGTCATGGGCGCTATCGGGCTATTCGATCGCACTCGCCACCTTCATGGTGCCAGCTGGCCGGTTATCGGATCGAAGGGGGCGCCGTCGTATGTTCTTCGCCGGTGTTTGGCTCTTCCTGCTTGCCTCAGTTGTCTGCTTCTTGGCGCCGACAGCGAACGTCTTCGTAGCGGGGAGAATCCTGCAAGGGATCGGTGGTTCGTTGACCGTGCCGACCTCGTTGGCGCTGGTGCTTCCAGCCTTTCCGACGAGTCGGCGGACGTCGGCAGTTGCTGCATGGACCGCAAGCGGCACGATTGGTGCGGCGATTGCCCCAAGCTTGTCAGCGGTCATCGTCGAGAATTTGGGCTGGCGTTATGTCTATCTCATGGCCGTGCCGGTAGCGATTGTGGTGCTACTTGGTGGACGCCGACTGCTGTCTGAATCTGAACCCATTCTGGACGGCAAAAAACTCGATCTCATCGGCTTTCCTATGGGGACTATCGCGATTGGGCTCCTCGCCTTCGTGATTGTGCAGAGCCCTCGCCTTGGATGGAGCCACGCCGCAATCGTCATGCCATTGGTCGGAGTGGTGTGCCTGTTGCCCGTGTTCGTCGTGCGTTCGTTGCGCCATCCCGCTCCCTTGCTCGACTTGCGAGTTTTCTCGGCACGTCCGGTATGGACAGTGACTTTGGCGGGACTTGTCTTCTCAATGCTTGGCGCCTCGACCTGGGTTGTGTGGCCGCTGTTCCTGACCGAGGTTTGGGATTATTCGCTTGTGCAAGCGGGTCTCGCCATCACCCCCGCCCCGATTTGTGCGTCGGGTTTCGGCCTGTTGTCTGGCTACCTCGCTGACCGGTTCGGTCGACGTCCGCTAATTGCCTTCGGCACACTATTTCCGATTGCTGCGATGTTGACCATGGCCTTGCGGTGGGGAGCAGAGCCGAACTACCTGACCGGTTTCCTTCCGGCTATTTTGCTGTTCGGCACCGGTTTCGGTCTGACATTCTCATCCCTCAACGCAGCCGCATTGGACGGACAATCCGAGGCAATGTTTGGCGAAGTAAATGCTGGCTTCAATACGGTCCGCAATCTTGCATCGGGCTTGGGTGTGGCAGCGGCAGTCGCAATTCTTGGCGATGCCGACAACATTACGTTTGAACGATTCGACCGCTTCTTCTTCGTGTTCGCCCTGTTCGCAGCAGTCCCGGCGATGGTGATCAATGGCTTCTATCCGCGAAACCAACACACCTGAACAGGCACGATCGCGCCAGGATTCGATCGACGAACGGACCGTACTCAACTCGCTGTAGCACCGGTCGATGTCGAAGCGAACTTGACGCCCGCCGGCGGAAGTCAAGTTCTGAAAGTACGGCTTTTCAGTTCGCCACAGAACTGGTGAAACTTGGGTGCCCGTAGCTGCGGTTGCCAGGGAATTGGACACAGCGATCTAGTCTCGGCGTATCCGTTCCTAGAGGTGCAGCGACCATGAGTGACAGCTTGATTCCGAAGAGTGTGAACATCTTCGATGACACGATGCGTGAAGGTTTGCAGATCGAGAGCGCCGATATATCGATCGACGACAAGCTACGGCTGCTCGATGCGATCGGTGAGACCGGCGCCAAGGTGATTTCGATCGGGTCGTTCGCCCATCCCAAGTGGACTCCGTCGATGGCCAACATCGACGAGCTCGCCGAGCGGTTTGAACCGAAGCCGGGGATCCGATACACCGCTGCGATCTTCAACCAGAAAGGCTTTGAACGCGCCGATCGTTTCTATCCGAAGCTCGACGTGCGTACGCGCCAGTTCGGACTCCACGTCGAGATCTGCGATTCGTTCGCTCGCCGAAACTACAACCGCAGCCAAGCTCAGCAGGTCGCGTCGATGGATTCCACGGTTGAAGCGGCTGTTGCCTCCGGCGCCCAGACCGGTTCGGTCACCCTCGGCAGTCCGTTCGGTTCTAATTTCGAGGGCCCGTTCGACTTGGCCCGCCGTCTCGAGATGATCGAGCTGATGGTGAACAAATGGCATGGGGCCGGTATCACCGTCAGCCGCGTTTCATTCTCTGATGCCATGGGTTGGAACGGGCCACATACGGTCCGCGAAACGATCCTGGCTATTCGTGACAGATGGCCCGAGGTCGAGACATTCCACATGCACCTGCACAACTCGCGGGGTTCGACGATTGCCAGCTACTACCAGGCGCTTCAGTTGGGTGTCACCGAGTTCGACACGTCACTTGGCGGCATGGGTGGCTGTCCTTATTGCGGTAATGGCCGGTCGGCCGGCCACGTACCGACCGAGGATTTCGTAGATCTCTGTCACGAGATGGGCATAGAGACGGGCTACAAACTGGACAAGCTCATTGAAGCGGCCTTGATCGCGGAAGAGATCGTTGGTCATTCGCTCTGGGGGCACGTCTCCAAGGCTGGCCCTCGGCCACGAGGCGAGCAGCTGTATCCGATCGATATGCCGTTCGTCGAGTCGCTCGAAGAGGCATCACACTTCCGCAATGGCCCGTCTGTGTACCAGGGTCAGCTCTCTCCGTGGGAGGGAGGCAGCGCCCTCATCGGATAACGCCAGCCGGTTGGGCTAGCGATGTGGCGCCCTGGCCGTGCCAGCTGACGGACAAGGTTTTGTTGAGACAGCAATGATGAATCTTCAGGCGGTTATGACCACAACGGTGGCTCTCCGAAGTTCTCATTGCCTTTCGTCTTTGGGTTAGTTTCGAAAGAGAACGTTGGAGGTTCAGCATGCATGTTGGTATGGGAGTGGCTTTTCAGAATCCTGAGAATGCGTTGAGTGATGCTCGCGTCTGGGATGAGGAAGTAAAGATTGCGCTCGAAGCCGAGTCAGCAGGGTTCGACTCGATCTGGTCTGTTGAGCACCATTTCACCGACTACACGATGTGTCCTGACCCGCTGCAGTTCTTGACCTACATTGCTGGGCAGACGAGCACGATTCAGCTGGGAACGGGCGTTGTGGTGCTGCCATGGCATGATCCGATGCGGGTCGCCGAACAGATCACCATGCTCGACAATTTGTCTGGTGGCCGGTTGATTCTTGGTGTCGGTCGCGGGCTGGCTCGTGTTGAGTACGAAGGCTTCGGTGTCGATATGAACACCAGTCGTCAGAAGCTGGTCGAGATGGCCGAGTGCGTATTGGCCGGTCTTGAGGACGGCTATTTGGAGTACGACGGCGAGGTCGTGACGCAGCCTCGACGCGACCTTCGCCCAGCGCCCCAACACTCGTTTAAGGGTCGCACCTATGCAGCAGCGGTGTCGCCAGAGTCGATGCCGATCATGGCCAAGCTTGGTGTTGGGTTGCTCATTATCCCGCAGAAGCCGTGGGATGTCGTCGAGAACGACTTCAAGGTGTACACCGAGGTTTACGAAGCGGAGAACGGCATTGCCCCACCCCCGCCGCTGTGCGGCGGATTTTGTTTTGTCGACGAAAGCGCGGATCGTGCCGAAGAGATGGCGTATCGCTATATCGGCGACTACTACAGCACGGTGCTGAAGCATTACGAGTTCGGTAAGGCAGCACACGACGGGGTTAAGGGATACGAGTTCTACACGAACATCACCAAGTACATCGACCGCCACGGCTCAGCTGGGGCGGCCGAAGACTTCGTCAAGCTCATGCCGTGGGGTACTCCCGAGCAGGTCCTCGAGAAACTTGAGTTCATCAGGGGCAAGGTCGACATGGCCGCTTTCTTCCCCAACTTCGTTTACGCCGGAATGCCGTATGACGAAGGTCGTCGCAACATGAACCTGTTCGTCGACCAGGTCATGCCTGAGCTCAAGAGTTGGGACGCCCCGCCTATCGGTCTCCAGGCCGTAACCGCTGGTTAGCCCCTACAGCGGCGAGATCCTGTTCGATCCGTCATTTGGTGACGAGACCATTGCTGCCGTTAGCGTTCTGTGGTGCGCACGTAGCCAGGCTTGCGGGCAACAGCGCTACCGTCAATCGTTGACTTTGGTCGTCATCAAGGGGGGTTCTGGCCTGTTTGCCTCGGGAACCAGGCTCTAACGCTCGCTCAGCATGACGCCCACTCCGCGAGCGTTGACGATGGTGAGGTTGGCACCGTTGATCGTAAAGGTAGCGCCGCCGGTCGCGAAGAGTTGATGGAATGCTTCGGCGTATCCTGGGTTTGCGCAGTCAGCGGTCGGGGCTCGGTCGATGGGGCCGAATTGCATCTCGCCGTCGCCTTTGACGGGGCCACCGGTTGATCCGTCGCTGATTTCGATCGGTGCTGAGAAGTTGGCGCAACCATCGAATCCGGTCAGGGTCGAGTTCTCATGGAACACGAGGTGACCAGGGACATCGACCGCAAACGAGCTCACTGTTTGGCCATCGATGAAGCCGGTTACCGCCCATAGGTTCCCGATAATTTCCCGGTCAGGGTTCGCCACAGAGGCGTCCAGCAGCTGGATGGTGACATTGCCCGTCGTCAAGGTGAGGTCGTTGCTATCGAGCTTGGCCGTGGGTGATGCCAGCAGGGTTGTGGCTACGAAATCGTCCTGTTCATGTCGGCCGGGGTCACAGCCCATCTCGGTCATGAACAGGTTGGTAACCGTCAGCGTCGATCCCTTGAGTTTGAATGTGCCTCCCATCGAGTTACATCCTGCGCTCGCTCCAATCTGGTTACCGTTGAATCGCAGCACGACGCGGGTGTTGTCGATGAGCTCCTTTGATTCGCCTTCGATGGTCACCCATGTCGACCAAAATTCTCGACCCTCAAGGGCAGTGGGGATCCCGGCGTCGCTGTCATCATCGGAGCTGCAACTTGTTGCTAGGAGTGCTAGAAGACAGAGAGCTAAGAACGCGTATACAGAAGTTCGCATATCTCTTTGACGTCTCAGCTTTGGCAATGGTTCCTGCTTCGCCAGAATACTTTTATCGTAGAAGCCGATGGAGCGACAAAAATCGCCCGAGACGTTGCTCGCATCTCGTTTCTGTTGGCGATGATCACCGGAGATGTGCATCTGCCGGCAGCGTTTGATCGGTGTGACAGCGTGTCCAACGAGGACACCTCGGTAGTCGACTTTGGGCCGGCTCGTCTCGGCGAGTCCGGGTGGTCGATCGCGAGCGTTGCCGACACGACTCGGAGCAGCTGAAGCGAAACAAGCGTCTGTGACTGCAATGAAGATTGGTTGGCCGGCCTGGCGCCGCTAGGCGAACTGCGTGACAGTTGCTCTGGTGTCAGGGCTTTGCATCTGAGTACGCTCGGCAAGGTTCTGGTGTCGCTGGTTATTCGCGTGCATCGATTTTGGCGAACGCTTCTTGCATAGCGAGCGTGCCTTCGATGGCTCGCGGAACACCTCCGTAAATCGTCATCTGGACCATGATTTCTTCGACTTCGACTCGGCTCAGTCCATGATTCAGGCTTGCCGGTACGTGAAATGCAAGTTCGTCGACACGAGACAGGGCTGTCAGGATGGCGATCACGACAATGCTGCGATCACGTCGGCTTAGCTCGTCTCGGGACCACACATCGCCGAATGCCCATTGGTAGGCGACCCGGCCGACTTCGCCGAGCCGGTCAACGAACGCACTGAAATCTCCGTCAGGGTCCGGGTTTGAGCGCCCGGAGGTAAGGGTGCGTCGAACATCGCAAGCAGCGGCTCGTCGCTCGGCGTCGTCTCGGAACGCGCTGGGGGCACGTTCATGGAGTCGGTCGACCCCATCGATCTGGCAGAAGCGGTCGTCGACGACCCGGCTTGCTTTCATAGCCATGGGGAAGCCGGCGTAGACCGCGACATGTAGCAGGATCTCTTCTATTTCGGTCCGTGTCAGTCCGTGATTGAGACCTACGTTGGTATGCAGCGAAAGTTCTTCGTCGCTGCCAATCGCTGCCAGAACGCTGATGACGATCAAGCTGCGGTCTCGGCGGGAGAATTGTGGACGTGCCCAGACATCGCCCATCACAACATCGATCGCGAAACTTCCAAGGGCCCCGTGGCGTCGTTGCATGGCCAACGCTGATCTTTCAGGGTCGTGTTCGCCGGCCATGAAGCCATGCAGAACCTCGAGTGCCGATACTCGACGTTCGGTGTGTGTTTGCTCTTCCATCGTGTCTCCTTGTTGAATAAGCCGGTGTCGCCGAGCTACCGAGGCCACAGATTCAGACAGGTAAAGCAGCATTTTCGGCGCCGAGTGGACCACAGCGGACTACCCAGTGTTTGACGCGACTGTTTCACATCATCGGCGAACAGGATTCGAAACTTCAAAACAGTGCGCGAACGAGAGCCAAAAATCGTCACCTAGCGACCTTCGTGTGCTCGAGCCCTCGGCCTGGTATTGCAGCGCTTCTGGTGCTGTGACGTTGGGTGAGAAAGCGGGCAAAAATTCTTCAACAATCACGACTGGTGATGTTGTACGACGATCAGTTTCGGCGGCGTGTGGTCGGGGTGGCACAATTGTGATCGTGAGTGAGCAGAACACGCCAGTTGGCATTAACCGCGAGAACGTGACCCGATGGTTCGAAGAACACACCGAGATCACAGGCCCGCTTGAGTTCGGGCTGATCGCTGGCGGCCGATCGAACATGACATTTACCGTCACTGACTCAGCTGACCGCAGGTTCGTCCTTCGGCGCCCGCCCATGGGGCCGCTACTTCCGAGCGCACACGACGTGGCGCGCGAACATCGGCTAATGCACGCGCTGCAGGACAGCAAGGTTCCGGTGCCACGTCTCGTTGGCCTGTGCCAGGACGACGCGGTGAACGAACGTGACTTCTACGCCATGCACTTCTTAGAGGGTGTGGTTGTGCGAGACGCCGAGATCGGCGAGACGATCCCCGTCGAGACTCGCACCCGCATGTGTCACGAGTTGATCGACACACTCTGCAACCTGCACCGGGTAGACATAGACGCTGTAGGGCTTGGAAATTTGGCCAAGCGCAGCGGCTACATCGAACGTCAGATCAAGCGCTGGTCCGGCCAGTGGGAGCAATCGAAGACCCGTGAGTTACCTGTCATTGATCGTGTAGCTGCTTACCTGCGAGCCAATATTCCGACCAGCGCTCCTACCACCATCGCCCATGGCGACTACCGCCTGTCGAACTGCATGATGGACCCAGCGGGTCCCGTTGCCGGCGTTCTTGACTGGGAACTCTGCACTCTTGGCGATCCAATGGCCGACCTGGCTGGAGTGCTTGGTTACTGGCACGATCCCGAGAGCGTTGAGGAAGAAAAGGGCGACGCACTGATCACCGCGGCCGAGGGTTGGCTGAGCCAGGAAGAGATGGCTGGGCTGTACGCCGATCAGATGGGTGTTTCGCTCGACCAGGTTGACTACTACCGCGGTTGGGCTGCCTGGCGTTTGGCCTGCATCTCCGAGGGTGTGTACGCCCGCTACCTAAACGGTCAGCAAGGCGAACAAGACGAGGAACTTGACCTCGATGAATACAAGACTGGCGTTGAAGCCCGTGCCGAACGCGCCGCAGCCATCCTCGGCGTCTGACTTGAGACGTGCGCGTGGGACATGTCCCAAGTGGCGGTGTTAGACCTTGCGGACTTCGGTGAGGCCATCGGGTGCCGAACTGCCTCGTTGACAGTGTCAAGCAGCGCGCAGCCGAACTCATGTGGCTGACCAACGTTGGCGGAGCTGAACCAGGTCATTGATTTGTTCGACCGGCTCGTCTAACAAACGATCAATGGCGCGTCGCCGGAGGTCGTGACTAGACCGGTACTTCGCCAGCCAAGGTGACTCGGTACATCTCGCGACGTTGACCGGGGTAGTCATTGATCGCGTGGTGTTGCACACAGCGGTTGTCCCACATGGTGACCGTTCCTGGTTCCCATCGGACCCGACACAAGAAGCTGACTTGCTTCGAATGCTCGAACAAATAACCGAGGAGGGCTTTACTCTCAGGCTCGTTCATGTCCTGGATCCCGATCGTGTACACATCATTGACGAACAGCAGTTTGCGACCGGTGACTGCGTGGGTGCGCACGATGGGGTGAACCTGGGTGGTCAGTGCTTCTTCGCCGCCTTGGATATGCATTGCTGCACTCGGGTCGGGTCGACCAAACACGCCCTGAGGGCCGTACGAACGCTGCGCCGAGTGGATGGCGTTGACCCCATCGAGCATGCGCTTCATGCCATTAGACAATGTCTCATAGGCCAGGTACTGGTTCGTGAAAACGGTGTCGCCGCCGGCTTGTGGGACTTCGTGGCCGTACAGGATCGTCGCCGATGGCGGTGCTGATTGGAAACTCCAATCGCTGTGCCATGAGCCGCCAAAGAGTGCGCCAGCCTCCTCGGCCTCTCGGATGACAGCAAGCACGTTCGGGTGCCCATCGATAGGTGTAATAAAGGGTGTGTCGCCAAAGGTGCCGAACTGCAGTGCGAATGCCTCGAGCTGGTCGACCGTAAGCTCCTGCCCGCGAAAGGCGAGAACCATGTGCTCGGCGAATGCCGCTTCGATCGCTGCGGTCGTCGATCCATCGAGTGGCAAGCTGAGGTCGATGCCATGCACGTCGGCGCCGAAGCTACCTGTGATTGGTCGAAGATCGATAGCTGTCGTCATAGCTGGCTTCCAAAGACACGGGTGAAGTTGTCGGCGTAAAAACGATCGAGTGCTGCAGTGGTGTGGCCATCGAGTGAGCGTTCGAAACGACCCATTGGGTTGCGGCCACCTTCATGATGGGGATAGTCACTAGAGAAGAGGTAGAGCTCGTCGTTGGACTCGGTGATCAAGGCACCTACGTCTTCGTAAACGAACGGGGTGAACGCCATCTGGGCCGTTAGCTGCTCGCTGGGTTTGCGAATCAGGTTCTGCAGCTCGGGCTCGGACTTACGCCAGATCTCAGAGCTCCAGTCGAGGCGGCGAAGGAAACTCGGAACCCAACCGGCGCCGAGTTCGACGGCAGCACCGCGCAGGGTTGGGTGCCGTTCGAACACGCCGTCAAGCAGCATTGTTCCCAGGAAGGTCTCGGCGTCGTGGTGAAGCGAGGTCATGTCTTTGGAGCGCACGTTCTCACCGCCGCCGAGCCAATCAGTGGGTACGACGCGTCCGGTGTTCATCCAGTCCGGATGGATCTGAAGCGGTTGCCCACCAACGTGCAAAACGAAGGGGATCTCAGCATCAGCGAGCCGTGCCCAGATTGGGTCCAGGTCGCTGTGACCGGGAGAGCGGCCACCGCACGGACGATGTGGGACCCATGCGGTTGCCAATCCAAGCTCGATGATGTGTTCAACCTCTGCCAGGGCTAGGGCTGAATCATCAAGTGGTAACGCAGCAACTCCCATCAAACGGTCGTCGTCGCCGCAGAACTCGGCGATACCACGATTGTGGGCAGCGGCCGAGGCATACCGAGCTTCGACAGACTCGGCGTTGAAACAGATAGGCGCAGCGAACGTGCTAAAGACAAGCTGGCGGTGGAAGCCAAGCTGATCGAGCGCCTGGGAACGTTCTGTTTTGTTGAATGCGCCCAGAGCGAAGTAGCCCTTGGGCCCCGAAATGAGCTGATTGCCGAGTGCGACCATTTCCTGGACCTTGTCTGGGGGCTGTGCGCCGGTCTGCAAGGCAAGTTCGAAACCATCGGACGACCGAGCACCTCCTTCGACCGGCACTCGGGGTACGAGCGCTAGCTGGCTCTGTGGCGCATTGCTGGTCAGAAAGTCCGGCAGTTCCATGATGTGGCTGTCGGCATCTAAGTAGGTGCGGTTAGTTGCGTTTCCCATGTTGATCCCCATACGCAGTCGAGACTTCCAACGCTAGACCAACGATTCCAGCGCAGACCCAATCGCGGTACTGTTGCTTTCCAGCGATTTGGATGTTTCGGGTGAGCGGGCGAAGTAACGGGGTTTTCGCCAGGCGCATGCCTGACCCGTAAGGGTCCCCTTGTTTGAACCAACTACTTCTTCTACAGCACTTGTCGCTAGGGCAACGTCGGGCCTTGTTCTCGAGCTGGTAGCAGCTCTCGCAGATCAGGGCTATGACCGACTTATTGTCACGGCCCGGAGCCTGACTGATGGTCGAGGCAAACTTTCACACCGTCGTTGGTGCCACCGTCGTTGGTGCCACCGTCGTTCTCATGGCCCCATCTGCATCGGGAATCGCCTCAGTCGTATCGCTCATATTTGGTAATCACCGGTTCAGTTTCCGCATCGGTAGGCGAGCGATCGGAATAAATGCAATGGGTTGAGACCTCTGAGCTCTAGGAAGGGACGAGGGTCTGGGCGCGTGGATATTGGGAAGTGATGCACGGAGCGGCACTAGCGTTGCTCGGGCATACAGTTGCTCGGGCATACAGCAGTCAAGGAGACGGCATGACATTGCGATTAGGTACCTGGGCACAACCCGTCGATCAGCCTGGCCTTGACTATGTGGTTGAGGCTGAGCGCCTAGGTCTTGACTCGATCTGGATCCCTGAATTTTGGGGTTTTGACGCGTTGACCCAGATTGCGGCGGCTGCAGTTGTAACCGAAAGGATTCGCTTGTGCACGGGGATCGTGCAGATCGGCACACGTACACCGGCCATGCTGGCCATGTCGGCTATGACGCTGCAACACCTGTCGAACGGTCGGTTCGTCCTTGGGCTAGGGACTAGTGGGCCACAAGTCATAGAAGGCTGGCATGGTGTGCCGTTCGCACAGCCTGTGACCCGAACGCGCGAAACGATTGAGATTATTCGAAAGGTGACGCAAGGCGAGCGTCTGGAGTACAAGGGTTTGGTCTTTGAACTGCCCCTTCCCGGAGGCGAAGGGAAGGCGCTGCGATCGGCACTTCCGCCGGTTGAGGTACCGATCTACCTGGCATCTTTGGGACCGGCCAACCTTCGACTTACTGGAGTAGCCGCTGACGGTTGGATCGGGAATTCGTTCTTCACTGAAACCGCTGATGTTTTCTTCGACAAGATTCGTGATGGGGCCGAGAGCGTTGGCCGCACACTCGATGAGGTCGAGTTGACGGTCTCTGTCGGCGTGGAATTCACTGATGATGTTCACGAGGCGTCCCAACGTCATGCTCAGGGTTTCGCGTTCACTTTTGGGGCCATGGGCTCTGCGTCATCCAATTTTTACAACGACGCATTTGCTCGCCAAGGCTGGGGCGACGATGTTGACGAAGTACAGCGACTCTGGTTCGCAGGTGACCGCGATGCAGCCGCTAAACGTGTGCCAGCCGAGATTGGTCGACGAACCAATTTGATCGGCCCACCCAACGAGATCCGAAGTCGACTACGCGAGTATCGAGATTGCGGAGTTACCACGCTGCGCATTGGCCCCAGTGGCGACACGCTCGACGAGCGAGTTGCCAACCTTGGTCAAATCGCAGAGCTGGTAGCTGACGTGAACAACGAATCCCAAACGGGCGCACCGCTGACCTGAACGGGCCGATCTCTTCGATCCCTGTGCCCTGGTCTAGCCATAGCGTCACTTCGCATGGCAGGCTCTTGCTATGGCTTATGTAACCGACCGCGTGATCCATGATGCCGACGCCCATGTGATGGAGACGCCGGAATGGATAGAGGGGTTCGCGACCCAACGAGTACTCGACTACGCACTCGATCATTTCGACATCGGCGATGTCAGCGCGACGCTGGCCGAAATCGAACGCTCTCGAGAGATGCACGCTGACGCTGCTTATCAGGCGGCCGCCGAGGACGAAGTTATGTTGCGCAAGAATTGGCGAGCTACCGGCGCGTTCATCCCCGAGGACCGTGTTGTCGCGCTCGACTACATGGGGTTCGCCAGCCAACTGGTGTATCCGACCGTGTACAACACGATGCTCGAAGATCTCGAACATGGTGATGACCCCACGTTGACCTACGAGGTTGCCTCGGCAGCCAACCGAGCACACATAGCGTTTTGTGATATCGATCCACGGCTGTTTGCGGTGGCGTACATCCCTTTGCAGACGTTCGATGGAGCCCGAACTGCGGCTGCTGAAGCGATTGAGGCCGGGGCAAAAGCATTATTGATTCCGAATCGTTGCCCCGCTCACCACGCACCCAGCCATGTCGGGTTCGATCCGGTCTGGGCGATGGCCCAAGAGGCCCGTATCCCGGTGACGATGCACGTGGCGACACCGGACTTAGTGATGCCACCGCAACACCGCAACAACGGCTTGCCTCCCGAACCTGACTTCCATGGCGGGGGTGAGAACTTTCGGTCGGTGAGCTACATGGCGATCTCGTCAGCGCCACTGCAAGCACTGTCGATGCTCATCTTCGATGGTGTACTCGAGCGCTTCCCGAATCTGAAGGTCGGCGTCATTGAACTCGGCGCCGTGTGGGTGCCCGGGTTCATGCGCCAACTTGATTCGGCATTCGCAGCCTTCGAACGCCACGAGGATCGGCTGCAGAAGCTCTCCCTGCAACCATCAGATTATGTGCGGCGTCAAGTGCGTGTAACGCCGTATCCAACCGAGCCAACCGGTTGGATTATCGAACAGGCTGGCCCCGAGATAGCGATGTTCTCATCCGACTTTCCTCATGTCGAGGGAGGCCGAAATCCGTTGCGTCGCTTCGACACCGAAGTGGCTCATTTGTCGACCGAGACCCAGGACCGTTTCTTTCGGTTCAACTTCGAAGATATGTGGAAGTGAACTGGCGCGCTCAGTCCCGGAACGGCATGTAATGATGCGGTATCGACACCTTGAGCGATAGCGAACAACGATCTCCCTTTGAGATGCCGCGGCACAGTGAATTCGTGCGACTCGGCGTCACTCTCGATCGTGAAATGAAGGGTGGATATCAGTCCCGAGTCTGGCTAGCAACGCGGCATGATGGGACCAAGTCAAATGATCTCGTTGTGAAGGTCATCGACGCATCGGTGGCGAACCGTAACGAAATACTTGTTCGACTCCAGGTACGCCATTCTGTATCCCGGTATGACGATCGCGTCGTGCCGATCGTCCCATTGGCTGGGGCCGTCGTGAACCGTGTTCAGAACTGCTTCGTCGTTGCTTCGCCTCTCATCGACGGCCGGTTTCTCGATGTCACGAACCGTCCTGATGCGGAACGGATGGGCCGTGCCCTCGCTCGTTTGCACCAGTCGCTGCGGCTAGTGCACATTGAATTGCCACCTGTTCAGGCTTTGACCACCGGGCCGTTGGTCGAGGGCCTTCAGAATAACCACCAACTGCTGCACGGAGACTTCGCCCCATCGAACCTACTGCTCGACGCTGAAGGCCGATTATGGATTTATGACTTCGATGATTGTGGCTATGGGCCCATTGAGTTTGAACTCGGCAACACACTGTTTACGGCGTTGTTTGATACCAGCCCGTCGGTGAACCAACCCAGCGACGAATATGGACAGTTTCGGCATTGGTTCCTTGGTGCCTACAAGGCCTCGGCCGACCATCCCGTTTCTGAGTTGTTGGTCGACATTGCTCTACAGGCCAGAAGCGATGCATTGCGCTACTGGCTCAACCATCTGGACCAGGCGCCGGCGGGAATCAAGAACGCGTCTGAATCCTGGCACCGCCATCTTCGAGCGTTCGCGGGAATCATCTAGGCGTGAACGCGTGGTTGGTGCTGCGTTGGTAACCGACGCTGACCAAGCGCAGGCCGAACGTAAAGTGAAGATAGAGCTGGCCGATGCTTGCACTTTGAAGCAGATTTTGGCCGGCCTACCAATGGGCGGCGCGTTGAGCTGCGGCCACGATCCAGGCCTGAATGATCTGGTCGTCAATGTCACTGTGCCGGTCTTGCGCTACTCATCTACTCCGAGAACTCGCCGAGTGCCCTGCTGGAGCATGAGGGCCAGATTTGAGTGTTCAGCGGCCGGCCGCTGTTGAGTTAGACGCCGATGTCTTCGTTCCACAGATTGGGTTCGTCGCGGATGAAGTCCTGCATCATCTGAACACAGGACTGATCGTTCAACACCACGACCTCAACACCACGCTCGGCAAGCAGGGCTTCCTCGCCGATGAAGGTTTTGTTCTCACCGATCACGACCTTGGGGATGCCATACAACAAGATGGCGCCAGTGCACATCGAACACGGCGACAGCGTGGTGTACATGACCGAGTTCTGGTAAACGCTCGCTGGATGACGGCCAGCCCGTTCGAGTGCATCGGTCTCACCATGACGGATAGCGCTTCCCATTTGCACCCGGCGATTGTGGCCTTGCCCCAGGATCTGACCGTCGTGTACCAGCACGGCGCCGATTGGGATTCCGCCTTCGGCTCGCCCAGCCCTGGCTTCGTCGATTGCGGCCTTCATGAATTCGTCCATCACGAGACCCATGCTGCCAGCGCTCGACGGGTTGTGCTTGCGTGGTCGTCGTCCGGAGCGTAGATACCCAGTCGCAGGTCGGTGACACCAGCATCGACGTATGCCGTGAGGTCATTTGCGATCTCATCTATCGAACCAGCCAGGATCAAGTCTGTTGGGTCGTCGATCCCCTCGCGGTCGAGCATCGCCCGGTACGAAGGAAGCGCACCGTAAGCCCCAGCATTTGCTGATGCTGCGGCTCTAACAATGGATGGGTCGCCGACACAGAGGTTTACCAGCGCAATGATGCGAGGTGTGGGGCGCCCAGCGGCTTCGGCTGCAGCGTTGATTGTGGGGGCAGTGTGTTCCGCTATTGTTCGAGGACCGCATTGGCCGACATGGGTACCGGTGGCTACGCGACCGGCGAGCTCGAGCATTTTTGGGCCAAGCGCAGCGAGTAAGACCGGCACCGGTTCGCTTGGGATATCTAGCGCTGCATGCCCAGAGATTTGATTGCCTGAGCTAGCGGCTGGTCTGCCAGCGCACAGAGGCACCAGCACGTCGAGAAACTCACGCGTGCGTTGTAGCGGCTGATCCCATGGCTCGCCGTAAAGCGGCTCGACGACTGCCTGATGTGACGGCCCGACACCCAGCGTGAAGCGGCCACCGCATGCCTGTTGCGCCGATCGGGCGAGCTGGGCTATCGCTATTGGGTGTCGTCCAACGGTGGGCACAACCGACGTGCCAAGTTCGATACCAAGTGCGTCACTGGCAATGACCGGTAACGCCACCAACGGATCTATGCCGAACGCGTGGGACAGCCAGTAGCTATCGAACCCGGCTTGCACAGCCCATTGGGCGTCAGCCCGGACTTGGCCAATAGAGGTGAGTGTGGCGCCACCAGCAAAGCCGATGCGCACGCCGAGGTCTTGAGCAGCTCCCATGCTGTGCACACTACTTGTCTAGCGCCAGCTCAGCAGTAGGGCGAGATGTCAAAACCGAATGTGCCATACCGAGCGAGCACCCCTTCTCGGATCTTCGCCACTTGCTCACTGCCGGGCTCGGGAAATGAGCCTCAGCTGAAGCTTGCAGTTTGTCGATGAGTGTGGTCGGGAATAAGCCGTCGACCAGTGTGTAACCGTGGGTCTGCCAGCTGTTCACCTGTTCGACTGATAGTGGATTGGGTGCATTGGTCGGGTTCGCAGGTGTCGGCTGGACGAATGACGGTTCCATGATTAGGACTCGCTGGTTCCAGCAATAGTGGCTACCAACGACGTTCGCTGTTCAGCACGGCACGGCGGTCGAGAACTTGGGCGACGGTATCGGGAGGTTTCGAACCAATCATGCTGCAATGAGACTATTCGGACAGTCCGGTGCTGTGTTGGACAACAATCTGTGTTGGACAACAATCTGTGTTGGACAACAATCTGTCGGTGTGTCGGTGCGGCTTTAGCGCTAACACAGCGAGCGTCGCCAGAGATGCCGCTAGTAACTAGAGTCAGGCATCTCGCTTTTCCGTTGCGCCATGAATGCAAGCAAAGCCTCGTCGATGGACGAGTCCAGTGGTGGTGCTTCGTATTCGACCAGGAGTTGCTTCCATTTGGCGTTGGCGCGCTGCGCTGATGTGAGGCTGCCTTCTTCTTCCCAGCTCTCAAAGCTGTCATTGTTGGCTTGCTCTGAGCGCCAGAACGCGGCTTCGAAGTTGGCGAGCGTATGGGCATTGCCGAGGAAATGCTGGCCGTGTTCGTTGGTGCGGAATGCGTCCATTGCTTGGCCGTTCTCGGACATATCGATGCCGCGTCCATGAACTGTCATAGCGCCAAGCTGGTCGGCGTCGAGAATGAGTTTCTCGTAGCCGATCGACAGACCGCCTTCTTGCCAGCCTGCGGCGTGAAGTACGAAGTTAACTCCGGCTTGCACCGTTGGGATCAGACTATGTGCAGACTCGTACGCGGCCTGGGCGTCGGGATACTTCGACGCGGTGAACTGGCCACCAGAACGGAATGGGACACCGACGCGCCGGGCGAGTCCTGCCATGACATGGATGGCCTGACCGGCTTCGGGTGTGCCAAATGTTGGGGCGCCCGTTGCCATAGACATCGAGCTGGCGAAGGTGCCGAAGATGACAGGAGCGCCGGGCCGCACAAGCTGGTAATAAGCCATGCCCGATAGTGCTTCGGCAAGTGACTGCGCAGCAAGACCGGCAACGGTCACCGGCGACATCGCCCCCGCCAGAATGAATGGCGAAAGGATCGAAGCCTGGTTCGCCTTGGCGTAGGCGGTCGCAGCGCCAAGCATTGTGCCGTCCCAGCGCAGCGGTGACGAGGCATTGATCAGCGAGGTCATGACTGTGCGGTCTTGCAAGTCCCCGCCGAACGCGATGCGGCTCAGCTCGATGGAGTCCTGGGCCCGTTCGGCTGCGGTAACTGACCCCATGTATGGCTTATCGCTGTATTTGATGTGCGAGTAGACCATATCGAGATGGCGCTTGTTGACAGGGGTGTCGACTGGCTCACAGACGGTGCCGCCCGAATGGTGCAGATGCGGAAGCTGGTACACGAGCTTGACAATGTTCTGGAAGTCTTCGAGCGTGGCATATCTACGACCGTTGTCGAGGTCCATAGCGAACGGTGAGCCGTAGTTGGGCGCGAACACCGTTGCGTTACCGCCGATCTGCACACTGCGTGCGGAGTTCCGAGCGTGCTGTGTGAACACCTTGGGTGCATTGTCCTGCACAAGCTGGCGACACATTCCTTTGGGGAAGTGGACCATGTCGCCCCGGACGTCGGCCCCGGCCTCTTTCCAGAGCTCAAGCGCCGACGGGAAGTCCTGGAAGGCAACACCAACTTCTTCCAGGATGATGTCGGCGTTCGCTTCGATTGTGGCGTACGCCTCATCGTCAATCAGGTCGACCGGCGCGAGTCGGCGTTCAAGCCACGCTGCGGTTTCGGTCTTAGTCGCGCGCGCGGCTTGGCGGCCTGAGCGGCCACCTCCGCGGCGGCCCTTACGTGCGGGTGCATCAGACATATTGGATCTCCTAGGTGCTGGTTGGTATCAGCGACGGCGTGAGCGGCGTCGACGCCCGCCCTCGTGTGCGGCCTTTGGTGCGGTGGAACGGGGGAAGCCGAGTGCGGTCACGAAGTGCTCTTGGAAACGGGGTTCGGTTGCCGTCTCAATTTTGATCACGTCCTGAACCACGGCTTCCACTTGGGTGCGTTGCTCTGCGCTCAATAAGAGCCGGACGGCGCCACTGCCCGCAGAATTTCCCACGGCGTGCACATTGGCGACGTCGATCTCAGGGATCAGCCCGACGACCATTGCATGGGTGGGGTCGATGTGGGCCCCGAAGGCGCCAGCCAGCCGAATTTCATCGACAGCCGAGAGTCCGGCGTGTTCCATCAGCAGGTCGATTCCCGCTTTTAGAGCAGCTTTGGCTAGTTGTATTGCTCGGACATCGGCCTGGGTTACGAAGATGTCTGCGACGAGCAGGAAGTTGTAGGTGCGGCCGTCTTCGACGATGCGGTCAGTGTCGGTGGCGAGCTCGCCCCTGATCACACCAGAGTGGTCGATGATGCCCGCGCTGACCATCTCCGAGATCGCCTCGATGATTCCGGATCCACAGATACCGGTGATTCCTGAAGCGTCGATTTCCGCGCTGAAACCGATCTCATTTGACCAGAGATCCGAGCCGATGACCTTGAAAATGACGTCATAGGTATCACGATCAATAGCGACTCGCTCGATGGCCCCTGCCGTTGCTCGCTGACCGGAACTGATCTGAGCGCCTTCAAATGCCGGGCCGGTTGGGCTGGAGCACGCGAACAGTTGCTGGCTGTTGCCGAGCACGATCTCGGCATTGGTCCCAACATCTACTAAGAGCTGGATGGCGTCTGAGCGGTGCGGCCCTTCGTTGAGGATCGCGGCGGCAGTATCTGCACCCACATGGCCGGCAATACATGGGGCCACGTACAGCATCGCGTTCGGCAGGTCGAGTTCGATATGGGCTGCAGTGGAGGCGAACGCGCCCTCGATCGCGAGTGGGAACGGCGACTGGCCGAGTGGTGTTGGGTCGAGCCCGAGCACCAGATGGTGCATGATCGGGTTGCCGACGAGGGTGACATCGACGATACGTGAGCGTTCAATACCGGCAGTTTCGCATAGCTCGGTGACGATCTGGTTTAGCGCAGCCCGCACTTCCTTAGTGAGCTCTGCCTCACCACCTGGATTCATCATTACGTAGCTCACGCGACTCATCAGGTCTTCGCCAAACCTGATCTGGGGGTTCATCTGCCCTGCGGTCGATAGAACTTCGCCGTTCGCCAGGTCGATGAGATGGCCAGCGATCGTGGTTGAGCCAACGTCGACGGCTACGCCCATCAAACGATCGATATAACCGGGCCAGAAAGCAGCCACCGAAGTGCCACCGCTGCGACGTTCGAGCGCGACTGTGATGTTGGACCGGAAGTTATCGAGTGCGACGGTTCGACGAGGTCCGTTCAGCGTCACGCCCCACTGAGCGTCCAACGCTTGGGCGATTCCACCAGCTTCGGCCACATCCGTCAGGTAGTGCAGCGAGTAGATCGGGTCGATAACGAGTTCACCAACATCGACTGTTTTGCGGATGACCTGCTTGTGTATCTGGCTCTCGGGGGGAATATCGATGACGATATTGCCGCAGATCTTGGCCGAGCAGCCAAGCCGTCTACCTTCGACGATGGCCCGCTTGCCTGCGTAGCTCTCTTCGAGAAGGCCCCACGGCGATAGTGCTCTATCGTCGACGGTGATGGCCCATTTTGCGAATTCACCGGTGCTCGGCTTGATCTGGCAGCGCCCACAGATTCCGCGTCCACCACAGACCGTGTCGAGGTCAGCACCGAGTTGCACCGCAGCATCGAGCACCGTCGTACCGTCTGCGACCGCCCCGCTGAGGCCTGAGGGCGTGAAGACAACAGTATGAGAACCTGAGCTATCGGAGGCTGGTGCTGGTGCGACGGCGCGAGCGTTGGCTGGTGCTGCTGCGACGGCGCGAAGTTCGGTCATGACAGGCTACTCAGCCCCGTCGGCGGCGACCGCCAGCGCGTCGGCGGGCTGCGCCTTCGCCACCGCCTGCGGTGGGGTCACGATTCGCAGCGATCCATGCCGCGCAGTTTTGATCGTTGCCGGTCAGGACATCGGCGGCCATGATGGCGGTCGTGACTTCGCTGTGAAGCGGATTCATGATTGCACTCGTCATGCCTGCGCCCATGGCCATTGAGAGGAAGGCGCCGGTGATGTTGTGTTTGTTGGGCAGCCCAAAACTCACGTTCGAGGCCCCGCAGATCGTGTTGACGTGCAATTCTTCGCGCAGGCGCCGAACCAGGCGAAACACCTGTTGGCCAGCAGTGCCCATCGCCCCGATCGGCATGACTAATGGATCCACAATCACGTCGCTATGGTGGATGCCATGGTCAGCAGCTCGCTCAACGATCTTTTTGGCTACGGCAAACCGGACATCAGGGTCCTCGCTAATGCCAGTCTCATCATTGCTGATGGCCACCACTGCAGCGCCCGACTTCTTTACTAACGGGAGCACTCGTTCTAGGACGTCATCTTCGCCGGTTACCGAGTTGATGAGTGGTTTACCCTGATAGACCTCAATACCGGCTTCGAGCGCCTCGATGATCGATGAGTCGATCGCTAGCGGGACATCGGTTATTGACTGCACCAGTTTGATGGCTTGGGCCAGCATGGCCGGTTCATCGGCTAATGGGATTCCTGCATTCACATCGAGCATGTGGGCGCCGGCTGCGACCTGCGCCAATGCATCGGCTTCGACCCGGCTGAAGTCGCCGTCCTTCATCTCTTTCGCCAATAGCTTGCGCCCTGTCGGGTTGATGCGCTCACCGATCATCACAAACGGGCGATCGAATCCGATTACCACATCCTTGGTTGCCGAGCTGATAACGGTTTCGGTCATGTGTTCCTCAATGCGCTGCTCGCAGCGTCGATGCGCTGCGGGTCCTTTGCGGGTTCTTCTGGTTTCGTTGTTTGGGGGAGCCGATGCGTGATCATGGGGTGAGGCCGCCGTTGTCGATGAGCTTGCGAACACGCTCGCTTGTGTAGAGGCCGTGCAGTCGCGCTGCTTCGGATTGGGCGATCGCCTCAGGATCGCCAGCGCACGGCTCGCTTACCCGGCGCCACTGCAGGACATAGTCGTCAGCGTTTGTTAGGCCGGCCACACCTGCAGCGCTGTCGATGGCGAGTTGAAACCGCTTTTCGAGCAGCCACGAGCTTTTTTTGCCGTTGGTTGTAGCGGTCACTTGCGCAGGAATATCGCGCCAGTAGATAGTGACCATTTCATTGACCTTGGTTCGACGGCGGCGCCGAGGCGCATCGACCGAGTCCATCAGGCGGCAGCGCGTCGGGCTGAGACCATAGTTGTGGCCATCTCGGCGGCGACCGCAGCATCGCGGCAATACCCGTCGGCGCCGATGGCATCACCGAACTCCTGGTTTAGTGGCGCACCACCAACCAAGATGATGTAGTCGTCGCGCAGGCCTTTCTCGGTCATTGTGTCGATGACGACCTTCATGTACGGCATCGTCGTAGTGAGCAGAGCGGACATTCCCAAGATGTCTGGCTGATGTTCCTCGAGCGCGGCTAGGTATTCGTCGACATCGGTGTTGATCCCCAGGTCGATGACTTCGAAGCCAGCGCCCTCCA
The DNA here is from genome assembly GCA_905182135.1 of uncultured Acidimicrobiaceae bacterium. GTDB lineage: Bacteria > Actinomycetota > Acidimicrobiia > Acidimicrobiales > UBA10347 > UBA10347. Next base: position 122,820 of record CAJJAG010000001.1, on the reverse strand, counting down.
TCATCATCGCAACCAGGTTCTTACCAATGTCGTGGATATCGCCTTTGACGGTGCCGATTACGACTTTGCCGACAGGCTTGGCGCCTGTTTCGGCGAGTAGCGGGCGCAGGATGAACATGCCGGCCTTCATGGCGTTCGCAGCTAAGAGGACCTCAGGGACGAACAGGATTCCGTCGCGAAAATCGATCCCGACGATGCGCATTCCTTCGACAAGAGCGTCACTGAGTACCTTGTCGGCGCTCCATCCTCGTTTAAGCAGGATGTTTGTGCCCTCGGTTATCTCGTCGGCGAGACCGTCGTAGAGATCATCGTGCATCTGGGCGGTCAAATCGTCGTCGTCGAGTTCGGCCAGGATGATCTCGTCATCTTCGTCGGGTGCTTCATTGTCAGCCACAGTTCAGCCTCAACTCAGTTGTTACCTACAGGCAAGCGGCACGTCGGGCACGTTGTACCGCATTGTGGAACGGTACCGTATCACGGAACAATAGGGCTGGGGTGGGAGTGGCCCGGACGCCAGTCTCAAGCGCCTCCTGAATGTGTAGTTGGCGTGAAAACGTGTCAATGCCCGGCCGTTTGAGCCGGGCATTGACATAGTGATGTTGATTTACAGATGGTGACCAGCCACCTTGCTCAGCGCTAGCACCCCAGACTCACTGGACCTATGGGGCGGCGGGGATGCCGGCGTCTAGTTGGGTTTGGGCTGATGTGAAAACACCTTTGATGCTTTGGCCAAATGCTGCCAGAACAATGATTGCTGCGAGAGCAACGAGGGCGAGGAGCAGGCCGTATTCAGCCATTGCTGCGCAGCGTTCTCTGCGATCTGCAGCCACGTTTTGGAGATGAACCATTATTTTGATCATTAGTTTCGTCTTTCTAAAAAATTGGTCAGACCCGGGTCAGGCAATTGCCGACCCAACGACGCCGGCATCCACAGCCCCACCACTGCGGTCCGTGACGCCTGGAACCGTCGTGTCAGTGCCCCCCGTGGCGCCGTCAGCGACAACCGTGCGTTCTCCGACCGAATCGGCAGCGACCCCGGGGCCAGCGCCAAGCCCAACGGTGACGGTAACGGCGACGCCGACTGTGGAACGTGAACCCGTCCCGCTCGAACTCATGTGCGCTGCGCTAGTTGGAGGGGACAGTGTTGGTGTTGTCTGTTCTTGGCGAACGCTCGAACCTGACCGAACCATTGCTAGCTATCGGGTCACCCGAAGTCGCAACGGAGGCGACGCCCAAGTGGTCGCTCTACAACGGCTTATCACACCGCTGTCCTATATCGACCGAGATGTTGATTTCGGCGACCAGGTCATCTACATAGTGCACGGACTTGACGCATACGACATCGTTGTCGCTGCATCTATTCGAGAAATCGTGATGGTGCCTCCACAAGGTTGACTATGGCGTGAGTGAGTCCATTCCGTTGGTGTACCCAAATTGCGCCCGCCTGGCATGAGGGAGAGGATTGCGCAGGTCTACGGCTTGTTAATCGTGACCAAAGCGCAATCACCTGGTCGATCCGCAACCCAACTCGTGAAGCGGTACCGAGAAGTCCGAGACCACACCGAGACATGGTTACCCACCCGACGATCGCTTAGGTCGGGGACTATCGCCGCCATGTGGATCAGTCCATGCTTGAGAGGCTTTCACAGCTACAGCCATTCGAGCTTGCAGATCGAGTTCATCGAGGCTGGCGGCTATGGCAGTCCGGCCGAGCCCGTGAGCCATGTCAGCTACTAGAAGGCAACTAGAAACACCCCTCAGCCACTGCCGACATTTCCGACGATGCGGGCACGGTGGTACTCAATTATGCGGCTGGTCCAAGCGGTGGCTCGCTTCGACAAATGTTCAGTGATTTATGTGAGTGGACATCTCGTTCCTATTCGCCTTATCCGGGTCTCCGAACAGCTTCTGGAGCCCTTGGCGACTTCAACGACAAGTTCATGGTGAACACCTGAGTGGTAGGTGGTGGCTACGTCGGAACGACACCTGGCCCTGTTCGTGCCACCCATCACAACTTTTCCTGCTGGCGACCCGATGACATTTTTCAGGTGCTCGTCTGGCCCGCAACGTGTAATTCGCCAATAATCTGGTAGCCAGCCCGCTCACGTCAGCTTCGCCCCTTATTCCTGCTCGATGCCTCGTGGCCCTACTGGCCTTACCCCCCAAAAAAGAGAAAACACAATGACTGCCGCTCGTATTGATGTACACCTTGAACCCAGCTGGTGGCGAACGACGCTGGAACACGACGTGCGGACGGGGCTGGTCGCAGAGCAGCGCAGCATCCCTGCGAAATGGTTCTACGACGAAATCGGCTGCCAGCTATTTGATGACATAACCAAGCTCGACGAGTACTACCCCTTTCGGGCTGAGCGCGACATCCTGGCGACGCGAGCGAACGAGATCGTCGCCGTAGCTGAAGCCGACACGTTGGTCGAACTTGGCTCTGGGACCAGCGAAAAGAGTCGCGTGTTACTCGATGCGATGGCGGATGCCCACGTGCTGAAGCGATACGTGCCATTCGACGTTAGCGAAGAGACATTGCGTTCGGCCGCGGATCAAATAGCGACCGACTATCCCGGCACCGCGGTGCACGGCATCGTGGGTGACTTCGATCGACACATCCCTCTCGTACCTATTGGAGGAACGGGCATGGTGGCTTTTTTGGGTAGCACGATTGGCAATTTCGAGCCCAGCGCTCGTAAGCGCTTCATCGCCGACGTTGTCGCGGCGCTTGAACCCGATGGCACCTTCTTGCTGGGCACTGACCTGGTCAAGGATCCGGACCGCTTGTGGGCGGCATACAACGATGCGAAGGGCGTGACGGCTCAGTTCAATCTGAACATGCTCACCATGATCAACCGTGAGTTGAACGCAGACTTTGACCTCGATCAATTTGAGCATGCTGCCGACTGGGATGCCGACAACGAATGGATTGATATCCGCGTTCGAAGCAAGGTGGCCCAAACGGTGCAGGTGCGAGATCTGGACCTGGTCGTCGAGTTCGCGACAGGAGAAGAGATGAAAACAGAGATCAGTGCCAAGTTTCGGCTTGGGGGCATAGCCGCTGAACTTGAAGCTGCAGGTTTGGCTGTCGTCGAGCAATGGACAGACAGCTACGGTGACTTTGCAGTGACGCTCGCCCGCAAGCGCTGACCGAGGTCTGCCGATTCAGTGATTACCTGCTCGAGGGTTGGGCCTCACTGGGTGAGATCAAGTGATACGTGGGTGGGCAGCTCCGCTTCATGGTCAGTAATCACGCACTGGCCTTCACGCTTGATGCCTTCGGAACTACCCGCCTGGAAAACCTCGAATGGTTCATCGTGCACTATTGGTTGTCGCCGCGCGACAACGAATACCGATCGTGTCGATTCGCAGCACGGCTCGATCTTCGATGAGCTTGTCAGTCTGGATGGCCATAGGCGCCAGGACCACGCTGCCCGACCGTGTCATGACGTTTGCCGTGAGTTCGTCAAGAAAACAACGAGCGACTGGTCCGTCGAATTTGCACTTCGAGAGCCATGAAGCCTCCATGACGCCAATGATCCTGCGCACGGTGAGTGTTTTAGGCTGGACCCAATGCGATGCGTTCGAGCACTCGAAACCGGCTTTTTACATGGCTCAGGACGTAGCTCCTGGAATCGTTGCGCTGTCGCTAGGCCAAATGAATGGCCCCGACCTTTTTGGCGCCAACACACTTGTGGCAAATAAGTGCGGTTGCTAGCAGTCGGCCTTCGGTAAGGAATGCGCAGGTAGTACAAGTAATACGGAAGTCGTAATGGAGACTCTGGTGTGACCAGATGGCATGGTGGTGCGTCATAAGTGCAGCAAAGTTCTGCGGCCTGCTCGGTGAAACGTGCAAGATTGCTGATCAGAACATGCAAGATGGGGTGATGGAAGAGGATCTCACCCCGAAGCAAGCGACCTCGTTCACTCAATCTGCGAACAGTTCCGCAGTGCTGAGTTTCGACGATGAAACTGATTTTGATTTTGCTCGTCGCGGACTGATCGCCACCCATCCAACGAAGGTGATCGGCCGCGACACCGGTGTGGCATGGGACGGCAACCGACACGACTACCTGCGTGATGGGTCCGCAGCGCCAAGCACCGTGCACCCGGGTCTGTGGCGTCAGGGCCAATTGAATGCCATCCACGGTCTGTTCGAGGTTGGCGACGGAGTTTGGCAAGCTCGGGGTTACGACATTTCGAACATCACATTCATCGATACTGTCGACGGCTGGCTGATTATCGATCCGCTGACGACAGAACCGACTGCTGCCGCCTGCCTTGCTCTGGCCAACGAGACGCTCGGCGAACGTCCGGTCAGCTCAGTGATTTATACCCATAGCCATGTTGATCACTACGGCGGCATTCTCGGTGTGACTAGTCGCGAGGACGTCGAGGCTGGCAACTGCCGCATCATCGCTCCCGAAGGTTTCCTGACCGAGGCGGTGAGCGAGAACGGCACTGCAGGGCCGATCATGATGCGTCGTGCGATCCATCAATTCGGTGTCCTCCTTCCGCACGGCCCGACAGGCAAGGTCAATACTGGCTTGGGCATCGATATGCCCATCGGCAAGCGCAGCCTGATTGCGCCCACAGAGACGATCTCTGAGACTGGCGCAGAACTCGACATCGGGGGAGTGCGGGTGGTGTTTCAGAACACGCCTGATGCCGAGGCGCCAGCCGAGATGAACTTCTTCTTTCCTGGTAAACGCCTACTGTGTATGGCTGAAAACTGCTCGCACAACTTGCACAACTTGTATCCGCTGCGTGGTGCCAAGGTTCGAGATGCGCTTGCGTGGAGCAAGTACCTGCACGAGGCATTGGTCATGTGGGGCGACGACACCGACACTATGTTCGCCAGCCATCATTGGCCACGCTTCGGGCAGGGTGATGTGAAGGACTTTCTAGGGCTGCAGCGCGATGTGTATCGCTGGATGCACGATCAGACGTTGCGGCTTGCGAACCAGGGTTACACACCTGACGACATAGCGGCCACGCTAAAGATGCCCGCCAACTATTCACATCAGTCACATGTGCAGGGTTACTACGGCACGGTGTCACACAATGTCAGATCAGTTTATGACCGGTATCTGGGTTGGTATGACGGCAACCCGTCCAAGCTCAACCCTCACCCGCCGGTCGAGGCGGGTAAGCGGTACGTCGAGATGATGGGTGGTGCCGATGCGGTGGTCACCGGTGCACAACGGGCCTTCGACGACGGCGATTATCGCTGGGTCGTCCAGGTACTGAACCATCTCATCTTCGCCGATCCCGAAAACCGGACAGCGCGAACATTATCGGCTGATGCGATGGAGCAGCTCGGGTATCAGTCCGAGTCGGCGACGTGGCGAAATGCCTATCTGAGCGCAGCCCACGAGCTTCGACACGGCTCGTATTACTTGGGTGTCGTCCGCCCGCCCGGGGTAGCCGATGCCATGACTGGCACGCAGCTCATCGATATGCTGGGCGTGCGGTTTGATCCTGATAAGTTCCGCGACACCGCGTCGATCGCCTGGTCGATCACCGGGCGCGACGAGACCCACCTGATGGGCGTTACCAACAAGACCATCCATCACTACGAGGAGCCGACACCAGATCAGATCGCTGGAGCCGACGTTGGGGTCAACGCCACCCACGCCTCAATGGTGCAGATCGGTTACAACTCGCCGGCGCTGCCCGACTTGCTGTCAGATGGGTCGATCGTTGTGACCGCCGGCGATGCCGCTGTGCTCGAGGAATTCGTTGCAGCACTCGACGTGAATACCACCGCGACCGTCATCGAGCCTTAGACGTAGGCCTGAGCAGTCAGACCCCTTCAACCAAGACCATTTCCATTTCGGCCGCACCGGAGCGCACGGCTCGAGCCTCGACATACTCGCTCGAATCGTAGAACGTGCGGGCACCGTTGCTCGTTGGGAACTCCAACACCACTATCCGACGCTCGTCGGCATCACCTTCGAGAACCTCGTGCTCGGCACCGCGCACAATGAACTTTCCCCCATGTGCCGCAACTGCAGCAGGAGTCAAGAGCTTGTATTGGCCGTATTGATCGGCGTTGGTGATTCGTACCCGAGCAATGATATAGGCAGCCATAATGTCGACCCTTCTTTGGTTGGACAGTCCGACGCTAGCGCTGCTCCAGTAGCTCAGGTCGCTGAGGCTGAGTCTTTCAGTTGTTGCATCTCTTCCCAGCTGAGATATCGGGTGATGCCCTCTTCGTCGAAGAAGACGACAGGTCCTTCGCACACGAAGAGGTATTCGGTATCTTCGAGCGCTTCGGTCTTGCCATGCAACATGCCGTTTGGCTCGTAGTCGTAGTCGCCAGCTTCGAGCACGCCGTCTCGTACCTGCAACTTTCCCTTGAGCACATAGGTATGTGCGTCAGAGAGGTGTTTGTGCGGTGGAGCGACGTAGCCCTTGTTCCACCGAAACAACGCGACCCAGCGTCCGGTCTCGGGGCCAGTCCACAACACCTTTGTCCATGCCATGCCTGGTGCCGTCTCGACCCACGGTTCGCCGGCCCGCACAATGATGTCGGCCAGTTGATCGTTGATCGGGTTTATGTCTTGCAGCACCATGACGGCTCCTTGTAGTTGGAAGCTTGCGTGATGAAGTCTGGCAGACCTCAAAGCTTTGGTCGCAGTTCGAATTGGTGCGTTGTGCGCTAGAGGTCGCTGACGTCTGAACATGACAGCCGAGTGTGAGGTCACACCCACAAGCGGGCTCTCGGCCGACCTTGGCCGCAGCTGAGAACGCTGGAGTGGCTTTGCGCCTCGTGCATGTCGAACCAGGCAAAGACCGTCATCACGTGCGAGTGCTACTGGGGATGTTCTCTAGCGAAGGTAAAGCGGTGGTAGCAGCGACACCCATCAGCTAGCCGCTCACCCGGGTTCGGTATACAGTCCGGTCGGTATCTAGCGTGAGGAGCTCTGTATGAACATTGCTGTCACCGATTCTTTGAGCATAAAAGACGTTGGCGCGTTTGCTCGAGTGCCTTGAGCGGGGGATTGTCAAAGGTCAATTCGAGAGCGCTGCTGGCCGTAGCTGCTGGTGCGTTCGGCTCACTTGACACCGCTCTCAATGTGGCTTTCCCTGACTTGGTCGACGATTTCGGCCTGGCAGTGACTGATCTCCAGTGGGTCGTCGTTTTCTATGTGCTGGTATACGGGGGATTGCTCTTGGCGGCTGGGCAGCTCGCTGATACCTGGGGCTATACCCGAGTTCTCAGGATTGGCGCAGGGATCTCGACGATCGCGCTTGTGCTGTGCGGCACCGCTCCGACGTTCGAGTTGCTGTTGGCCGCCCGCGTGCTGCAGGGCATCGGTGTCGCCATGGTCATGGCATCTGCACCGGCACTGCTTACCGCTGGCTCGGGGGTCACTCACACCCGAGCCGTTGGCGTGTTCCAGACCGCAGCGGCAGTTGGTCTGGCCATCGGCCCGATCGTTGGCGGGCCACTGGTCGAGTGGTATGGGTGGCGCGCCGTTTTCTGGTTCCGGGTTCCGTTAGGAGTCGTATTGTTACTGCTCACGGCCAGCAATAGATCGACGCCCGCAACCAAATCGAATGACGTCGACCGGATCGGCACACTTCTTGTTTCGATCTCACTCGGCGCTGCGGTACTTGCGTTGAACCTCACTGGCAGCAGGGGCTGGTTTGACCCAGCTGTCATCGTCGCCGCTCTGTCCGCGGTTGTATCTGCAGCAGCGTTCATCGAATTGAGCAGTCGGGTCGAGCACCCGATCCTCGAACTCGGCTTGTTTCGTTCCGTCGAGTTCGCAGCAGCAAACCTCTTGGCGGTTGTTGCAAACGGTGCCATGTTTGCGACCTGGTTACTCGTCCCCTCTCTGCTTGTTGGCCAGCTTGGCGCATCTCTGGTCATCTCTGGTTTGGTCCTTGCCGCCTCGCCGGCAGCTACCGCTGCAGCTTCCTCATTGGCAGGCCGCTCGAGCGGCCGCACCGCCAGCTGGAGCCTCGGCGCGGTCGGTCTGTTCATTGAGGGCCTCGGCATGATTGGGTTATCGCAGGTCGACGCCACTTGGTCGGCCGCTCACATAGCGTTGCTGATGGCGGTGGTTGGCGGCGGGCTCGGATTATTCTCCGTGCCGAACATGGCCACGGTCATGCAAGGCGTCGGCATCGACAAGCAGGGCGTCGCCGGTGGCCTCTCGTTAATGACTCGCACCATCGGCGTTGTTGCTGGCGTGGCCGCAGCGAGTGCACTTGCTGATCGCGTCGAACCCACGCGAGGGTTTCTCGGATCGTTCGAGTTCGTCTTTGGGGCCAGCGGAATCGTGCTCTGGGGATCGGGTCTGCTGGCGGCGGTGTTGGCGGTCCGTCCCCTGATTGCTGGTCGGCGACACTGAGCAACACCACTTCGACGGTCTAGGTGGAACTCCACCACTACATTCTTGCGATTTGAAGGCGAGACAGCGACTACGTCTGTTTGGGCTCGTCGTTGGGCACGACCACACACGGAATGTTGATACGTCGGTCGATGCCACTCGGCACGCCAGAGCGGTGCCAACGAGATGAGCGAGCCGGCAGAGTGGAGAGGACCACGCCGACAGCGGCTTCGAGCGCAAGTGCGGCTTCGATCGCAGCGATTGGGTCAGCACCGCCGATCTCGCCGGTAGCGCTCACACCGAGGGCTTCGATCAGGCCAAGTTGTAGCTCGAGTCGGTCTCGCGCCATCGTCAGATCACCACCGACGGCGAGCGGCACAATGACGTGAAACCGGATCTCGTTGCGGTCAGCAGCCAGCCGCTCCAGCTGGGCCATGAGAGCAGCGCCACCAAGGGACTCATTACCCACAATGATGTGTCGCGGCCCTACGCGGTCGCGTCGCTGCAACACCGGAGCGATCCACCCCTGGTCGAGCCGTTCGAGAGCCAACTCGTCGCTGCGCGATCTGACAATGTCGGCGCGCGTGCATATGCCAATCAGTAAGCCGTCTTCTACAACCGGCAAGTGGGTGACTTCCTCCTCGGTCATCTTCCTCAGCGCCTCGACCAGGCTGGCGTCGGGTCCTATGGTCACGACATCAATAGAGGCAATCTCGTGCACGAGTGCGTCACGAGGGCAGTCCTTACTCAGGAGATCGCGGCGTGCGATAAGGCCCAAACAATGGCCCTGCTCGTCGACGATAGGGAACGCCCCACGCTCACCTCGGGTTATGCGATCAGCGACTGAACCTACGGTGTCAGCTCGGTCGACCGTGTCTACCACGCGGTTCATGACATCGGCGACAGCGGTCGTGCGGAGCGAATCCGATACCAACTCGCTACCGACCCGGATACCACGTCGTGACAACTTCTCGGTGTAAATGCTCTCGCTCGATAGAGCGCTGAAGACAAGAGCCGCCAGCACGGTGGCCAACATTAACGGCAGCATTACATCGAAGTCTCGAGTGAGCTCGAATACGAAAACGATCGCAGTAAGCGGTGCACGCGCCGCTGCGCCAAAGACCGCCGCCATCGCGACGACTGCGAAAGCCCCCTGAGAGATCTCGAGTCCAGGTCCGATCTTGAGCACCACCGCGGCGAACACGCCACCGAAGCTGGCCCCCAGCAACAACACCGGTGCAAGGGTGCCACCCGATGTCCCCGATCCAAGAGCGACCCACCAGGCAACCATCTTGGCCAGAAGAACGGCTAACAGCGTGGTCAGAGCTATCTCTCCAGCCAGGACGTCATCGATCACGTCATAGCCGACGCCAAGTGACCGGGGGATAAACAGACCAATGCTCGCGAAAACAAGTGCTCCGATGAGCGGATGCCAGAAGATTGGAAGCCGAAGCGACCGGAATCGACGTTCGGACTCGAACAGGCCTCGAGCAATGACGACCGCAACTAATCCGCTGGCTACGCCAAGCACCGCATAGAGCGGGAGCACACCTAATCCCGCATAGTCGTGCGGCGGCACGTTGAACAAGGGGCCAGTGCCAAATACTGCTGAATGGATTCCGCCGGCGATCGAAGTGGCCACTACCAGTGGGATGAGAGTCCGCATCGACAGCTCGAACAGCAACAACTCGACCGCAAAAAGGATGGCAGCGAGCGGGGAGCCGAACGTCGCCGTCATACCGGCGGCTGCCCCCGAGGCCAACAGGATCTTGCGTTCTGAAGCGGTTACTCGGAGCACCTGGCCGACGAGCGAGCCAATGGCTCCACCGGTGACGATGATCGGGCCTTCGGCTCCGAACGGGCCACCAGTACCGATCGCTATCGCCGACGCAAGGGGTTTGGCGATAGCCACACGGGGTGGGATTCGGCTCTGACGGCGGAGCACCGCTTCCATTGCTTCGGGGATGCCGTGACCTCGGATGATGGGTGCGACCGTCGCGATGCTGGCAACAATCAATGCACCAATAGCGGCAGCGATGGGAAGACGCGGTGAAGCCTCGAGATCAGATAGCGGCGGGATCTCGCCCCACCCCCACTCGCCCAGCAGCGCGATGTGGGTTATCAGGCTTATGGTCCTCACCAACAGGTATGCGGCACCACCAGCCACGCCGCCCACGAGCGCTGCCAAGCAGACGAGAAATGAGAGTCGTCGTGTTCCTGTAGAAGTAGATCCGAGCGCGATCAAAGGTCGCTGACCTGCACGTAACGGTCAGCAAATCCGTTGGCTACCACATCGTTCAGGCTAGCTGCAGCGGCAGCGTTGTATTACTTCGCCGCTCGGGGTCCTGCCTCTGCTTCTGGTGTAGCGGCGGGAGTGGCCGGTCTGGAGCGAGCAGTGGAGACAGCAATCGAGATGGCGATCTCAAATCTGTTCCGCAACATTAAATGGGGCCCCAACGTCCAAACCGAAGATGGCTGGACTGAGAGCCATCGACTCGAAAGACGGTCGCCAAGACCGGACGCTTTTGCCCGCAAAATTAGGCGAGAACGATGCGTCCACTCAAGGCGTAGTGGTCAGAAATGAAGAACGATCGGTCATCGATTTCGATCGGCTTGCGGTGCACAACAATGTCGGACACGGAGACGCCAGGGCTGGCAAACCAGCGCGTGAAATAGGCACTGAACTCGTAACCATCGGCGCGAAATCGATTGCGATGGCTGTCCCATGTTGCGTGGGGTGGCTTGTTCCCGCTGAAGCCGAGTTCGAATAAAGGGTCCGCCTCGGCCACTCGCATATTCGTGTCGCCCACGATGACCAACGGCAGCGTTGGGCTGGCTTCAATGACTTTGGAGATCTGCATGAGGCGGTCCGGACCTGCGCCTTTTCCTGCAACAAGATGAACGTTGGCAATGGTGAGGTCAAGGTCAGTGAACGTGGTGAGCACGGCGAATCCATCCACAGCGACGACCCGCAGGTTTGTCGCTGCCAGTTCGTTGCTCACCAAGGTGGCTAAATTGCCGCTGTGGCTTTTGGGATTGGCCGGCATCATCGTGTGGGTCTCGACGAACGGCACCAGTGCCGGCAGTTCTTGATAGTGCACCACATCGGGTGTGAGTGCCAGGACCTGTTCGCGGACGGCGGCTTCGGTGTTGCTTGATTCCCAATAGAACGGCGCATCTGCCGGACGCTCAAGCATGGCCAGATTCCATGAGAAGAAGGTCAGCTGTGATGTGCTCACGGGTGTGACTGTTCGAGCTGGGGTGCGTCAGGCACGTGACGGCCGTCGAGTCCAGTAGTGGCTACCCCCAAGGCGGCGGGTCTGGCAAAGCGAAGGCGGCGCTTGCCACCGGTCTGCCGGTTAGGTACATAAGCAATGCGGAGGCGGGTGCTTCAGCGGCATGTTCATGGGTCGTGACAGTGTGCGGCAAAACAGTGTATTTGTGGCCGGTGTCGGTGGCCTTCAGAATCAGATGATGTGGGCCTTGTTTGCTAAGTCTCTGGGCCGCATAACCAATCAGAGAGTGAACCGTCGTTGCGGCGGCCGAAGAAAAATCGTAGCCAACGCCGAGGTCGACGTGGTGAATCTCGACCTCGCGCAGCCGCATCTCGAGAAGCAATCGGGCAGGCACTGTTGAGCGCCCCGTCACCGTCGACAACTGGGTTGACGATTGCCATTGGTCCGACGTCACCAGGCGAACTTCGGTCGCGAAGGCGCGGGCGCTTAAGGCGAAGTCATCGATGATGACGCGAGCCGGCCTGGTGGCACCGGCGTCGATATCAGCGTCACGCGATGCCCGAGACGAGTACATCGGGATCGCTTCGCCCGATCGGACAGACAGAATGGCTAGTCGTAACCCGTCTGCGTTTCTCGCCAGATGTGTCAGGAGGTGTCCGCGAGTCCAGCCTTGCAGCGTGCAGCGGGACCGAACTTCTGAATCGTCGAGTTGCGCGATGCGCGAGGCGAGTTGATCGGTGCTGGCTGCTACCGCCGTCACCAGTTGTTCAGCTGTCAGCATCGCCACAGCATCCACTCACAGAAACCACGTTAGGGATGCACGCCACCGTCGACGATGTAGGCCTGACCGCTGCAATAGTCTGAGTCGTCGCTGGCAAGGAACAGCGCCATGTTGGCGATGTCTCTGGCCTGGCCCATGCGACGCAACGGGATGGTCCGTTCGACGCGTTGACGTACCTCGGGGTCGGTGAAGGATCGCATGTCGGCCGTCATAGGTGTCTCGATGATGCCGGGATGAATCGAGTTGACCCGGATGCCGTAGCGACCCCACTCTTTCGCCGCCGCCTTTGTTATACCGGTAACCCCGAACTTGGATGCTGAGTACACGCCATGGTTCGCCACGCCCTGGAGTCCAGCCACCGAACTGACATTGACGATCGAACATGGCAGCTCAGCCTTGATCATGGCGTCGGCGACGGTGCGCATGCCCAGGAATGTGCCTCGCAGATTGATGTCGGTCACCCGCTCGAAGTCCTCGATGGTGGTGGCGAGCAGTTTCTTAACTAAGTCGACGCCGGCATTGTTGACGAGAACATCGATACGGCCATGGTCGGCCATGACTTGGTCGACGATGGCCTGCCATTGGTCCTCGGCCCGGACGTCGAGATGGTGGTAGCTGGCTTGGTCGATCTTCGCGGCCGTGGCCTGACCGTCGGTATCGAGCACGTCCGCGAGCACGACGGTGGCACCCTCAGCCGCAAACAGTTGAGCCTCTTCGGCACCCATACCGCGTGCCCCACCGGTGATTACGGCCACCTTGGCGTCTAGACGTCCCATGAGTACTCCTTCTTAGGCGAACAGTGCGTAGCGAACAACGGTGTCAGATGCGGTCGATTCAACCAAGTTCAGACAAAGGTTGGCCGAGTCGCGTGTCATGGCACATGTTCACGCGAACGTGGCAAGGGCACAACAAAGCAAGCCCGGCTACATCGTGAACCGAAGTGAACGGGCGGCCTTTTCGCCGAGTTCGGGGTCGCCGCTCCAGGTGACTCGTCCGTCATCGATTGGGCCTTGTGGATCAATGCGCCCACATGCAAGCAAAGCGAAAGTTGTCGAGTTGAGGTTCAGGACCACATCAGGGTTTGGCAACGAGTCGACATTGCCAGCGCGACCGTCGACCTTGACGTGCATTTCGCGTTCAACGGGTCCGGTCAAGTTGATGGTCATGCCTTTGCCTTCGGGCACACCAATCTTCTTGCCAACGATATAGGGAAGTGAGATCTCGATCTCGTTGAGAGCCATCTCAGCGGCAGCACCGCTTTCATGGCCAGGAATCCCGAGAGGTCCACGGATGTCCTGTTCATGGACCCAGTAGTCGAAGACTCGGATTGCCATAAATCGGCCGTAGGTCTGAGCACCCACTGGTGTCATTGATGGCAGCGCAAGTTGTTCAGCGGTGTACCCAGCCATTTCCTGACGACGTGCCGCAATGGTTTGGCGATAGGCCGCCAGCAAATCAGCATTGTTAAGGCTGTCGACATCACCGATGTAGTCGCCGACCTTGCTGAACGGAACGCTCTCGGTCCAGGATCCCGGCGCATCGCCAGAAAGCATGTGTTCGACGGCGGCAAGGTGCATAGCCACACCACGCACATCCCAGTCTGGGCAGTAGGACTGCACTGCCCACTGGTCGTTATTGAGGTCCGCGAGCAGCGCATCTACGGAGTCCATGCAGTCGTTGAGAAGGGTGATGGCTTCGAGACTCATTGGTCCGTGTCTCCTTGATCGGTGCTATCGGTGCTATCGGTGTTTCGTGATGCGTGTTCCGAAGCTGGTCCACGGGCTTCGAAGCCCGTGTCGGTGAAGCCGACTTCGGTGCCGCGGTTGATACTGATCCAGTCGCGCGCCTCAAGGTACGGCTTAAAGGTGGTGGCGATGGCTTGCTCGTCGCGCTTGCGCTTGGGCTGTTGCAACTCGTACAGGTGCGGAAATTCGGTCCATGCTGTCACTGCGTCCCACAGACGTAGTGCAGCGGCGCCCATTGGGGGATCAATCAACACGGGACCAAAGAGTGCGTGGTCTCCAAAAAATAAGGTGGGCACGCCGTAGCCGCCAGCGTCCATGACGCGAGCATGATCGGCCTTGATTTCGTCGTGGGTTGTCTCGTCGGCGATGGATTGGTCGACGACGTCGGGATCCAGCCCAAGCTCACTGAGAAGCATCCGGGCGACGTCGCGATCATGGACTCGCTGACCCTCTTCGTGCAATGCCCGTCCCGAACGCTCATACCAGCGATCTAAATCATCCATACTGTTGCGCCGCAGGATCGCTCCAATGCGCATGATCGACCACCCGTAGGACCAGTCGCGCTCCCACGGGTGCTTCTTGCCCTCTATTCGGTTGACTTCTTCGAGGCTGAAGAATTTCCAGTTGATCTCAAGACCGTTTTGCCTGCGGACATCGCGAATCCACTTTGCGGTCTGATAGGCGTAGGGGCAGAGCACGTCGAAGTGGAAGTCGACGGTCGAAGTAGAAGGGCTCATGGCAACTCCTTGCGGTTGTTCAAGAGCCTATTGCTGGGGTCAGCCTCGAGACAAAGTGCGGCCCAACGAGTTGCAATGAGCCGCAGTGCAGGCGAAGCTGCCCGGGATGACTACGTCAAAGTTTGTTCCCGTCGCTGTGCTTCCTGACGATCCCGAGGGTGATGATTCCTGGTTGTTCTCGCGTGGCGGGCAGGTGCTTTTAGTCGACGATATGACAACCGGTATGCGTCCTCTGACGACCGACGAGGCTAAACAGCTGACAGACCATATCGCCAAGCCTTTGGTGCTCGGGCGGTTCGAGAATGAGACGGCGCACTGGTGGACTGGTCAAGTCTCCGACGAGTTCGACCCGTTCGATGCACCGTTTCCCGGCTTGGTATTTTCTGACCTACGGCGACTGCTTGGGACGCTCGACCCTGCGATCTGGAATGTGGCCGGTCGCGCCACTCAGATTACCGACTGGTATCGCGACCATCAGATGTGTGGCCGTTGCGGTGCGCAGATGGAAATGGACCCCAATGAGCGGTCCATGAAATGCCCCGTAGACGGCCTGGTTTCCTACCCGCGACTCTCGCCGGCGGTGATCATGCTGGTCGAGCACCCCGACGGCCGAGCCTTGCTTGCCACCAATGTTGCATGGCGAGGTCCGAAGCCTATGTACTCAACGCTTGCCGGGTTTGTCGAGCCAGGCGAGTCACTCGAAGACTGCGTGCACCGTGAGGTCATGGAAGAGGTCGGGGTTTCTGTCGACAACGTTCGCTACTTTGACAGCCAACCGTGGCCGTTCCCGAACTCATTGATGCTCGGTTTCTTCGCGACCTACGTGAGCGGTGACATCACACCAGCGCCCGACGAGATTGCTGATGCCCAATGGTTTTCTAGGGATGACTTACCAAATATTCCGCCTCGGGCCAGCATTGCCCGAGCGCTGATCGACGACTGGCTATCCCGTAGCTAGTTCAGGCTTGCCGTGGTCACGGCCCTGCTGAGGCATGGCTGAAAACACTCTGTTAGATATTTCTACTAGGGAGGACATCGGGTTGCGTGCTCAGTCGATTGGACCGCGTCGATTGGACCGCTATGTACGAAGCGTTGCAGCCACAATTTGTCATGCTACGAACTTAGAGCCAAGCCAGGTGAGGGCTGATTTTTCTCGGCGCCGTTACACCGAACGACGTGTGTCTAAAAGACCCAATCCCAGACCCCGAGCAGGCGCAGCGCCAATGCAATAGCGGCGACGATCATCACGATGCGGATCCACTTCTCGCCACCTCGGACTGCGAACTTGGCGCCGATCCAGCCGCCAGCGCTCAGGCCGACGGCGAGGAGAAAGGCTGGTCCCCATCGGATATCACCCTGGATGATGAAGATTGGCAGCGCTATTATCGTTGCGAAAAATATGAAGATGACCTTGACCACGTTGGCGCTGATCAGGTCATAACCGGACCGACTCAACGCAGCGAGAAGGACTAGGCCAACGCCAGCCTGGATTGCGCCGGCGTACAACCCAATACAGAAGAACACGCCAATCGTGACATTGCGAGACCAGGGCTCGGCTTCGGCATCGACTTTCGGCTTGAAGATCGTTAGCAAGATCAGAGGGATCATGATCAGACCGAAGACACGTTCGAACGTTTCGTCGGTCAAGCGACTGATGCCGTAAGCGCCGACGAGCGACCCGACGAGCGCAGGTGCCACAATCGGCGCCAGGTTCTTCGGTATCTGCACGCCCTCGCTTCGGTATGACTGCAGAGACGACACATTTGAGGTCAAAATGCCGACTCGGTTCGAACCATTAGCGGCCACGCCGGGCACGCCGGCCAGAACAAGCAGGGGCACCGTCAACATCGAACCGCCGCCAGCCATTGCGTTTACCGCACCAGCGAACGCACCTCCGAGAAGGAGAAGAACTGCCTCGTACCAGGTCACTTAGCGAGGGTAGCCCGCGAGTGTTCAGCGCAGCCCTTTGTGGTCGCAGCGGCTATTTCGAACGTCAGTATCGAATCCGTTTGGGCATCGTCCTGGGGCCACTGCCTGTAGCTAGGTTGTATTAGTTGCCTCGAACCTGGGGCAGGCGCAGGAATGGCCATGGATTGGGCATGGCGTCCACAGTGACTTCGACGAGGCACGGCCCATCGTGGTTGATCGACTCGCCCAGTGCTGGTCGCAACGATTCGGGTGAGTCGGCGTGCCAGTACTTCACACCGAACGCGTCGGCAAGCTTGGCCATATCTGGGTTCTGCAACGTGCTCGCGATGGTCCGATCTTCGCCGAACCGTTCCTGCTGGATACGTTTGACATTGCCATAGGCATTGTTGTTGAACAGCAAGATGTTGCACGGGATGTTGTGTTGCGCTGCGGTGGCCAACTCGGTCGCTGTAAATAGGAAACCGCCGTCGCCGGTCACACCAACGACTGGCCGGTCCGTGGCTGCCGATGCACCAATCGCCACGGCTGTTCCTGCTCCCAATGTCCCTGCCGCTCCAGATGACAGGAATGTGCGCGGCTTCAGATGGTCATAGAACAGATGGGCAGCAAAGCCGATCTGGGTAACGTCCTCAACCATCACGCCGTCGTCGGGGAGCACGTCGCGAATTGCAGCGGTGTACGACAGTTGCGGTTCGAGATGTGACGTACGGTCTTGGAACGACGCACGGAGTGCGTTGAGTTCGGGGATCCGGGATGGTCGATTCAGTGGCCCGATCGCATCGATCAGTGCCCGGCAGGCCAGATCGGCATCAGAGTGGATGCCGACATCGGTGATGCCGTGGCGGTCGAGTTCGGTCTCGTCGACGTTGATCTGGATGAGGGTCAGGTCATCGTCATAACCCCACGAACCAAGAGGCCATTCGATGCGGCTACCAATACCGACCACGACATCGGCGGTCGGCCACAGGTCGTGGGCTGAGGTAATTGGGACCATGAGCGGGTGCTGAGTTGGCAGCACGCCATGGCCCATCCGGCGGGTGGTCACGGCAGCCTGCACGAGTTCGGCCAGTTCGGCGACGGACTCTCCAGCGTCGTACGCGCCAGAACCAATCACGAATAGTGGCCGTTCGGCCGAAGCAATGATTGCAGCGGCCTTCTCGATGAGTGCGGGGTCAGGGCTCGGCATGGTGGCGTTCGGCGTAGTGATGGACCCTGGCGCGGGTTTCGCCCAGACGTCGACCGGGACCTCGATGCTGACTGGGCGAGGCAGCCCCGAATGGACTAGGTCGAGCGCGTTCTGGATCTCGGCTGCTGCAGTTGCGGGGTCATGTACGACGGCTGTGTGCTTAGTGAGCTGGCGCAGAATCGCTGTTTGGTCGGGAAGGTCGTGTAACGCCCCGAAGTGACGTCCCTGCTGCGAGGTCGCAATTTGGCCGATGACAGCTAACACTCGTGCATAGCCCCAGTAGGCACTGGTCAACGCGCCTGACGCGTTCAACATGCCAGGGCCAGGCACCACACAACAGGCTGCGGGCTTGCCCGTGACTTGCGCAGCCCCCATGGCCATATACGCGGCGCCCTGTTCGTGGCGGGTAACGATGGGACGAATCTCGGGTGCGTCGACGAGCGCATTGAAGAAGTCGTCGTTCTGCACGCCCGGAATACAAAAGAGTTGATCGATACCGCTGCGCTTCAACGCATCGATAACTAGATGAGCCACGCTCTGTTCAGACATGCGCAGACTCTATTAGTTTTTTGAGGCTTGCTTCGCGGAGGCCGACTCGTTGGCGCGGAGTCTGGCGTGAGTTTTGTGCACCGGGCTTCGTCCTGTGAGGCTTTGTCGCCTTGCTTCGCGGCGCTGATCCTTTGGCACGGGTGGTTGCACGAGTCCGGGCCACCGAGCCTGGTCTCTCTGCGCTGAACTGGTTCCGGAGTTTGGGACGCACGCGTCCAGCGGTTGAGAATGGACCTATGACCAACCCGATCCGTATCGCGAATTGTTCTGGCTTCTTCGGAGACCGGCCCTCGGCCGCTCGTGAGATGGTCGACGGTGGGCCTATAGACGTGCTTACCGGTGACTGGTTGGCAGAACTCACTATGTTGATCCTGAGCAGGATCAAGGCAAAGCATCCGACCGGTGGCTTCGCTCGCACGTTTGTGCAGCAAATGGAAGATGTGATGGGAACATGTCTGGATCGCGGTATCAAGGTGGTCACCAATGCAGGTGGGCTTTCGCCTGAGGGATGCGCTGACGCCGTTGCCGAGGTCGCCGACAAGCTTGGGCTCTCGCCAACCATTGCCTATGTCGATGGCGATGATCTATTGCCACGAGTCGATCAGCTCGCTGCCTCGGGTTCGCTCGAGCCATTCAACGCTGGCGGCGATCTTGGCGATCTGTCCAATTATGTGAGCGCCAACGCCTATCTGGGTTGCTTCGGCATCGTGGAGGCGCTGAATAAGGGCGCTGACATCGTGATCACCGGACGAGTCACCGATGCCGCTGTTGTCTGCGGGCCCGCTGCATGGCATCACGGCTGGAGCAAGACCGACCTGGACCAGTTGGCCGGAGCGGTTGCAGCGGGACACGTTATTGAATGCAGTGGCCAGGCCACTGGGGGCAATTACTCGTTTTTTCACGAGATCGAGGGCTATACCGAAGTTGGTGGCCGAGCACGGTTCGGTTTTCCTTGGGCCGATATTGCAGCCGATGGATCGTGCGTGATCGGGAAACACGACGGCACGGGCGGTGTCGTGAACACGGAGACCGTGACCAGCCAGCTTCTGTATGAAATTGGATCGCCCTCCTATCTCGGTCCCGACGTAACCACCAGGTTTGAGACGATTGAACTTGAGCAGGTCGGGCGTGACCGGGTGCGCATATCTGGGGCCAGGGGCGAAGCGCCTCCTACGACGCTCAAGGTCGCAATGAACGAGATGGGTGGCTACCGCAATAGCTTCAGCGTGGCATTAACGGGGCTCGATATCGAAGAGAAGGCTGCCCTCGTCGAGGCAGCCTTCTGGGATGCCTGCCCGTATACCGCGGATGACTTCGAGTCGATCACCGCCCGACTGATTCGCACCGACAAACAGGATCCAGGGACACAGGAGGAAGCGACTGCGATTTGGCGCGTCACCGTAAAGGACCACGACGAACGCAAGGTTGGTCGGGCGTTCTCGAACGCCAACGCCCACACTGCACTTAGCTCAATCCCTGGCATGTACGGCTTAAGCGGGGGACCTAGCGCTGCTTCGCCTTATGGCGTCTATCGTCCGGCCACCGTGCCCAGTGACCTGGTGCCGCAGTACGTTCATATCCGCGGCGGCGACACCGTACAGATCGATTCGGTCGCACCCATTGGTGAGGCCTTGGACATCGTTATCGCTTCGACCCTGGCGTGGGCTCATGAGCCAACGACCATGGCGCCTCTTGGCCGGATCGCAGGCGCTCGCTCGGGTGACAAAGGAGGCGATGCAAATGTGGGCGTCTATGCCCGAACCGACGCGGGGTGGACTTGGCTTGATCACTTTCTGACAGTTGCGAAGATCCAAGAGCTCCTGCCAGAAACGGTCGACCTCGTAGTAGAGAAGCATCGGCTTCCCAATATTCGGTCGATGAACTTTCTGATTCGCGGGCTACTCGAAGAAGGTGTTGCCGCGTCAACTCGCCAGGATGGCCAGGCGAAAGCAGTCGGCGAATGGCTCCGGGCGCGCATGGTGCCGATCCCCAACAGCCTTCTTAGCTGAGAGCTGATTTGGGCGAACACGATTGCGTTCGTCGTAGTCGCGGGTTCGTTTCTGGACTATGCCTGGTTTCTCGAATACAGATCGAACGCAGTGTTCTATTGGGCGAACGACAAATCTCGTTATGTCAGCAGGCACACACCTGTTATTCGACGCTGGTCAAACAACGGCGAGCATGGCGGCGAATCGGTTCCACAATGGCGACGCTTGAGTCTGGGGCACCGCTGACCAGCTTGATCAGGCCTATCGGTATCTGAGCGAAGAACCGAACTTTGAGGTCTGGGGTGAAGAGTCGGGGCGGGGACTGCGATGGCTATACAAGGCCCGTTCGTTCCGCATAGGCGCGTCGAAGATCTACGCCCCAATTGGGTTGGTTCGCCCGTAACGGGCGAGACCACAGGCATTAGTCAGGGCGAGACATGAGCGTGTCGAAGTCGACCAGGGTATGCACGGCTAGTTCCGTGATTGTTTCGGGTGTGGCCTTGTTGACGAGGACCGCCGATCCAACATAGGTGGCGCCGAGTGACCGGAGAATGGTGCATGCAGCGCGCATTGTGTTGCCGGTCGTGATCCAATCGTCGACGATCAGGACGCGGTCGCGGGTGTCCAGGTCGAACGATCTGCCCACGAACGTGACGCTGCTACCCCGCCAGGTGGGAGCCGATTCGACTGGCATGTCAGCACCCGGATGGTTCTGGTCCTTCTTGCGAGCTAGGACAAGGCCGGCGCCGAGTTCAACCGCAACCAGGGCGCCCAGAATTGGACCCCGAGCTTCGGGTGCCAGAACGGCGGTCACACCCTGATGCCGGAAGGGGTCGGCGAGTGCTTTTCCGACTAGCGGCAGCAGTTCTGCGTTGCGTAAAACGCCGGCAACGTCGGGATGGTTGTTCACAAGTGGAAACGCGGACGTCAAACGTGAAAGCGCGTTATTGGAGAGGAACTCCTCTGGTGTGTTTCCGATACTGTGAATGTATGACCGATTCCGATCTTCTGGAAAGTCGGTGGGC
Organism: uncultured Acidimicrobiaceae bacterium; assembly: GCA_905182135.1. GTDB lineage: Bacteria > Actinomycetota > Acidimicrobiia > Acidimicrobiales > UBA10347 > UBA10347. The sequence continues at coordinate 101,296 of CAJJAG010000001.1, read as the reverse complement.
GGCTATTTCGGCTCGTCTCATCGCCGACGGCGCCGATGCTCTTATTCTGAGCACCGGATTCGACCTCGTATACCTCAGCACCTATGACGCTCGTCGAAGCGAACGACTCACGGCGTTCGTTGCAATTCCGGGTGCAACCGCCGCACCGCGTCTGTTCGTTCCGAAGATCGAGATGCCTGAGGTTCCAAGGTCACCGGCTTTCGAAGTCGCCGGGTGGACCGATGATGAGGACCCCGTCGCAATGATCGCTGACCTGATCCAAGGCGCGCAGCGTGTGCTCGTATCAGACGAGATGTGGGCGCACTACCTGCTTCGGCTGAAGGCATTGATGCCGGATACTCAATTCGTTTCGCTGAGTGACAGCCTGGGCGGGCTCCGGTCGGTGAAGAGTGATGTTGAGATGCAGGCCTTGCAGACCGTTGGAACGCTGGCCAACGATGTCGCTGCACAGATTCAGCGAGGAGAAGTCCCTTTGGTCGGGCGCACCGAACTCGAGATAGCCGACGATGTCATCGCCAGGTTGCTCGCCGTTGGTCACGAGCAGGTCGAGTTCTGCATCGTTGCATCTGGCCCGAACTCAGCGTCGCCTCATCACAATCCCACTGATCGAGTGGTGCAGCCAAACGAGATTGTCTTGTTCGATTTCGGAGGGAAACACCGTGGCTACTGCTCAGACATAACTCGCTGCGTGTTTACCGGTGTCGTCCCCGACGACGTCGCATCGACCTATGCAACGCTCAAGAAAGCCCAGCAAGCGGCCGTCGACGCAGCTCGGCCTGGTGCTGCTCTCGGCGATGTTGATGCAGCCGCTCGTTCGGTTATTGCCGACGCAGGGTTCGGCGACAACTTCATCCATCGCACCGGTCATGGCATCGGCACCGAGGTGCACGAACAGCCCTATGTGAAAGCTGGTAACGACGACATCGTCGTCGTGGGTCATGCCTTCAGTATCGAACCCGGCATCTATTTCGAGGGTAAATGGGGGATTCGTCTCGAAGACATCGTCATTGTGCTCGACGACGGCGCATTGCGCTGCAGCACGACCGAACACGAGTTGGTCGAAGTCCACGCCTGAGCGGGCATGGGCCGAGGCGGTTTAGGGATGTCTGCCAGCAAACAATGGGTCGGTGCATCCCTGGATACCTTCACCACTCATATCGATAGCGAGTAAGGAACCAGCGGCTACGCCGCGACGGCGGGCGACACTCGACGTATCGTCGTTTCCTGCGTTGATCGATGTGATGAATAGTGTGTCCAAATTTGGCCCACCGAAACAGGGCATTGTTGGAAGTTCCACCGGTAGTTCTATGCGACGTTCGACGCTGCCATCAGGAGCGACCCTGATGACTGCCCAGCCGCGCACAGACGCCGACCAGTAGTACCCGTCGGCGTCTACACAGGCTCCGTCGGGTTTGCCTTCGACCGCCTCATAATCAAAGAAGACACGTTCGTTTGAACGGTCACCGGTCGAGGCATCGTAGTCCCACGCGAGCACCTGCTGAGTTGGTGTATCGGCCCAGTACATGATGTCGCGGTCGGTGTCGAACGCCAGACCGTTTGCCGTTCCGACTGCGCGGCGTAACGCTGTTGCGGTGCCGTCCGCCTCGATGCGGTGAAGTGAACCAACAAACTTGCCGGCGTTGGAGGCTTCAAACATGGTGCCCACGATGAAGCGGCCGGCAGGGTCGGTACGGCCATCGTTCATACGAATGCTTGCACCGGGTGACTCGAGCGTGACGAACGGCTGGGTCGCACCACTGGCCCAATCGAACCATACGATTTCGTGCTCGCTTGCTAACACGAGTTTGCCAGGGTCGCGGGTCAGCGCTAGTGAGCCTGGGCGCCCAGGTGTGGCTCTCTGCTCGTCAATGCCTGTGCTTGGGTTATAGCGATGCACGACACACCCATCGATATCGACCCAGTACAAAACCTGTTCGGCAACCGACCACAGCGGGTCCTCGCCCAGTTGAGCAGGCTGAGGAAGTACGACGTCGATAGTGGTCACAATTTCAGGCTAGTTTCCACTCGCTTAGGTTGATCCAATTCGGGACTCGTGGGCTGAACCGGTGGGACGCTGGCCTGAATAGGCGGGCGCTGGACGCTGCCATCGTTCACGGGTCGGCTTGCACATTTTTCAACCGTGCGCGAGGCATCAGCGCAAAGAGCGATTGGCCCGCCGACGAGAGCAGACGAGATCACCTGGTCTGTGGGGCCGTCTAAACGATTCTTTGCGTGCCATGTTGACACCGCCTATAAAAATCACGTTGGTTTGTTTAAATCACAGCGAACGTCGGTTAGCCAGCGAGTTCGCCCGAGGGCGCACACAGCGACTGGGTCGACGGGCTGAGCCCGGCACGTTCGGCTAAACTTTCCCAACCGTCGAAGCTCGGCGGAACGAAGATTGCCATCCATTGTTCGCCAGGTCGGTCTGGGTCCACGAAACTGAAATCCAAGATGTCGATCTGGTTGCCGGCATAGCCAACGCTGCCCATAATTGCGGTCAAGGTCTCGCGGTCGACCGCGGCGCTAGAGGCAACGAAAGACTTGGACGGGTCATAACCAGACCCGGCTCCGAGCACACCGGTAAACTGGAGCGGGCAATTGGATGCGAGCACCGTGACGGGAGTGGCACAGCTTGCCCCAAAGCCGGCTTGGGTCAGTGCATTACGAATGCTTCCGGCCACGCCACCGACGCGAGCGCCTGCGTAGACCACAAGCCGATCTAGTGCGCATTCGGCGTCGTCGACGCCACCGCCGGTGCCAAGAGCGCCGTTGGAGGTGGCGCTGTCGCTAGCCGGTGGCTTGGCGGGCGAGTCGATGTTTTCTGGGGCGCTTGCCTCATCGCTGGTTGTGTCATCGTTGGGTGTCGAATCAGCTGCGTCGGTCGCAGTGTTTTCAGGGTCAGTGCTGTCTGCATCGGTAGCGGGAAGGTCATCGGCGTCGATTACCTGGACAGGATCGGTTGCCCCGTCATTGGTTTCCAGAGAGTCAGCAGATTCGTTCTCGGCCGACGCATCGGTTGGGTCTCCTTCGACCGGAATGATGTCTGCAGGTCGTAGTTCTGGGGCGACAGAGATCCCGCTACTGCCATCGCGAAACGATGCTCCAATGAGCGCTGCACATAAGACAATTGCCCCTGCAGCAACACCAGTAACAACTCGGCGCCAGGGGCTCAGCGTCATGACAACCTCCAGAGGTCCACGTCTTCATAGTAGGTGGGGGCCTACCATTGTGGGGTGACCCCCGAAACCCAGGACCGCAACCCGTATATTTCGATCGCTGCGCTCGTTGTTGTCATGGCCTTGGTGGCGGGCTTGGCTGCACGGTTTGGTATCAATAGTTTCGTCGCTGCCATCTGTGTAGCAATCGCCATGTCTGGCACCTGGGTGCTGTTATCGCCCCAAGTCGAAGTCCTTGAGTCGATGGGATCAGGCGAGGCCCGCTCAGATGCGGCGGGAGTCGCTGCGCCTGGAGCGGTGAGCGGATCGTCGGCCTTTGCGGGCAATGCTGAACCATCTGTACGCGAGCGTCTGCGAAGCACGCCCAGCGTGGCTGTCGGTTTCGATACAGCTACCGCAGCACGTCCTGTGATGCCCAAACCGGCACGGGTGGATTCATTCGACAGCGATGGCTTTGTCGAATCTGTTGCCCCGGTTAAGGCGCTGGGTCAGCTGCCGCAGGACGCACGTGCTCTGCACATCTCGACGACCGCGGAACCTTCTAGTCAAATGAGCGGTGCCTACACGCTCGGCCAGTTCGAGGTGCGGGCCTCGAGTCGCAGCGGGTCGAGCCAGGCGGGCTTGAACGACTTCCGACAGGACGACTGTGTCGTTACGAGCGCCGCAAACGGTCGTTACTTGGTGGTGGTGGTGGCTGATGGCCAGGGCGCCTCCGAAAACGCACATTACGGCTCGTACTGGTCATGCCGGTTGCTTGCCCAGGCCATCGACCAGCATCTGAGCGATGGCGTGCCGGGCATCGAAAAAATGCTCGAGCGAACGCGCGATGAACTTCAACAACTCTTTGACATGAACTTCACCGATGGGACCAAGATGCGGACCATTGCAACGGCCTTGGTTGGTCTGATCGCACCTATCGATGGCGGCCCAGCGGCGGGTTTCCGGGTGGGCAACGGTGACCTGTTGGTAGCGGGAGCCGACGGATGGACCTCGGTGTTCGGCACGCCACCAACCGAAGCCGTGTTCCCTCGCTCAATTGAAGCCGATGTTGCACCGCTTGAGTTCGATAACGGCTGCTTGCTGTTGGCAACCAATGGCATCGCTGGCCCAATGACCGCCAACGATGGCGTGGCGATGTCATTGGTTGAAGGTCTCCAGGCGCCCGTGTCCGAAGTCGAGTTCGATCAGCTGCTGTCGTTTCCGCTTGAAGAAGAGGGTGACGACCGCACCGCTGTTGGCATCTGGTTCTCTCAAAAATAAAACGTAGGGTGTCAGTGAGCTGCTCGCTGACGTCACAAAATTTGAGCTGTTAGCTGGCTTGGCGAAGGGTCTCGCGGCAGGGGACCTTACGAAGCGGCGTGATGGCGTCGCGATTTCCGGTTTCAAGACAGTGCGCCAGGCTGTGGATGCGTTCACTCGCCGTTGTCTTGTGGAAGTTGGGCAACAACGCATGCGCTGCCGCTGCAAGCCCGGCACCCAAAAGCTGCCGACTTACCGACATAGCCACCATGAAATGCTCGGCGTAGGACTCGCCGGTTGACTCGGGGTGCTCGGTGAAATAGCTCTTGACTGCCATGATGAAAGAGTAGGCCAGATCACTGAAGAAGATCTCCGCAAATATTGCAGAGATATGGGTAATTAATGACACAAAATGTGACATAAAGGCTTCTATCTGCAATAATAATCTATTGTGGACCTAGTTGATCGGGAAATAGTGCAATTGCTGCAGGAGGACGCCAGTCTGACGGCGCGAGAGCTAGCAGAACATGTTGGGCTCACGCCAACACCGTGCTGGCGGCGCGTTCAGAACCTGGAAGCCGCTGGTGTCATCACGAAACGCGTTGCCCTAGTCGATCCGGCAGCGGTCAATTTGAATGTCACTGCGCTAGTACAGATCCGCACCAACGATCACAGTGCGGAATGGCTCGGACAGTTCCAGGTCGCAGTAGAACAGTTTCCTGAGGTTGTCGAGGCATATCGGACTAGCGGCGAAATCGACTACATGCTGCGGGTAGTTGTCCCTTCGATCGAGGCCTACGATCAGTTCTACAAAAGTCTGATCGACGCTGTCGACCTCTATGACGTGCGCACGATTTTCGTCATGGAACGCATGAAACAGACGACTGCGTTGCCGCTGCACTATTTGGACGCAGACTGAAACTCTCCTCAGGACTCTTTCGTCGCGTTTGTCGTCCGTCTACAGACTTGGGCGCTCGAATGGCTTCGTTAGCGGCCAGCCAGCATCGCTGGGCCCGTGTTCGGCCATGTAGCTGAGGCGTTTTATCGCATTTTTTAGCGTGGGAATCTCGCCTTCAGGGATCCACCACAGAACCGTGATTGGCTGATTGGGGACCTGGAACCATTCGGTGCGGCGGCGTAAATAGCTGGCATGGCCACTCTGATACATGAAGTGTCTGAGCGATTCAAGGTCGGTCCATATCGACATGTTCGGTGCCCATAACGGATTGTCCATATCTGGGACGTCAATGAAACTGGAGGAGCCGCCTTGGTCGTCCTTGAGGCGCCAGACAAAACCTGGCGTACTTTCAGCAAGCGCATTGATGGGGTCAAGGGCCGCTACAAACTCAGCCATCTCGTCGGCGTCGAGCGGGGCAACAAACAGTCCGAGGTTGAGTTGGGCCAGGTAGTAGCTCATCGAAGTGAACGTTAGTGGCGCGCTCAGCAACTGGCGTCCGCGTATCGATTCGCTCGATATGGACGTGTTCGATGCCTATGAACTTTGCAACTCCCGGGACTTGTCGGGATCGACACAGATGTCAAGGCGTATGCGCAACAGCGGTTAGCGACCTAATGGGCAGTACGGCAAGATCCTGGTCTCGGTGCAGAAGTAGTTACTACTGCGATCACAGCGTCACCGCCGATGCATTCGCGTTCATGAACAAGTGGGCATAACAAAGGGCCCATCGTGCCGTGATAGAGCGAAGCGGGTGCTTGCAGGGCAGTTCCGGTTGCCCAATCAGGAAGGCAGCACAATGATGGCTTCGTGCTCGATCGTTGCGATCGGCTGGTCGGCGGCGAAGATTCGTATATCAACGAGTGCGCGCTCGCCGGCCCGCGACTCAAACCGGTCCAGCAGATTTGATTCGATCCTGATCTGGGCCCCAATGGGGGCTAGGCCCTCATGGTAGATCTTGCTACGTACATGGATCCATGGCCCCGTGACCAGGTTGTCGATGAATACGCGGTTAGCCAGATCGACCCATGTCACCGGATGGGCGATGTTCTGTTCGGCATAGAGCGACAGATCGTCGCCACACCGCAGGCCATAGTCAATGTGCGCTTCCCTGAGGTGCACGTTTAGGGGCTTCAACGGGTCGCCACTGCGAATTGCTGGCGCGTCGGCTTGTTTCCAGAGTCGCAATGATGAGCGGGCATCACCGTCGACAGTTGCGCTGACAACAGAGTCGCCGTCGTCGGTGCTGATCACACAATCGACAAGGTCATCGTCGAAGATCGGCCGACGCAACTGCAGTTCGCCGCCGCCGCCACTGAGCCAATCGGGACCCCAGGCCGCTGCTGGGGGGTGGGTCATGTAGGCATAGATCGTCGCGCCCGCCACCAATGCGCCAGGGAAGCCGGCGGCACGGGCCCCTTCGTCAGTGTGTATGAGGTTGTTGGCATGGTCGGGCAGATTGATGGCCCTGGTTGACCAGTGGGTGAGTTCGGTATCAGTCGTCATGGCGTGGCCTTTCTTGTCGCGACCCTAAGTCGCCGTGTTGTTGAGGCAGAAAATTTGGCATTTGTGTCTGAGAGTGACACCGTCCTTCACGGCTTCCATGCTCTGGCCCCGATAATACGCTGAAGCCGTACGTGGTGAGCGATGGTCCACGTGCGCGAACGCCTTAGATTCGGGCGGGTCGGCCTCGGCTAAATTGTTGCCGCGCCGGCTGGTTTGTGCAGCTGTCTCGACACATCTGACGATTGTGGGTGTGGACCGAAGGCCTAGGGACTTGATCAGGTGAGGATCGCCGGCAAGATGTCGAGCCCGAGCAGGTAGAGCACACCCAACCCGATACTCATCAAGCTGACCACAACGGCGAGCGTGGCATAGATAAGAAAATTTCGTTCGGCCTGTAGCAGCCCGGCGCCGGCCAGCGAGGCAATCGCTGCATTGGCGACGATCAATCCAACGACCCAGACGGCGAGCAAAAACAGACCGAACGACACACCGACCGCAGCGGTAGAGGCCACGAAGATCGCGATCTGAGTTGGACTTTCGACACCAACACCGTGCAACATGCCAATGCCCACGGCACTGCCATTGCCATAGCGGGCAGTTGCGTCGGTTGGCAGCGCAAGCTGATGGCTGTGGCTGTGGCTGTGGCTGTGGCTGTGTCCGTGGCTGTGTCCGTGGCGCAGTCGGTGACGTGCTGATCGCCAGCCTGTCAAGGCCGGAACAGGTTCTGCCACAAGCGATGCATCCGACCTTGTGTGGGCATGGTCATGGTCATGGCGGGCAGCGTGAGCTTGGGCAGCGATTGGTTCATGTTCGTGGTCGTGCTGGTGTTCGACCTCGATTGTTCGCCCGCCGGTTGTTGCACCCCGAACCTTGCGTATGCCTGTGAAGGTGCCGTTGATCATCAGCATCCAGCGGCTGCGTAGTCGGAAATCGCGACCCTTGCGGAGGAGCTCAAGCAGAATCCATCCGCCGAGCGCAATGAGCGTGATGCCGACGACCCTGCCCATCCATGCGTCGAAACTGTCGGGAATAGCGAGACCAAACGCAATTGCGATCGCGCCAAGCGTGAATACAACGGCGCCATGCCCGAGCGCGTAGAGCATCGATAGTGCGAAACCACGTCGACGACTTTCGGCGGTGCCGCTCAAATCAGCGATTGCGGCAATGTGGTCCCAGTCGAAGCCGTGACGCAAGCCAAGCGTGAACGACGTCAGTAGTAGCCCCAAAGACACACCTTCGTCTATCCGAGCATGCACCGCGGGCGCAACCTAAGACCAGAATCATCGTGGACATAGGAGCCGAGGGGTGCGGGGCCGCTAAGTTTCGACAATGGCTTGGACCTCGACTGACTTCACGCTGGACTGCGATATGACCGGCACGGTGCATGCGGTTTCGGTCACCACACCGTTTCGTTACGAGTCGATGGAATCCGCACCGCTGATCTTGTGTCTTGACGGGGCATGGACAGCTGGCACCATGCGCGACGCCACCCGCATCATGTCGATGAGTGGCGAGTCGCCCGAGGCGATAGTGGCCGGCCTCTCTTTCACCGATGACTCGATGGGCGATTACCTGCGCAGTCGAGCACGTTGGTTCTGTCCGACCGAATGGGTGCCGCCAGAGGTCACGGGCGTGAAGGGTATCCAGGCCGAAGACACCGGTAAAGCGCTCATCTACTTGGCCTTCATTCGAGACCAGGTGCTGCCGCGTTTACGCCAGGATTGGCGGGTCTCAGAGACCTGGCTCGTCGGGCATAGTTTCAGTGGCCTGTTCGGTCTTCGAGTGCTCTTTAGCGAACCCGAGCTCTTTGACAAGTACCTGCTGGCGAGTCCGTCGATTTGGTGGGACGGTCGCACGATGCTCGATATCGAATCGGGGTTCTCTGCTGAGAACGATGATCTTGTGGCCAGGGTGTTCCTGAGTGCTGGCCAGGCCGAGGACCTGCTCGAAGGCTTCAATATGTGCGGCAACGTCGTCGAGATGGCAAGTCGGCTAGAGAGCCGCAACTATTCGAGCCTAAATCTCACCCACGCGATCTTGCCGAGTGAGTCTCACAGCTCTACGATCGGCGCTGCGATCAGTCGCGGCCTACGCCACCTGCTCTGACGAGACCTCAGCGGCGTCCGCGCCTGGTGTCGGACCCAAGTCGCTGTAATCTCGACAGTAACCGCCTACTCGAGAACGACCGATCCGGTTCGGCCTCGAAAGTCATTTTTGCACGATGACCACCATCGGGTATCGGCCGCAGCGAGAAGTTTGTTTCGTTGGACCGATCGTTAATAGCGGCTCGGAGCCAGGACGAGTAGAAGAGCGAAAAGTAGGCCAGAGAGGAGACAAGTAGGCCAGAGAGGAACAGTACCCTCTTGTTTGGCCGGACTTTTGGCGACGCTGCGCAACGACACAGAGCGTCCTGCTCTCGGTAGCGATGCAGCAATAGATGCGATCATGTGTTGGGGACCCGAGGACGTTTGTTCTCGAGATGCGTCGAATCTGTTTCGGGTGTGGAGCTAGGGTCGGCAGATGATTCAGATCAGCGAAGGCACGGCTCGAAACGGCGACATCGAGTTGCCATGGATCCGAACTGGCACCGGCAGTGGTGAGCCTTTGCTGCTGGTGAATGGACTTAGCAGTCCCCGGGTGTCCTACGAAGATGGTTTGGTTGCCGAGTTCAACAACCTCGGGTTCGACGTTGTTCGCTTCGATAACCGTGATGCAGGCCGAGCCACGTCGACCAACGGTGGTTACCTGCTTGCTGACCAGGCCGATGATGCAATTGCTGTCATCGACGCTGTTGGATGGAACACTGCGCACGTGTTCGGCATGTCTATGGGCGGCATGATCGTGCAACAACTTGGTATTGATCATGCCAGCCGACTGCGTTCCATAACCTCGCTTATGTCCAGCACGGGTAATCCGAAGTTTGGCAGTGCGACCAAGGAAGCGCAGGCGGCTTTGCTTACACCGTCGCCCACCGAGCGCGAAGCATGGATTGATCAGCGGGTTGCCACTGAACAGATCTGGGCCTCTCCTGATCACTGGACCGAAGCGGGGAGTCGGGCCAAGAGCGCTCTGATGTTCGACTACGGGGTGCAGCCTCGACGCACCGTGCATCAGTTCAAAGCCATGGTGAAGTCACCCCGGCGAGAAGATGCACTGCGCGAGGTCCATGTCCCAACGTTGGTCATGCACGGAACTGCGGACACGCTGATCACGCCACCCGGCGGCGTCCGAACCGCCGAGATCATGCCGAACGCCACGTTCGTCGCACTCGAAGGTATGGGTCATGATTTGCCGGAGTTCTACTGGCCGATCATTGCTGGCCATGTTGGCGACCTCGCCGGAAGTATCGACTAAGCGCATCTGTGAACCGAGCGCCGAGAGTCTGTGCGAACTGAAGCATCTAGCTCTGGGAACTAGAGCGGGTCGCCACCAGCCGCGGTGGGTGATCGGTAGTCTTTGGACATGACCGGTTTCTTCACGAGCGTCCCTCGCTCAGATCGCTCACGACGGTCCCGAATCTGACAACCCGCTTGTCTTTCGTTGATAGGACGCCGACGGTATCCTTCGAGAAACTCAGCACCCGGCATTTTGCTTCCACGGCGTGGACATCTCACCGACTCGATGGCGATGACCCTGTGTTGTGGGGCAGGACTGAGGACTGCCCGCGTACCTGGCAGAGGTTCAGCTGAGCTCAGACCTCGCCGGCGAGTGCTCGGGCCAGGAATGCTTCTTCGTCGGCCACCCAGCGTTGTGACATGGGATGGTCGGTGACAAAGTTTTGTGAGGCATGGAAGGCACCTGGATACACATGCAGCTCACATGACACACCCGCTCGATTGAGAGCGGTGGCATAGGCAATGTTCTCATCGTGGAACATGTCCATCGTGCCGACATTTATGTGCGCTGGTGGAAGACCGCTTAGGTCTTCACAGGTTGATGGCGAGCTGTAAATGGTAGGTTCCTGGCCGCCTAAATAGTGCTCCCACGCAAGTAGGTTCGCGGAACGGTTCCACACCCGTGTATCGACGATGGCATAGCTGCTGTCGGTCGTGTTGCTGTGGTCGAGCATGGGAAACACGAGCAGCTGGGCAGATGGCTGCGGCCCGCCCTGGTCGCGAGCGAACAGAGCGGTTCCGGCGGCCAGGCCGCCACCAGCACTCGCGCCACCGATCACAATGCGACCGGCATCGATACCGAGCGAGTTGGCGTTGCTCGCCACATGGTGGAACGCTGCGTAACAATCGTTGACAAGTCCCGGTGCTGGTGTTTCCGGGGCCAAGCGGTAGTCGACCGAGGCCACCAGGCAGTTGTGGCTCGCAGCTCTCGATGCGCACTGGAAATCGTCGTTGTCGGCTGTCAGCAAGACCATGCCACCGCCATGAATCCACAGAAGAGCAGGAGACCCGGCAGGCACACCATTGGGGGCATACAGCTTGACTCGCACGTCCGGATCGCCATCGATGCCGGGCACGAGCACTTCGGAGATTGACACGTTTGCGGGCATTGGTAGCTCGGGCCTAGTGCCGAGAACTATGTCGAGCTGGGCGCGGCAGGCGGCCAAATCTGTCAGATCCATCAACGACGGTGGCAGCGCCGACAGCACCGCTGCATGCATCTCGTCGAGGGCTGTTTCCAGATTGATGGGGTTGCTCATAGTCCGATGCTCTACCACGTAGGGTCCGTCGTGCAACTCAGCGATCTAGGACAAGGCAGAGCGCTCGGTTGCACAACGGCTGAGTCCTGCTGCCGAGGCCCTGAAGCGACGCAGCGTCAAGCGTTCGTTCGGATGCAAGAATGGGTGCTCGTTGCATCTGATCTTGGGAGACACTGTGAAGACTGACTTGCTTATTGGCGGCCAATGGCGCGCTGGCACGACCGGTGAACGAATCGACGTGGTCGACCCGTCGACGGGTGATGTGATCCAATCGGTTGCGTCAGGTAGCGCCGCTGATGCGACAGCGGCTGTCGATGCCGCAGCGGCAGCGCAACCGGCGTGGGCAGCAACGGCGCCACGGGTGCGATCCGAGATCCTTCGTAACTGTTGGCAGACACTTATCGAGCACACCGATGAACTCGCCGACCTGATCGTGAAGGAGAACGGCAAGCCGCGCTCGGACGCCGTCGGCGAAGTCTCCTATGCCGCAGAGTTCTTCCGTTGGAATGCCGAAGAAACGGTGCGGATCCATGGCTCTATCGGCATGGCCCCTGGTGGCGACAAGCGCATCATTGTGCAGCATCCACCAATGGGTGTTGTGGTCATGGTCACGCCCTGGAACTTCCCGGCGGCAATGATCACTCGCAAGCTCGCCCCGGCATTGGGTGCTGGAAACGCTGTTGTGATTAAGCCACCGGCCGAGACACCACTAACTGCCTTGAGAGTCGCTGAGTTGTGCGAAGAAGCTGGTGTGCCTGCCGGGCTCATCAATGTTGTGGCCGCCAAGGATCCAGGGGCGTGGTTCGATGCGGCTGTTGACCATAAGTCGACCCGAATGGTGTCGTTCACCGGCTCGACCGCTGTTGGCCGTATGTTGCTGCGCCGATCCGCCGATCGGGTCCTCAAGACGGTCATGGAACTGGGTGGCAACGCCCCATTCATCATCTTCGACGACGCAGATGTTGATGCAGCGGTCGAAGGCGCAATGGTTGCCAAGATGCGCCACAGCGCAGAAACCTGCACGGCTGCAAACCGTTTCTATGCCCATATCGATGTGGCCGCGGAGTTCACGGAGAAGCTTGCGGCCACCATGTCAGAGGTCAAGGTTGGTAACGGCCTGGCCGACGGCGTCGACTGTGGCCCGATGATCACAGCGAAGGCGGTCGAGAACATGCACTCGCTGGTTCAAGCCGCACTAGCAAATGGCGCAACCACAGAGCTCGGCGGCAAACCAATTGAGGGTCCTGGTTTCTTTTATGAGCCGACTGTGCTCGGCAATGTCGCCCATCATTCGCCGATCGCTGGTGCAGAGATTTTCGGCCCGATCGCTCCCGTAATTTCTTTTACTGATACCGACCAGATGATCGACGAAGCCAATGACACTGAGTTGGGGCTGGCCGCATACGTGTACACCGAAGACTTACGGCGCGGTCTGCAGGTTAGTGAGCGATTGCAGAGCGGCATGGTTGGTCTGAATCGCGGTGCAATGTCTGACCCGGCAGCGCCCTTTGGCGGGATGAAGCAATCAGGTCTTGGTCGAGAAGGCGCCAGCGAAGGAATCTACGAGTTCTGCGAAACTCAGTACATCGCTGCCAATTGGTAACACCCGCAACCTGACGTAAATAATTGTGTAATCCCTGATGACCTCGAGTGGGGCTGTGGTTCGGTCGCGTCGCAGACGGGGCATAGCTGGGGCCCATGAGGATAGGAAATTTTCGTGCCCATTTTCGTGCGACCCATGGACATGCCCTTTTGGGTTGGTTTAGGGGATGCCGACCATTTCGGTTGTTGAGCGGAAGCTGAGTTGGGCCTCGTGGTCGATGAACTGTTCGATGCCGTCGCTCTCGTAAATGTCGAGGTAGGTGCGTAGCGCTTCCTTGTTAGGGAAGTACAACTCGGCCATGCCGACGTAAGGATCGATTGCGGGCTCGATGCTGTGACTGATTACGTAACGGGATCCACCCACCTGTTCCATGACGTTAGCCACGTTGGGCGCATGGATGTTGAGCCAGTGAGCGAAGAGGTCGTCAACGTTTGTGTCGGCCCTGGCGGTCAGCAACGTCGTGACTTTCAGAAAGCCAGAGCGAGTACATGGGTATGGGTCGTTCAACGTGTTGGGAACATGTGACAGAGTGCCGTCGACGATGACATATTCGGTTGTCGGCCATGCGACATAGGGCTTGGCCTTTTGTTGGAAAGTATCTCGGGGCTCGGTGCCGTGGGCCTCTGTGGCCCGGGGCAACGGCTTGTCCCACCAGAGTTGAGCGATCCCATCCCACACCTGCTCACCCGATGGAACCGGGTTGTAGAGCGTCGCTATGTACCTGGTTGCGTGAGGTTGGCCCTTGTCGGCTGCACGATGCTGGCTGGCGATGACGTCGGGCATGTGATTGGCGAACCAATTGGCGATGAGTTCCTCACGGGTCGCCTCCGGCCTGCGGCCGATCAGAAACTGCATTTTTACGCCAGGTGTTGCCGTGATATCCATTTTCTCCCCTACTTCTGTCAGATCTTTGCACGAACGGGCGGGCCAGCGTCTTTCGTAGCTGGCATGTCTGCCCTGCTCAACCAGGTCTCGTTGCCCTGAAGTGCCTCGCCGTTTAGCTGAGTTGGTCATGAGGACTCGTGGCTACAGCGACATCTTGCGAGCTGTCAAGGCCGTTGGTCGCAGCGATATCTAGGTCGGATTGCCCCGACGAACCAACAGCTGGTGGGCCTGAAGCTAGGGACAACGGGTGCTGTGGTGCAGACTGGGGGTCATGGCTGCACCTTTGATGGATCGATATCCAGCGATCAGCGACCTGGAAGCGCGTGCCCGCAAGCGGATGCCCTTCTTCAGTTGGGAATACCTGGCGAGTGGCACTGGCGCAGATCAGGCCGTGCAACGCAATGAGGACGCACTTGCGGAGATCACGCTGGTGCCCCAGTTACTCAAGGGCGAGTTTGACCCATCGGTCGAGACTGAGCTATTCGGTGTCACCTATTCGGCTCCCATTGGGATTGCTCCTGTCGGCCTGACTGGCTTGATCTGGCCTGGCGCCGATGCTGCACTCGCAGCTGCTGCTGCAGATCGCCGCATTCCGTATTGCATGAGCACGGTGTCAACGACTCGGCCCGAAGATGCCGGACCGGCTTCCGACGGCATGGGCTGGTTCCAGCTCTATCCGCCACGCCAACCCGAGATGCGCGCCGACCTGATCAGGCGGGCTAGAGAATCAGGCTTCACCACGCTAGTTGTGACGGCCGATGTGCCGGCTCGCAGCCGACGCGAACGTCAGGTCAAAGCCCAGATTCGCGTTCCTCCTAAGATCGGGCCGAAGTTGTTAGCGCAGTCGGCTATAAACCCGTCTTGGTCCATGGGCGTGCTGCGTAATGGTTTGCCTCGATTCCGCACCCTCGAGAAATACGTCGACAAGGCGACCATGCAACACATCGCTGGCTTTGTCGGAGCGAGCCTGGGCGGCACGTTGTCCTACGACTACCTGTCCGAGGTCCGTGACGAGTGGCGTGGCCCACTCGTCGTCAAGGGCATCCTCGACGCCGATGATGCAGAGCGATGTCTTGATCGCGGGGCCGATGCCATCTGGGTGTCGAACCATGGTGGGCGTCAACTCGATGGTTCGCTCGCTGCTATCCATGCCCTGCCCGCGATCCTTGAGCGGGTCAACGGCCGGGCGCCAGTGATCTTCGATAGTGGTATCCGTTCGGGTCTCGATGTTGCTCGAGCCCTAGCCATGGGTGCCGACTTCGTCTTCGCTGGTCGTGCGTTTTTGTTCGGTGTTGCAGCACTCGGGAAGCGAGGTGCCGGGCATGCCTACGACGTTCTCGCCGATGAACTCGTCAATGTCATGGCCCAGACGGGGTGTCGTCAACTCAACGAACTGCCACTGCGTCTACATAGCTAAACCACGCCGTTGCTAATGCAGCGGTGAAGTCACGCTTGGCCCATGGTTGAGATACCGAGGGTGGCTGTCGTCATTCATATGGCCAGGAGCCCGAACAAGATTCAGGGAATGCGGCAGCGTCAGCCAGGGCCGTTTTTGGTGAGCCTGGGGGAAATTTGCGAAAGTGAACTGCCTCTAGAGCTCCGCGGCCAGGCCAGCGGGACGTACCTCAACGATGAGGTCGCCGGGCTCGACAGCGGCCGATGGGGGTACGACTACTCGGGTGACGGTGCCACCAATCGAAACCGAGATTGCTGATTCCATCTTCATGGCTTCGATCACAGCGACCGAATCACCAGCCTCAACTACGTCGCCGGGGGTCACGGTTACGTTGACCACGCCCCGGAACGGGGCGGGGATATGACCGGGGTTCTGAGGATTAGCTTTTTCGCTCTCAATCACATTGGACGAAACGGCACGGTCGCGCACATCGATGGGACGGAATTGGCCGTTCAGTCGGAAGACGACGGAGCGGATGCCGTCGTTGTTGGGCTCACCAATGGCTTCGAGCCCAACGAGCACTTTCACGCCTGGGCGAAGTTCGACGGAGCGATCCTCCTGGTTCAGATCTAGGCCGTACCAGAAGATGCGTGACGGCAGCACGGCCAAATTTCCATAACGAGCGGACTGCTCTTCATGATTGGCTGCAGGGCCAGGTAGTAGCAGGCGGTTGAGTACCTTACGGACATCGTCGCCCTGAAGCGCTTCCTCGTCGGCGGGGTCGAGTCCGGCCGGGGTTGGCGTATAGACGCGGCCAACGAGTGCCCTGGTGCGGAATGGCTCTGGGAAACCCGCCGGCGGGGTGCCAAGCTCACCGTGCAAGAACTTGATGACGCTCTCGGGAAGGTCGACGGATCCGGGATCGTTCTCAAGTTGCTCGGGTGTCACGCCAGAGGCAACCAGATGCAACGCTAGGTCGCCAACTACCTTGGAACTTGGTGTCACCTTGATCGGCCGACCGAGGAGCACATTGCATGCTGCGTAGAGATCCTCGACTGCTTCGAATCGATCGCCAAGACCAAGAGCGATTGCTTGTTGGCGAAGGTTTGACAGCTGCCCGCCGGGAATCTCGTGCTTGTAGACGGTGCCAGTCGGCGATGTCAGGCCAGCTTCGAAGGGCTTGTACAACGCACGCACGGCTGCCCAGTACGGCTCAAGTTGACCAACAGCGTCGAGTGACAGGCCTGTATCGCGCTCGGTGTGTTCGGTCGCAGCGATAATGGCTGATAACGACGGTTGGCTGGTCATGCCAGACAACGGGGGAGCGGCACCGTCGACTGCGTCGACGCCCGCATCGACTGCTGCAACATAGGTAGCGAGTTGGCCACCCGAGGTGTCATGGCTGTGTAGATGCACGGGCGTGTCAAACCGTTCTCGCAGGGCATCGACCAGCTTGCTCGCAGCGGGGGCCCGCAACAGTCCAGCCATGTCCTTGACACACAGGATGTGAGCGCCGACCTCGACGAGCTTGTCGGCTACGCCCAAGTAGTAGTCGAGCGTGTACAGATCTTCTCCAGGGTCCGTCATATTACCCGAGTAGCAGATCGTGCCTTCAGCAACGGCGCCGACTTCGGTGGCAGCTTCGATCGCTGGGCGCATCTGTTCGATGTCGTTGAAGGCATCGAACACGCGGAAGATGTCCACACCGGTGCGATGGGCCTCGGCGACGAACGTACGAGCGACGATGTCGGGATAGGGCGAATACCCAACGGTGTTGCGCCCACGGATGAGCATCTGCAGGCAAATGTTGGGTGCTGCTACGCGAAGCGCCTCAAGCCGCTTCCAAGGATCTTCGTGCAGGAACCGCAAGGCCACGTCGAAAGTTGCGCCACCCCAGCATTCCAAGCTCAGTAGCTGCGGCGACGCATGGGCGATGGCCTCGGCGCCACGGGTCAGATCGATGCTGCGTACTCGAGTGGCCAGAATGGACTGATGCGCATCGCGCAGGGTCGTGTCGGTGACAGCGAGTGCGGACTGGTTACGCAACGATGCCGCAAAGCCTGCGGGGCCGAGGCGGTCAAGCAGTTGCTTGCTGCCCTCGGGTGGGGCACCAACAACTTCTGGCAACTTCGTGTGTGGGTCGAGCTCAGTTGGCGCTCGGCCATGGGGGCGATTGACCGTGATGTCGCCTAGATACCGCAATAGTCGAGTTGACCGATCGGCACCAACCGACGCGGCGGTAAGTTCAGGGCGCTCATCGATGAAGGTAGTGGTGACGCTGCCTGAGCAGAAGTCGTTGTTGGCCAGAACAGCCTGAAGGAAGGCCAGATTGGTCGCCACCCCGCGGACCCGGAACTCGGCTAATGACCGCTCTGCTCGTCGGACAGCATCATCGAAGGATCGGCCGCGACAGGTCAACTTCACGATGAGTGAGTCAAAGTACGGGGTGATCTCATGACCCACAAAACCGCCACTGCCGTCGAGGCGGACACCGGCACCACCGGGTGTGCGATAGGCGAGCAGGCGTCCTGTGTCGGGCCGGAAGTCATTGGCAGGATCTTCGGCGGTGATACGACACTGCAGAGCGAAGCCCCGCAGCACGATCGACTCTTGGTCCAGACCCAGATCAGCGAGCGTCTCGCCCGCTGCGATCCGCAACTGTGCTTCGACGAGGTCAACATCGGTCACTTCTTCGGTGACGGTGTGCTCGACCTGGATACGAGGGTTCATCTCGATGAACACGTGGCGACCGGCCTTGTCGACCAGGAACTCGATGGTGCCCGCGTTTACATAGTTGATGTGATGAGCGAACGTGACCGCATCGCTGGTCAGTGCGTCTCGCTGTGCTGCCGTCAGGTTGGGGGCAGGAGCAATCTCGACGACCTTTTGGAAACGCCGCTGGACCGAACAGTCGCGCTCGTAGAGATGAATGATGTTGCCAGCCGTATCGCCGAGAACCTGGACTTCGATGTGGCGGACGTCGGTCATTGCCTCTTCGAGGAAGACGGTGTCGTCGCCAAAGGCGCTCAACGATTCACGCATGGCGGCGTCGACGGCCTCGGACAAGTCGGCAGGGTTCTCGACGCGACGCATGCCGCGGCCGCCGCCACCTGCGGCTGCCTTGACGAATAGCGGGAAGCCAATCGCTTCACTGAATGCAACTAGATCGCTCTCGGGTGTCAGTGCTGGGGATTGCTGCAGCACGGGAAGGCCGGCGTCCTCGGCTGCGTCTCGGGCCCGTTGCTTGTTGCCGGTCAGTTCGAGTGCTCGGACCGATGGGCCAACGAACGTGAGGCCAGCCTGGATGCATGCTTCAGCAAAGTCAGGGCTCTCGCTGAGGAAGCCGTAGCCAGGGTAAATCGCGTCGGCGCCAGCTTCTTTAGCAGCCGCAACGATGGCAGCCGGGTCGAGGTATGCGCGAACAGGGTGGCCTGGTTCCCCGATCTGATATGCCTCGTCAGCCTTCAAACGGTGCAGGCTGTTGCGGTCCTCGAACGTATGAATAGCAACCGTTCGGATGTCGAGCTGGTGGGCGGCTCGGAAGGCCCTAATCGCAATCTCGCCACGGTTTGCAACTAGCAATGTTTTCATGTGTGCAGTGTGGCATTAATCGTGAGGCCTGACGCCAGCTTCGGCGCCGTGATCAATCGCTTCTGACCCTGAACGTGGAATAAGGGTCGGACTCAAGACGGTCGGCTGCTGGAGTTACCGTGGTTGTAGCAACGGTCAAATCCAAGATGAGCAAGGTGAAACTGGTTTGGGCCTCGAGCTAGCTCAGGAGTTGGCGGCCGACGAGCGCTAGGCCACCAATGAGTGCAATGGTGAGCACTAGCGGGCGGAACCATGGCCGGCTCAGGTGTGGGCGAACCCAGCGGCTCGCGATGAGTCCAGCAACCACGCCGGGCATCAGCCAGGCGAGCAGCCCAAACTCTTCACTTCCAAAGTTTCCCGTGGTGAGCAGCGTCAAGAAACCGACTGACGTAACCGACAAGATGAGTAACGATGCCGTGGGACGCATCATCGACGGTTTCATGTCGGAGTAGACGCAGACGAGCGGGGGGCCGGGCAGCGCTGCTGTTAAGGAAGAGAAGGCGCATACAGCGCCGGCGACGGTTTCCGAGCGAGGCGTGCGCGACAAGTCCCACCCGGCCAACAACAGTGCGGCGGCCACAGCAGTGAGTGATCCGACCATGATCGCTAGCAGTTTGTCCGACATCATCTCGAGGACGAGCAATGCGCCGACGACGCCGACAGGCACGCCGTATAGGCCGCGCTTCCAGGCTTGTAAATCAGCTTGGTGGTACTCGACGAGAACGTGGCGGATGCCGACGACCTGTCCAGCGAGAAGCAGCGGTCCAGGTGCAAAGGCAGGGTCGATAGCTACGAGAGCAGGCGCGGCGACCAGACCAAGACCAATGCCGATCGAGCCATGCACGATGGACCCAGCCATAGATAGCCCGATGATGATTGCGATCTCGACGCCCGTCACAATTGCAACGTTACTTGGCTTTGGGAGGCAGGTTCGACCACTCGTGGCCTCGGACGTGTTCTCAGCTGGACTCGTGCGACGCCTGAGAGCCTTCGCCTTTTCATTGGCGTGCCGTTGCGGTTTTTGCCCTGATGAGTCGTGGGCGGGACGCCCTGACATGGGTAGCGCAACCCCCCGGGTCCTGCTTCGGCTTGTTGTCGAGATCTGGATCGTTGACGGGCGTGGCACTAGGTTGTCAGCATGGATTTGGGAATAAGTGGAAAACGGGCTGTTGTGGCCGCTTCAACTTCGGGCCTTGGCCTAGCGACAGCGGTAGCGCTTGCTGATGCAGGCTGCACTGTTGTCATCAATGGTCGAACCGAAGACCGTTTGGCCGAGACAGTGCCCAAGGTCCGGGGGTCTATCGCTATCGCTGGGGACATGTCGACACACGCGGGTGCCGAAACGTTCATCGATGCGGCCGCCGATGCGTTGGGCGGCATCGACATTCTTGTCACCAATGCGGGTGGACCACCGCGGGGCAACTTCGCTGAGACCGACATAGCGGACTATGCAGCTGCCCTTGAAATGAACCTTGTCTCTATGGCGGCCCTGTGCAAGAAGGTCGTGCCAGGTATGCAAGCCCAACATTGGGGGCGAATCGTCGCGATCACGTCGAGCTCGGTGCACACACCGATGCCCAATCTGATCTTGTCGAACACCGCCCGATCGGGACTGACCTCATTGCTGAAGACCCTGGCGCTCGAGGTTGTCGGCGATGGCATCACGGTCAATACCGCTCAACCAGGGTTGCATCTAACTCCTCGAGTGACGGAGATCTTGGAGGGCAACCTGGACGACATGGCAGCGATGCAGCCAACGGGCCGTATCGGTGACGCCACCGACTTTGGTCAGGTTGTTGCCTTCTTATGTTCCGAACAAGCCAACTACATCACCGGCGTCTCGATTCCCGTCGACGGCGGCCGATTCACCCAGCTCCAGTAACCAGCCGATAGGTGCATCGAAGGTCAGACCCTCGATATCTACATCATCTACATCATCTGTGTCAGACACAGATGATGTAAGACACAGATGATGCTGGTCGAAAGACAGGGTGTCGATCGTGTGGTTGATTACTCAGTTCTTGAGCGGCAAAGCTGTGTCCTAGATTGGGATCAGTGTCCTGTTATGTCGTGCTGAACGTCCATAATTTCGCTGCCGTGACCCTAAACCCTGACCACGAACGAACCTGGATCCCTTGTCGCAACAAAGGTGCCTCGGCCGCATCGTTGAACGTATTGGGTGGTGAGTTGTTGGCTTGCGCTGAACAGCGAAGGCATCTCTGATCTAGGTTGGGGCACTGGGGGTATGCAAATGGCAACACATGATCTGGTAATTCGTGGCGGCAGAGTTGTCGACGGAAGTGGTGACGAAGCACGCACCGCCGACGTGGCGATCGATGGCCAGACCATCGTGGAGGTAGGCAAGGTTTCTGGCCAAGGAGCCAGGGAGATCGATGCGACAGGAGCGTTGGTGACACCTGGCTTCGTCGATATCCATACGCATTACGACGGACAGGCGACATGGGACAACCATCTCGCTCCGTCCTCCTGGCACGGCGTCACGACAGTCATTATGGGCAACTGCGGTGTTGGTTTCGCACCGGTCCACAACGCCGATCATGATCAGCTCATCGAGTTAATGGAAGGCGTCGAAGACATCCCCGGCGCGGCACTGCATGAGGGGCTTGCGTGGAACTGGAATAGCTTTGCCGAGTATCTCGATGCGGTAGAAGCCGTTCCACACGACATCGACTGTGGTGCCCAGGTTCCACACGGCGCCCTGCGACTCCACGTTATGGGCCAGCGTGGCGCAAACCGAGAGCCTGCTACTGCCGAAGACATTGGCGAGATGGCGCACTTGGCTCGCCAAGCCATCGAGGCTGGTGGCGTTGGCTTCACTACCTCACGAACAGCAAACCACCGCACGAGCAAGGGTGAGCTTACACCCACACTCACTGCTGAAGCCGACGAGCTGATTGGTATCGCCGAAGGCGTCGGTGCTGCAGGACGAGGCGTGCTCCAGGTGGTCAGCGATCATCTCGATGGTGATCATGAGTTCGACATGCTGCGCAAGATGGCCGCACGGTCGGGTCGCCCTTTGTCGGTCTCGCTTGTTGCAACGCCCGTCCTGCCCGACTGGCACCGTATGGCGCTGCGCCATATCGAAGCCGCCAACGAAGCTGGTCTCCGGGTACGTGGCCAGGTTGCGCCACGGCCTGTCGGCTTGATCCTGGGTCTTGATCTCACGCTCAACCCGTTCATGAAGACGAAAGTGTGGGCCGGTATTACTGATCTATCGCTCGCCGACAAGGTGGCTGCACTTCGTAATCCAGAGACTCGAGTAGCGATCCTGGACGAAATGGGTGGCCCTCGCAGCACACTGCTCGGCGCCAAGCTTGTCGCCAAGTTCAACATCATGTTTGAACTCAGCGATCCACCAAATTATGAGCCGAATCTTGCCGACAGCCTGGCAGCACGCGCTGCGGCCGCTGGGACGACACCCGAGGCGTTGGCCCTCGACATCCTCCTGGCTGACGATGGCCAGGGCATGTTGTATGTGCCCTTTGCCAACTATCTCGACGGCAGCCTCGATGTTGTCGAAGAGATGTTGAAGCACCCGCTGACGATTCCCGGGCTCGGCGACGGCGGGGCGCACGTCGGCACGATCTGCGACGGCAGTTTCTCAACCACATTGTTGACTCACTGGGGCCGAGACCGGTCCTATGGTCGGATCCCTGTTGAACAGCTCATCAAGCAGCACTGTCAGGACACGGCTGCTGCCGTGGGGCTGAGGGACCGGGGTCAGTTACTTCCCGGGCTTCGCGCCGATGTGAACGTCATTGACTTCGAGAACCTGCAGGCGCTGCGACCCGAGATCCATCATGATCTCCCTGCTGGTGGTCGTCGGCTTTTGCAGCGGGCCACTGGCTATGTCCACACCATCTGCGCAGGCCAAGAGATCTACAACAATGGGGTTGCGACCGGAGCATTACCAGGTCGACTAATCCGCCACGCCGGCTAGCTAGAAGACTGGTCCCCTTGGACATCCACCTGTTCTTTAATCCAGCGGCAGCCGCGGCTACTGGGTACTCGGCCATGCGGCTTGGCGCGACGCTGGCGACCTTCGGCACGCTTGGTGCTCAGGTCGTTTTACATCGACCTGATTCGGCCGAATCGGCACGCTCTCAGATGCACGAACTCGCTGGTGAAGCGGAACGGATCGTCGTTGTTGGCGGCGATGGCATGGTGCATCAGGCAGCGAACGCGCTCGTTGGAAGCACGACGGTTCTCGGGATTATCTCTGCCGGGACTGGTAACGATGCCGTGAGGTCTTTGGGGCTATCGAACGACGTTGACGACGCGTGCCGGGCGGCCCTCCGAGATCCAGTGCCGATTGATCTGATCGACTCATCGGCAGGTGTCTCGGTGACTGTCGCTACAGCGGGGTTCAGCGTGTCGGTTAATGACCGTGCGAACGAAATGAAGCGAATCAAGGGCGGAGCGAAGTACACGGTTTCGTCGTTGGTCGAATTGCCGAAGCTTCGTCGATACCGGCTGACAATGACTCTTGATGGCGTCGAGCATGAGATCGAGCCCAACCTGATCGCGATTGCGAACACGCCCTACTTCGGTGGCGGTATGAAGATCGCCCCCGAGGCTCAGGTAAACGATGGTCAACTCGATGTCGTGGTGATTGGGCCGGCACCACGGCTGGCTTTTGCGGCGGTGTTGCCCACAGTGTTCAGCGGCCGCCATACTCGGAGTCGTTATGTGACGGTGCACCGAGCGAGCAAGGTCGAACTCGCCGGGGCCGACATGGATCTACGGGCCGACGGTGAGAGTTACGGCAGCGTTCCCATGACTTTGACTGTTCGAGAGCAGGCACTTCTTGTCGCAGGCGTGACTGCTTCCTGCTAGCGATTTTTCGGCGGTGGCATGAGATCTGTGCGGCACAGTCTCGACATTTTCGAAGGTCTTACCTCGGAACTTAGACGTAGCAGGAGTGTTCGCGGGTAGGCCCGAGCGGCCTCATTGGCGAAGCCGACGAAGAGTGAAACGATCGCCGTGGAGGCAGATGTTCTCGCGATTGTCAGCACCAACCGCAGGCACACCTATGTTGTGGGCGCGTACGAGACCCACCAGGTTCAGGAGCTGTGTAGTGCGTTGCTAACCCGAACTGCTTTGGGGTCGATGTGATGGCCCACAGAGCTGATCCAGTCGCCGGTGTCGAATCGTTCGAAGCTCAGAATTACCCGAGCATTATTCTCGTAATCGAAGTACGCGTAACAGCCGCTACCGAACTGGCCAGAATCGTCGATTCGTTGCATTTTCCCGGCGGTGCGGTAGTTGGCCTGACCAGACTCAGTGACTCGATAGCTGGTCCCTTCGAACATGATCACGTCGGGTCCTGGTTCAACATCCAACTGGCGAGGTTCGAACGCGGCCAGCTTCATGCCACGGTCAGGCTCTACACCGAAGCGCCACCATTGGCCAGCGGCGTGTTCGGCTAGGTAGTCCTGCCACAAGACACCATCGTGCTCAAAGCTGATGACGCCGAAGATTACGCTGTCGGTTCCCTGGTAGGAAAGCGTCGTGCCAACGCCAAGATTGCCGGGGTAGAAGTTCGCAAGCGACACTGTCTCTGTCGCCTTCGCTTCCTTCTCGACGATCAGATCCTCGAGCGTGGTCTGGACGACTGGTTGAGGGGCTATGTCGCCAAGTGGTCCTATCGACGCAGTGAGCGAAGCGGCCTGCTGCGCGGCTTGGAGCTCTTGGGGCAGCGTGAATCCAACGACCTCGTCTTTGCGGTTCGCGATCAACAAGGTCGTAATGATGCCGAGCAAAAGCGTTGCGGCCAGCAGGCCGAGGAACACGGTCACGAAGTCTCCATTGAACTATCGAACCCTTACATCATGCCCAGTGATGAAGGGGCCGCCTACCTCATATGTCATATGGAATATCTTGTTGGGTGAGGGTGTCATGGGAAGCACTGCACTGGTGGGTGTAGACGTTATGGCTGCCGCTCAAGATCTGTGAGACGACACGGGCGAGGATCGGGCCGTCACCCTGGCGCTGTCGTTGCCAATAGTTAACCAACTCGCTTATGGCCTAGCCCGGGCTGCCCTTGTGCCGGCTCAAGCCCCTGCTAGTTGACTGAACGGGCCCTTCAGCGAAACGTTGTTCAGTGTCGTGATCATCGTGATGGCTCTGTGCGTCCACAGAGCGGTGCTAATCCCAAGCGAGGTGCAGGGTGGTCGGGCCTCGGAAGGTGACGTTTGGAGAGTAGGACTCACTCTGGTCTTCGACCAGCCGTAACGAAGGGATCCGGTCAGCGAGTATCTCGGTCATGACCTGGGTTTCGAACTTTGCGAACCGGGCGCCAAGGCAGTAGTGGACACCCTTACCGAACGAAATATTCTGAGCAGCATTAGGGCGGTGAATGTCGAACTCGTTGGGGTTCTCGAAGATGTCAGCCTGTCGATTCGCCGACGCAAAATTCATGAAGATGGCCGTGCCGGCTGGGACGTCATACCCGCCAACGGTGGTGTCAACTGTGGTTAGGCGTCGCCACGAGATCTGGCTTGAGTTGAAGCGCATGACCTCTTCGACCGCGTTCGGGATCAGCGTCGGATCGGCACATATTTCGGTCCAGACATCGCGCCGGGGGAGGAGGCACTGCAACGTGTTGCAGATAGCTGACGTCACCGCTTCGTGGCCAGCGAACGACAACCCGTAGACCACCGACTCGACTTCACGGTAGGTGATGTCATCGGGATTCTCTTCGTGGGCAGTGATTAGCTCACTGGTGAAGTCATCGCCCCGATTGGCCTGTTTCGATGCGGTGAACTCTCGGCAATATCGCCAGTAGGCAAGCATCTGTTCGGCGATCTCGGTCTGCTGGGCGCCCGTCGGGCGTCCCCAAGAGAATGCCTTGCGGTCCCCACACCATTGCTTCAGCAGTTCGTCATCAGCTTCGGGGAAGCCGATGAAGCGGAACACGGTTTCGCCCGGCAGCGGGAATGCGAATGCGTCTACGAATTCGGCCGAAGAACCAGCCGCCAACATCGCATCGATGAGTTGGTTGCCACGGCGGCGCATAAACGGCTCGAGCGTCTTGATGCGCTTGTTCGAGAAACCTTGGCGCGTGTATTTGCGGATACGTCCATGGTCCGGCTCGGGTCGATTTGACATGACAGCAACGGGGTTGAAGTCCTCGGCACTGAGCACCTGTTGTGCTTCGGGCGCCAGCGGAAATACGGGGTCCTGCACGTTCACCGAGGCGAAAGTTTCGTGATCGTTGAAGATGCGTTCGATTTCTTCCATTTCGGTGACAACGAGATAGTTGAGTTCTTCGGCGTAGAACACCGGGTGAGCGTCGCGCAAGTGACTCGCGATTGCATATGGCTCAGCCAGATAGTCCTCGTTCAACGGACTCCAACTGGCGTGCATTGGACAGCCCACAGGCGGTGGGGGAGTTTCGAGTCGTTCCTGATGGTATTTATCGCCAGCCATAGGTCTTTCCTAATTGTTCTTGAACGAATCGGCAAGTGCTTTGGTGTGTTTCGCCAGCATGCTGGTGTCGACCCCGACTGCGACGAAGTTGGCGCCAGCATCGCGGTATTCGCGAGCAAGGGTGGGGTTCACGCTGAGCACGCCTGCCGGCTTGCCAGCTGCTCGTACTGCTGTGATTGAGGCAACGACCGCTTCCCGGACGTCGGGGTGTGTTGCATCGCCGATGTGGCCAAGAGCAGCGCCGAGGTCTGATGGCCCGATGAACACGCCGTCCACGCCATCGACGCGTGCTATGTCCATGAGGTTCTTCACGCCCTTGATCGTTTCGACCTGGACGAGCACGCACATCTCATCATTGGCCTGGCGGTAGTAATCGTCGATGCGTCCCCAGCGTGCGGCCCGAGCGCTGGCTACGCCTCGGATTCCTTGCGGGGGATATAGCACCGCTCGAACCATCTCTTCGGCCTGCTCGGCGGTGTCGATCATTGGTACCAGGATTGTTTGTGCCCCTAGGTCGAGGTACTGCTTAATGATCACAGCATCGGCTCGTGGCGGTCGAATCACGGCGCTCACGGGGTAGCCATTGACCGCCTGCAGTTGGGCCAACAAGGTACGTAAATCGTTAGGGGAGTGTTCGGCGTCGATCATCAGCCAGTCGAAACCAGCGCCGGCGCTGATCTCGGCTGCAACCGGGTCGGCGAGGCTGATCCACATGCCGTATTGAACGGCGGGCTCCACTAGTCGTCGCTTAAATTGATTCACTGGTATGTCGGACATCAGGTGAACTCCAGACCGAAGGCACCCATTGGGCCGTAGTCAAAGTGGAAGTCGTCGCCCGGCCGAATATCGATCGGACGGGTAAACGAGCCGGCCAGTATGACCTGGCCTTTCTCGAGCGTGAGTCCTTGCTCGTGGTATCGGCGGGCGAGCCAGGCGATACCCCTGGCAGGATGTCCGAGCACGCCAGCAGCAACTCCTGTCTCTTCGATGACGCCATTGCGGCTGCCCAATGCGCTGACCCAGCGCAGGTCGATATCGCGAGGAGCGACTTGGTCGAGGCCCATGATGATGCCTGCGTTAGCCGCGTTATCAGCGATGGTGTCGACAACGGTGCGCGTGCGCCCACTGTCGGGATCGCGTCGATAGGAACGAGCTGCGATTAGCTCGATGGCGGGCACGACGTACTGGGTAGCGTCCAGGATGTCGTCAACGGATAGGTCGGCGCCACTGAGATCATTTGCGAGAACGAAGGCTAATTCGACCTCGAGCTTCGGGTCGCAGAAGCCGGCCGCGGTCAGTTGGGTGTCGGGGCCAAACACCATCTTGTCGGTCAGGAAGCCAGAGTCTGGGGTGGTGATATTCATGGAGGCTTGCATCGCTCGGCTCGTAAGTCCGATCTTGTGGCCAATGAGTGCTTCACCCCGGGCGAGCTTAATTTCTTGCCAAGCAGCTTGGATGACGTACGCGTCATCGATAGTTAGGTCGGGATATTCGCCGGTCGTTTGGCGCATTTGCGTGGCGTCGATCTCGGCCTGGTCGAGCAGCGCGGCTTCGGCAGCGGCGGCTTCAGGACTGATCATTGGTTGTCTCCTAATGGCCTGAGGCCTGGTGCCTGCACAATACGGTTGGTCTTGTCACGCAGGTCGGCGAGTTGACGCAGTAATCGCTGTAGCGCCTTGTCGCCGAATGCTTCTTCGATTTGGTTGTAAATCGCTTCGCTCTCGGGAGCCACCAAGGCCACCAAGTCATGCCCAGTGATCGTGAGCGATATCTCGGCTCGGCGTTGGTCGGTTGCGACGAGGGATCGGCGCACGAGTTGGCGTCCTTCAAGGTCTCGCAGGATCCGAGACAAGCTCGGCGCAAGTAGGAAGGTCGCGTCGACGATGGCCCCGACCTCGATTGGTTCGGGAGTAGCGGAGAGGGCTCGCAACACTCGCCACTGTTGTTCGGTCAGATCGTGCTCGGCGAGCAGCGGACGGAAGAGCTGCATTGCAGCCTCTCGAGTTTGCAGCAGCACCATGGGTAACGACGCCGAGAAGTCCCGCATGGCGATTAGCCCGTCGCCGTCGATCCTGGCCTCGGCCGAAGATGTCATTGTGGTTCGGGGATCTGGAAGTCGGTTCCCTCGGGGAACGCGTCAGCGACCGTGTTGCGTAACACGCCAAGTTCAGGAACAGCGACCTCAACCACATCCCCAGGAACAAGCCATTTTGGCGGATCGAACCGGGCGCCAGCGCCAGTAGGGGTGCCTGAGAAGATGATGTCGCCGGGCCGCAGCCGCGTGAAGGTCGATAGATAGTGAATTTGGTAGTCGATCGAGTACTTCATGGTCGCTGGGGTGTCATCTTGGCGTAATTCGCCATTGACGTGAGTCGTCAGGTGCAGGTCTTCGAAGTCGCCGATCTCATCGATCGAGACCAGGTGCGGACCGATCGACCCGGTCGATTCCCAGTTCTTTCCCTGGGTCACGTTGAACTTGGCGTGACGGACCCAATCACGAATCGTGCCCTCATTGCCCAGTGACAGTCCTGCGATATGGCTGCGGGCTTCGCTGACCGGGATGCGCCGACCGGGCTTACCGATTATGACGACGATCTCACCCTCGTAGTCGAGTTGCGGGCTTTCAGGCGGGCGAATGACATCGCGTTCATGGCCGGTGAACGAATCAGGAAAGCGCACAAAGACCGAAGGCCAGGCGGCGTCGCTCTTGTCCTCGTACTCGGCGCTGCGGCCGCCGTAGTTCACGCCGATGCAAAAGATCTTCTGCGGCCAGGGGAGCAGTCGTTCGTAGGTGATGTCGGTCACGGCATGGTCGGCTGGCTCATCGGCGAACTCGCGTGCTTCTTCGATGCGCATATGGCCTACGAGTTGACCCAGGTCGCTGATGCCCTTG
Organism: uncultured Acidimicrobiaceae bacterium; assembly: GCA_905182135.1. Taxonomy (GTDB): domain Bacteria; phylum Actinomycetota; class Acidimicrobiia; order Acidimicrobiales; family UBA10347; genus UBA10347. Next base: position 71,943 of record CAJJAG010000001.1, on the reverse strand, counting down.
ATGCGCTGCGACCCAGCGCTGCCAAGTTCGATCACACCTTGGCCGTCGGCGGTGAGCATGCCGAAACCGGGTGCATTGCCGGCCGTATACGAAACGAACCTCATGCGGCCATTTTGGTAATCGCGGCTTCTGTTCGTTCAGGCCGTTCTGTGGATGCGACTTGCTGTTGCATGATGGACACCACTTCTAAAGATTCCGTTGCGTTGAGATAGTACACATGTTAAACATCTAGGGCAAGGGGAAGTTCCCACCTGCCAAACACGATTGCGAGAAGCCGTGCCGCACATCACGATTGAGTACTCAGCCAATGTTGCTGAGCACCACGACATTGATGCGCTGGTGGAGACTGTCCACACAGCAGCGCTCAGTCACGGGTTGCCACCCGTCGATGCATTGCGCACCAGGGCAGCGGTGCGCGTTCACTATCTGATTGCTGACGGATCTGAACCGGAAACGTTTGCGTTTATAGCTATTGCTGTTCGCATCGGTCCCGGTCGCGACGCGACCTCTAAATCGACCTTCATCGAGACGGTGCTCGACGCCGCTGAGGCGTTCATCGGCGGCGTTTGCTGTCCACTGTCGATCGCATGGTCGATTGAACTCAATGAGATCGACCCCGAGTTTCGGATCAACCGCAATTACGTCCGTCGTCATCTGAATTCGCTGAAAGAAGAAACGTAATGGCTAATGCCACAACATACGAAGACAATCTGGCTGCAGCCACTGGTTATCTCGCCCGTTTCGCCAATGCGCCGCTACCCCACCTCATCGGGGGAGAGGCGATGCTGTCAGTGTCGGGTGAGACCTTCGCGAACCAGTCGCCAATCGACGGCCGTCATCTCGGTGATGTTTCGTCGGGCGACGCAGCCGACATCGATGCGGCCGCCAAAGCCGCGGTGCGGGGATTTGGCGTGTGGAGCGCCATGTCCGGCGCTGAACGCAAGGTTATCTTGCACAAGGTCGCTGACCTGATCGAAGAGAAGGCACACCAGATCGCGGTCACCGAATGCATCGATACTGGTCAGACGATGCGCTTCATGGGTCACGCCGCATTACGAGGCGCTGCGAACTTCCGCTTCTTTGCGGACCAGGCTCCAGCCGCCAATGATGGCCAGTCACTGCCAACTGCTGACCATGTGAACTACACGACTCGAGATCCAATCGGTCCGGTCGGGGTCATCACGCCATGGAACACCCCGTTTATGCTCAGCACGTGGAAGATTGCGCCGGCACTAGCTGCCGGATGCAGCGTTGTGCACAAGCCAGCGGAGTGGAGCCCGTTCACGGCGCACTTGCTGGCCGAGATAGCGCTCGAAGCTGGCCTGCCGCCAGGTGTTCTGAATGTCGTGCACGGTATGGGCGAGACCGCAGGCAAGAGCCTGACCGAACACCCCGACATTAAGGCCATCGCTTTCGTCGGTGAGTCATCGACCGGTTCGATGATTCAAGCACAAGGTGCGTCAACTCTGAAGCGAGTCCACTTCGAACTGGGTGGGAAGAACCCAGTCATCGTGTTCGACGATGCCGACATTGAACGTGCACTTGATGCGGTGATCTTCATGATCTACAGCCTGAACGGCGAGCGCTGTACGAGTTCGAGCCGGGTGTTGATCCAGTCGTCGATCTACGACGAGTTCACCGAGCGCCTGGCCGAGAAGATGAAGGGTGTGCCGGTTGGTCATCCACTTGATCCGTCATCGGTTATTGGCCCTCTCATCCATCCTCGCCATCATGAAAAGGTCTGCAGTTATCAGGACATCGCCAAGGAAGAAGGCGCAACAGTCATCTATGGAAACACTTGGGCTGATGCTCCCGAAGGCGGTAACTGGGTCACGCCGGTTTTGTATACCGGCGCCACCAACGAGATGCGCATTGCACAAGAAGAGATTTTTGGCCCAGCACTCACGGCGATCCCGTTCGAGGACGAGGCCGATGCAATCAAGATTGCAAACGACGTCGAGTACGGGCTCGCCGGCTATTTGTGGACTCGTGACGTTGGTCGGGCTCATCGGGTTGCGCATGCGCTTGAGGCTGGCATGATCTGGGTTAATTCCCAGAACGTGCGTCACCTTCCAACGCCGTTTGGTGGCACCAAGTCCAGCGGGATCGGGCGTGACGGTGGCGACTGGAGCTTCGAGTTCTATATGGAGACTAAGAACATCGCCATTGCGTTCGACACTCACGCCGTGCCGAAACTGGGCGGCTGAGGTTCACGATGAGTTTGTATTACGTGCAGAAGTTTCTCTATGAGTTAAACCGCGACGAGGGCAAGCAGCAGGCCTATATGGCTGATCGCGATGCTGCGATTGCAAGCTTTGAGTTAACCAATGAAGAACGGGCCGCGCTCACGGCCCCGGACATCGGCATGCTGTTTCACCTTGGTGTGAACGGGCAAATCTTGATGCACTTTGCGGCGCTCCACCAGATCGAATGGGCCGACTATCTCCAGCGCATGCGCGACGGGATCCAAGCGCACGGTCCGGTCCGAGAAGGTGTGTACGCCATGACCGGCTACGAAGGAACCGACGTACATGCCAAGAGCCTGGGCCAGGAGTGACCTTGAAAGTGAATGCCTTGGTCCAATCAACTAGCGCCGAAACAGGAGAGAGCTGATGCCACTTGTCTATGCAGGCGTGTGCAGTCACGCCCCCGGAATCACCGGGCGAGCCAACCAGGCCGACCCGACAGTCCGCGACGCGTTCTACGCATCGTTTGACCAGATGCGGCGCGATATCGAAGCCACCAAACCCGACGCGTTAGTCGTCATTGCTGCCGAACACTTCGCGAACTTCTTCATGGACAACATGCCCACTTTTGCTCTGGGCATGGCCGACTTCTACGACGGCCCCATCGAGGATGCTGGCTGGCTTGGCATCGACAAATTTCGTGCCCCTGGCAATCGAGATTTGTCCGAACGGCTGATCAAGGAAGTCATGCAGACCGTCGATGTCAGCTACGCCGAAGAATGGAAGTTCGACCATGGCATTGCTGTGCCTCTGCACTTCTTGACGCCGAACTTCGACCTGCCGATCATCCCGGCCAACATCAATTGCCAAGGGCCACCACTTAGCCCACTGTCGCGAGCGTGGGCGTTTGGCGAGGCGTTGCGCCGGGCGGCCGACGCGTTGCCCGAACGGATTGCACTAGTGGGTACCGGAGGGATCTCTCACTGGCCCGCCACACCGGACAGCGGCAAGATCAATGAACCCTGGGATCGTGACTTCCTGGATCGTTGGTGCCGTAACGACCGCGATGCATTGCTCGACTACGACGATGGCACGGTCTACACCGATGCTGGCCAAGGCGGGTTCGAGATCCGAACGTTCATCACGGTGAGCGGAGCGGCGGCGGGCGCCACGGGCACGGTGCATTTCTATGAGCCCATTCCGATCTTTGCTGTGGGGTGCACTGTGGCTAGTTACGATCTGGGAGCAACCGTGGGGGTTGCCCGGTTGATCTGATCCCCCAGGTCAAAGCGGGGTAGTCGTCGGCTGATTGTTCAAGATCTCGGCCGTTGCGGATGCAGTCGTTATTGAACATCTCCTAGGATGCCGTGATGCAGCCCGATCTCTCAGCGACCTACGACGCCGACACCATCAGTGACGTGGAAGGATTTTGGACCCGTCCCCATGCCGTCCGCGAAGGTGTGTTCCACCACTTGCGGCAACTCGATGGCATGTACTTCTCGAACGAACGAGCGTTAGAACTCGACGGTGAGGTATTGATCCCCCCAGGGCCTGGCTATTACTCGGTTGTTCGACACGCAGAGATCGTCGAGGCGAGCCGCAAGCCTGAACTTTTCTGTTCGGGGCACGGCAGCAACATCGCCGACCTCCCTCCTGAATTCAACGAGTTCTTCGGCAACATGATCAATATGGACGACCCGAAGCACGCTCGCATGCGGGGCATCGTGTCCCGGGCATTCACGCCCCGAGTCATTCAGCAGATCGAGGAGATCATTGCAGTTAAGGCTGCTCACATTGTCGCCTCGGTGGCGTCGAAGGGCGAATGCGACTTCGTCACAGAAATCGCTTCCCGGCTTCCACTCGCGATGATCTGTGACCTGATGGGTATCGCCGAGGATAAATACGACACCGTCTTCGAACAATCCAACATCATCTTGTCAAATGGCGACCCCGAATACATACCCGAGGGGTCGAACCCCGTCGAGGCGCTTTTGCTTGCGGGCGCAAGCCTTGCTGAGATCATGAAAGACCTGGCCGCTGAACGTCAGCAGAATCCAGCTGATGACCTGACTACCGCGTTGCTGAATGCCGAGTTTGATGGCGAGAAGCTGACCGACGAGGAGATCGGGTCGTTCTTCATCCTGCTGTGCGTTGCGGGGAACGAAACCACCCGCAACAGCATCAGTCATGGCATCAAGCTGCTCACCGACAATCCCGAACAGCGTGCGTTGCTTATGAGCGACCTCGATGCGTATATGCCCAACGCGGTCGAAGAGATCGTCCGCATGGCCTCGCCGGTGATGCACTTCCGCCGAACCGTAACCACCGACGGCACCATGCTCGGCAATCAAGAACTGAACGCAGGCGACAAGATTGTTCTTTGGTACGGGTCGGGTAATCGTGATGAATCGGTATTCGAAAACCCGCACGAATTCGACATCAGTCGTGATAATTCTAGCCAAATTGGGTTCGGCGGTCCTGGTCCGCACTTCTGCTTGGGGGCCCACCTCGCTCGGCGCCAAATCACTATGTTGTTCCGAGAGCTGCTGATCCAGTTGCCTGACATGTCGGTGGTCGGCGAGCCGGACTACCTGCGCTCGAACTTCATCAACGGCATCAAGCACCTCAACGTCGAGTTCACTCCCGTTGGTTGAAAACGTGTCCCGTTGGGACGGCGCCAGAGCGCCGAGCTACGACGACAAATGGCAGCAGATGGTCAAGGATGGGGAGAATCCACACGGTGAGGCTGACTTTGTCGCCAGGTTCGCACCTGTGTCGGTTCTCGACGCAGGGTGCGGAACCGGACGAGTTGCCATTGAACTCGCTGCTCGTGGGCTCGACGTCGTCGGTAGCGACATCGACGCTCAGATGCTGGCCCAGGCACACGTTAAGGCACCCGAGTTGGCGTGGGTGGAATCGGATCTTGGTTCATTGAACCTAGGTCGTACCTTCGACGTGGTTGTCATGGCCGGGAATGTGATCCTGTTTGTCGAGCCGGGAACCGAAGGGGCCTGTGTCGCGGGTGCAGCACGCCATGTCGGCGCAGGCGGGTATCTGATCGCTGGCTTCTCGTTGGCGCGTGGTGTCTCGACGAGCGCATGGGACGGCTGGCTTCGGAACGCTGGCTTGGAACCATTCGCCCGCTTCAGCAGTTGGTTCGGGGATCCGTTTGAAGACAGCGACTATGTCGTTTCGGTGGCGCATCGCGAGTAATCAGCCTTTGCAGGTCAGGAAACGGTTTGCCAGAAGCGCCGGAAACGTGAGCTGTTCACAGGATGAAGCCAGCCCCAGCAAGCGGTCCTTTGATGTTGTAGATGATGGCACCGGAGCCACTCATCATCAGTCGGTACCTCACGTCGGTCATCCAGATTGGTGGATGCCTTGGAGTCCAGTTTGAGTGTGGTGGCGAAGGTTCCTAGAGTTGAACGTATGCCTCTTGATGCGATTCTCGACAGAACCTTTGCCGCCGCCGAGGCGAACGACTGGGCGACGTTTCGCTCGATGTTCGCCGACGACGCAGTGATGAAGCAGAACGTGGGTCCGGAACAGTCAATCGATCAAGCGATGAAGACGCTGCCGAGGCTGACCGCCGACGGCACCACTTTGCGTTACGAGAACGTCCGACGGGTAGGTGGCAAATCGAACATCACCGAAATGCATGATGCGGTGTTCACCAAGCCAGACGGTCGGGTTGTGCGGATCGATCTTTGTGTCGTGGTGCAGTTCAACGAGGATGGCAAGATCACCCGAACCGATGAGTATCTCGATTCTGCCGCTACGACTGGCCTGCTGGGCTAATCCGAGGCGCTTCCCCTGAGACGAAGCAGTGGATTACACGTTAGAACTGAGGCGTCGTCGCGATAGCTGCGGTGACCTACTCGTCGCTCACGTACTCGCCGACCATCTTGCCTGCTACGGGCGACTTGTATGGGGCAAGGCCGAGGTGTCCATGTCCGCACAGGGCCGTCAAGATGAGGGTCTCGCTGCCTAACACGGGAGCAATTGACCGTCTAGGTGCGGGCGGGAGTTGGTACGACCAAAGCGACGAGAGCGACGACGACTGAGGCGATAGCGCACGCAATGACGATGGGTTCGTAGGAATTGGAGAAGTCGTTGCCGATAGACAGGATGAGCGGGCCGATGGCCGATGCCCCAACGCCAGCGGTGGTGGCTATGCCCTTGATTGAACCAATGTGTTCGATCCCAAACCATTTCGGATAAAGAGCGCCGGACAGGGCGCCAATGGCGCCGCCGCCCAGGCCCAAGGCCAGGCCGTAGAGTGCTGCCATAACGCCAGGTTCCGCGACTGTTGCCAGGAACGTGCCAAGGCCAAGCATGGCCCCACCAAAGAACATGAGGGGTCGAGCCGGCAGCCGGTCGGTGAGCGAGCCGACGACGAAGCTGCTCGACACGCTGCCGATGAGTTGGGGGATAAAAATAGCCGCAGCCTGAGTCTTTGTTAAGCCCTGTTCGCCGAGCAGGTCGGTGTTGTGGAAAGTGAGAGCGGTGCTTACCGCACCCGCCATGAATCCGACGGCAGTGAGCGTCCAGAATGCAGGCGTGCGTATTGCCTCGGACACGGTGTACGAACGACCGCGGATGAGGTTTGCTGGCTGATCACTGGCTTTGCCGTCAGGGACCTGGTCAATTTGCTCGGGGCGATCAACGATCGCGAATCGGGCAATGGGGACAAGCGTTATGGCAACGACTGCACCCAGGATCACCCAGGTGCTTCGCCATCCAAATGCTCGGATGAGGGCAGCAAAGGTCAGTGGAGCGAGTGACAGGATGGCGACAGTGCCCATGGTGTTCAAGGCCAGAGCGAAACCGCGTCGCCTTTCGAACCACATCACGACGCCCTGGGAACCAATCAGGCTGAGTGAGCCTTGCCCAAGCATGCGGAGCCCTACGAATGCGATCGCAAGCATCACGATGTTCTGCACCGTGCCGGTCAGCGCCACCGCAGCGGCGAAGCCGACGGAGACGATGGTCAGAGTGTGCTTCACGCCGGTGCGATCGGCCCAGCGCCCAACGAAGGGCAGTGCCACCGCTCCTGTGAGCGTGCCAACCATATATGCAGTAGCTACCGCAGACCGCGAGGTTCCTAGTGACTCGATGAGGTCGTCGGTAAAGGCAGATACCCCGATCGTCTGGCCCGGTGCTGTGAAGCCGCGCACGATGGTGCAGAACAGCAGCATGTGCCAGCCGTAGAACGCGTCTGGGCGGCGCGCTGATCGGGGTGAGAGCATGACAGCGTGCGCTTACAGCGTCGCGCAGGCGCGGGTCGCCGTGAGCAGGAGTTGATAGCGGAAAGCGGTGTCGCGATCGACGAGTTCGGTGGGGTCCCATTGCTCGCTATGCAGCGTGTCGGCGAGATAAAGCGCGTGTCCCAGGCGCACGTTTCGAAATGATGCGATCGCAGCGAGCGAGGCCAGTTCCATGTCCACAGCGATCGCGCCCTGGGCAACCCGCTGGGCAACCTTGGCCGAGGTCTCGCGGTAGAACGCATCGGTAGTCCAGGCGATACCGCGTGCGACTCGATTGCCAGCTGCTTGGTAGGCATCGTGCACGGTCGTCTGCATGCCGGGATCGGGGTACGCCATGAGCGATGCGGGGGCGTAGTGGTACGAGACGCCCTCGTCGCGGATCGCAGCGTCAGGTACAACTACGGTGCCAGGAGGCAGCTCGGGAACCAGCCCGCCAGATGACCCGATGGCAACGAAGTCAGTGCAACCAATAGCTATCAGAGCTTCGAACAGGGCCGCAGCAGCTGGCGCTCCAACGTTCGCCATGGTGACCAGGATCTTCTCGCCTTCGACATCGAACTCGTAGATCGGATTCACTACGGTCTCGAGCGTGAATCGATGACGCTCGGTCACGTCGTGGCTGTTCTCGAATTGGGAGAAGGCGTCGCCCATCCATGTGATGACGCAACGATGAGGAAGGCCTTCGATCGCTGGGTGCAGCTCTTGAGGTTCGATGATTGCAGCAATAGCGGGATCAAAGTCCAGGATTGGCGCGTGCTTGTCAGTCACCGAATGACCCTACTGCGAGGATCTCCCGGGGGACGCGTGTATGGCCACGTCGAAGTCCCGAGTTGCGAAGGGCTAGCTAAAGCGGCAAGTCGAGGTGGCTGGTGGGAGTAATGTGGGCAGTCGTGGACCGACCGTTAGTGGCCGAAGGGCTCACAAAACATTTCGGCGAGTTTGTTGCCGTAGATGGTATTAGTTTCTCTGTGGAGCCGGGCCAGACCTTCGGTGTCCTGGGGCCAAACGGCGCTGGCAAGAGTTCGACTATGAAGATGGTCAGTACCGTGAGCCCTCGCACAGGCGGGTGCTTGCAGGTCTTTGGGCTCGACCCTGAAACCGACGGCCGTCAGATCCGTAGCCGGCTCGGAGTGGTACCCCAAGAAGACATCCTGGATGTCGATCTGACGGCCCGCGAAAACTTGATGATCTATCAGCGTTACTTCGGAGTGCCGTGGAAGCAGACCCGAGCCAAGGCCGATCAGCTTCTGGACTTCATGCAGCTTGGCGATCGCGGCGACAGCAAGGTGGAGCCGCTTTCGGGTGGCATGAAACGGCGGCTAACTATTGCGCGAGCGCTGGTCAATGACCCGGAGATGCTCCTGCTTGACGAGCCGACCACGGGGCTTGACCCCCAAGCTCGGCATCTGCTTTGGGAACGCTTGTATCGCCTGAAAGAACAAGGTGTGACGCTGCTGCTCACCACCCACTACATGGACGAGGCTGAGCAGCTCGCTGACCGTCTCGTAATTATGGACAACGGCGTCATCGTGGCCGAGGGTTCACCATCAGAGTTGATCTCCAAGCACACCACTCGAGAGGTTGTTGAACTTCGATTCGACGATGATGAACACAATGCTGCGGGTCTTGCGCAGGTGGCTTCAGAAGCGGGGCTCCGGATTGATGAACTGCCCGATCGACATCTTGTGTACGCGAACGATGGAGATGCGCTTATTACACACCTACGTGCGAGCGGCGTGCACCCGCTTGGAACCTATGTGCGCCGCTCGTCTCTTGAAGACGTCTTCTTGACATTGACCGGCCGCAGCCTCGTCGAATGACGGCGACTCCGGCTCGCGAAGGTTTAGCGCAACCCACGGCTCAGACACCTCAGTTTCGCACCACTCGCTGGGCCGCTATGTCGGCCGTCTTCTTACATCAGCTGCACCGGACGCGGCGCGCTTGGGGATCGAGCCTGGCAGCCGGGCTGGCCTCTCCTACTCTTTTCCTGTTCGCCATCGGTGCGGGCCTTGGATCACAAATCGATGATGTAGAACTCGCAGCGTTGGGTGTCGACTCGTATCTGGACTACATCGGCCCTGGCGTGCTGATCGTGACAGCCATGCAAGTCGCAGCGACCGAGAGCCTGTGGGCGACCATGGGCATGTTGCGTTGGGGCGGTGTGTACCAGGCGGTGTTGGCCACCCCGATCACCAGCGCCGAGCTTGGCGTCGCTCATGTGATTTGGCTCGGCTTTCGGGCCTTGGTAGCAGGCGGGTCTTTCCTGCTTGTGCTGGCAGTTGCCGGAACGATAGCGAGTTGGTTCGGCGTCCTTATCGCTCTTGTTGCAGTGCTGGTGGCATGGTCGCATGCAGCGCCGCTGGTGGCACTTACCGTGGGCCTGAAACAAGAGAACGTCTATCCGATGATTAGCCGAGTGGTCATTTTTCCGTTGTTCTTGTTCTCGGGTGCTTTCTTCCCAGTCGAAGATATGCCTCGTGCCGTCGGCGCATTCGCAAAAATCACGCCGAGTTGGCATGGCGTCGAACTTGCCCGCCATCTGGCGCTGGGTGGACCCGGCCGGGTCGACATTATCCATAGTGGGTATTTGGTCGTGGTGTGCGCCGCTGGCTTCTTCTTGGTGCAACGTCAGTTTCGAAAGCACTTAGACGTATGAGAGCCCAATCATGAAGGCATTGGGCGCTGGGCCGCTGCCGGTCTTTGAGCGAAATGCCGTGGCGTTCCGTAACCAGTGGTGGGTGCTGTTGTCGGGTGTAGCTGAGCCGATTTTGTACCTGCTCGGTATGGGGCTCGGCCTGGGCGGGTTGGTCGGCGACGTCAAACTCGAAGCACACCTGGTGTCCTACCCCGTGTTCGTCGCTGCGGGATTGATGGCCTCGTCGGCCATGAACGGTGCCATCTTTGAGTCGACATTCAACTTCTTTTTTAAGATGAAAGAGACGCACACGATCGATGCGATGCTTTACACACCGCTTCGTATGCGCGATGTGTTGCTGGGCGAAGTCGGTTGGTCTGTTGCTCGTGGCGGCGTGTATTCGGCAATGTTCTTGGTCATAGCGTTGGCATTCGGCACGATCGAATCGTGGTGGGCAGCGTTGTCGTTGCCGTCAGCAATCCTGATCGCGATCGTGTTTTCGTCGATGGGCACGTTCTTCACTACGTACGTCCGGACCTGGGCGGACTTCGATCTGATGCAGCTTGCGATCCTCCCTATGTTCATGTGCTCGACCACCTTCTTCCCGTTGTCGGTCTACCCAGGCTGGGCCCATCCCATCGTGCAAGCGACCCCTCTGTACAACGGCGTTGCGCTCATCCGGGATCTGCACACCGGTCTTGTCGGATGGCACGACGTGGGCCATGTGCTGTATCTGGTGTTGATGGGTGTGCTGTTTGCGTGGCTTACGATCCGGCGTATGAGTAATCTTTTCTTCGCCTAGCGCTATCTCGCAATCAGACAATGATGAGCTTGCTGTGCTGTACTGATCCCATGCCTGCGGTGTTCGTTCATGGAAACCCTGAGACCACTGCGATATGGGGCGAGCTGTTCGATGCGCTGCAACGTGACGATTTGGTGGCGCTGTCGCCGCCGGGATTTGGTGCGGCGGTCCCCGAGGGCTGGACAGCAACTCGCTCTGAATATGTTGCTTGGTTGGCCACCGAATTGGATGCCATCGAGGGTCCGATTGACCTGGTTGGGCATGATTGGGGAGGCGGCCATGTGCTTGGTTTCCTTCTTGAGAATCCTGAGGCTGTGCGCAGCTGGTGCGTTGACCTGATCGGCATCTTGCACCCTGACTATGTCTGGCACGATGCCGCCCTCGTCTGGCAAACGCCCAACGACGGCGAGGCGAATATCGCTGGCATGATCGCGACGCCGACGGCTGACCTTGCCGCTTTCTACGAGACGTTGGGTATGAGCTCTGCGGCGGCGGTCGATGCTGCATCGGCGGTGAACAAGGACATGGGCGCGTGTGTGCTCGGGCTCTATCGCGATGCTGCGCAACCGGCGTTGGCCGAGTTGGGTAAGAGCACAGAGGCCCTGATGGTGAGGCCAGGCCTCATGGTCAATGCCGAGAACGATCATTATGTTGGCACTGACGAGATGGCGCAGGTCGCAGCTGATCGGGCAGGTGCACAGGTTGTGCATCTTGTCGATGTTGGGCATTGGTGGATGTGTGAGAACCCAGCGCTGGGCGCGGCAACGCTCGAATCGTTTTGGGCGTCCGTCTAGTTGCTCGGTCGCTGCGCCAGCAACGCGTGCCGGCCCAGCGGCGCTGACAGTTCGCGTTTCGCGTCGCCCCTCATCGAAACCCTGTCGATGGCCGCCACATCAACGAGCCTGGTGCGCGATGCTGGTTTGTATGACCCGATTGACACGTCGCACTGCCGCCGAGATGGAACCCAAACAAGCCGAGCTCTTCGGACAGATGGCCGAGGGCCGTAATGTTGAGGATGGACTGATCGGCGGGCCGTTTGATGGGTGGGGTCTGAACCCCAGCATCGGCCGACGTATCTGGCAGCTTGGTGGTGCCATCCGCAACAAGCCGTCGATCGACCGTCGCTACATCGAACTCGCCATTCTGGTGACTGGCCAGTTGTGGCAGGCGCAGTTCGAATGGTGGGCGCACGAGACCATGGCCCGAGATGCCGGCCTGCCTGAAGCCGTAATCCAAGCCATCAAGGTTGGCGATGAACCAGCCTTCGAGGATGATGGTGACGAGACTGCCTGGCGTTTGTGCACGGCGTTGCACCGTGACAAGCGTGTCGACGATGCGACCTATGCAGCCGCGGTAGCGATCCACGGTGAGGAAGGCGTCGCCGATTTGATTCATACGCTTGGCTATTACGTGCTGGTGTGTATGACGCTGAACACGTTCGAGGTGCAGCTGCCTGCCGGCGCCCTGCCACCATTCCCAGCCTAGGTAGGCCCCGGGGACACAGGAGCTGGCGGGGCTGAGCGGTCGGTTGTTGTCTAAGATCGACATGTGGTCAAAGATGCAGCGATAGCCCCAGCGCCTAACCGTCGGCAAGCCATCGAGCGATCATGGATGAACCTGGTTGGACCGGGCACTCTGTTGACCGCCACTGAACGCCATCAGGTCATTCGTGATGCCCGTGCCGGGTGGGCTGGAGCCACTGTGTCGAACCAGACCAGCGGAGTCATGGGCGAGGCCGCCCACTGGCTGGCTGTCGATGCAGAGGGCATGACCGAAGAGATTGTGGCCGACTTTGAATCGCGCGGGCTTGACCGGTTGCGCTATCTCGAGATTGTTGGCGTAGTCGCACGACTGTCCAACGTGGACTTCTATGTGCGTGGCATCGGGGCATCAGAGGTTGTTTTGCCTGAGCCCTTGCCTGACGCGCCGAATGGGCGGCTTCACCCAGATGCGCTGCTTACAAACATGTGGGTGCCTACGGTTGGCCGTAGTTTCGCTCCCCAGGTGGTCGATGCGTTGCCCGACGAGGGCGAAGCGGTGCGGGACCTCCACGAGCCGATGTACATGCTCATGTCGGACATGGGCGACAACACTTACGGTGACCTACTCACCCGAGCACAGATCGAATACTTAGCTGCACGGACCTCGTATTTGAATGAGTGTTTCTATTGACTGCTTGCTCACACATCGTTCCTCCGTGCGAGCAGCGAAGCAACCGATCTAAACCTGGACATCACCGTGATTGCATCCGGTGAGCCGCCTTTGGTGCCGTTCGGCTTTGAGCTTGCCGCACTGGCGCAAGCAATGGGCACCAACTGGACTCAACCGCCGACTGTCGCGCGAGAAGCGCTCGTCGCCGTAGCTGGCCCTGAGTTCGCCGAACGGGCTATTGGCGTAGCGGCAACGTTTCAGATGATGAACCGATTGCTCGATGGCGTTGGTGCACCGGTAAACAAGAGTTTGCACCCTCTCGCCAAGGAACTTGGCTTCGAGCCGCTCGACATTCCCCGCTGATACACCCCTCGCTGATACACCCCCGCTGACCCCAATCAAGAAAGCCCGCTATGCCTGCCACTCAAGACCTGACGAACAAAACCGTCGACCTTTTGCAACACATGATTCGCAACGAGTGCGTGAATGAAGGTACCGAGGAGTCGGGACAAGAAGTACGTAATGCCGATTTGCTCCAGGCCTATATCGAAGGCGCAGGACTTGATGTCGAGCGGTATGACGCCGCTCCAGGTCGCACATCGATCGTTGCTCGCATCGAAGGCAGCGACCCGAACGCCCCGAGCCTGTGCCTGAACGGCCACACCGACGTAGTTCCGGTGAACATCGACGGCTGGGACCGTGATCCATTCGGTGGCGAATTGATCGATGGCGAAGTCTGGGGCCGCGGCGCCATCGACATGCTTGGGCTGACTTCGGCTATGGCGGTGGTATTTCGTCATCTGGCCGACACCAACTTCCGTCCCAAAGGTGACCTGATCTTCTTTGGCGTGGCCGACGAGGAATCGGGTAGTAAATATGGGGCACAGTGGATGGCCGACAACCATCCCGATGCAATTCGATCTGACTATGTGCTGACCGAGAACGGCGGCTTGCACGGTGGTTCCGAAGGCCGCCCGACAGTCACGATGAACGTAGGGGAGAAGGGTGTCGCATGGCGCCGGTTGCGGGTCAGGGGTACGCCTGGGCACGGCTCGCGCCCCTATGGCGCCGACAATGCGCTGATTAAAGCCGCAGCGATCGTGCAGCGAGTCGCCGAATATCAGACGCCGCCTCGTTTCCATGAAATGTGGCGCTCCCAGGTCGAAGATTTGGGTCAAAATCACGGACTGTCTAACGATCTGATCGACATGCTGCTTGATCCAAAGTCGGTTGACGAAGCGATTGCATCGATGCCGTTGGGTGTTGGCAGCCATTTGCACTCGTGTTGCCATATGACCTTGAGTCCGAACGTGCTGGTGAGCCCGACCAAGACCAACACGATTCCCGACGTTGTCGATATCGATATCGATATCCGCACGATGCCGGGGGAGACGCCACAAGATGTGCAGAAATACATCACCGACGCGATCGGCCCCGAGCTTGCAGCCGAGGTCGAGTTCACGCCGCTGATGAATGACATGTCATCGATGAGTCCAATTGCGACGCCGCTGTGGGACTCGTTGCAGAAGGCCGTGAGCAATGCATTCCCGACGACAGAAATGTCACCGGGCATTATTGTTGGATTCACCGACGCTCGTGTGCACCGGAACCTCGGGGCCGTGGCCTATGGTGCCGGATTGCTCAGCCCTGACCTGAGCCCTGCTGAATACGGCAGCCGGTTCCATGGTCACAACGAACGTATTGACGTTGAATCGATCGGCCTGACGACGGGCCTCTACCTGGACACCGTTAGCGATCTACTTGGCTAGACCCGCAACTCGAGACGCGTGCGTGGCTTGAGCTGTTTGGGTGTCCTCAAAGAACGATCCGATTCTGGCCAAACAACGAGGCCCCGATTGCCAGAGCCGATCGGGTCGTTCGACTGACGGTGTACACGCTTCTGCGCTGGTTGGCGAGCAGGTACAGCACAGAAAACGGCGCAGAAAGAGTTACTTGATCTGGCCGTCGATGTTGGCCAGCGCTGCGCTCCAACTGGCGTTGATCTGTTTCTTGAGGATGGCGCTGATTGGGGTAACCCATGGCATGGGATCGATGGCGCCGGTGTAGGTCAACGTGCTTCCCGAGCCGGCAGGTTCGATGTCGACGACTTCAAGCATTCGTTTAGCTACCCAACCCGTTGTGTTCAGGTTGGTTATGTAGAAGCCCCATTTACGCTCAGGCTCCCAAGCGATCATCTTCTCGTCGAGGGTAAGCGAGCCCACCTTGACTCGGCGCGTTGACCCAATGCCATCCCACGTTACAGAAGTGATTCGGGCAGTCTTCATAGACGTGAACCATTCGGGCCACCGCTCGGTGTCGTTGAGGATTTTCCAGACCTGCGTTGGTGATGCCTGGACACTGACCTGCTGACCGATAACTATGCGGGCTCGTTCGATGAAGTCGAGTCCGACAGGTTCACACTTTGGCATCACGCACTCCTTGATTCTCGGATTGGGACTAACGAGAACGAGGGTTGCGGCGCTTGCCCTTGTCCTTGGTCGAGGTTTTGTCTGCGTGACGACCCTTACTATCTCGGCTCTTTTGGGGCGTCGTGTTACGACCTGCTCCTGGGCGTTCGTCGTCGCTGCGCTGGTCGCTGCGCTGGTCGCTGTGGCCACCGCCCGAACCCTGCGTTGGTTTCTTGCCGCCGCGTTCAGCGCCACCGCTGCGGCTGGCGTCACGTCTGTCGTCGTTGTGGAAACCAGGTGGATACCAGTCATTGGCGCCGCGTCGCTGGCCTTTACGTTTTCCATCAGGGCGACGCTCGTCGCGGTCCCCCGAGCGGCCACCCTGGTTGCCACGATACGGTGAGCCTTTGCCGTCTCGATCATCGCTGCGATCGCGATTGTCACGATCCCAACGCTTGTTGCGAGTCGCCGGCTTTTGGCTGCCTCGGTCGGGGCGTTCGTTGCGGTCTCGGCTGCCTCGGTCGGGGCGTTCGTTGCGGTCCGAGTTGTCGTTGCTGTCGCCACGTGACTCGCTAGTGTCGCGTGAACGATTTTCCTTGCGCGAGTCGGGGTCAGGCTTGGATTTGCGGGCCTTCACGATGGGGCCTAGCGCTGCAACGTCCAGCACATCAAGTTCGGGCTTCAAACCCAGTTCTTTTTGTAGCTGGCGTGCAGCCTTCTTCTTGTCTTCGACCACCATCGAGATGACATGGCCGTCTTGGCCCGCCCGGCCAGTTCGACCCGAACGATGGATGTAGTCCTTGTCGCTGCCGGCAGGGTCGTAGTGCATGACCAACGCAACATCGTCGACGTGGATGCCGCGCGCTGCGACGTCAGTAGCGACCAGGACCTGTGCTCGGCCACTGGTGAAGTCAGCCAACGCTCGTTCTCGTTGATGCTGGCTACGGTCGCCGTGGATAGCGACGGCACTTAAACCTTTGCTGGCGAAGACCTTCGCCACGCGATCGCAGCCCCGGCGAGTCCGGCAGAAAACGATCGACGATTCGTAGCGCTTCAATACTGCGACTGCATGGGGAATCCGATCAACCGGCTGGACGAGATACCACGAGTGTTCGACGTCGCCCAGCTCGCCGATCTGTTCTTCGACCTCGAAGGTGAGTGGGTCGTTCTGATACCGCTTGATCAACATGTCGACATCGCCATCGAGAGTGGCTGAGAAGAGCAGTGTGTGTCGGTTGCTTGGCGTCTGGTCGAGGAGGCGTTTGACTGCCGGCAGGAAGCCCATGTCGGCCATACGGTCGGCCTCGTCGACGACAACGAGTTCGATGTTGCGCAGTTCGCAGCAGCGGCGAGCGATCAGGTCTTCGAGTCGGCCCGGACAGGCAACAAGAATGTCAACGCCTTGTTCGAGTCGCTTGATATCTCGTTCGATGCTGGTTCCACCGAAGACCGTAATGATGGTTCGGTCCTTTGCCGTAGCCAGCGGTTCGAGTTCATCTTTGATCTGCGTGGCCAACTCGCGAGTCGGCGACAGGATCAGGACTGATGGGCACCACGGAGTGCCCATGCTACAGAGGTCGACTGCTGGGATCCCGAACGCAAGTGTCTTGCCGGAGCCGGTTGGGGCTTTGCCGCAAATGTCACGACCAGCGAGTCCAGCCTCGATAGAGGCTGTCTGAATTGGGAACGCCTCGGTGATGCCTCGTTCGCTCAGTGTCGCGACGATTTCGTTAGAGACACCAAGATCGGCGAACGTAGTGACGGCAGGTTCAGTTGTCATGGTGGAGCTCTCTACGCGTGTGGGGACCGTCGAAGCGGTCAGCCGAAGACAGGCGCAGCGAAACCGGCTGGTCTACTCCATGCTTCTCTCCGCCATCAAGGACCGTCGAGGCAGTCAGCGATAAACAGGCGCAGCGAAGCAAGCTGGACTACGCGTTCGCTTCGCGGGACTTCTTCATGTTCTTGGTAAGACGAAGCCGCGCTGTTGCGTCGAGTTCGACCTTGCGAAGACGAACCTTGTCTGGTGTTACTTCGATGCATTCATCGTCGCCAATGAACTCGAGTGATTGTTCTAGCGACATGAGCTTGGGAGGCGTCAGACGAACGGTTTGATCAGCTGCAGCAGCGCGCACATTGGTGTGTGCCTTTTCCTTGCAGATGTTGACGTCCATGTCACCCGCCTTGGGCGTCTCGCCGATGATCATCCCTTCGTAGACCTCTTCGGCGACACCTACAAAGAAGGCCCCACGCTCTTGAAGATTCAAGATTGCGTTGCTGGTGGTGACACCGAGACGGTCAGCGACGAGGGAACCCTTGTGGCGGCTAGCGATCTCGCCTTGCCATGGGACCCAGCCGTCGAAGACATGGTGCAGCAGGCCGGTGCCACGGGTCTCGGTCAAGAAGTCGGTGCGGAAACCAATCAAGCCACGAGCTGGCATGCGGTAGTCGAGGCGAACCCAGCCAGCGCTGAAGTTGACCATCTCGTTCATGATGCCCTTGCGGGGTGCGATGAGCTGGGTGACTGCGCCCACAAACTCCTCGGGGATATCGATGGATACCTGCTCGACAGGTTCGTGCAGCTTGCCGTCGATCTCGCGTGTCACGACCTGTGGTTTGCCGACGGTGAGTTCG
The DNA here is from genome assembly GCA_905182135.1 of uncultured Acidimicrobiaceae bacterium. Lineage (GTDB taxonomy): Bacteria > Actinomycetota > Acidimicrobiia > Acidimicrobiales > UBA10347 > UBA10347. The sequence continues at coordinate 53,863 of CAJJAG010000001.1, read as the reverse complement.
AACCCCTCACGGCGCATTTGTTCGATCAGGATGGCGAGTTGTAGTTCGCCACGGCCTTGGACTTCCCATGCATCAGGGCGACCGAGATCGAGTACGCGGAGCGATACGTTGCCGATCAATTCCCTGTCGAGCCGGTCCTTGACCTGGCGAGCGGTCATCTTGGTGCCGCTGCGGCCAGCGAGTGGGGAGGTATTACTACCAACGGTCATTGACAAGCTCGGCTCATCGACGGTGATGATAGGCAGTGGACGCGGATCGGCTGGGTCACCAAGAGTTTCGCCGATAGTGATTTCGGGCAGACCAGCAACCGCTACGAGTTCGCCGGCTGATGCGGATTGGGCTTCTTGGCGTTCGTGGCTTTCGGTCACGAACAGCTCGGTCACCCTGGCGTTGGCGACGGTGCCGTCGAGCTTGCACCAGGCAACATTTTGACCCTTACGGATCTCGCCGTTCATGATGCGACAGATGGCGAGACGTCCGACATAGGCCGAGGCGTCCAGGTTGGTCACCCACGCCTGCAGCGGGGCATCGGGGTCATAGGACGGCGCAGGCACATGATCAACGATCGTCTGCAGCAACACCGTCAGGTCATCGCCCATGTCGTCGACCGAGAGGCCAGCCTTGCCTTCGCGGGCGACCGCGTACACGATTGGGAAGTCGATCTGGTGCTCGTCGGCATCGACGTCGAGAAATAGGTCTTCGACCTCGGTCACGACTTCGGCAACACGAGCGTCCGCTCGGTCGATCTTGTTGATCACCAGAACCACTGGCAGGTTGCGCATGAGCGCCTTGCGCAGAACAAAGCGGGTCTGGGGGAGTGGGCCCTCGCTGGCATCGACGAGCAGAAGTACGCCGTCGACCATGGTTAGCGCTCGTTCGACCTCGCCACCGAAGTCAGCGTGACCAGGAGTGTCGACGACATTGATCTTGTAGCCGTTCCACCGGATAGCGGTGTTCTTGGCCAGAATCGTGATGCCCTTCTCTTTTTCAAGGTCCATCGAGTCCATGACTCGTTCATCGACGTTCTGGTGGGCGCCAAAAGCGCCGGACTGGTGCAGCATGCCATCGACCAAGGTCGTCTTGCCGTGGTCGACGTGCGCGATGATGGCAACGTTACGAATGTCGTCGCGCTTCGCAGAACCTGCGGGCAGCGTCGTATCAGAGGAATTCACCGATCAAGGATGCTCGGTTCCAGGCCGTTTACCTCGTTTCTGGCCAAGAGTCACTGAGCAGCACTGTCAGCCCAGCTGCGCCAGGTCGGCCTAGTGCCTAGCTGTGGCAGCCTTTGCAGGTCTGAACAGGATCCGTTGCGCGCCGAGCGCTATGTCGATGGCGAGCACGACAATCGTTGGCCTCAGGCTTGGTGGAATGCAGCGGTCGCAATGGCCACGATCATGGGTCCGAGTCTGAACAAAAGGCCCCAGAGCACACTGCGATCTGGGTATATCTGATTGGTAACTCGCGGTGGACTTCTTCACAGCTTCGACCTCGACACAGCTTCGACCTCGACTCGGCTGAGGCTTTGATAGGGAGCTCATCCACTAGGTTGACCGTGATCTCCGTTGCAATGTCGGTGCCAGCGCTGCTGGCATTCTCACGTGAGTTCAAGGTCATCTATGATCCTTTACCTCAGCAGCTGTGATGTCGCTTAGCTCTTTGGCGGCCGAGAGGAGTTCACCGTCGTCGTCGCAGGAAAATCCGTGGCCGCCACATGGTGCACTGAGCCTGCTGTCGTCGGTGAATTCCATGGCTGCAGCCGATGTGCCCGATAACCCATGTGGCCTATAACTGGACGAGCCACTGGAACGTTTCTACACCCTGCGCTTCTGCCTGAGGCAGGGCCAGAGATAGTGCGACCGCGAACGCTCCAGCCACCTTCAGAGCGAGGAGAAAAACGGCGTGTGGTAATGGACCACGAGCGTGATTCATTCCATATGGACCGCGTTCTCTGGGCTACATGGGTTCAGAGGCGCCGTCAACGCTGGTGGTGCCGTTAGATCCTGCTAACGGTGAGAATTGTGACCAAGGAGCCCGGTCAAGGGAGGCCTGCAGCGTTTGTTGGGCTCGAGAACCGAGCGGCGTAAGGAGCCTGCAGTTACATAGGTTCGTGCGAGGACACTTCGTAACGATGCAGGTTGCGTCCAGTGATCGTCACTTCGTTCAGGACTGACCGAAACGTAGCCATGTGGGCGACGGTGAAGTGTTTCTTGAGATCTTCGGCAGATTCCCAGACTTCGAAGACCTGCACCTCGCCTGGATCAGCGACGCTGATACTAAACACGTACTCGATGCAACCAGACTCTTGATGAGTGGCCTCCATCATCGCCGTAGCAGCAGCGCGCAGAATGTCGGCGTCGGCGGGATCAATAGTGATGGTTCCAGCAACAATAAGCATGCTGAGCACGCTAATACAGTGAATAGGGCAGTCAGATGGTCGTGTCAGCGATGCGTATTCAATCTGCGAAAGCGATCAAAATTTCTGCTGCGACGGCGTCCCAGCACTCGTGCGTGGCGGCCAAGAGGCCGTCCTTGCCGTCACCGGGCATATACGCCGATCCGTCCACCCGAGCGACGCGGAGGCCAGCCTCGCTTGCTAGCAATCCACCGGGGGCATGGTCCCACGGCAGAGTGCGCCAGTACATCAGGAAGTCGATGCGCCCATCGATCAATGCGCCATATTCGATGCCGGCACTCTTGAACGCTGGCACGAGTGATCCGACCGACTTGGGAAATGCCGCTAGTAGCGTGCGCGCTGGCTCAGGCATATACGTGCGTTTCAGAATGCCCGTTGGTGACTTTTCTCGGGTGGGGGCGATGATTGCTACACCGTTGCGATGAACCCCGTTGCCGCGTTGTGCAGTGAGAATTGAGTCGGTTTCGGGATGCCAGACCCATGCAGCGACGGTTTCGCCGAGTTCGGCAAGTGCGACCATCACCACGAAGTTGGGATTGCCAGCAACGAAGTTCGCTGTTCCGTCGATCGGATCGATGATCCATGTCGCGTCGGCCTCGGCCACAAGGTCAAGAAGCGACGGGTCCGCTGCTGTGCCTTCTTCGCCAACCACGGGTATGTCCCGGATTGCTCGCAAACGTTCGGCGAGAACTCGTTCACATTCCTGGTCTGCGATCGTTACCAGGTCGCCGGGGCCCTTCTCCATGACATCCCCATCGGCGAGTGAACGGAACCGAGGCACCACTTCGGCGGCGCCCACCTCTCGGATGACGGCGCTTACCTGGTCGATGAACATCGTTCCCAAGTATGCGTCTCTGGAATACGGATGGCGTCAAGAACATGCGAATTGTGCTTCAACGGCGAGAACGACTTGACACAGAATGAGGGGATCCGGCAGCTTCGGCGCTGACCCTCGCCCGGTCCGATAGAACGAGCGACGACACGCCGGTGGCCCTCGCCCTCTACTGCACCACTTCTATAGGGAATTATTCCTACAGGGAACTAGAGCCCGCTAGTGCGCAAAGTGCCCAGTCAGTCCGTCTTTACATTTGGCCACGAAGTGGCGAAGTTGCATCGGGAAACACACGGCCGCAGTAGGGCAACGACCGATCGGGCGCCTTGCGGACAAAACTCAGTGTCGGCTGCCCGCTTCTCGACGAAGGTGAAGGCGCCCCTAGTCGAACGCATTCTGGTAGCGAAGCTGATGAAGGAGTGCAGTCCGAGCTAATACACGTTGTTGTCGTTGATCTAGGTGTCCATCGTGTCCGGCCAGTTCAGGGAACCGTGACATCAAGATGTCAACAGGATGCGCGGTTATTGCGTGGACGGCGTCTCGCCAGAAAGGGATTCAGCTGGCTGGGCTTATCCGTTGATTTGGGTGTTCAAGCCGTCGGTTGCTTCGATGAACTCTTCGATCATCTCGTACACCACCTGTGTCGTGGGCTTGGTCTTGTTCATGCTGCCCACGATCTGGCCCACGAAATAGTTGGCAAGGTCAGCGGCGCCGGATCCCTCGCGATGTGCCGATCGGTTGATACGAGCGATGGCCTCGTCGATAAGCACTGGTTGCATCGGCATTCCCAAAGGCATCGGAGTGTCTGGGTTTTCCCACTCGTCGGTCCATGACGATTTCAGCTGGCGAGCATGTTTGCCGGTACGCGAACGCGAACGGATTGTGTCAGAAGACGTCGCCGTGAGCATTTTCCCTTTAACGATTGGGTGGGTTTCGGCTTCTTCGGTCGTGAGCCAGACTGAACCGCACCAGACACCTTGAGCGCCAAGCGCCATCGCTGCAGCCATCTGGCGGCCCCGGCCAATACCTCCAGCTCCGAGAACAGGTGTGTCGCCAACGGCGTCAACAACCTCGGGTATCAGCACCATCGATGCGATCTCGCCGGTGTGGCCACCGGCCTCGTAACCCTGGGCGATGATCAAGTCAACACCTGCGTTTACATGACGTTCCGCGTGCTGGGCTTTTCCGGCCAGGGCACCGACCTTGATCCCGGCCTCGTGGCACCGGTTGGTCATGACCGCCGGTGGCGGACCGAGTGCATTCACCATTAGGGAAGGCTTGAAGGCCAGCGCGATCTCGAGGTTTGGCATCTGCGAGTCTGCCGACATTGGGGCCGCGGCGTCATCGCTCATGTTGAAGCCGCCGCTCCTCTTGCTGCCTTCTTCGAGCGGGGGAACGTCGTACTTTTCTAGGATCTGATTCAGGTACTGGCGGTGCTCGTCGGGGATCATGTCGTTGATCGAACCAACAGACAAGCCACCCTCGTCGGATCCGGCGTATTTGGCTGGAACGATCAGGTCGACGCCGTACGGCTTGCCGCCAACTTCCTCTTCGATCCACTGCAAGTCAATCTCGAGCTGGCGGGGCGATAGCCCAACCGCGCCTAGGACTCCGAGGCCGCCGGCCTTGGTGACTGCGGCGACAACATCACGGCAGTGGGTGAACGCAAAGATCGGCATATCGATGCCGAACATCTCGGTGACCTGATTCTTCATGCATTGATCTTGGCACTCGGCTCGCTGTCTAACCCAAGTTGGCCGGATTGGTCTGATGATTGCACTAGCTGACACCATGGGATCATGAAGGTAGAGACGTTGCTTCCGCTCGGAAAACTCGACCCAGGGCTTCGTGAACCGGACACGCCGTTACATATTGGCGATTTCGCTGCTGGTGCTGTGCAAGCCGAGGAACTCGGGATCGATGCCGTGCTCGTCGAAGAAACCAAGGACGACCCGTATCAGCTCTTGGCCTTGGGCGCCGCCGCAACATCAACGATTGGGTTAGGCACGTCTGTAGCCATGGCGTTCCCTAGGAGCCCGACGATCACCGCAATGTCGGCGTGGTCGTTACAGAAGCTGTCGCAGGGCCGGTTCGTACTCGGACTGGGCTCGCAAGTACGTGGCCACGTACGGCGCCGCTTCGGCATGGATTGGCACGCTCCGGCGCCTTGGATGCGCGACTACATCATGGCGATGCGGGCAGTGTGGGACTGCTGGCAGCACGGCACCGAGTTGAACTTCGAGAGCGAGCACTACAACCTGAGCCTGATGGTCCCGCTGTTTGACCCGGGGCCGATCGACCATCCGTCTATACCGATCCACGTTGCTGCGATTGGCCCCAACATGGTGGCTATGGCGGGCGAGGTCGCTGATGGAGTACGTCTCCATCCGGTTTGCACGCCACGCTTTATTGACGAGCAGGTGCATCCAAACATTGCCCGTGGCGCAGCTCGGACTGGCCGAGATGCGTCGTTGGTGGAGGTCTGCATGAAGCCGCTTGTGGGCACCGCTGCGACCGAGAAGCAGCTTGCGGTCAGCACCGAGACGGTGCGAGCACGGGTGGCGTTCTACCTATCGACGCCCGCTTATCGTCGTGCGTTCGAGTTGCACGGCTGGGGCGATATCGCCGAGCAGGCCAGCAGGCTGTCTAAGGCCCAGAACTGGGATGCGTTACCCGCACTCGTCGATGACGAGATGTTGCACACGGTGGCTACTTTGGGGATCCACGAAACCATCGCAGAGCAGCTTCGAGAGCGCTACTCGGAGCGGGTCGACCGCATCGAGTTCTCGATGCCCGTGACGAGTCCTGAGGAGGCCGAGGTCTACGGCCATATTCTCACCAGCCTCCGCACCTGATCCCTTCTGTGCCTCTTGTTTTAGATGACAGATCTATCGGGGGCGCGGGCAGGGTCGTTCTAGTGAGTCATCGAGCAGTTCGGTCTCGATTGCCGCATGTTCAAGTTCGACTTTCCTATTGACAAGCTAGGCACCGGATGCGGCGTTTTGTGGAACGCGTTCAAGCGCATCGCCAATGGCTACTCGGCGGACGAGAATCCGGACATTTTCCACGACACAGGGACTCGGCCATATTGCCCCCTGACCCCCGGCTCCGGGTAGGGCGTTAGCCACATCTCGGATGTGTAGCGGTGCTCTTCGAGGTCGGACGGAAGACTCGCCGGGCACTATCGTTGTCAGGTGCAGATCTTCAGGGACTTCTCGCTATCGACGATTACGGCCGGGTTCGTCGCCTCACTTGTTGGTTTGACCAGCGGCATCGTGATCGTCTTCGAGGCGGCGAGGGCAGTTGGGGCCAGCGACAAGCAGATCGCTTCATGGGTGTTCGCCCTTTGTCTCGGTATGGCGATCCTCACCATCGTTCCTTCATTAAAGCTCCGCATTCCGGTGATGGTGGCGTTCTCCGCTCCGGGGGCAGCAATTCTGGCAACCGTCGCGCCGGGTGACTTCACGCTCTCCGAAGCAGTTGGGGCTTTCGTCATCAACGGAGTACTGATGGCGTTCGTTGGATTCTCCGGCCTTTTCGAGCGGTTCATGAATCGCATCCCGGTCGCCCTTGTCAGCGCTCTGTTGGCGGGTGTTCTGGCGAGGTTTGTTCTGAGCGGCTTCGCCGACGCAGAGACAGCTCCAGGCCTCATCGCGATCACATCCTTGGTGTACATGGTGACCCGCCGCTTCGCTCCGCGTTACGCGGTTGTTGCGGTGCTCGTGGCGGGAATTACGACATCGTTGGCATCGGGCTCGATCCGCACTGAAGAGCTGACGTTAGCGTTTGCCCAGCCTGAATACGTCGGTCCTTCGTTCAGCCTCAGCGCGGTAATCGGGCTAGCGATTCCTTTGTTCATCGTCACCATGGCGGGCCAAAATCTGCCGGGCGTGGCTGCGCTGCGCAACGCGAACTACGACGCGCCAATCTCCAAGGTCATTGGTAGCACTGGTCTCGGAACCGTGCTGCTGGCGCCATTCGGTGGATATGCCTTCAACCTGTCGGCGGTGTCAGCGCCGATCTGTCTCGAAGCATCGGCTCACGAGGACCCGGCACGGCGTTATACGGCGGCATTGTCAAACGGTGGTTTCTATCTAATCGCAGCGCTGTTTGGGACAGCGATCACCGGTGCGCTGAATGCGTTTCCGAAGGAACTCATCCACATTGTTGCAGCGTTGGCGTTGTTGCCCACGATCGGCAACAGCCTTGCAATGGCAGTCCGCGATGAGGGCCATCGCGAGGCAGCAATGTTCACGTTCGTCGTGACGCTGTCCGGTCTTACAGTGGCGAAGATCGGGTCGCCTTTCTGGGGCGCGCTCGCAGGGGTGGTGGCGATGCTGATCACGAGCTCGCGGAGCGAACACCGAATCAGAGACTCCGTTGAGGCCGACGTGTAAGCAACATCACTTAATCCTTTACCCCTAACCCTTTGTGTCAGACACAAAGGGTTAGGGGTAAATTTATGCGGCTCGGTCGAGAATGGACAGCCCGGTGTTGAGCAGCGCTGACAGCGCTGGGTCTCGTTGAGTAGTTCTTTCGAAGCGCCGGATCGACCTCGATGCGCCTTGCCCAAAACTGAAGCCGAAGGCAGTCGCCAGATCGGTGAGTGTTGCCAAATCAGAACGATGAAGAAGCGTGAGTAGCAGACCTTGAGCAGCCTGAGTTACGTCATCGTGTGGGAGCAAGATTCCGATGATTGGCACGTCCAAAGAGCTGCAGACGTAGTCGGTCAACGCGGTAGTCAACGATAATAACGACGGTGAACGCCTTGTCAGGCCATCGAGTTGAAGCAGCGCAGTATTAATTGTGTCCAACGAGGACTGCAGAGAGTGGTCCGGAAGCTGTGAATGGATGACTCGTTCGAATTCGGCGGCCGACTTGGTGTCGTGTCGACGCACGAACTGGTCAAAGGCTTGAGGATTGCCATCGAAGTATGTAGCCACAATGTCATGAGCCAGAGGAATGTCGATTGCATCTGGGTGGCCGAGTACCACGGCTTGGCTTGACCAGCGGTAGTCCGCGGGACGCCTGACGAGTCCTGCCTTGACCGGGTTGTTGGCGATATAGCGGGGTACTTCCATTAGATAACGCTCGTTGTCGATGAGCTTGGAGAAGAAGCGACCTTTGAAGAGTGCGCCGTCGAAGCCGTACTTTCGGTTGAAGTCCAAGGTGTAACCGCCGCCTATGTGCTGCATCGTTCGAGACAAGCCGTGGTCGGTGCAGGAACGGATGAGTAGGTGGTAATGGTTGCTCATTAAAGCGAACGCATGTAGTTCGATGAGGCCCAGAGAGATAGTTGTACGCAGGTAGTCGACGAAGAGTTCTCGGTCATCGTCATCACCAAACACGTCTTGTTTGTTGCGCCCCCGATTTGTCACATGGTGATAGGCCCCAGGATGGTCAATTCGCAGCGGTCGTCCCATATGCAAGACGCTAGGTGTCGGGTGCGACAACCTCGGCTACACCTTCTGTGTCTGACACAGAAGGTTGTGTACAGAAGGTTGATGGTTGGCGTAGTTGGTTAGGCAGCGCCGGCGACGCGGCGACCATTCACCCAGACGTTGGAGATATCGGCGGGGGCAGCCAGGCGCACGACCTTCTCGAAGATGCGGTCGCCGTCATCAATTTCGGTCCACATCTGTAGCGCCGACCCTGGCCGGTTGAGCTGCACAGCCAAGGCATCGAATGAGCGGCCAACGGCGAGCAGTCCAATGGGCAGGTCAAGGAGTTCGGCGCCCCCCGTTGTTGCCATGTAAAAAGCGTCGGTTATTGCGATTCGAGAATTGGATACACCTCGCTCGTGCGCCGAGAGCCCTGGGTCAACGCCATCTTCGAGGTAACGCGATGCAGTGACGGCATGAGCACACTGCGGAAGTAGCCCTGGTGACGCTCCGCCGGCGATATCGGTGCCGAGTCCGACTTTGACGCCTGCGTCGAGCGCCCGTCGCGCCGGAAAGACTGCGTTTGCGAAATAGGCGTTCGAGAGTGGGCAGTGGGCCACGCCGGCACCGGCAAGTCGGACGATATCTAGGTCGGAGTCGCCGAGATGATCGCCGTGCGCCAAGATCGTGTTCGGGCGGATCAGCCCGAAGCCTGCAAGAGCTTGTGTGTCCGTTGTTCGGAACCGCTCGATGGCGTAGTGGTGTTGCCAGTCGCTCTCGGAGCAATGGGTCTGCAACCGTACGCCAGTTTCTATGGACAACTGGCCGAGGCCGATCAGAGCGTCGTTGCTGCACGCGGGGGTAAACCGCGGCGTGATAACGGGCTTGACGAGACTGTTGCCAAGCATCTGGATTTCTTGTATGGATAGGTGCGAATTCTCGATGGAGACGTTGGCGTCGGCATCTCGATACCACTCGGGTGTACCGCCAGTGTGGTCCATCGCTACACGCCCGACGAAGGCTCGCTGGCCAAGCTCGGCGCAGGTCGAGGCCAGCATGGTGGTGGTTGCAACGTCGATAGTGGCAAAGTAGACGGCTGTGGTCGTGCCATGGGCCAGCAGAGTGGCGACCATCTGTGGCCAGACTTGGGCGGCGAACTCTGGCTCGGTTAATCGCTTCTCTAATGGAAAGGTGTGTTCCAGGAGCCACTGCTCAAGTGGTAGGTCAAGTCCGGTGCCGAGTTGGGGCCATTGCGGGGCATGCAGATGGCTGTCGATCAGCCCGGGAAGAAGCACGCTGTGTTCGCCCAGATCATGGGTCACGGGTCCGTCACGATGGCCGATAGAGATGATCGTGCCGTCGTCATCGACATCGATGACCACGTTCTGCAACACCTGCAGCTCGCCTCGGCGAGGTGTTTGCATGACGGTTGCTCGAACTGAGATTCCTACGCTCACACCCACATCATGCCGTGCTCGCGCCGCCACGCAAGGTGATGGCGCACGATGGAAGTGGGCGCCACTTGACAAACCTAACAAGCGTTAGGTAGGTTCGTGGGTGTGGGGCTGCAGACCGAGGAGATCACTGGACGTGCTCGGGTCCTCGATGCCGCAGCCGAACTCTTCGTTCGGCAGGGGTACGTCGGCACGACCTTGCGACAGATTGCTGCGGCGACCGGGATTAAGGCTGGCTCCATTTACCATCACTTCGAATCGAAGGAAGCGCTGTTTGTTGCTGTCTTGAACGACGGCATCGTGGTCATGATCGATGCATTCGACGAGGCACAATCCTCGCTGGCTGGAACTGACGATGTGGCGGTTCATGTTCGAGAACATGTGAGATCCCACCTGAGCGCCATCTTCGAAAACGGCCCCTATACAACAGCCCATGTCACCTCGTTTTTCAGCGCTCCAGCTGAAGTGCGCGCTGCGGTGGTACCTAAACGGGATAGCTATGAGCAGAAGTGGAACCAGCTCTTCGAAGTGTTGTTTCCTGCTGCAAACACCAAAGAGCTGCGCTTGCGTCGACTCATTCTCTTTGGCGCAATGAATGCAACCGCAGAGTGGTTTGATCCCGCAGGAAACCTGACAGTCGACCAGCTGGCTACCGCGATCAGTGATCAATTTCTGCAAGGAGTTACCCAGTATGAGAGTTGACGATGAGGCCTCAAATATGAGACGCAGCCAGTGAGAGAGACACGATGAATCGGATTACGTCAAAGATCGATGTTGGTTCTGCCGAGTTCGCTGAGAACCGCGATATCTACTTGGGGGAACTCTCCACGCTCAGAACGCGACAACAGTGGGTGATTGATGGGGGCGAGCGGCGGCAACAGTCGATTAAGCGCCACCTCGATCGCGGCAAAATCATGGTTCGCGACCGCATTGATTTGGTGACTGATGACAACACGTCGTTCCTCGAGTTCTCGACGCTCAGCGCCTATGGCCAATATGACGATGAGGCTCCTGGCGCAGGGGTTGTAACTGGCATCGGGATCGTGCACGGCGTGCCGTGGGTCTTCATCGCCAATGACGCAACGGTTAAAGGTGGAAGCCTGCTTCCCATGTCGATCAAGAAGCATGTGCGGGCGCAAGAAATTGCGGAAGAGAACCGGCTTGGCATCATCTATTTGGTCGACTCAGGCGGGGCATTCTTGCCACTGCAAGACGAGATCTTCCCAGATAAGGACCATTTCGGCGGCTCCTTTTATCGTCAAGCACGGCTGTCGGCACAAGGCCTGCCACAGCTCGCTGTCGTGCTAGGCGGGTGCACCGCTGGTGGCGCCTATGTGCCAGCCCTAAGCGACGAAGTGATCATGGTCGAGGGCATCGGTCGAATTTTCCTGGGCGGCCCGCCAATCGTCAAAGCGGCGCTCGGCGAGATCATCGAACCAGACGACCTGGGCGGTGCAGTGCTTCACACTCGCATCAGCGGGGTGAGTGATTACATGGCGTCGAGCGAACGCGAGGCGTATGGCAAACTTCGCGAAATCTGTGAGACCACGAACCAGCGGCGTGTCGATCAGCGCGATGGATGGCTCGATTGGGTCGAGCCTGAACCGCCGGCGTACCCACCCGAAGAGATCTACGGCATTGTCAGTGCCGATGATCGAATTCCATTCGATGCGACCGAGATCATCGCTCGCATTGTGGATGGCAGTCGTTTCGCCGCCTTCAAACCCGAGTGGGGCGAGTCGATCGTGTGCGGCTTCGCCCGGATCTGGGGCCATCTGGTCGGCATTATCTCCAACAACGGCATCATCTTCAGCGAATCGGCATTGAAGGCCACCCATTTCATCGAGCTTTGTGAGCAGCGTCGGGTTCCGTTGGTCTTTTTGCAGAACACCAGCGGCTACATGGTCGGCAGCGACAGCGAAAAGGGGGGCATCGCCAAGAATGGCGCCAAGATGGTTGCTGCTGTGGCCAACGCGACAGTCCCGAGGTATACGGTGCTCATCGGCGGCTCTTACGGCGCCGGGAACTATGGCATGTGCGGCCGAGGTTTCAATCCTCGGTTCTTGTTTGCATGGCCGAATTCTCGAATTGCGACTATGGCGGCTGACACGGCCGAGACAGTGCTCGTCGACATCCGGGTTGGTGGTCTGAAGGGTGCCGACACAACCGACGAAGAACTCGCTGAGATCCGAGCCCATATTCGTGGCCAGTACGAAACGCAGAGCGACCCCTACTACGCCACCAGTCGGCTTTGGGACGACGGCCTGATTGACCCCGTTGATACCCGAAATGCTCTGGGGCTATCCCTCGCCCTGGCCGCCCGCCACGACAAACCAGCGCCTGGCCCCGGCCTGGTGTACCGGATGTGATTGCTGTGATGACCTACTCAGTTCTTGACACCCCCGGGGTGTCAAGTTTTCGAATCGAGCCAATATGCGCATTTTGATTGCTAACCGCGGCGAGATTGCCCGCCGCATCATTCGCACCGCCGATCGACTGGGCCATGAGACGGTTGCGGTCTACGCAGAGCCTGATGCTGATGCCCCGTACGTTGGTGAAGCCACGATGGCGGTTGCAATTGGCCCCGCCAGCTTGGCTGAGTCCTACCTGTCGATTGAACGCGTGATTTCTGCAGCGACAACGTCGGGTGCAACAGCGGTTCATCCTGGGTACGGCTTCCTGGCCGAAAACGCGGCCTTCGCTCAGGCGTGTGTCGACCACGGTCTGATCTGGGTCGGCCCGAATCCTGGCGTCATCGCATCTATGGGTTCCAAGATTGAAGCCCGCAAGATCGCCGAACGGGCGGGCGTGCCAACCATCCCCGGATGGTCCGAATCGCAGGATCCAGGCGAACTTGCCCAGGCTGCTGCCCGAATTGGGTTTCCGATTCTGGTCAAGGCTTCAGCTGGAGGCGGAGGCAAGGGAATCCGCATTGCGAACGATGCCACCGAGTTCTCAGTGGCGCTTACCGAAGCCTCGGCCGAGGCGGAGCACGCCTTTGGCGATGGCAGCGTGATTGTCGAACGGTACGTGCAGCGGCCTCGCCACATCGAGGTGCAAATTGTTGGCGACAAGCATGGCGGGTCGGCCGAACTCGGCACACGGGAGTGCTCAGTACAACGGCGCTATCAGAAGCTGCTCGAAGAAGCTCCCGCCCCAAACCTGGCGCCGCAGACCCGACAAGCGCTCCGTGAGTCGGCGCAGTCATTGGCAAAGGCGATGGGATATGACTCGGCTGGAACCGTGGAGTTCATCGTTGATGATGAGACAGGCGAGCACTTCTTCCTCGAGGTGAATACCCGTCTTCAAGTTGAACATCCGGTCACCGAGGCAATTACACGTGTTGACCTGGTCGAGCTGATGATCCGAGTTGCGGCAGGCGAACGGTTGTCGATTACGGCCGAGCAACTGCAGTTTCAAGGCCATGCCATCGAGGCCCGCATCTTGGCCGAAGACACCCAGAACAATTTTGCTCCTCAGATCGGAATGATCAGTCAAATTCAGGTTCCTGCCGACGTGCGGTGGGACTCAGGGGTCGAGGCAGGCAGCGAGATATCGCCGCACTATGACTCGATGATCGCCAAGCTCATCGTGCACGGGAGCACCCGCGACGAGGCGTTGGCCAAGATGCGACGTGCCCTCGACAATCTGATTATCGACGGCGTGGTCACCACTGCCGGCTTCCACCGTTGGCTTCTTGACCAACAGCCAATTATCGACGGTCGAGTTACCACTCGGTTCCTCGATGAAACACCCGTCCCTTCGCTGTCGCCCGATGGCTTGAGCGCTGCGGCTGCTACGGGTGCCATTGCGTGGGCTCAGGCCAGCGAGGCCGAACGCGACAAGGCAAGCCCATGGCTCGGCTCGTCATTCTCAGTCACGCCGCACGAAATGAAACGCAATCTCGGACTCGTTGCAGCGGACGGTGAGGCCTATGAGATGGTGCTGACCAAAGAAGATGTGGAAGACAAGCAGCGTTCTCCTGTGGCGGTCGACCTTGATGCCCGCCGTGTGGCCGTGAACAATCATGGTCACGTGTACAGCTTCACTGTTCCGAGCCGTACCGAACGGTGGGCGCCGAGCCTGGCTACGCGCAAGAGCAGTGGCGACGCGATCGTCGCCCCGTTCCCTGCAGTGGTGAGCGATGTGATGGTTGCACCCGGTGACGTCGTTGACGGAGACCAGGTGCTCGTGGTCATTGAAGCCATGAAGATGCTCCATTCGCTACGAGCAAGTGGAGCATCGACTATTGCCGAGGTGCGAGTTGCACCCGGCGACCAAATCGCGACCGGTGAAGTGCTTGTGACTTTTGCCGCTGCTATAACCGACGAATCGTCTCAGGAGAGCCCCCAATGACCACCCGCAACGTCTACATGACCGACGAACTTGAAGCGATCTACGATCAGGTCGTCGATTTCGTGACGAACGAGGTGAAGCCACACGGTGAGCAGTGGGAACACGACGGCAAAGTGCCACGTGATGTGCTGCGCAAGATGGGCTCGCTCGGCATGTTCAGCTTGCGCGTTCCAGAAGAGCTCGGCGGGCTCGGCATGGGCTACCTAGCCTCTGCAACGTTCAGCGAAGCGCTCGGGGCATCTACGTTCGCCGGCTTCGAGGTCACTGCATTAGTGCACACCGATATGGCAGGGCCTCATCTGATCAACTCGGGCAGTCCCGAACAGCTAGCGAAATATGTGCCGGGGATGCTGAGCGGAGACTTCATCCTGTCGATCGGTGTAAGCGAACCCGATGCAGGGTCTGATGTCGCTGGGATCCGGTCCAAAGCCGTAAAGGACGGCGATGGGTGGCGGATCAATGGCACCAAGACTTTCATCACAAACGGTGTCTATGGCGATATGACGATCGTCGCAGCCAGGACTGACAATGACAATAAGTACGGGATCTCGATGTTCCTAGTCCCGGCCGGAACCGAGGGCTTCAGCGTGGCAAAGAAGCTGGACAAGCATGGCTGGCTCTGTAGCGACACGGCCGAGCTCACGCTCGATAACGTGTTTGTGCCCGATGAGCAGCTTTTGGGAACGCCGCATCGTGGTTTCTACGCAACGATGAAGAACTTCCAGAACGAACGCATGGTGATCGTCGGAATGGGCGTGGGCGCCGCACAAGCAGCGATCGATATGACCAACGAGTACTGCCAGAACCGTGAAGCCTTCGGCGGACATTTGTATGACTTGGGTGCGATCCGTCAGCGTATGGCGATGAACCAGGCCAAAATTGACGCGACTCGAGCATCGATGTATCACGCCGCATGGCTTGGAGATCAGGGCGAAGACAATGTCAAAGCTATGTCGGGCGCTAAGGCGTTCGGCTGCGAGGCAATCAACCAGGTCATGTACGACTGCATGCAGTTCCATGGCGGTATGGGCTACATGCGCGAGTCGGCAATAGAGCGAATGTGTCGCGACGCTCGTATCTTGCCGATTGGCGGCGGTGCCACCGAGGTAATGCTAGAAGAAGTCGCCAAACGGTCCTACGCTGCGACCTGATGACTTCCGAAGCCCTGACCCCAGGAGCGCTGCCGCGGCTGCGTTCGGTCCTGTTTGCACCAGCGGTACGAGACGACCTCATTCCCAAGCTGACACGTAGCGGCGCTGATGGGGTCGTGATCGACTGCGAAGACGCGACACCAGTCAGTCAAAAAGCCGCCGGGCGTTTAAACGCCGTCGAACTCGCCCCCACGATCATGGGCCAAGGCAGCGCTGTGTTTATCCGAGTGAACCCACCAGGTACCCCATGGTTTGCCGATGATATTTCGTTCGGTCTTCATCGTGACTTAGCCGGCGTTGTTGTGCCGATGATCGAGACCCTCGAAGGGCTCGACCAATGTGCCAGGGCGCTCGCCGAGGCTGATTTCGGTCATCTGGGCATTGTTGCTGGTCTGGAAACGGCACGTGGCGTTGCCGACGCCCGTCATCTCCTCAGTCACAGCCAGGTGATCGGTGGTTACTTTGGAGCCGAGGACTACGTCGCCGACCTGGGTGGAGTGCGTACCCAAAACAACGTCGAAGTGCAGTTCGCCCGAGCCTCCATTGCTCAAGCCGGGCGACTTGCAGACAAGCCAGTTATCGACCAGATCGTTGCGAACTTCCGAGACAATGACCGGATGTCGGTCGAAGCCTTCGAGGCTCGAGCGATGGGTTTCGTTGGCAAGCTCTGCATTCATCCAGATCAGGTTGCACTGGCCAATGCCGGCTTCACGCCTAGCGACGCTGAGATTGAGCGGGCCGAACGCCTGCTAGCCGCGTACGACATCGGTGTCGCGTCTGGCGTTGCCGCTATCGATTTTGAAGGTCAAATGGTAGATGAACCACTTGCCGAGCAGGCCCGCCAGGTCCTGGCGGCCGCCGGCATCGATCCCCGCAACGGCTAAAGGCAATGTCCATGCGCCTGGCGCACGGACTCTAGGAGGATAGATGGCACGTGAAATTATTCCGAAGGGAATGTGGTTCGAGGAGCTGCAACCTGGTTTGGTGGTGCAGCATGCGCTGACCCGCACAGTCACCGAAGCCGACAATGTTGGTTTCACGGTGTCGACGATGAATCCGGCACCGCTGCATCTGGACGCGGACTATGCGTCGACGACACAGTTCGGCAAGGTGCTCGTGAATTCGATGTACACGGTCGCTCTGTTGGTGGGGTTATCGGTGCATGAGTTGACGCATGGCACGACTGTGGCGAACCTGGGGTTCGACGCGGTGAAGTTTCCGGCACCCGTCTTCCACGGCGACACAATTCATGCTGACACTGAAGTGCTCGCAGCGCGCGCCTCGAAGTCGCAACCTGATCGAGGCATCGTTACGTTCGAACACCGCGCGTTTAATCAGGACGACGTGCTTGTTTGCACCGCGGTCCGTAACGCTCTTATGTTCAAGCGGCCGATGGCCTAAACAAGCGCTGCGGACACCGAATGGGTACCTCGCTGACGTTTGCGTTCAGGTTCAAGCGTTCTTCGGCAGTTCGTTGAAGGGAATGTTGCGGTCGTGGCCTGGCTCCTTGGGGAGCCCAAGCACTCGCTCGCCGATGATGTTGCGCTGGATCTGATCAGTGCCACCGTAGATCGGCGGGGCCTGTGCATTTAGTGCCACATTGACGACGGCCGGATCAGTCATTGACGCGGTTGGGGCCAGCATGCCGTCGGCGCCGATGATGCTCAGTCCGATGTCACGGAACTGGCGATGGTGCTCGCCGTTCCACAGTTTGGCGATATTGGGTTCACCGCCGGTGCGCTGGTTCTTCACCCGAGCCCGTTGGATGTTCAGACGGTTCACCTGCAGCATCGTGTAGAGCTTCATGAGATCTTGGCGCATCGTTGGTTCTTCGATGCGACCAAGCTTGCGGGCGATATCGACGTAGCGGTCGAACAGTTTCATGCCCACACCAGGCGCATGGCCCTCAGCGCGGTTTCCCTTCGACTTTTGCACGACATCGCCGGCGATACGCTCGAACGAGTTTATTTTCTTGCCAGGCGCAGCCATAGCGACACCCGTAGAACCAGTGCCGATCGAGGTGCGTTCGACAGTGAGCGTGGTGTTGGCTACTCGCCAGCCGTCGCCCATATCGCCCAGGCGGTCTTTGTCGCGGACCACAGCGTTATCCATGAAAACTTCGCTGAAAAAGGTTCGACCTGTCATCTCTTTGAGGGGTCGAACCTCGACACCGTCTTGGTCCATGTCGATGGCGAAGTACGACATGCCGCGGTGCTTCGGCGCTGTTGGGTCGGTGCGGGCGATGAGCATGCCCAGGTCGGCTGCATGGCCTTGTGAGGTCCAGACCTTTTGGCCGGTGACGTGCCATTCGTCGCCGTCTTGCACACCCCTGGTCTGCAGGCCAGCTAAATCAGAGCCTGCGACCGGCTCAGAGAACAACTGACACCACGCCTCTTGGCCATTCAGAATCTGTGGGATGTATCGATCGATCTGGTATTGGGTGCCATGGGCCGCAATTGTTGGAGCAGCAAGCATATAGCCAAGTCCAGGCGGAGGGCCAAGGATGTCCTTTGACGCCATCATTCTCATGGCCTGGGTCTCTTGGGCATTGCCCCAACCCTTGCCGTACGCGTTCTCGGGGAGACTGGGCTTGGCGTAGCCGCTGTCGGCCAAGATCTGCCACCATTCGCCAACAGTAAGTGAGGGGTCCCAGTTTGCGTTGAGCCATGATTCCAGCTCGGCCATCTCGTCGTTTGCCATATCCGGAAGGGTAAAGCTTTTTGCCTCCCTGTGGAAACCTGAATCAGCATTGGATGTGGGCAAGCGGGGTAGTAGCGAGGTCGTATGTCCTATGGCAGGACGAATGACCCGCGCAGCACACTCTGGCCGCTGTGAGTCGGGTCGCCGTCCCGGGGCTCGATCGAGATGTCGACGATGGGGAAATCGTCGGCGGTCACGCCTTGGGGCAGACTGAACCGGCCGTCGCTAGTGACCGTGCCGAGCGAGTGCATATCACTAACGTCGTTGTTAATGACCCACAACTCGAGGTCGTCGGCTCCGGCATCGGGCAGCGCCGTGAGGTCGACTTGGACGAAACAGCTTTCGTCGGCACACAAGAAACGTGCGTTGGCGGTTGCGCTAGTAGCGACCGGAAGTCCCTCGTCGGTCATCACTGCAGAAGCAACTTCAGTCAGCGAACTGTCGTCATAGGACACGTTGACAATTGCAATCACAGCCCCGACGAGTAAGAGAGTTGCCGCTGCGATCGAGAGTAGACGGGTCGACGAGAACCAGTCTTCGGTTTTAGGATGTCGTGTCTGTTTTCTGGCAGCTGCTTCCTGGGAAGCAACCTCGACTTCGAGTTCAGCCAGGATGTTGTGCCAGACCTGCGTTGGTGGTGCAATGCGATCAGAGTCTTGAGGCTCGACGCTGCGTGCCATCGCAATGATGGCGTCATCGCTGAACTTGGAGTTGTCGCCAGTTGGCACGTTCATGACGCCGCCTCGAGGTAGTGCCGTAGCCTGGCAAGGCCGCGACGAATATCGCTCTTCACCGTACCGAGCGGCACATCTGTTTGTTCTGCGATCTGTTCGTGCGTGAGATCGTCATAGAAGGCTAATTCCATAATGCGCCGCGGGCGTTCGGGGAGCGTCGCCAACGCTTCTGTAATGAGGAGCTTGTTCGCCAGATTATCGACTGGGTCCCGTTCGTCGGCTACCCGTTCGACCTGGGAACCATCTTTGTCGAAGATCTCGAGAACTCGGCGCCCGTCCTTGCGATAGGCGTCCACGATTTTGTTCTTGGTGATACCGACTAACCACGCAGCCAACGGCCCCCGGTTAGGGTCAAATCGATCACGCGCTTTCCACGCAGCTAAGAAGACTTCTTGGGTTATGTCAGCCGCTGTTGTTGGATGGGCTCGTGCACACAGAGTGTGGACGAGCGATCCGTGGGCCTCGTATGCCGCAGCGAGGCCGTGCTCGCTTCCCGCCCGAAAGGCGTCTTCTATCGCGTTGGCCGCAGGCACAGCCGTCAACAATACAGCGGGAACCCTTGAAACAGCGGGAGCCGATGAGGGACTCAAAGGTGGATCCTCTGCTCGTGGGCGCACCGATAGAAGTTGAGCACCCGACACGTATATCTTTTCGGTGCCGGTCCTGTGTTGGATGCATTAGACCGAAGATTTGTTACAAATTTTGGGTTCTTTCGAAGAGGTGCATCTACACGAAAGGTCGTGGGCGTAAAAGCGGGCACTCTATTGAAAGGTACCGACCTATGCGCAAGTTTCTAACTGCACTCATGGTTTTGGCACTCGCATCCATTGCGTTTGCTGCTCCGGCTTCAGCCCAGGATGTTCGCATCCACCTACTTCACGGCATCCCCGACACTGACGTTGATGTCGAAGCAGGCGGGGCCAATGTCTTCGAAGGTTTCTCTTTCGGCGACACCCAAGACCTTTCCGCATTCGCCGGTGTAACGCTCGAGGGCCTGAAAGTGAAGCTTGCAGGCACCGACACGGTCGCCATCGACGCAGGTGATGTCTCATTGCCAAGTTCGGGTAATTACACCTTGATTGCTCATCTTGATGCATCGGGTACCCCGACTATTGGCGTGTTTGAGAATGACACTTCTTCGATCGAAGCAGGCAGCGGGCGTTTGACTGTGCGACACGCAGCTGCAGCTCCGGCTGTCGATATTCTTGCGAATGGGAATATTGCATTCGCTAACGTTCCAAATGGCTCCGGTGGCGGTGCTGATCTTGCTGCAGGGACGGTTTCTGCATCAGTCGTGCCTACAGGCGCAACTGAGCCAGTCGTCATTGGCCCAGCTGATCTTCCGATCGCAGAAGGCACAAACTTGATCGTCTACGCCGTTGGTTCACTGGATGCCGGTTCGCTGACTGTGTTAACCGAATCCATTAGCGGACTTGGCTCTGCTCCGTCAGTTGTGAACACCGGCAACAGCCCGGTCGAAGCAGCACAAACGGGTCTCAACTTCGGCCTTGTTGCCTTCGTGGGTGTTGCTCTGGCAGCTGCCGTTGCTGTCCCTGTAGCGGCACGAACCCGCAACTAAGTTACGAATTAGCTGATTATCGCCAGATGATCCTGAACGGTATCGACGTGATGTTTTCATCCCCCCAACGTCGGTGCCGTTCAGGCAATTTATGGCAACTCATTTGTGGCACGCTGCTGCTTACCCTGATGGGGGCTGGCTGTAGGGCGTCACAGGGCTATACCGGTGAGCGAGCGCAGGACTCTGGCCTGACCTCATCGGCGTTCGTTGCGGCGGCCGTCGAGGAGCCTGCGACTGAGCAGGTTGCGACGGTGGTCCCCAACGTCAGTGAAGACACCAAGACTGCGAAACCCGAAGCGGTTGGACCAGCACCCACGACGACACCGCATCCCATCGCAGTTGCAGATACGGAGCTTCCGAAGGCGCCCATTGGTTTCGAAAGTTTGTTCGATAGAGCGGCTACAGGCCCGCAGCCGATATCGATTGAGATCAGAGCTATCGGTGTTAATGGCGCTGCGATTGTTCCTGTAGGCGTTAATAAAGACGATCTGAGCTTCGAAGTGCCGCCAGCAGACCAGGTCGGCTGGTACAAATTTGGCTCAGCTCCAGGCGAGGCTGGCTCTGCAGTGCTTGCTGCGCATATTGCGTTTAACGGTGCCGATGGCGTGTTCCGTCGACTAGCGAACGTTGAGGTCGGCGCCATAGTGGCTATTGGATTCAGTGACGGAACAACCTCGCAGTACCGGATTGAAGAGGTGGCCCAGTACGCGAAAGAGGAACTTCCTGAGTCTCTCTGGGCTCGCGATGGTAAAGAGCAGTTGGCGCTGATCACCTGCGGGGGAGCATTCAATTACCAGCGCGACAGCTATGAGTCAAACACGGTCGCTATCGCTGTCCCGATCCTGTAGGCCTTTCTCTGAAGGACGCCGCCAGCGTTGAGAATTGGGCTCGTCCAGATTGGTTACCTAAACTCTTTAACTAGTCCATCCCCGACTTATCAAGGAACCCTGATGGTTGCTCCGCTCGTGCCCGGCGCCAAGATGCCGGCTGTATTCGCCAAGGACCTCGAAGGTAACGACGTCGACATCGTTGCCTCGGTCGCAGGGCACTGGGCGATCATTCAGTTTTATCGGGGCGATTGGTGACCATACTGCCGTCACCAGTTGGTTGACTTCGCAGTTCACGCCGGTTCATTTATTGATGCTGAGATCAAGGTTGTCGCAGCATCGGTTGATTCGATCGATTCAGTAGCGTCCCTTAAAAAGGGTTTGCGAGTCGGTTTCCCCATGTATGGCGAAGTCGATGCCGCAGCGGTGGCTGAGTCCACTGGTGCATTCGTGCAGTCCGGCGACCGTACGTTTCTCCACGCAACCGGTTTTGTGCTGAACCCAGAAGGAAAGATTGCGACAGCGGTCTATTCCACTGGTCCGATCGGTCGGCTCACGCCGACCGAGGTCTTACGTATGGTGTTGTTCGCCCGCAGTCAGTAGCGATCGCTTATTTCGTGTCATCGTCGCGCTGTGCGCTGCGATGACACGATGAGCGCGATCATGATTCCGAAGACTCTGGCGGGCGTCGGTGCTACCTGGTTTGATAAAAGTTCCGCCCTGTCATAGATGGAGGTTGAGCACCAGCGCCGCTAGCACGGTGCGGATCAGCCCGCTTGTCGAAATTTCGGTACTCAAAGTGCTTGAGACGGCCTGGTGCGGTATGCGTGAAATTTGAGTTTGTGAGCCCGATTGCGCAGCGACCATCAAGAGCGGGTACTTAGCTCACCCATGGTCCCTACCCGCTGGTAACTCCGAGCAACCGGCGTGCACCAGGTGCGCGTGCGATGACGGACTATCCCTTGCTGCGGAATTGGCTCATGTAGAGCTGGTTGTAGAAGCCGCCGAGTGCCAGCAGTTCGTCGTGGGTGCCGGACTCGGTTATCTGTCCATCTTGCAGGACCAGAATCTTGTCGGCGTCTCGGACGGTCGACAGACGATGAGCGATGACAAAGCTGGTGCGGCCTTCCATCAAGTTGAGCAGCGCGTCCTGCAGTTGCCGTTCGGTGCGGGTGTCGACCCAGCTTGTTGCCTCGTCTAGGACCAACAGTGCCGGGTTGGAAAGCGCCGCCCGAGCGATCGCCAACAGCTGGCGTTGACCAAGCGACAGGTTATTTCCGCCCTCGGTGACGATCGTGTCATAACCCTGAGGGAGTGCTCTGATGAAGTGGTCAGCGTTCGCCAACCGTGCGGCGTCTTCAACTTCGGTATCGGTCGCGTCGAGGCGTCCGAATTTGATGTTGTTACGCACGGTATCGGTGAACAGATAGGTGCGTTGCAGCACGATGCCGAGCTGATCGCGTAGCGAGTCTTTGGTGATATCGCGGATGTCGTGTCCGTCGATTGTCACCGAGCCGTTACTGATGTCATAGAACCGGTTGAGCACATTGATGATCGTTGACTTGCCTGCGCCAGTTGGACCGACAAGGCCGATCATCTCGCCCGGTTCAGCAACGAAACTGACACCACGCAGAACTGGTTCACCGTCGACGTACTCAAAGTCGACGTTGTCAAAGACAACACGGCCCTCCACCAGGGGAAGATCGGGTGCGTCTGCTTTGTTTGCCAGATCTGGTTCTTCATCCAGCAGTTCGAACACCCGAGTTCCGCCGGCAAGAGCTGAGTAGATCGATGTGATTGTCCCGGCGATACGGCCGAGCGGTTGCCCGACGCGACCTGCGTATGTGACGAATGCTGCAATAAGGCCGATCGAGACGCCGTGATCACCTACAGCCAGCCAAGCGCCGACCCCTACCGCAGCCACCGTGCTCAGGTTCCCGATCCCGAACATAAGCGGCATCATGATCGAGGTCAGGCTTTGAGCTCGGATGCCGTGGGCTCGCGTCGTTTCGTTGACCCCAGCGAACTCGGCTTCGGTCTGTGTTTGCTGATCGAAGGCGATGACGGTGCGCTGGCCACTCAGACGTTCTTCGGCGATGCCATTCATACGCCCAATCGAACCTTGGTAGGCCCCAAACCGCGGCCCTGAGGCCTTGCCGATTCGAGTCACCATGAACAACGACAGTGGTATTGGTAGCAGCACCGCAAGCGTCATGCGCCAGTCGAGTACGAACATGATGACTAGCAGCGAAGCGATTTGAACGAAGGCCCAGAAGATTGTCAGCAGGTTTTGGCTTAGTAGCTGGTCGACGGCATCGACGTCATTGGTGACGCGACTCATCAGGTCGCCGGTGCGGTTCTTGTCGAAGAAGCGCATCGACAGTGTCTGCAGCCGTGCCGATAGATCCTGGCGCATTACTGCCATGACACGTTGGGCTATGCGCGCGATGAGTCGGCTATACACCATTGATGTAAGCCATGCCAGCAGGTACACGCCGACCAAAACCAGGACGATGGACCGTAGGCCAGCCTGGTCTCTTTCAGCGATGTACTCGTCGATGGCTACACCTTGTAGCCATGGCGCCAGCAGCGCGGCGACCGAGGAGATCACTATGAGCACGCCCGCGATGATCAGGTGGCCTCGCCATGGTGCGAGGTAGCCCAAGATGCGGCGAAAGGTTTGACCCGAGTTCTCGTCGCGTTTGGCGCTTCCAATAGGGCCACCACTACCCGGGCCGCGGCGAGCCGCCAGGTCAGCGCTTCCCCGTTTACTTTGAACACTCGTCATGACGCCCGCCCGACATCGGCAGGCTCGCCGAGCTGACTTCGATAAATGTCTTGATAAATGTCGGACGTTGCCAACAGCTGGTCATGTGAACCGTGGGCGATGATGCGACCCTGGTCGAGCACGATGATCTCGTCGGCGCCAAGTGCGGTGCTGATTCGTTGGGCGACCAACACCACGGTGGTGTTGGCGAGTTCGTCAAATGCCATCTGAATGTGTGCCTCTGTCTCCAGGTCGACAGCGCTGGTGGAGTCGTCCAGGATCAGGATGGCTGGCTCAAGGAGCAGGGTGCGAGCAATGGCGAGCCGCTGGCGTTGCCCGCCCGACAAGTTCGTACCGGATTGTTGAATTACCGAGTCGTAGCCGTTGGGCATGGCAGTAATGAAGTCGTGGGCCTGCGCAGCCGTGGCAGCGGCGATGATTTGCTCATCGGTGGCCTCAGGGCGACCGAACCGAAGGTTGTCAGACACCGACCCACTGAACAGCTCAGGCTGCTGAAGCGCTATCCCGATATTACTGCGTAATGAGCTTTTGGTTAGCTCACGTACGTCGATGCCGCCAACACGAACCGTGCCACCAGACGTGTCGTAGAGCCGGGGGATCAGATGCACCAGCGTTGATTTTCCGGAACCCGTGGCGCCCAGAATGGCCACCGTCGTTCCCGCTTGGATCTTGACACTTACGTTGTGCAACGCCATACCTGTGTCTGGGCTGTTGTCGTTGCTTGAGTATCGGAAGCTGACGTCTTCGAACTCGATGTCGCCCGGCTTCGGCTGGTCCGCAAGGTTGATTCCATCAGGAAGGAACGAGATCGCCGGGATGGTTTCGAGGATCTCGTTGATTCGAGCCATTGACGCAGATGCTGCCGAAATCATTGGCTGTAAGAATGCAAACATCATCATCGGCATGGAGACCAGGGCCATGTAGCTGATGAATGCAACCAGTTGGCCGTCGCTCAACGTGCCATCGATGACATTGCCGCCACCCAGCCATAACACCGCCGAGATACCCATAGCCGAGATGACGATTAGCGTGGGGAAAAGTGATGCCACGAGTTGGTTGACCTTGGTCGCCTGGTCGGCCAGGTCATCAGCGACATCGTTGAAACGTTCGGTCTCGTGGTTTTGGCGAACGAACGCCTTGATGACTTCGGCGCCCTGAATGTTCTCTTGCAATACCGTGTTCAGGCGATCGATTCGGCGTTGCACAGCGTCGTAAAGCACGTTTGATTGGCTGATGGTATAGCCAACCAGGATGCCGATAACCGGGATCATGACCAGAACGATCACGACCAATGACGCATCGATCAGCACGATTGCACCAAGCGCGCCAATGAACATGATGGGAATCTGCGCAATGAAGGAGAGGCCCATGGACAAGAGCATGGTGACCTTCGTCATGTCGCTCGAGAGCCGGGTCAGCACCTCGCCTGACGTGAGCTGGTCCAAGTTCCCGAACGAGAAGGTCTGCGTTTTGGCGTATACATCGCGACGAAGATCGGTGATGGTGTTGAACGCCAGTCGAACACCCATCAGGCTGGCAACAGCCGATGCAGCCATGCCAGCGACGATCAGGCCGATCATGGTCAAGGCAAGTCGAGCTACGAACGAACCGTCGTCTTGCGCGATGCCGTCGTCGATAATGCGTGACGTGAGCAATGGGATCGACAGGTTGATAAAGACCGACACGATCATTGCAACGAATGCCGCGGCGCCATAACGCCAATAGGGCCGCATCCAAGGCCACAAACTTCTGATTGCCTTCACTACATTGCAGGCTATTGGGCGAGTTCTGACGTCAGGTCAGGAATGTGACCATGTCGTGGGCAATGAGGTCAGGATCTTGCAGCGGACCGAAATGTCCTAGCCCGTCATAAACCACAAGGCTGCCATTGGGCAGCGCACGTGCGGTCGGTCCAGCGAATCCAGCAGGGCTCGGTTCCGTCGTCGATTGCCCGTGAGCAATGGTCACTCGCAAGTCCAATCCCCGGATGTCCTCGACGCTGATTCCTGCATTGTTGAACGTGGCGGCCTCGGACTCGGGTGAACACGCCAAGGTGACCGTGCCAGCCTCCGTGTCGTGGAAGCCGTGGTCAACGTATGCAGCGAGCGCGTCGGACCGCATCATGGATAAAGGCGGGCGGCTGGCGTAACGGTGGAGTGCCTCTGGCTTCGAGGCGAATTCTCGCCGCCGCTTGCTTGCCGCTTCAGCCATGATTGCGTTGCGAGGCACGATCTCGGGCGGAAAGACGATCGGTTCGTAGAGCCACGCGGCCTCGATCACGTTGGGCCGCTTCTTGGCTGCAAGGAGGGTGGCGGTTGCCCCCATCGAATGGCCAAAGGCTCGGACCGAGCTCGCTCCGATGTGGTCGACCACTGTCAGGATGTCGTCAGCAAAGCCGTCCCAGGCGAAGTCACCGTTGGCCGGCATCGTTGAATCACCATGGCCACCAAAGTCGGCGCCCCACACGTCGAAATACTGGGTGAGGGTCGACATCATGGGCAGATAACAACGAGCGTGAAAACCAGTCGCGTGATTGATTAGTAGCGTTGGGCCAGTCCCCCCAAAATGGTGCACGGCCAGCGTGACCTCACGGGTTGAAGCGACGTTATGGGTGGTCGGAGTGTGCCCGTTCATCGTCGTTGAGGTTATAGCCGGTTTCACCTGTTGGCAGAATCGTGGAACGGAACCCATTGCATAGAACGGCTTGTACCTGAATAAAAAGACCCGATAACCGGGCTGTCCAACATCGAGGGTCAGACCGAATCTTCACCACGAAACTGGCAGTTGTTACGGTGAGTCGGTGAGTCCTCTTGAGCTAACCGGTCGCACAGTGATGTTCGTGCATGCCCACCCTGATGATGAGACAACGAAGGGCGGCGGCACAGCTGCCTGGCTGGCTTCGCAAGGTGTGCGGACCGTGCTGGTCACCTGCACTGACGGTGCTGCAGGGGATGTCACCGATACAGCCCTGCTGGGCGGCCGACCATTGGCGGCTGTTCGCAGTGATGAACTCGCCGCTGCCGTCGCGATCATGGGATTCGATGCAGTACACGAGTTGGGGTACCCGGACTCTGGCAGCGACTCTGAGATCGCTGGCGGGTTTGCAAGCCAATCCGTTGAGCCGATTATCGGCCGCCTGATTGGTGTGATCGAGGCTGAACTTCCTGACGTGGTGGTCACCTATGACCCCGAGTACGCCGCCAGTCACCCGGATCATTTGCGGTGTTATCACATCTCCGCAGCAGCCTTCGCTCGACAGGCGGAACATGCAGCTGGACCCCGGAAGTTATACGGCAGTCGTTTCTTCTCGCGCCGCAGAGTCCAGGCCATGCACGATTGGATGGTCGAAAACGAACTCGACAGTCCGTACGAGAAGGCGTTGACAAAGATCCCCGGCGAACAATTCACGACGCGTATCGCTATCGGCACACATGCGTTAACAGCGCGCCGTGCCCTGCGAGAACACCGAACCCAGATATCGCATGATCATCGGTGGTTCTACTCGATCCCCGACGGAGCGTTCGGCGATATTTACCCGTGGGAAGAGTTTGAGCTACTCGCTGTCGCACCTGGCGAAGCGATGCCAACCCAGCTCGAAACTGACCTCTTCGCCTAACGCCGAACCATCTGAACCATCTGCGAACCATCTGTGTCAGACACAGATGGTTAGACACAGGTGGTTAGGCGACGATGTTGACCATTCGGCCAGGTACGACGATGACCTTTTTCGGGATGCCTCCATCGAGTGTGCGTACGATGTTTTCCTCGGCCAGTGCCGCGGCTTGAATCGTCTCGTTGTTGGCATCAGCTGCGACCGTGATGCGGCCTCGGACTTTGCCGTTGACTTGGATTGGGTATTCGACCTGATCGTCGACGAGCAAGGCAGGGTCCGCAGTTGGGAACGGCGTGTAAGTCACGGTTTCGGTATGGCCTAGCAACTGCCACATCTCTTCGCTGATATGAGGCGCCAGGGGTGCCAACATCAGGACCATGGGCTCCATAATTTCGCGTGGCGCTGCGTCGAGTTTGGTGACCTCATTGTTCAGTTCGACCAGCTTGGCGATGGCGGTGTTAAAGCGCAGGTTGGCCATCTCGGTGCCAACTGCATCGATCGTCTTGTGCAGTGAGCGCATCGTGGATTCATCGGCGGGGTCATCGCTGATCGCAACCTGACCGGTGTCTTCGTTCACAACATTGCGCCACAGACGTTGCAGGAAGCGATACATGCCTACAACGTCGCGGGTTTCCCACGGCCGGGATTGATCGAGCGGGCCCATGGCCATCTCGTACAAACGCAGTGTGTCAGCGCCGTAGCTGTCGTACATTTCGTCAGGAGAGACCGAATTTTTCTTACTCTTACCCATCTTGCCAGTCTCGACGGAGACGGGTTCGCCATTGAACGTGAAGCTGGCATCGTCGTGCTTTTCGACTTGGCTCGCTTCGACGTATATCTCTCGTTCGTCCTTGTAAGCGTCAGCCAGGATGTAGCCCTGGTTATAGAGCCGGGCGTACGGCTCTTTTGAGCTGACATGACCCAGGTCGAACAAGACCTTGTGCCAGAAGCGGGCATACAACAGGTGCAATACTGCATGCTCGACGCCACCGACGTAGAGATCAACACCACCGGGATGATCCGGACGTTGATTGGTTTGGGGGCCCATCCAGTACTCCTCGACCTCGCGGTCGACGAAGCGTTCGCTGTTCGTCGGATCCAAATAGCGCATTTCGTACCAGCATGAGCCAGCCCACTGGGGCATGACATTGGTGTCGCGCCTGTACATCTGGGGGCCGTCGCCGATATCGAGTTCGACGTTGACCCAGTCGGTGAGCCGTCCGAGTGGGCTTTCGGGTTCGGTGTTGGCATCGTTGGGGTCAAAGGTGTTGGGAGCGAAGCTCTCGGTTTCGGGCAACGAGACCGGCAACATGTCTTCGGGGATGGTGTGCGGGTTGCCGTCGGTGTCGTAGACGATTGGGAACGGCTCACCCCAGTAACGCTGGCGGCTGAACAACCAATCGCGAAGCTTGTAGTTGATGGTGGCATGGCCATGGCTGTTCGCTTCTAGCCATGCGTTCGTTTGAGCAATGCCCGATGCAACATCGATAGTGCCATTCAGGTCGAGTGAGCTATTTGCTGACTGTACGTATGGGGCGTCGCCCACATAGGCGATGGGCCAGGTGCTGGTATCGAGTGAGGCATTGATGCCATGCTCGTTGAACCATGCCGCTGGCGGCTGCTGGATAGCGGGGATCGGCAGGCCAAATTTACCTGCAAATTCGAAATCTCGTTGGTCGCCGCACGGCACGGCCATGATGGCGCCGGTTCCGTAACCCATCAGCACATAGTCGGCAATCCATACGGGAACCGGCTCGCCAGTCACCGGGTTGGTCGCAGTAGCGCCGATGGCAACGCCGGTCTTCTCGCGGGTGTCGTCTTGACGGTCGATGTCGTTTTTGGCTGCTGCTGCTTTCCGGTACGCAGCAACGGCGCCGGTCTGCTTAGCGGTGGTCAGATCGTCGACCATGGGGTGCTCAGGCGCAAGGACCATGAACGTCGCGCCGAACAGCGTGTCGGGTCGAGTGGTGAAGACCGTGATTGGGCCAGCTTCGCTTGCGAAGTCGACGGCGGCGCCGTCTGAACGGCCGATCCAGTTTCGCTGCATGGTCTTGATTGCATCGGTCCAGTCCAGCACTTCGAGATCGTCGATCAGACGGTCGGCGTACTTGGTGATGCGCATCATCCACTGGCGCATGTTGCGTTTGAAGACGGGGAAATTGCCGCGATCGCTGCGATTATCAGCGGTTACTTCTTCGTTCGCCACGACGGTGCCCAACCCCGGGCACCAGTTCACTGGTGCGTCGGACACATAAGCCAGGCGGTGGCCGTCGACGATTTCGGCTTGTTGAGCGGAGGTGAGTTCGGCCCAGACAGCGCCAGCGTGGTCGCCGTCGATGGCGCGTTCGCCAGACTCGAGCTGGGCTACCAAGTCGGCGATTGGGCGCGCTTTGTCTGCGTCGTCGTCATACCACGACTCGAAAATTTCGCGGAAGATCCATTGGGTCCAGCGGTAATACTCGGGGTCGGTCGTGGAGATGCTGCGGCGACGGTCATGACTCAGGCCCAATCGATGTAGCTGCCGACGCATGTTGGCAATAGCAGCGTCAGTACTGATCGATGGATGCTCGCCGGTTGCTACGGCGTGTTGTTCAGCGGGCAGGCCGAACGCGTCGAAACCCATCGTGTAACAGACGTTGCGTCCCAGCATGCGTTGATAGCGGCTGTAAACATCAGTGCCGATGAAGCCAAGTGGGTGTCCCACGTGTAGGCCACTGCCTGATGGGTACGGGAACATGTCGAGCACGAACAGCTTCTCGCCGCGGCCTGCTAAGGCTTCGGGGTCCGCTAACGGACCGGCTGGGTTCGGGGTTTCGAACGTCTTATTCTCGTCCCAGGTTGTTTGCCAGCGCAGTTCGATTTCTTGCGCAAGCGTGGCGTTGTAACGCCAGCTTGGGGTTTCGGGTGCTGCTGTGTCGGGAGCTGCGTCTGCCATGGCGGACAAGCCTAGAAGGCGTAGGTTTGCGCCAGGTGCACGCTGCCTAGAACGGTTCCGTCAAGCCGGCGAGAAGATGAGCGCGTTGGGGTGCTGTTAGGTGGCGCCGAGCCCCAAAATCGTCGGATACAGAAGCGACCCAATTGGCGAAAGACCGGCGTCGTTCGTTAGTAGTGAGCAGGTCAGCAAGGCGTTCTTGCTGCACGCGAATGGTGAACACGGTCCAGTCGTCACTGACCCGCCGCAATGTTTGGCGTTCGCTTCGTACGAAAATTTTATCGAGCACAGCATCGCTGTTGATGAGTGTTTCAGTGGGTGGCCGGTCAGGTTGGAACAAGGTCGTGTCGGTCATCAGAAACCAGTTACGGCGCCAGACCGGTCGGTCGTTGAGTCGATCAAGCATTTGGTCGACCTTGCCGGTAATCAGCGGGTCGTAGCCGCGAACCGGGCCGTGCACCATCGCGATGTGTTGGCCCACCTTGTCCTGCAGATGCCAACGAGTGGGGAAGCACAGACAGCTCGCATCCAGGTACCAACCCGCCGAACGCCGTTGCAGCAAACACAGATCTTCTTGCACTGAGCGGGCTGCTTGCTCGACTGGATGCAGCTCGCGATCGAGTGAAGCCCCGACGAGGTGAGCCAGTTGCGTCGCAGCCTCGATCGAGTGTTTGGTTGTGTGTAGCACTTGGTCGCGGCGCGTCGAAAGCAGGTCGGCCTTAAGCGCTATCTCGGCGTCGCGCCGTTCGTCGGCGACGAGCCATGGCCGATCGCCAAGTGCACGCGTGCCCATAGCAACCGGATGTGCTTCAGGGTCGAGCGCCAACTCGTCGAACCAGTCGACATGCTTCTGGGCAGCGATAGTGGGACCGTACCTAACACGAGTGAAGGGGCTGACTCTTGACGATCTCTATTCGGTGAACTTCACCTGGCCGCCACCATCAAGCACGATGGCTTGCCCGGTAATCCAGCGGCCGCTGTCGGCGGCTAACCAAACGGCCGCTGCGGCCATGTCTTCGACTTCGCCCAAGCGCTTGAGTGGGTACATCTGTGCGACTTGGTCGCCTTTTTCGCCTTCCCATAGAAACCGTGACAGGTCGGTCTTGACTAGGCCGGGACAGAGTGCGTTCACACGGACCTGAGGGCCGAGTTCGGCGCCAAGCTGCTTGGTCAGGTGAATGAGTGCAGCCTTAGAAATGTCGTACACACCAATGTGTGGATGGGTGCCGAAGCCGCCAACAGAGCTGATGTTGATGATCGAGCCGCCTTCATTATGTTTCATGTGTTTGTGCCAGCACAGCTGACTGAACACGAGTGGCGCGGTCAGGTTGACTTCGAACGTTTTGTTCCAACGCGGCAGGTCGGCATCGATGACTGGACCGTTATAGGGCCCGGTACCGGCGTTGTTGACCAGGATGTCGACGCCGCCTAGGCGTTCGATGCACGCATCGACGATGCGCTCGGCATCGTCGGGATTACCGACATGGCCTGCTTCCCAGATGCAACCGATTTCGTTGGCTGTTTCTTCGCACGATTCGGCCTTGCGGCTCGTAATCATGACGTCGGCGCCTGAATCGGCGAAGGCCTTGGCGATTGCCTTGCCGATACCGCGGGAACCCCCGGTCACGAGTGCTGTCTTGCCATCCAGTCGAAGATCCATAGTGTGACCTTAGTTTCACTCGGGCGGCCGATGTATTTCCTAGCGTGGCGCTTTAGGGAGGCGTGCGGCGAGGTTGGGCGGCGGTGCTTGTGGTGGCGGCGGACAAGATCGTAGGAACCGTGATAGCTCACGCTCCTGCGGCATATGCCTGCTCGCTTCTTCCGTCCTTCACTGTGACCACTGAACATTTGGGCGCTGGGATTCCAACGGGCCCGATAGTCAGTTGCCCCAGCACCGCTGTTCGTGGACGGGGAACGAGGCAGCGGAGATACAAAGTTTCGGCGCGTACGTCTACGAGACAATCCACATTGTTGGAGCTCGAGGGGATTGGTCGCGGGGTTCGGTGAGTGTTCCGGTGTAGATGTGGGGTTGACGGCCCGAAGATGTAAGTCCGGTCACAATCGCGCCACAGGATCAAGGTGGCGGCACACCCGACAGGTGCGGGTGGGGCCCCCGGGTCGACCACGTGGGACACGCAACTGCGCTGTGATTGCTACAACTGATGTTACGAGGCTGCAACTGAGCTGCGCCGAGGAAGCAATCTTGACGCCAAGCAGGAACCCGACCTCCATTTTTGTTGGCGCGGAGCTCGCTGTATTTGGCACTGCTGTAGCAGCGATGTAGATGGCGCTCTGAAACGGGAGGTGCACGATCGGTAGACTTTGGCCATGCTGATTCGTCCGTCCGATGCAACCTCAGACGAGGCGCAATGGCGTTCGTTCGTCCACCAGCAGGGGTTCGGCCATTTTGCGGTGAACAGCGTCGGACAGCCCGTCTTGGTCCCGACCCAGTTTGTCTTGCTCGATGATCAGGTCATCTTTCATCTCGCCAAATCGAATCCGGTGTTCGCTGCGCTCGAAGTGACGGCGAAAGCAGTGCTGAGCGTGGCTGGTGACTGGGCCTACATACCCGGAGCGTGGAAGGCGATCGGCGACGAAGACCCATCAATGGGTGTGCCTACGACGTACTACGGCGCCGTGCAACTGATCGGTACGGTCACAGTGACCGATGAGCCTGACGAGATCGCTGCGATCTTGCGGACCCAGCTATCTGAGCTCGAACCCGATAGCGGGCTGCAAGATCCGATGGTGCACCTCAAACGGTTCGCCACAATTCGGGGCTTGCGAATGACGCTCGATGATGTGCGCGCCAAGTTCAAGTACGGCGGGAATGTTGATGCTGAGCATCGTGACGCTGCCGCCGAACGCTTGCGGGAACGAGGCGGACCAGGTGACCACGCCGCCGCTGACCGAGTTCCCCGCGGCTGATAAGCGAGCTCGTCTTCGTTGCCTCTAGGCCCGGGTCGGCCACATAACCTGCGGGTATGGCAAACCGGCACATCATTCATATCGACCGACCCATCGAGCAGGCGGACCTCGACTATCTCGATGGGCGAGCTGATCTGATTGGTCATGACGACGCGACGCTCGGCGATGCTCCGGCGGCTGTTATCGGCATTGACGACTTATGGGATGCAGACCGGTTCGCCCGTTTCCCGAACTTGCGTGTTGTCTCGCGGGCAGGCATTGGTTACGACAACGTCGACTGCGGTGCCGCAAGCGCTGCCGGTGTGGTTGTCTGCAACGGACCAGATTCACCGACGGTTTCGACCGCCGAGCACACGGTTGCCCTCATGCTGGCACTGACCAAGGAACTACCGTCAAAGACGAAGCGAGCGCTCGAGGGTCTCGCCGGGCCAGGAACTGCGACGTCGCTTGAACTCGATGGAGCGACACTGGGTCTGGTCGGGATGGGTCGAATTGCTCGTCGCGTGGCCGTTGTGGGTCAGGCCTTGGGCATGCAAGTAATCGCCTGTGACCCATTCTTGGACGTGTCTCCAGTACTGGGCGTGAGGCTTGCGCTGCTGGATGAGGTCATTGCGCAGGCGCATGTGCTTTCGCTGCACGTACCGTCAACACCTGAGACCCGCCACTTGGTGAATGATGGGAGTCTTGCTGCAATGCGCCCGGGTGCGTATTTGATCAACTGCGCTCGTGGTCCGCTAATAGATCATGATGCATTGTTACGAGCCCTAGATGCTGGTCAACTGGCCGGTGCTGGCCTTGACGTGACCGACCCTGAACCGTTGCCCGTCGGCCACCCGCTGCTAGGTCGAGACGACGTGATTGTTACGCCCCATATTGCGTCTTCGACGGCTGTTGGGCGGCGGCGTCTCTACGAACACGCCTTTGAAAATGCACTGGCTGTGCTCGATGGTCGGCCTGCATCGGTCGTTAATCCTGCTTGAGCTGACCTTGCCGTGTGTCCACCGGGCTGCGCTTAAACGGGTCTCAGAGGCTTCAGGTGCTAAACCAGGGTCATGGATTCTCTACGTGACTTGTGGCGTGCTGGCGAAACAACCCTTGGGCTGTGGGCTGGTTTGCCGAGTTCGATGGCTGCTGAATCGCTTGCGCGTTCGGGTGTTCAGTACGTGTGCTGCGACAACCAGCACGGGCTGATCGATTATCAAGCCAGCGTCTCGATGATCCAGGGAATTCTGGTTGGTGGAAGCAATCCCATCGCCCGAGCCCCGTGGAACGAACCGGGCATCATCGGCAAGCTGCTCGACGCTGGCGCCCAAGGTGTCATCGTGCCGATGGTCAATAGTGCCGAAGAAGCTCAGGCTGCGGTTGATGCTTGTCGGTATCCGCCACTTGGTGCTCGTAGCTGGGGACCCAGCGGCGCTGCACCGCGACTTGATGACTACTTCACCGTGTCGTCTGAGCAGATCGCCACGATTGTCATGGTCGAGACGGTAGAAGCCCTTAACAATGTCGAAGCGATTGTGAACACCCCAGGTGTCGATGCGGTCTACGTCGGGCCAGCCGACTTGTCGATCAGCTTGGGTCTGAAGCCCGGTAACAACGATGACGTCGCCGAGTTCACCGATGCGCTGCACACCATCGTGGCCGCATGCCAGAACGCGGGCGTCGTGCCTGGCATCCATTCCTCGGGCACACTCACCCCATTGCGACTCGAACAGGGTTTTCGGATGATCACCGTGACAGCTGACAATGTCGCTATGAACGTAGGCGTCCAGGTAGAACTGGCCCGAGCCCGAGGCGAAGGCGCTGAGGGCTCCAACTCTATGTACTGAAGGTCGGCGTACTGAAGGTCGGCGTACTGAAGGTCGGCAAAAGTGTCTCACCAATAAGCCAAGATAGAGCTGTGGCAACAAGGCGTTACGGCACGATCGTGCAACATCTTACTGATGACCCAGCAACTGCGGTCGAGTTGGCGCAACGGCTCAACCACGACGTCTTAGCGCACCTTGCAGCAGCTTTGGGCGACGAGACACGGCGCCGAGCCGTTGAACACGGAGACCAGCAGGCCATTATCGGTGAGGCCTTCGACCATTCCTTCGGTCGAGAGGGAATGGGCGTGCTGCCGTACATTGAGGGCCCATTTATCGTCTGTCCCGGCTCCATGGTGTCTAAGCGTCAGGGCAACCACACGTGCCGATTCGTATCCGTGAACGATGTCTGGATCTGGGACAGCTACGAACTCATCCATGAAGAGAAGCGGTCGTCGCCTGGGACCGATGGTGGTTTCCGTGCCGTCGCGCTACTTCCGCCGGTAGAAGGCATGGAGCTCGACGTTGTGAGTGGGCGGCTGCGCTCGGGCCAACATCAGGTCGATCTTGTTGTTTCGTTCGTGGTGCGTAAAGGTGAGCTGGTCGAAGTAAGCCAGCGCAACGTCGCTGCTATGCGGTCACACATCGGCTGACGAGCTTGTCAACTTCGAGCCCTACCCATACACAGGACCACTCCCAGTCCCAAACGGAGCCAACATGAGTGAACCAACCGTCATTGTCGAGTGTCAAGGACCGGTCACGGTGGTGACCATTAACCGGCCCGCGGTGCGTAATGCGGTTGATGGGCCGACAGCCCAACTGCTCTACGAGGCCTTCTTGACGTTCGATGCCGATGAGTCGCAGCACGTTGCAGTGTTGACTGGAGCGAACGACACGTTCTGTGCGGGGGCGGACCTTAAAGGTGTCGCCGACGGGCGCGGCAACCGAATGAAAAATGATGGGGCCGATGCGATCGTTGGTTCGCTCGGGCCCATGGGGCCGACGCGCCTCCAATTGGGAAAACCTGTGATTGCAGCTGTCGAAGGCTATGCCGTGGCTGGCGGGCTTGAACTTGCGGTGTGGTGCGACATGAGAGTGTGCGCAGACGATGCCTCGTTCGGCGTGTTCTGTCGGCGGTGGGGTGTTCCGTTAGCCGACGGTGGCACCATTCGATTGCCGCGTCTCATCGGCCAATCTCGAGCTATGGACCTGATCCTTACAGGACGCGAGGTGGCCGCCGATGAAGCCATGGCAATGGGTTTAGTTAACCGGATTGTGTCATCGGGATTGGCGCTCGATCAGGCGCTTGTGCTCGCGAACGAGCTCGCGGCTCTGCCCCAACATTGCTTGCGAAGCGACAGGCTGTCTTCGCTTGATCAATGGTCACTCGCTGAAGGATCTGCGTTGGAACACGAGATCAGTCTTGGGCTGGCCACTGTTCGCACTGGTGAAACCCAGGCAGGCGCCGCCCGTTTTCGCGATGGAGCAGGGCGCCACGGCGCACCGACTGTCTAAGCAGGTACCAAGGTGTCTAAGCAGGTACCAAGGTGTCTAAGACTGGTGTCGGGTCATGCGGTATGTATTTTGTCCTCTGTTAACGGCTAGCTGTAACAGATCAATCTGGTTCTGGGCCATGGCGGAAGGGGTGGCCCGGCGACAAGGGATGGGTCCTCAGGACTTCGGCAGTGTTGCCAAGTAGTGTCAGCCCAGTCGTTTTCAGATCGCTTGACCAGAGCAGGGAACACCATCATGAGTCAGAACTCACGTAACTTTGCACAGGGCGTGCACGCATCCGATGCGATCGTGCAACGTACCGACGAATTGACTTGGCAAAACCCCATCTCGTGCGAAGACAGGGCGGCTACGGACCTGCTCGGGCACCGGTGCACCGTTCTTCATGGCATTGCAGCGGTTGCTAGCTCAGGACAAATGGTGGTGCCGATGTCGGACATGCTGGTTGCGGGCGGCCACACGGGTCATGCAGTGGCCGTGGCAGATGATGCGGCGCTCCTTGACCGGTGCATCGCTCCTTTCGGCCGCCAGGTTTAGTCAGGATTCACTGGTATGTGGTGGCGAATCTTGGCGGTGACGTGTGCGTTAGGACTCGCCGTAGCTGCTGTCCTGACAGCACCAGCCACGGTTGTAGGCCAACGTGGTGTCGTTGTTGCAGCCCTGCCATGTCGACCGAGTCTGCAAACCGCTTCGTCGGGGTTTGTGGTGGACGACGAACTCGTGGTCACAGTGGCCCATGCGATCTACGAGTCGCGCGATTTTGCGATTCGAGATGTGACAGGCCGATGGTACCGACCCGAGATAGTGCACATGGACCTGGACCTGGACCTTGCGGTATTGCGGGTGCCGGGATTGCGGGCACGGCCGATGACAACACGCCGCGCATTACCTGAAGACCTGGTGCGTATGGTCCAGGGCGCAGCCAGCGGAACCAGCGAAGGGGTTGTGCTTCGAAGAGTGCGATTGACGACAGAGACGATCGGCGATCTCAGCCGGAAGACCGAGCGAAGTGGTTACGAACTCAGTGTTGCCATCCAGGGCGGCGACAGCGGGGCAGCGGTCGTCGACACCTATGACAATCTGATCGGTGTCGTGTTCGCTCGTTCGAGACGTAGCGAAGCATCCTGGGCAACCTCTGCTAGCGAAGTCCTGGGAGTATTGGATCAGCAGGGTATTCCGCACTGGCAGTGTGAGAACTCGTCGGAGGTCGAACTCATTCTGGAGCCGCTGAACCTGGAAGACCCGTCTGAATAACTAGCTGGTGTCGCTCGTCGCTATCGAGAAACAGACGAGGCCGTCACGTAACCAAGGTGAGTGCGACCGGCAGGGTTAGTAGCGACGCGATCGTGACTACGACAACATCGTTCGTCGTCCGGTCTGCCTCAAGGTCGTGTTCCAGAGCCAGCACCATGCAGAAGACCGCTGGTGGCATAGCGGCTTGAAGAATGATGACACCACGATCGTCACCGGTCAGCCCAAACGCTTCGGCCACGGCCCAGCCGATGATCGGGGCAACGATCAGTTTGGCGATGGTGACGACGCCGGTCGACCGCAAAAATTGCAAGCTGCCGGTCATGGCCAACTGAAGCCCAAGCGTGAGCAGCATTACCGGGATGAGACCCTGGGCGATGGTAGACACGGCGCGATCGATGACGGTCGGGGTGTCAAGGTTCGCGACGTTGAACAAGAAGCCGATGATTGCGGCGACAATCATCGGCGAGACGAGCGCGTCGAGGGCTGCCTTTAGGCTCGATTGCGTCTGTCGTGTGCCAAGCCATACCGACAACAAGGTGCCGAAAAACATGATCGTGACCATCAACACGCCAGCACGATCGAGCGCGTCTTCGCCTAAAGCGAACACGCAAATGGCTAAGCCGGCATTTCCGACATTGCCATACGCGCTAGACATGACCGTCGCGCTCATTGCGCTTCCGCGCAAGCCAAACACAGGCGATAAGACAGCGCCTGCCACGCCCGCAGCGAGAACGCTTGCGACGCCTGCCACCACGAGTTTGGCTGCGGTCTCTGCTTCCAATGTGGTGGTAGAGAAGATGTTGAACACGAACGCGGGGCCCAGGATCCAGTAAGCCAGTTTGGAGAGTGTTCCTGTATTGAGCCCCAAGCGCTGCGCTACGAGCGCGCCAATTGCCACCATGACGACTACGGGGCCAAGTACATCGACCAGAAGTTGCACGGTGTTCACCGGGATCGCCCTCCAGTCGAACGGTTCGCCCCTGAGCATAGGACCAGAAAACCAATGACCCGAACTTCGCGTTGCGCGTCTATCTTTGGTACGTGGACCAAGGTGTCGCAACAGCGCTACATACCGATCATTACGAACTCACCATGGTGGCTTCGGCTATCGAGTCCGGTGTCGCCGGCAGGGATTCGGTGTTCGAGGTATTTACGCGCCGCCTGCCTGCGGGGCGTGCCTACGGCGTCGTCGCCGGCATGAACCGGTTGATCGAAGCGATTGGGAACTTCCGTTTTAGCGACGCGGTCATAGAACACCTTGTGACGGCTGGGGTGGTCTCAGCGGGCCCTATGACCGAATGGCTGGCCAATTATCACTTCCGTGGTGATGTGACCGGCTACGCCGATGGCGAACTGTTCTTTCCCTACAGCCCAGTGCTCACTGTCGAAGGCAGCTTCGCAGAATGTGTAGTCCTCGAGACCGTGCTGCTTTCCGTGTTGAATCATGACTGTGCCGTCGCGAGTGCAGCGGCCCGGGTGACCGATGCGGCCAATGGGCGTCGACTCATCGACGGTGGTAGCCGCCGAACCGATCCCGACGCGGCGATAGCGTCAGCGCGCGCCGCCCATATCGGCGGCTTTGACACCACGTCAAACCTCGAGGCCGGGCGTCGCTATGGCATTCCTACCGGCGGCACGACTGCACACGCTTTTGTGCTGGCGCACGCTACCGAAACCCTCGCTTTCGAAGCTCAGCTACGGGCTATGGGGGCTGACTCGACCTATCTCGTCGACACGTTCGACATCGAACAAGGCATTCGCAACGCGGTGCACGTCGTCGGTCACGACATTGGCGGCGTGCGTATCGACTCGGGCGATCTACTTGAGGGCTCTCGGCTAGCTCGAAGACTGCTGGACGAATTAGGTGCAGCTAACTGTCGAATCGTTGTGTCCAGCGATCTTGATGAGTACCGCGTGACCGAACTCGAAGCGGCAAAGGCTCCGATCGATGCCTACCTCGTTGGCACCCAGTTGGTTACAGGCTCCGGCTATCCAACTGCATCCATGGTCTACAAGCTTGTAGCGATCGCTGACTCTGACAATCCTGGTCAGAAGATGCGCGCTGTGGGTAAACTTTCTCCGGGTAAACGAACGATTGGTGGCCGAAAAAACGTGCATCGCACACTCGACGCCAACGGCTATTGGAACTCCGAAGTGTTGTCGGTACTTCCGGTGGATCTTAGTGAAACAGCCCATCGCCCCCAGGTTCCGCTCATCCGTTCGGGTGGGGTCGAAGCGTCCTTCGAGTTGCAGCATGCACGTGATCGGTGTCTGGATCGTCGTAATCGTTTGCGTCCTGAGTTCCGACGGATCAATCCCGATAACACGCCTGCGGTGCCAACAACATGGGTCGGCATCGAACTTGATGAAGAGATGAATTCGCAGTGAGTCGTGCGCTCATAATCGTCGACGTGCAGAACGACTTCTGTGAAGGTGGTTCTATGGGCGTTGATGGAGGTGCCGCTGTCGCAGCGTCGATCACTGAGCTTCTTGCTGACCCGGCGAACCATGACCGGTGGATGGTCAAAGTTCTCACTCGTGACTGGCACATCGACCCGGGCAATCACTGGGCTGCACCAAACGAAGCCCCAAACTTTGTCGACACTTGGCCGGTTCACTGCCAAGCTGGAACACATGGCGCTGGGTTTCATCGG
The DNA here is from genome assembly GCA_905182135.1 of uncultured Acidimicrobiaceae bacterium. Classification (GTDB taxonomy): domain Bacteria; phylum Actinomycetota; class Acidimicrobiia; order Acidimicrobiales; family UBA10347; genus UBA10347. Next base: position 12,950 of record CAJJAG010000001.1, on the reverse strand, counting down.
GACTTGCGCGTCGCCTCGGATGAGATCTTTAGTAAGGGGCTACATGCGGCCTGCTACAGCGGCTTCGAGGGCCGTGCCAACTCTGATCAGACTTCACTGTATGACTGGCTAAAGGCGCAAGCTATAACCGAAGTCGAGATCGTTGGCATCGCTACCGACCACTGCATCAGAGCGACGGCCCTCGACTCGATCTCGGCAGGGTTTACCACGACGGTGCTGCTCGATCAGTGCGCTGGGGTAGCGGCTGACACAACCGCTATGGCGCTGGCCGCTATGGCAAGCGCCGGCGTCATCCTCGTCGACTAGGGCGCTGCTTGTCACGATCAGTGTGCACGTGCCGCTTCGGGCGGCGCCGACCAGCACCGTGATGCTCGATAGATGTCCCATGATGGACTTTTGAGCCGCGGAATGATTGCCTGGCAACCATTCTTTGTTTCAGGAAACTGTGAGGGCTTAGACGGCTGGATGGAAGTTGGCCAGGACATCGTTGCCGGACATGATCGATGGCATGAGGCCGAGCTGAGCGGGCACGAGTTGTTCGATGAAGAATGTGGCGGTCACGAGCTTTTGTGACAAGAACTCGGCCCGGTCACCAGTTGCTCCAGCAGCAATCTCGGCCTGCGCTATAGCAGCGCCCTTGGCCATGAGGCCACCAGCAACCACAGTCGAGAGCAGACGTAAATATGGCGTTGCGCCAGCGAGTGCGGCATCGCCACGGTTCGCTAGCAGCCAAGCGCTGGATTCGCGGCAGGCTGCTACACCCTCGGTGAGCGGCTTGGCCAGAGCACTGAGACTGTCACCGAGCGCTTCGGCATAGGCCTGGGTCTGATCAAGCAGTTCGTCAACAGCAGCGCCGTCTCGCATCGAGAGTTTGCGGCCGACCAGGTCGATGGCTTGAATGCCGTTGGTGCCTTCGTAGATGCCGCCAATGCGAATATCGCGGTAGTGCTGGGCGGCGCCGGTCTCTTCGATAAAGCCCATACCGCCATGAACCTGCACACCAATCGACGTGAGTTCGTTGCCCAGGTCGGTGCACCATGCCTTAGATAGCGGCGTGAGTACCTCGGCGAGCTCTTGGCCGGAGGAGCGCACCATGGCGTCATCGGCATGATGAGCGTCGTCCATGGCTTTAGCATTTAAGTAACACAATGAACGCATGGCCTCGATGTAGGCCTTCATGGTGATGAGCATGCGACGTACATCGGGGTGTTCGACGATTGGAGCAGCTTCGCCCTTGGGCAGGTCGGGCCGGCCACCTTGGGTGCGGTCAAGTGAGTACTGCACAGCTTGCTGGTAGGACCGCTCGGCAAGAGCCAGTCCCTCGAGCCCAACGGACAATCGAGCATTGTTCATCATGGTGAACATCGAGCGCATGCCGGTCTGCTCTTCGCCAATCAGGTAGCCCGTTGCGTCTTCGAATGACATGACAGCGGTAGGGCTGCAATGGATGCCGAGTTTGTGCTCGAGTGACACACACTCGAGAGAGTTCGCCTGGCCGAGGGTGCCGTCGTTATTGAGCAGGAATTTGGGGACGATGAAAACCGAAATTCCCTTGGTGCCTGGGGGAGCGTCGGCGGTTCGAGCGAGCACCAGGTGGATGATATTTTCGGCGACGTCGTGTTCGCCCCACGTGATGAAGATCTTCTGGCCGCTGATGGCATAGGTGCCGTCGTCGTTGCGGACGGCCTTGGTAGTAAGTGCGCCAACGTCACTGCCGGCCTGGGGCTCGGTCAGGTTCATCGTGCCGGTCCACTCGCCGCTGACCATCTTGGGCACCCAAGCGAGCTTCTGCGCCTCGCTGGCGTGTTCTGCGAGCAGGTGCACTGCGCCTTGGGTCAGCAATGGGCAGAGCGAGAAGCCCATGTTGGCCGAGGTCAGCATTTCTTGAATCGCTAGGCCGATGGTGAGCGGGAAGCCCCCACCGCCATATTCAGGATCGAAAGAGATGGCGCCCCATCCGGCCTCGACGAGTTTTTGATAGGCCTCGACAATGCCGTCAGGCGTTGTAACCGATCCGTCGTTGTTGCGCCGGCTGCCTTGGATGTCACCAGTGCGGTTTGTGGGAGCCACGACTTCGCTGAAGAAGCGGCCGGCCTCTTCGAGAATCCCGGCGATCTCAGTAGCCTCAACATGGTTGAACGCCTGATGACTCTGCAGCTGGTCGACGTTGACGACGTGTTGCAGCACGAAGGCCATGTCCTCGACTGGGGCCCGATAATCACTCATGAGACGAGGCTAGCCAGTAACGCGAATTATTGGAAGGCTGAGCACATGACGAAACATGCAGATGGCGTTACTGGTCAGCGGCGAACGTTGAAACCGCACGTGGTCGTTTGCAACGGCCGGCCATTCATACATCCGAGACTTCACGCAGGAAACCCCAACGGCCATGTTTACGCCCGGGTTGCCAGCCGCTCGAACCGCCTCGCACCTCGACCTTGCGGCCATTGGCGATCACTGCTGGCGGACGCAGATAGTCCTATACAGGCACTTGCCCCGGTGCAGGCGCGTGGGCGAAGTCAGGCCTCGACTCACCTGTGGGCCTAAGGCTGCGGGCCTCTTGGAGCCAACTAGGGACAGCACAGCGCTGTGGAAAGTTTGTGGTGCCTTGCGGTGAAGTACTTAGGAACGGTGTCCGGGTATCTAATCGCGCAAATGCCCAACCGATAAACCGGGGGAGGTCAGCGGTTGGGCACTGGGCAACTTGGCGTCGGTCAGGGGGAAGAGGGCAGATGCGTCTTTGTCGTGGCAGTTGGACCTTTAGGCCTTGGCCATACGGCGGACTGCGGTGGTGGAAACGCGCTTCTCGAGCCGAGGACAAAGAGCCAGCAGCGAAGCGAAGTCACGAGGTGACATTGCGTAGACCGTGGAATCCACATCAGTCACGACGGTAGCCATACGAAGCTCGCCGGTGAGCAGAGCGATCTCGCCAATGATCTCGCCGGCGTTGATGGTGCCGATCCTCTCGCCGTTACGAATGACCGAGGCAGAACCTTCGACCATGACAAGTGCCTGCTGACCGAGGGTTCCTTCGAGCGTAAGGTTGGTGCCAGCTGCGACCTCCACCGGTGTAGCGAAGCGCCCTAGCTGCACTAGCTCTTGATCGCTGAAGTTGGCCTTGAGAGCGTCGGTCACTCGTTTTGGCATGAGATTTTGGGGGGTGTCTTTTGTCCTGAACATGTTGAATCCTTTAGTAGCGGGTACCTACAAAACTACGACCGCACGGCTGCAGTTCTCGCCGAATGTGACACGGGCGACGGTGCCCTGTGTCACGATGCTTCATGGGAATATTTCGGGCCGGTTCCGGGGTCGGCTGTAGTGTTTAGCGGTGGCTCCAGGTGTGTATCTCGCGGTCTTTATCGTGATGGTTGCCGGCAGCACCTTGCAGTCATCTGTGGGCATGGGCCAGGGCCTACTGGCAGCGCCGTTGCTTCGCCTGCTTGAGCCAGATCTATTGCCAGGTCCAATCGTGTTGGCGGGGTTCTTGACCGGCGCTGTCTTGGCGATGCGCAATAGCAAACGTGCTGATGCACGCGAAGTGGCACCCGCACTCCTTGGCCGGTTCGTTGGCGCTGGTGTTGCGATTGGGCTACTTGCTTTGTTATCTGACCGTGGCCTGACGATCATGATTGGTGTCATCGTGCTGGCACTCGTGGCTGCGAGGCTCACAGGGCTGAAGATCCCTCGCAAGCCAGCGACACTGGCGGGAACAGGATTCGTCTCTGGCATCAGTGGAACTATCGCTGCCTTAGGTGGGGCGCCGATGGGTTTGTTGTATGAGCAACACGCTCGTGCCCGCGATTTCCGCGGCCCGATGGGCGTCTTTCAGATGATTGGTGGTGTCGCCAGCGTTTTGATGTTGACCGTCGCTGGTCAGATGGATGGTCGTGCTTGGGCGTTGGGCTTCGCCCTGCTTCCGCCACTGATGCTCGGCTGGCTTCTGGCCCGCTGGGTTACGCCAGTTGTGGACCGCGGCCTTCTCGGTCCAGTTGTGTTGATCATGTCGGGTGTTTCGGCGACGGCGCTGATCCTGAGCGAGGTCTTGTGACATGTTGACCTTCCAAGAACATGTAATCGGCTTGGAGGCCGAGGCAGCGAGATTTCGGTCGCGTCCGGTGACGACTTGGACCTAGCTCGCAGGTCCCACGACTAAGGCCATCGAACTGGCGAAGGACTGCGGCGGTGACCTGCTCATGTTGTGGAGCCGGTAAGGACCCGAACTCCGGCCCGTTTTGTTTGTCGACCAGCCCGGTGCGTGAAGCTGGATAACTGGAAACCCGAACAACGTCGGGTTTGATCGTCATTATCCAGATGTTGAGGTGACTGGTAACTATGCGCAGTTCTCGCGAGCGATCCTGGATGGGGCGGATTTGTCTCGGGCCCGCTTCGCCTATGCACAGTTCGACAACGCAAGCTTGCTCAAGGCCAACCTGAGTCGTGCGGCTCTGGTCGGAGCATCGTTCCAAGCTGCTGACCTGCGCGGAGCAGAACTCCGCTTTGCCGACTTGAGCCGGGGCCGACTAGAAGAGGCTGACCTGCGTGGCGCCAACCTGTCGTTTACCAGTCTGGCCGGCGCCAATCTCGAAGGCGCACGGGTCGACGGCACCACCTTGTGGCGGGGTACGCGCTACAACCAGCGCACTCGCTGGTTTGACGGTGCTCGGCGTCGAGCACCACTCGACGTCGACTGATCCTCATTGCTATTGGGCCTCAGCAGTTCAGGGACTCGCGCAGGAACGCGACCTGGAGTTTGAGCAGGTTTTCAGCGACCGATTCCTGTGGCGTCATGTGACTGACTCCAGACAGCGGCAGTACCTGGTGCGGACGCCCAGCTTCGAGCAGCGCTCGTGAGAGCTTGAAGGTATGCGCGGAAACGACATTGTCGTCGGCCAAGCCATGGATGAGCAGCAGAGGTCGCTCGAGTTGAGGAGCGAGCGGGATGAGGTCCGTGCATTCATAGGCGCCAGCGTCGGTAGCCGGATGGCCTAGGTAACGCTCGGTGTAGTGGGTGTCGTACAACCGCCAATCGGTCACCGGCGCACCGGCGATTCCGGTGTGGAAGACATCAGGCCGCTTCATCACTGCTAACGCAGCTAGATAGCCGCCATAGGACCATCCGCGGATCCCTACACGCGTCAGATCCATCAAGCCGTCGTGTTGCTTTGCTAGCGCATGAAGGGCAGCGATTTGATCGTCTAGCGCTGGGCCGGCCATGTCGCCGAGGACCTCTTGCTCAAATTTCGGGCCACGGGCAGGTGTTCCTGCGCCGTCGGTCACGATGACCACGAAACCCTGATTGGCAAACCATTGGCTCGCTGAAAACGCCGACTGGGCCTTTTGTACGCGCAGCGCATGAGGCCCGCCATAAGGGTCGAGCAAGACGGGTAGCAGCCCGCCGTCGTGGTTGGAGGGTGTGATGACAGCTGAGTTCAACGCTCGGTCGGTGCTTACATGGAAGTTCACGGCGAAGTCGAGTTCGGGTCGTTCGGCTAATGAGCCGATCTCGAATGCTGTCTCACCACTGTGCACCATGGTTGTGCCGCGCGTGTCGAGCATCGTCGACGAGGTGATTACAAGGGTGCCGCCACCTGCAACGCATTGATGGATGCCTGCACTTGTCGTGAGCGCCGTCGCATCACCGCCGTCGAGAGGGATCTCGAAGATGTGCAGTTCGGTTGCGTCGTTGGTGGCGCTGACGATTACATGGGTTGCAGACACCGACACGATCGAACGGATCTGCAACTGGGCTGGAGACACCGCACTGCCGTTCAAGTAGAGCCGGCGCGTGTCGGTGTCGTGGTCGTCAGCCACGGTGATTAAGTTGTCGCCAAAACGGCGAGGTGCGCCGGTCACGAGCTCTGACCAGCCTGGGTCGACCTGGCGATGTAGCTCGCTTACGGACCCGTCAGCATCGTTGACCGTCACAATGACTGTGGTCTTCTGGTGCCGCGGTTGCACCGTGAGCGAGATGCCGTTACGGCTTGTCCACTCCGCACGTGCCAGGTACTCGAATTCATCGCCTCTCCAATCGACTGGCGTCATGGCACCGTCAAACCCGACGATGAACAGGTCGACGGTGGCATTAGTTGTGCCGGCTGCTGGATACCGCAGCGAGCGAGGAGGGATTGACGCGTCGACCGGTTCTGAGATGTACCACTGATCGACCTGGCTGTTGTCGACTCGTGTAACAAGCAACTCGTTGCTGGTGGGACTCCACCAGAAGCCCCGGCTACGACCCATCTCTTCGGCGGCCACGAATTCGGCAGCGCCCCAGGTGATTGCTGAATCTGGTTCGGCTTCTGCGGCTACAAGCCGGTCGCCGGTAACGCCGGTAACACGGAGTTGGCCGGCAGCGTGATAGGCGACAAGTTTCCCATCGGGAGAAATGTGCGGATCAAACGCGCCGTCAACCGTGTCGAGTTCGACGGTGTCTGCAGTGTCAACCGAGGTCTTGTAAAGAGCGCCATTTAGCGCAAACACAACGATCCCATGGTCTGAGTGAGTGGTGTAGGTCACGATGCCGCCACCGGCCTCGCGGGCTCGTTCACGCCGGGCCTTCTCGGCTTCGGTAAGTTCGATGTCGACGGAACCCAGCAACGCAACCGGGTCCACGAGCAGGCGCGGCTGGCTCTCGGGAAGATCGATCACCCACAACTGGTTCACCGGGTCGTCGCCCGCCGTCGAGCGACAGAAGAGGATTTGTTGGCCGTCTCGGCTCACACTAAATGTGCGGGGTGCGCCCAGCGTGAATCGTTGCGTAACGGCATTACGGCGTGGGTAGCTCATATCCCGCCGACCTTACTCCGCTGTTTGGTCGAGCTGAAGGCTAGGCAACCTTTGTCGAACTTGGTGAATCTCTTCGACTTCGATTGGAGTCGCTACAGCAGTCGGTCACTATTTCGAACCTCCCACGTCGTGCGAAGTTGGCCAGCTTACCCTCTGAGTTTGGGGTGAATAATGCCAAACTGGTCAGCGAGCGCATCGGCTGACATTGGCCGACCGAGCAGGAAACCCTGCAGTAAATCACAATCCAGTGTTTTGGCGAGTGCTAGCTCCCCGTCGGTTTCGATTCCTTCGAGCACAACGGATAGTCCAACACCCTTGCCGAGCCCAATCATATTGCTCAGGAACTCGATCTCGGAGGAAGAGGCGTCGATCGAACGAACAAAACTTCGATCGACCTTTACCTGGTCGACGACAAGTTCCTGCAGGTAGTTGAGTGACGAATATCCTGTGCCGAAGTCATCGATCGAAAGTTTCACACCCATTTCCGACACTGCAGCTAGCAATCGATGGCGCTCGTCATCGCCGCTGTGCAAAAGAACACTTTCGGTCAGCTCAAGACAGAGCCGCCCGCTGGCAGCGGGGTAACTGTTAAGGACTTCCCGAAGCCCTGTGAGGAAGAGGGGTTCGTCCAGTTGCAGCGTTGAGATATTCACCGAAACCCTTGGCACGTCGACATAAAGCTCCGACCAGTCGCTAACTTGGCGGCAGGCTTCCATTAGCGCCCAGGAACCCAGCTGGCCTATCAGTCCGGCGTTTTCGGCGATCGGAATGAACTCGACAGGAGAAATGGCACCTTCGGTTTCATGCTGCCATCTAGCGAGCGCCTCGGTACCAGACAAGCGACCACTCTTGTCATAGATCGGCTGATACTCCAGGTGGAGGCCCCAGTCGTTGAGCGCCTTACGTAGCTCTCCGGCAATGTACACGCGACGTTTGAAGGAGTGGTTAAGGGCTGGTTCATAGACCAACGACCTGCTGCCGCCTGCCCGTTTGGCGTCGTAAAGGGCTAAATCGGCGTGGCTCATCACTCGTTCAGGCGTGGTGCCATGTTGTGGGGATAGAGCGATGCCGATGCTGGACCTGACATGAGCGTCGCCTGCGCTTGTTCCGAAAGCACCAGAAGCCGCTACCGATAGTCGGCGAGTTACCTCGTCGACCTTGCCCTGATGTGTCGAGTCGACCGCGGAGAGGAACGCAAACACGTCGCCACCGATGCGAGCAAGAAACTCACCAGGGCGCACGGTGCCGGCCAAGGATTCGGCTAGAGCAATGAGAAGCTCATCGCCGGCCGCGTGACCGAGCCCGTCGTTGGCTTCTTTGAAGCCGTCGACGTCGACAATGAGCAGGGAAAAGTTCCTCGAGGCCAGTTCGCGTTCGGAGTAGCCGGCAAAGCGCTGCTCAAGTTCCTGGATGAGTGCAAGGCGATTAGGCAACTGAGTGAGATCATCGTGGTAGGCGCGAAACTTCAATGAAGTCTGAAGTTCGGACACCTTCATCAAACCTTTTGCGAGGTAACCGACTTCGTCAGCGCGGCTTGCGAGCGATAGCAACTCGGCTTCACCCTGTGAGACGACCGAATCGAGTTGTTCCTCCGAGCCGAGAGTGTGGGCCACTTCAGTAAGGCGGCGCAATGGCCTGAACGAGATGATCATGACGATCATGCAGACAATAGCGAGCACCGCGAGGAGGCTCAGCCCCGTGATTAGCACTCGTTGGCGGGCCTCGCCATTGACGCGATTGAGATCATCAACCCAGCCGACGTCGACCGCCAAGATGCCAGTCAGGCTTCCGTCAGAGTCGATAATAGGTGTGAGATAAGCTAGGCGCAGGCGTCCGGCGACGGGCACGCTTCCGACAAATGGTGTTCTCGCCATGAGCGACGCGAATGATGGGTGTCCAGCCGAGATTATCCCTGGTTCAACTTGGGACCCGCCGACACGGGCGCCATCAGGGGTGCGAAACGTGGTCGAGAGTCGAGCAAACGACTGAGACTGGGAGTCGAAGCGGAAGAGGTTGGCAGCGCCTTGGTTGATATCGCCGATTGCATCGAGGAGTTCATCCCAAGAATCGCCGGGGGTTAGTTTCTCGGTTGCGTCGAGAGTGAGTGTTTTTGCGGATCCATCGGGGCTGAGCGCGACGGTTGCGCCTTCGACTCGCTCTTGGAATAGAGCGGATGCTGTGCGCCCTGCTCGGTCGATACGAATGTCTGAGTTCGCTTCGTTGGCCGATTTGACTTCTCGGAGTTCAGTTAGTGGCAACACAACGAGACAGAGTGCGGCAACTATTAGAAAACGTGCCGCCGTGTAAGCCGCAAATTGCCCAGTGCGCTTACCATCTTTTTAACGCTAATCATTGATGTGATGCCCCTAGGCGGACATAGTTGAACCAGGTCGGCTTGAACAGCACTTTAACCATCAATTAGCAAGCGCTCTTATTAAAAGACCTACCCAAATAGGGTATTTCTAATTAGACACGGCGCCAGATGGGGCCAGCCGCTGTGTCTTCGACCTCGATGCCGCGTGCGCTGAGTTCGTCGCGGAGGCGGTCGGACTCGACGAAGTCTTTGGATTCTCGGGCTATTTGTCGTTGAGCGACCAGATCATCAATTTCGCTCTTGGGGTCATCGCTGCCAGCGGCCCCTGCGATCAGGCCAAGCGCGTTGGTTAGCTCGTCGATTGTTGCAGCGATGCTCGATGCGGCTGCGAGGTCATCGTTGTCGACCGCGATGTGGCCGGCACGTACCAGTTCGAAGATGGTGGCGACTGCGGCTGGTGCGCCGAAGTCGTGCTCCATAGCTTCGGTGAACGCGGTGACTTCGCCGGCTCGTAGAGGCGCAGCAGCGTCGAGGTCCAGCACGCTTGTGCGACGCTTGAATGCGTCGAGACGGTCGAGTGCCGCGGTGGCGCCGTGCATGGCTTCGTCGCCGAGCTCCATAACCTTGCGATAGTGAGTCTGCAACATGGCCAGACGCAGGGCCCGAGGGTCCCACATGTCCAGAACGTCGCCGAGCGTCTTGAAGTTATTCAGCGACTTAGACATCTTCTCGCCGCCGATATTCAGCATGGCCGAGTGGATCCAGCCACGAGCAAACCGGTGGCCGGCCGCTTCGGACTCGGAACGTTCGTTTTCGTGATGAGGGAAAGCCAAGTCGGTCCCACCGCCGTGCAAGTCGAACCCGTCGCCCAAAATGTCGAGGGCCATAGCGACACATTCGATGTGCCAGCCAGGACGACCTTCGCCCCATGGCGACGCCCAGGTCGGTTCACCAGGCTTAGCGGCCTTCCATAGCGCAAAGTCCAGTGGATCCTTTTTGCGCTCGTCGACCTCGACTCGGGCTCCGGCTCCTTCGCGTAGATCCTCGGCGGTGCGATGCACGAGTTTGCCGTAGCCGTCTTCGAAGCTAGCTACGTCGAAGTAGACGCCTTGGCCGTCGATGACGTAGGCATGATCGCGATCGATCAGTTGCTGGATGACGTCCTGCATCTCGTCGACGTATTCAGTGGCACGAGGGCGGTGCTCAGGATGCTGAATATTCAACCGATCCATCTGATCGATGTAAGCCTTGGTATAGGTCTCGACGATGGCAGTCTCGGTGGTGCCTTCTTCGGCCGCACGCTGGATGATCTTGTCATCGATGTCGGTGATGTTGGCCACCATGGTTACTTCGAAGCCGCGCCACCGCAGGAAGCGGGCAATGACGTCGTAGGTGAGGGCGGTGCGAGCGTGACCCAAGTGCGGAACGTCGTAGACGGTGGGCCCGCAGGCGTAGATCGACACCTTGCCTGGTTCGCGCGGAACGAAGTCGACCATTTCATTGCTAAGGGTGTCGAAGTACTGCATGGGCAGAGAGGTTAGAGGTCGCGAACAACACAGGCGTGGCAATTTTCTGTGGCTATTTGCACAGTAGAGCTGCGGTCTCGTCTGAGACCGCAGCTACTGCTGGGCGAGCACGGGTGTCATCATGAGGAACATGGGTGCAATCATGAGGAATAGGTGACGGCAGTACCGCAATGGAGGCTGGCTGTCGGTACAGGAAATAGTTGCACTACCCAGACCGTCTTTGAACAAGAATGGAAAATATTATGGACCAATGTTTGGATTCGGCTGATGCGGCGCGGTGCTTGTCCGATTTCAGGCCGACGGCAGCGAAGTCGTCGGTCCGTTGGGGTCCAGGAAGGCAGCGAATCGCCACGCCTTTTGGAGCGGCCGCGAGCGCAGTCGACCTCAAAGCTTGGCACTAGGTTGGACATGTGAGCGTTGACTATGCATTCGATCTTGGGTCACATACCAGGACCATCACCACGACTTCGGCCGAGGCCCAGATCTGGTTCGACCGGGGACTGAACTGGTCCTATGCATTCTCGCGCGAGGAAGCACACCGCTGTTTCGAGAGGGTTGTTGTACTCGATCCGACCTGTGCGATTGGCTATTGGGCCATGGCCTATTCACTCGGGCCCTATTACAACGGCCCGTGGGAACGTATGCCACCGCTGCAGCGCAAGGTTGTGAACGAACAGGTATATGGCTTCATCGTCAAGGCACAAGAACATGCCGCTGGAGCATCACCGGCCGAGCAGGCGCTTATTAAGGCTTGCGCAGTTCGATGCCCCGAACCGGCGAACGAGAGCCTCGAGGTCTATGCCCAGTGGGACGACGCATACGCCGATGCAATGGTCGTAGTCGCAAATGAATTCGGCGAAGACGATGACGTCGTCGCTCTAGCCATCGATGCGCTCATGTGCCGAACACCATGGCAGCTCTGGGATCTTGAGAACCGTATGCCGGCCGAGGGAGCCTCGACATTGCAGGCGCTTGAGCTTCTCGATGTGGCTCTTGCGCGAGCTGTCGACGAAGGGCGGCCGCCGCACCCGGGCCTTCTGCACTTCAAGATACATATTGTCGAAATGTCGCCCACACCCGAGTCGGGCCTTGCCGAGGCTGATGTGTTGCGGTCACTGATTCCCGACGCAGCACACCTGATCCACATGCCGTCACATCTGTATGTCCTCTGTGGGCAGTTCCAGGACTCGTTGGATGCAAACGTCGAAGCCGTCGTTGCGGACGAGAAGTACATGGCTGCCAATCCCGAAGTCGGCATCTACTCGATCTACATGTTGCACAACCTCCACTTCCAGATGTACTCAGCGATGTTTTTAGGCCAATACGAGCCTGCGTTACGTGCGGGGAATCAGATCTGGGAAACCGTCACCCCCGACGTCTTGCGCCATGAGAACGAGTTCCTAGTGAACTACCTCGAAGCGTTCTATGGCATGAAGGTGCACGTCTACATCCGCTTCGGCAAATGGCAAGAGATCATTGACGAACCAATGCCGTCGGAGCCTGACCTGTTCTGCGTAACCACCGCGCTCTGGCATTACGCCAAGGGTGTGGCCTACGCCGCCTCTGGTGAAATCGAGAATGCCGCCAAGCAGCAGAAGCTATTTGCCGCAGCGTTCGACCGGGTGCCCCAAGACCGCAAGGTCTTCAACAATGAGAGCCGCGAGATGCTCAAGGTCGGCGAGGCCATGTTGGCTGGCGAACTTGCGTACCGCAGGGGCAGCTTCGATGCAGCATTCGCCCATCTACGCCGGTGCGTCGGCCTCTATGACCAGCTGAACTACAGCGAACCATGGGTGTGGATGCAGCCGCCTCGCCATGCACTAGGTGCGTTGCTGGTCGAGCAGGGCCATGTGGCAGAAGCCGCAGCTGTCTATCGAGCTGATTTGGGCCTCGATGACACGCTCGTTCGACCGTCGCAGCACCCGGGTAATGTGTGGGCGTTGCATGGCTATCACGAGTGTCTTGAGCTGCTTGGGCGCGACGAAGAAGCCGCTGAGGTCGCCGTCGAACTCGCCGCGGCACTAGAAGTTGCCGACGTGGCTGTGAACTCATCATGTTTCTGTCGTCAAGAAGAATGCTGCAGCGACTAGTTTCTGATCGCTTACAACGAACCTGCGAATGAGCGCTCTCGTGAGGGGTGCACCTTGAAGCCGCTACGTAGCAGGTGTGCCCTTTGTGATGGCCGAGCGGTACCAGCTTCGTTGTGTTTACTGGCGCCCACGGCCGGAATCGAACCGACGGCCTAGGACTTAGGAGGTCCCCGCTCTATCCGACTGAGCTACGTGGGCAGTTGAGATCTGCAATGTACCGGAGTTGAGGTCCCC